>CAYRUQ010000009.1:0-49127 GCA_964427595.1 uncultured Clostridiaceae bacterium | reverse complement strand
TATTATTTGCAATTTAAAAGAGTATCACGAGGTTGGAGACCATTATCTCTATATTTGTGATGTTGAACAAGTTTTTGGAGATGAAAATGAAAAAGCCTTATTCGCTTGGAATGGTTATTCTCAAATTCGTCCAACTGAGTAAATAATTTGAATCACTTTTTGGTGTATCATTTCTTTTTCTAATTTTGATTCTATGAGGAGCGAGGCTACCTTGCGCCTATTTTTATGAGTAAGTCATTCACTTTTTACATGAACATGTAAAAAATGGTTTATTGACAAAATAAGGCAGGGGGGGGGTATTCTACTTTCAGATGTTGTTTAAAAGGAGATAAAACATTATGAAAAAAGGAATCCTACTCTCTCTTCTCACTCTTGTGTTTTTAGCAGGTTGTTCTGGAAGTACATCACAAGAGAGCTCATCACCGACAAGTTCTCAGGGTGGTACATCTACTGTTGTCACCTACACTGTCACTCTCAATGTTGATGGGGATACTACTTTAGTTGAAGTTGAAGGCGGCTCATCATATTCGAGACCTGATGATCCGACAACAGATGACCAGCACATGTTTGATGGTTGGTATCTTGATTCTTCTTATTCAACACTCGCTTCTTTCCCTCTAACTATCAATTCCAATATCACACTTTATGGAACAATCATCTCTAACGAAGAGTACTTCTTAGCTGCTAGAGATAGAACCGTTAATGGAAATTACACTTACGAAGATACTCTTTCAGTGACCACTTCAGTCCTAGGTTCTGGACTTGGTCCTACCGCCACTAGAACTGGTTTAATTCAATCTCGTCCTTCTGATTCCTTCTCTTATCTTGCTCACTACGCCAGCAGTGGTGCTCTTCTTTTTGATGGTGAATCTTATGTCATGCATAGAGATGAAGTCAGAGAAACTATTGAAATAAATGAAGATGGTGAGCTTCGTGATTATGAGCAAGGAAGCATCGAAGATGATGAGAGCTCGACTTTTGCTAAAGCGATTTTTGAATATGATGACGATGACATCGAAAGTCTCACTTATGTCGGAAATGACACTTATACTTTAGAGACGACGATGAATGCGAGTTCTGTCATCTCTTCAGCTTTGAATTTCTTCGGAAGTAATTCAATCGTTCAAGCCGTCATTTCTAATCTTCCTGATATCGTCAGTAATTTTGAGATGAAAGTCACCTTTGATGATGGTTATATCGATACTTATATTTATACCTTCTCTGTCACTGTCGGCAATAACACTGTCAATTTCTCATACACTTTAGATTTCACTAGCTTTGAATATAGTGTTCTTAGCGCTCCTTCTATCGATGGTCTTTATCTTGGTTCTTCTCAACTTAATACTCCTTTGACAGCTATGAAGAACATGCTTAATGCTTATAAAGAACAAGAAGTCTCTAAATATGAGTACACTTCTGCTTTAACAGTTAAAGGAACAAATTCCTATAACTTCACAAGCGAAGGTGAAGCGACCAGAAAGATCTTTGGAGATGATATCTATTTCAACAATCATATCGATTTCTCAACTAACTTAGATGACTATTACTCCAGTGATGTTGAAGAGTATGAAGTCAATAGAGCAAATCTTCTTGATGGTTCTGTCTATTCTTGTACTTCATCATGGCTTGGTATTAGCAAAACATATGACGAAAGCACTAATAGAGGTGAGGTAGATGAATACTATCTTCTTCTTGATGAAGACTTCTTCGTCGCTTCTAATTTCAATGCTATCCAAGAGACGACAAACGGGTATACTCTCTATCTTAATTCCAATGCGATTGCTAGTCTTTTAACTCTCTTTAACAGCCATGTTTATGCTTCTGCTGAGTCTAATAGTGTGAAAGTAGCTGGTGATTTTACTGCCTCTTCAATAAGTATCACTGACTTTAGTGATGCTACTATGAATTGGACTACTTCTTATGGATCACTGAGTAGCATCTCCGTCTCTTTAAGTGATGTCACTTTTAACACTACTTATAATGTTTCATTAACCGGAGCTGAGATCACTAAATTCCAATATGAGATCGAAGTTGTAAGCATCACTGATTACACCATTCCTGAGACGACTGATCAGATAGATATAGACTGATATGGGTAGAGGAAGACATAAAAAGGTTTCGTATCAACCTGATATTGAATTACCGCCTTTAACATCTGATAACAAACCGATTTATACAGCTACAACATCAATCTTTGGAAGACATTCAATATTTTCAATCATCATCTTAGGACTGCTCTTTTGGACGATAATTCCGCTACTCGTTTTACTTTATTGGAATAGTAAGAACAAATCTTATCAGTACATAATTTATAGAGATAGAGTAGTCATCTATGCTCCTAATTCAAAAATGACAAGACCTATCACTACCATCTCATCTGTCTCTTGTAATAAAAATAGCCGTTTGTTCAATTATGGTGATGTTTTTATCGGAATGTCTCCTTATAGAGGATTAGTCTTCAAGTATGTCAAAGATCCTGAATATGTAGCTTCTATTTTTAGAAATAGGATGAACAATAATTCTACAAACTAAAATCTCCGCCTCATAGGAGGCGGATTTTTTAACAAGATAACAAGCTTTCTAGTAAAGGTTATTTAAACTGAGAATTATAAAGTTCGTAATAGAAGCCTTTTTGATTCATCAATGATTCATGATCACCTTTTTCGATGACAGCACCATCTTTTAAGACGAGGATCAAAGAAGCATTTCTGATCGTTGAAAGACGATGAGCGATGACGATGGAAGTGTGATTTTCCATCATCGAATCAAAAGCTTCAGAGATCTGTTTTTCAGTTCTGGTATCGATGTTAGAAGTAGCTTCATCAAGGATGATGATGGAAGGTTTAGCTAACATGACTCGAGCGATAGTAAGAAGCTGTCTTTCACCTTCAGATAGACCAGCTCTAGCAGATACTTGAGTTTGATAGCCATCAGGTAAGAGATTGATGAAATTATCAGCTTTGGCTTTCTTACAAGCTTCGATTACTTCTTCATCGCTAGCATCTGGTTTTGCATAACGGACATTATCGATGACACTTCCGGTGAATATCCATGTATCTTGTAAGACCATTCCAAAATTGTTTCTAAGAGAATTCTTTGTTATATTGATACCATTTATATCATCATAAGCTACTTCTCCAGAGATAGGATCATAGAATCTCATAATCAGATTGATGAGAGTGGTCTTGCCGGCTCCAGTCGGTCCGACAATCGCAACTCTCTCATTTTTCTTGATGACTTGATTGAAGTCTTCAATCAGAGGCCTTGATTCTTCATAGCTGAAGGACATGTGTTTAAATTCAATCGTTTCAATCGGCTTAGTAAGGATGACATCACCTTCATCGATGTCGTTTTCAGAATTGAGGAACTCATTGATACGATTGAATGATGTGCGAGCTGTTTCAAACTCAGCCATGACTGAAGATATATCATTAAAAGGTTTAGTGTACTCGGTAGTGTAGCTCAAGAAAGAGGTGAGCTTTCCGATGTTCATGTTCAGTATTGAGTAAGAGGAAGTATAAAGGATCATGATGATACCGGAGATTCCGATGATCGCATAGATGATGTTGTTGACAAGTCTTGTTGAAGGATTAGTCCAAGAAGCTGAGAATTGAGCGACTTTTCCTTCTTTTCTTAACTCTTCATCTCTCCTTTTGAACTCTTGATAGCTTCTATCTTCAAAACAGAGAGATTGAACGAGCTCGATATTAGAGATAGATTCAAAACTAGCGGCGTTTAAAGAAGACATCAATTCAGCTTGTTTCTTAAAGTGACTATGTGAGAAAGTAGCGACAAACCTTGAGACGAAGAAACTTAAAGGAGTGAGTATGATGACTGCTAAAGCTAGTATCCAGTTGACTGAGAACATCAAGATGATCGTGATGACGATGCTCAAGACTCCTTGGAAAAGCTGTTTGAAGATGGAAAGAAGTCCAGTTGAGATGTTTTCAACATCTCCGATCTCTAGTTGAAGTAGGTCACCACTGGCTCTGTTATCGATAGTTTTTAATGGGACTTGATTGAGCTTAGCGAAGATATCAACTCTGATTTGTTTGACGATGTTTTGAGTGAGGAGATTGACTGAGTATTCGAAGATGTAATCGAAGATGACTCCTAAGATAGATAGTACTCCTGCCACTGAAAGATAGATGATAATCGCATTGATATTGATATCAACAACGAAGGATGTACCTACTACTTCTCCAAGAGAGTTGATGCTCTGTCCGACAAGGTAAGGAAGCATCAATTGAGCTATTAGATAGATGAAAAGTGAGACTATCGTCAAAACGATCAGTTTCTTCTGTGGTTTTAAATAACTTAGTAATCGAGTAGAGACTTTCATATCAGGCATTCCTTTCTGACTGGGAAACCCAAGTCTCTAAATAAGCAGGACAGGTTTTAAGAAGTTCATCATGTTTTCCATCGGAGATGATCTTTCCACCTTCTAAAACTAAAATCTGATCACAATCAGCGATGGTGGAGACTCTCTGAGAGATGATGATTCTCGTCAGTTCAGGATGTCTAGTGGTGATGTTGTTTCTCACTTTCTTATCAGTGAGAAGATCTAAAGCTGAAGTTGAATCATCTAAGATCAAAAGCTCAGGATCTCTGACTAGTGTTCTAGCGATGGAAAGACGCTGTCTTTGTCCACCTGAAAAATTCTTTCCACCTTCTTCAACTTCATGAGAGAGGTAGTCGTCATAAGCAGAGACAAAATCATAAGCGGCAGCATCTTTTAAAGCTTCTTCAATCTCTTGTTGATTGACATCTACTTTTGCCATTTGGAAATTAGAGAGAATAGTTCCTTTGAAGAGATTGGCTTTTTGAGGTACATATCCAATCTCTTTTCTTAAATCTGAAATCGAATACTCTTTAATGTCTTTTCCTTTGTAAGAGATCTCTCCATCGGTGGCATCTAAAAATCTCTCAAGAAGTTTGATCAAAGAACTCTTACCCGAACCAGTAGGGCCGATGATACCGAGAGATTCTCCTTTTTTAAGGGTGAAAGATAAATCATTCAAAGCGTTATTTCCACTATCTTTATAAGAGAGAGAAACATGTGAGAAAGATAGAAGTTCTTCGCCCCTGTTGATGTTCTTATTTAAATAAGTGCCATCAATTTTAACTGAGGAGTCTAAAGCGAAGATCTGATCACATCTCTTAGCGGAGACGATCGATTTAGTGAAAGTTTGAATCAAGTTAGTTAATAAGACGAGAGTTTGGAAGATTTGAGTCAGATAAGAAACCAAAGTGATGATGGTTGAAGGAAGAAGTTCATGGTCGAAGAAAGTGACATGATTCTGCATTGAGAAACCACCGATGAAGACGACACAGATGGTAGCGATAGCGACGATTGCGAAAGTCAAGGGATTGATGAGGCTAGTTAGTTTTCCAACTTTGACAGCTTCATTTTGGTATTGAACAGTCTTCTTATTGAAGTCTTTTTCTTCAAAGTCTTGTCTGTTAAAAGCACGGACGACTCTTGTACCAGCGATGTTATCACTGACTTTGACGGAGACTTCGTCAAGTCTTGCTTGTATCTCTAAGTATTTACGACTTGATCTCATCATCACTACAAAGACGATTAATAAGATAATCGGTATGATTCCTAAAAAGACGAGACCGATCTGATAATCAAGAATGAAAGAGATGACTAAAGAACCTAGGATGATAAAAGGAGCTCTCACTCCTAATCTGATGAAGAATAAAACACCTTGTTGAACTTGATAGGAGTCTGAGTTAAGGATCGTCAGAAGTTTGTTTTCGGTTATCTGTTCTCTTTCCTTTTTGCTGAGAGAAAGTATCTTGTTATAAAGTTGATTTCTTAGTTCTGTACCACAAGAAGTCGCAGTCTTAGCAGCGATATACTGACAGACCATCGTCGTTGAGAAGCCGACGATTCCCATCAACAGAATGATGAAACCACCGATGATGGCATAGTTGAGCTCAGGATTCCCGTCAATCCATGTTCCGAAGAGTTTGATAAAAGATCCTAAAGCTTCACTGACTGCATCTAAAGATGAAGAAGAGAAGCAAAGATCGATGACAGCTTTCATAAAAAGAGGAATCAATAAATCAAAGACCGCTTCGATCATTTTCACTGCTGGACCGAGGATGAAATTGAGCCAGCTTTTCTTGATGATAGTTGATGTTCTTAATGTGTTAGTTTTCATAATCATGCAGGAACTATTTTAATCTCTTTTCTCTTCTATTAGACAAGTAATTGAAAGTAATAGTGCTTTTGTTAGAAAAGGGAGTGATTTCATAAGTTTCCATCCTTAATTATATATAGAGATATTGACAAGTAAAATCGGTGCTGATTATAATTTACTTGCTTCTTCGGAGGCCGGATTTTTATCCGCATTCTTAATCAGAAAATTAAGAGTGGGCTTCGGTCCACTCTTTCTTTTTACAGGAGGGGAGATGGATCAGGGTTTATTAGAAAAAATCACAGCTGTCTTACAGAAAGAAGCAGAGGAAGAGGGAATCGAACTCGTCTCTGTCAAATTCAAGATTGATCAGATGCTTGGAAAAACATTAGAAGTCTTGGTTGACAAAGATTATCAGATCACTCTTGATGAGATAACTGCCTTCAGTGAAAAGGCTAGTGAACTGCTTGATTCTATTGAAGACTTAACTGACAGCTATATGCTTGATGTCTCCTCAGGAGGAAGTGAGAAGCAGATTCCGTTTGAAGACTTAACTAAGTTAGTTGACCACTGGATTGATTTGAAACTGAAAGATGGTAAGAAGGTCACTGCTAAGTTAGTCGCTCTCGAAGATGAAAATGCTCGATTTGAATACTTCGTCAAAGGAAAGAAAGTGAAGTTTCAAGTCACAAAAGAAGATGTCGTTGAAATGCGTATGGGCTACAAGGCTTAAGGAGGAATGTCAAAAATGCCTGAAGAATTAGTCGCTAAACCTGCACCTAAAAAAAGAGGAAGAAAACCTAAGAATCCAGAACTCGAATCTAAGATCTCTGGAAAAGTTGACAAGGACAATTTTGCCCTTGCTTTAAGCGAGATTGAGAAAGATTCCTCTGTCACTCGTGAGAATGTTGCTGATATTTTAGTCAGTGCTATGGAACAGGCTTATCTCGAGTGGTCTTATCCGGGTTTATATCGTGATAAAGATAACAATGATGTAGTCAAACAGCTCATCCATTGCAAAGTCGTCATCGCTGATGATATCTCTAACTTCAAGATTTACGATACTAAGATCGTCACTGAGGAAGATGATATCGTCGATGACGCTTACCAAGTCTCTTTAGAGGATGCTAAAGCTGTCAATCCTGATGCTGAACTCGGTCAGCAAATCGACCTTCCTTTTGATGTCACTCTCCTTGATAAATCTTATGTCAGAAGAGTCAAACAACTCTTCCAAGCTAAGCTTAAAGAAGCTTCCAAACAGGCCATTTTAGCTAATTTCTCTAAATCGATCGGTGAGCTTTTAGAAGGGACAGTCACTAGAATTGAATCTCGTCCGGCTAGAAGATCTCGTGAGAGTGATTCACCTTCTAGAAAGAGAAGCATGAGAGAGGAAGCTGAAAATCATATCTACGAACTTTCTTTCGGTAGATCTACTAATGGTTTATTACGCCTTTATGATCAGATTCCTGGTGATACCTTCACTATCGGTTCTACTGTCACTGTTTTGCTTAATGACATCTCCGATAAGAGCACTCCGCCTTCTTTATCAATCACCCGTACCAGTGAGAAATTCATCCTCAAGCTTTTAGAGAGAGCAGTCCCGGAGATTGAAGCAGGTCTCATCACGATCAAAGCTATCGCTAGAGAAGCCGGAAACAAGACTAAGATCTTCGTCGAATCTAAAAACCCTAATATCGATCCTGTCGGTACCGTCATCGGACCTGAATCTTCCCGTTTAAGAGAAGTCACTAAGCATCTCAATAACGAGAAGATTGATGTCCTTAAATATGAGAACAACAAAGCTTTACAGATCATCGAAGCTTTAAAGCCTGCTAAGATCGTCGGTTTAGCTTTCACTGAAGATCACGATTTCTTCAATTCTAATGTTCACTTTGATGAAATCGAAAGAGAAAAAGGTTATCAATTCCCTAAGGTTACCGCTATCGTTGAGAAAGCCAACTTCGGTTCTGCAATCGGAAAGTTAGGTGTCAATGTTCGCTTAGCTTCCAGAATCACGATGTGCACGATTTCAATCATGACTTCTGATGATGCCATCACTGAAGGCGTCCAGTACATGTTCACTAATGACATCGAAGAAGAAGCTCAAAAGTGGGCTATCGCCGTAAATGGAATCGAGCCTACCGCTCCTGTCGTCGAAGAAGTCAAAGCGGAAGCTGAAGATGAGACTAATCTTCTTGAAGAAGTCACTCTCATCAATCAAGCACCTGCTTTTGAACCTGTCAAAGCTGAGAAGAAAGCTAAAGAACCTGTTGAGACTGAGAATGTTGCCGCTCCTAAGGCTAACCCCACTTCCACCACTAGTGAACTTAAGAATCAAGCTCAAGAGGTCGAACACGTCGAAATCAAAAACAAACCCAAGTTCTCTCTCGAAGAATTCGAACAGGCGATGGCTCCTAAGAAAGGACCTGCTATCACTAAATCCACAAGAAGACGTCGTCAAGACGATGATAGAAAACAAGAGGAAGAAGAATCACTTCTCAAGAATGTCCAAGCTATGCCTATCTATACCGAGGAAGAACTCGAACAGATCAAGGCTCAAGAGCTTGAAGACCTTGAGAATGATGATTACGGATACGATGAGGAGCTTGAGGAAGAATACGGCTCTGAGTATTGATAAGAGGATTATCAAGCAGAATGCTTCCTAAACCGGTAGTTTCCCGTCGTGATATCGTCTCTCGTGAGTCTTATCCCAAAGAAGAACTATTCCGTTTGGTCAAGTCTGATAAAGGTGTCATCCTCGATATCGATCAGAATTTAAATGGAAGAGGTATCTATGTTAAGAAAGATATAGAGACGCTTAAAAAACTGAGAGAGAAAAAAGCCTATCAACGCTACAGAATCCCTGAAAATATCATCAGACAGATGGAAGAGCTTCTCTCTAGTGCAGAATAGTTTGTAGTTTGAAGAAAAGGAGGTGGCTTATGAGCAAAGAAAAACGTAAATCCAACGGACAAAAGGAAAACAATGGTGTCGTCAAGGATGGTATCTTCGTCTATTCTGGGCCACTGACTCTCGATCAACTCTGCAAGAGGCTTGGTATCTCAGCCACAGATACGATCAAGTCCTTCTTGATGGCTGGTCGTATCATCTCTTTAAACACCGTCTTATCCGATGATTTGATCGCTGAAGTTTGTCTCAACAACGATTTTGATTTTCGCAAGGAAGATAATCCTTCCGTCGATTTCACCAACGCTAAAATCTTCTCTGAATCTGATACTGACCCTCGTCCTCCTGTCGTCACGATCATGGGTCATGTCGACCACGGAAAGACGACCTTGATCGATAACATCCGTCATTCTTCAATCACCTCTTCTGAACATGGCGGTATCACTCAAGAGATCGGTGCTTATCAAAAGGAGATCAACGGAAAGAAGATCACCTTCATCGATACTCCTGGTCATGAAGCTTTCACTGCCATGCGTGCAAGAGGAGCTTCTGTCACTGATATCGTCATCCTCATCGTCGCTGCTGATGATGGTGTTAAACCTCAAACGATCGAAGCTATCTCACACGCTAAAGCTGCTAATGTTCCTATCATCGTCGCTATCAATAAGATTGATAAACCCGGTGCTAATGTTGAGAGAGTTAAATCCGAATTAGCGGCTCAAGATCTCACTCCTGAAGAATGGGGAGGAAGTACGATGTGTTTTGAAATCTCTGCTAAGATGAACACCAATGTCGATAAGCTTTTAGAAGGTGTCTTAGATTTAGCGGAATTGTTAGAACTTAAGGCTTCTAATTCTAAACCAGCTATCGGTTCTGTCATCGAATCTAAATTAGATAAAAAAGAGGGTGCTAAAGCTACTTTACTTGTTCAAAACGGCACTCTCCATGTCGGTGATTATTTAGCTGTCGGTCAGTACTACTGCAAAGTCAGAAGAATGACTAACGAGTATGATAAGGCAGTCAAAGAAGCTCTCCCTTCAACCCCGGTCTCTGTCACTGGTTTAAGTGGAGTTCCTGTCGCTGGTGATCGTTTCTTAGCTTTCCCTAGTGAGAAGGAAGCAAGAGAAGCAGCTGCTTTAAGAGCACAAGCTTTACTAACGATGTCTCAAAATGCTGGTGTCTCTTTAGCTGATATGGCTGTCGGTGCTGCTTCAGGAAAGGATTTGACTATCAACCTGATCGTCAAAGCCGATACTCAAGGTTCCGCTGAAGCTATCAAGAGCTCATTAGAGAAAATCTCTGTCCCTGGTGCTAAATGCCAAGTTCTCCACTGCTCCTCTGGTGATGTCACTCAAGGTGATCTCACCTTAGCTAAAGCATCTTCGGCCATCACTTTAGCTTTTTCAGTCAAAGTTCCACCTTTGATCAGAGACTTAGCTGAAGAACAGAAATTAGAGATCAGAGAATACAAGATTATTTATAACCTTCTTGAAGATATCGAAGCCGCCTTAAAAGGTCAGTTAGAGCCTGAGTATGAAGAAGTTGTTTATGGTCATGCGGAGGTCAGATCACTCTTCAAAGCTTCAAAAGTTGGTCAGATTGCTGGTTTATATGTCACTGATGGCAAGCTCAACAACAATGTCAAAGTCAGAATCTATCGTAATAAAGAATTAGTTTTAACTTCTAAGATCACTTCTTTAAAGAGATTTAAAGAAGATGTCAAAGAAGTCACCAGCGGTTTTGAATGTGGTGTCACGATCGATGATAAATTCAACCTTGTGGTCGGTGATGTTTTAGAGACCTTTGGTATGGAGGTGAAGCGTGGCTGATAAAAGAGGTAGAATCCAAGAATTGATCTTGAGAAATGTCTCTGAGATCATCATCTATGGACTTAAAAATGAGATCTGTTCACTCGCTTCTATTCACGAAGTGAAACTCTCTCCTGATTATTCATGGGCGAAGATTTATGTCTCCCATGTTGATCAGAGTAAGACTGATGAATTAATTGCCTTCCTCAATTCAAAAGCCGGTCTTATCCGCTCTCGTCTCTCTTCTAAGTTAGACATCTATAAGACTCCTGAATTGAAGTTTGAAAAAGACACACTTTATGAATATTCTCTTAAAATGGAGTCTTTGATTGATAAAGCTGTCAACTCTAAACCTGTCACTCTTAACTCACTAGATAAAGAGAAGAAATGAGCAAGGATATCTCATTATTAAACACTAAACTTCAAGAGCTCTCTTGTCCAAAGAGAGCTTCTTTTAATCAGTCTCTTTATGAGAATGATCTAAAGAGTCTTGGAGTTCCTATTAAAGAATTAAGAAAGCTTGGTAAGGAATTTTCTGATATCGATATCTCTCTTTTGCTTTTAAACGAATATTTCGAATATATCTTTTTATTTTTCTTTATCGGACTTAAGAGATGTTTTTCATTAGAAGAGCAAGTCTCTTTTGTTTTAAAGAATAAGTCTCACCTTCTAAGTTGGGCGATCACTGATAGTCTTGAAAACTCCTTTTATAAACTTGATATTCAAGATGAGATTAAGATCTTAACTTCGTTAAAGAACGAGGGGTCATATTGTTATCGTCTTGCTCTTGTCATACTGATGAGATATTTAAAAGAAGATCACGATGAGATTTATTCCTTTATTGAAGATAGGGAAGAATTAGAAGTTAAAAAAGCGATTGCCTGGTTATTAGCTACCGCTTATTGTTATGAAGAAGATAAAGTTCTCAGCTTTGCAAAGGCATTAAGTTTAAAGACAAGAAGACTTCTAGTTTCTAAAATCAGGGATTCATATAGAGTTTCTAAAGAATCAAAACAGAGGGCTAAACTCTCACTGCTTTAGAATAAAATCTCTATCTTTTTGAAGCTGAGATTTAAGTTCTTCAATGCTATCAAACTTTTGTTGATCTCTGATTTTATCATTGAAAAAGACTTTGATTTTCTTTGAGTAGAGATCACCATTGAAATTAAAAATATGAGTCTCAATGATGTCTTCTTCCAATTTGTCAATCGTCGGATGAGTTCCGATGTTAGTCATCGAATCATATTCTTTATCATCGATTAAAGTTCTAGTTTTATAAACACCAGATTTTAATTTGACTAAACCAGGTTCTAAAGATAAATTTGCTGTTGGAAAGCCGATTTTGGAGCCGTTTTTAAGTCCATGGACTACCTCTCCAGTACGAAAATACTCGTATCCTAAAAGGCTGTTAGCTTCTTTTATATTTCCTTCTTCTAGTTTCTTTCTGATGAGTGTGGATGAGATCTTCTCTCCTGTTTCAGTTAAAAGAGAAGGGATTACTTTTATTTCGATATTGTTTGAGAAAGCAAAAGATTTTAAATCCTCAACATTTCCTTCTCTGTCTTTTCCGAAAGTGAAGTCTTCGCCGATGATCTGCTTTGAAGGATTAAGCTTTAGTAAGAAGTTAAGAAAGGCGGTTTTACTAGTGTTTTTTAAAGTACTGTCAAATGGTAAGAGAAATTGAGATGAGACACACATTTTTTCTAATAAATAATTTTTATCTTCATCTTTAAGAAGAAGAGGTTGTCCCTTTAAATCAAGAAGAGTAGGTGTAAAAGAAAGAAGAGCGAAAGGTTCTTTTTTCTTCACTTCTTCAATCAGTTTCTGGTGTCCTTTATGAAGACCATCAAAAAATCCTATAGCCAAAGAATAGGAAGCAAGAATTGGTGGATTTAATAAAGATATCAGTTCAGTCTTCATGTCTGAAACCTCGATAAGAGATATACATTTCCTTTTCTCTTTTATAAAGCGCTACTAGCTTATTGTTGACTGATATAAATATAAAATCTGTGTCAAAATCCGTGTGAAGTGGAGTTCCATTTATGGCTTTCTTAATATCAGAATCAATCACTTCGTAAGTTGGTATATCAGAAAACATATCTTGAATAGAAATGATGTTTTCTTCGGTAACATCATCTAGTAGAACAGATTTCTCTAAAGTAAAATCACCGACTTTAGTTCTTCTTAATTCTGTTAGATGTCCTTTTGTATTTAAAGCGAGAGCGATATCTCTTCCTAAAGCTCTGATATAGCAACCCTTAGAGACATCAGCTTCAAAATCGATTGTCGTTTTATTAAAGTTCATAAGTTTTAGTTGTCTTATTTCTATTTCAATAGGTTTAAGCTCGAAGTCTTGGTTTTCTCTTGCTAGGTCATATGCTCTTCTTCCATCAAGTCGTTTTGCTGAGTACTTAGGTGGTATTTGAGTTTTCTTGTTTTTGATAGTTTCGAAAGCTTTGAGTATCAAATCTTCATTTAAAGAAGGGATAGGTGCACTATCTATAAGTTCACCATGTGAATCAAGAGTTTCAGTCTCACTTCCTAAAAGAAGAGAAGCTTGATAAGTTTTAAAGTCGTCTTTAAGAAGAGGTAAAAGCTTGGTCGCATCACCTAAAGCGACAATCAAAAGACCTGTTGCGAAAGGATCAAGAGTTCCAAGATGACCTACTTTAGTATGGAATCTATGTTGGATGATGTTATCGATCTTACGACAGGTAAGATCTTTTTCTTTATCTAAAATCAGAAATCCAGAAATCATTGTGTGTGTCTTTAACTCATTTGATAGTATAATTCTTTCCGCTATGGATAACATATTTCATCTTAGGAAAAAGCTATTAGCTGCTATCAGAAATGCCGACTATCAATATGGTTTGATTGAGAAGGGAGATAAGATTCTCATCGGTCTTTCTGGTGGTAAAGACTCAGTGGCGATGCTTGATCTTTTATCCACTTATAGAAAGTTTCCAGGTAAGGATTTCCAATTAGTAGCTATCCATCTTGATTTCGGTTTTCCGCCGGTTGATTTCACTCCTGTCTCTGATTATGTGAAAAGTCTTGATATTCCTTTTATCGAATATGATGCGAGAGAGGTTTATCAAATACTTGATCAAAACAGAAATAAAGTGACCGGTCTTCTTCCTTGTTCTATCTGTTCAAGGATGAGAAAAGCGATCGTCAACAAAGCTGCTAAAGAACTCGGTTTTAAGAAAGTGGCTTTTGCTCATCACATGGATGATGCTATCGAGACTCTGTTCCTAAATATGACACATGGTGCGAGAATCGCCACCTTTGAACCGAAGATGTTCTTAGAGAACGCACAGATCATGTTCATCAGACCTCTGATCAATGCGAGAGAAGCTCAGATTACCAGATATGTGAAACTAGCTGATCTTCCCGTCTGCAAAAACAGTTGTGGAAATGATAATCACACCCAAAGAGAAGCAGTCAAACAGTTCTTAAACCAGTATTACAAAGACCATCCTGATAGTTATTCAAACTTTGCAGTCATGCTTTCTAACTATGATACTTTCGAACTTTTCTTTGATAAGTATGGTTTCCACCCAGGGGACGGTTCTGAGATCAAGAAATGTTTCACTGGTAGAGATATGTTAGATGTAGCATCTGTCGCTAGTGTTGATAAACAGGATGAAGATTTCTCTTCTGAAAAGGTTCTCTACTATCTTTTGAGAGTTCATGATGAACCTTTAGCTTATTTGAAACTAAAAGAAAACGAAGACTTCTCAGTTGAGATACTCTCTCTTCATAAGAAGAAAGAAGCTAAATTAGAAGATATCAAGAAAATGATCGATGTCTTAGAGAAGAATCTTTCGATGAAACATGTTCCTAGAAAGATAACTTTTACTGGTAAGAAACATAGTTCTGACTTTAAAGCTTCCGGATATCAGAAGAATGATGATGTCTTAGAAAAGACGATTGTCAAGGCGATGAAAATATAGTTTTCTAACAGAGTAAAAAGTCTTTATTTTTCTAAAAGATGAGTTTATAATTCTCTTTGCACCAAACGACTGGTTCAAGGCATGTTCCTCTATCACCTTGAAACTGGTCTCTTTGGCAAGATAACAATAGAGGTAAAACAATGGCGTTAACTAAAGAAGAAAAGACCAAAGTTATCACTGAGAATCGTCTCAGCGATAATGACACTGGTTCTTGTGAAGTTCAGATCATGCTTCTCACAGCTAAGATCAAGAAGCTGACCACTCACATGACCAACAACAAGCATGACTATTCTTCTAAGAGAGGTATGGACATCATCATCGCTCGTAGAAAGAAGTTGCTCAAGTATCTCAAATCCGTCGACCAAGCTAGATACGAAGCTGTCATGCAGAAGATCAAACCTAGCAAGTAAGAAAATGATTAAACAAGACTATGGTGAGTAGAGGCACCATAGTTTTTTATTTCTTTCTCAATTGAGAAATATCTTTTTAAGTTAGAATATCTTCAGGAGGAGTTTCATATGGAATTAAGAGAAACAATAAGATGTAGACAATCTATCAGAAGCTTCACTGATCAGAAAGTCAGCAAAGAAGATATGGAGAAGATTGTCGAAGCAGGTGTTTTAGCTCCCACTGGTAGAAACACCCAGAATCTTCTCATCGTCGGTCTTGTTGATCAAGAAAAGCTTTCCTCTCTTTTAGAAAGAGTACCTTGTAAGAAGAATTTCTATAATTGCACAGCTATCGCCTTCGTCTTTGAAAAGAGTGCTGATAGACTCTCTGATCTCAACGCTGGTGCTGCTATGGAAAACATGCTTTTACAAGCGACTGATTTAGGTATCGCTTCTTGTTGGATTCACTCCGTCAGAGATATCTTTGAGGAAAAAGAAAATTGCAAAATACTTCAAGAAATCTTAGAACTTAAGAAACCTTATAAGTTATTAGAGACCATCGCTTTAGGTTATCAAGCAGAGAAAACTCCTATCAAAGAAAAAGATTCTGAAAATGGCAAAGTCTTATGAGCGACTTGTCATCGGAGGCGGTGTCTCTGGTCTTATCTATGCTGCGTTAAGTAGTTCAGAAAATAAGATACTTATACTGGATACTCCTTCTAAGAAGAACTTAGTTGGTAAGCGTATCTTAGTCTCTGGAAATGGACGGTGTAATTTCTTCAATGAGGCTCTCCTTCATGAAGAGACTTTTGATGAACCACTTTTTGGCAGTATTAAAGAAATCGTTTATCATAAAAATAATCTGCTTTCTGTTGAATTACTTGAATATTTGAGAAGTAATGGTTTCAGTTTTTATAAAGAAGGAGATCTCTATTATCCGTTTTTTAATAGAGCGGAATCTTTCCATAGCTTTCTTCTTTCTAGATTGAAGGATAATGTTTCTTTCCTTTTTGCTAAGGCTTTAAAAGTGAATAGAAAAGATAAGACTGTTTTAATTGAGAAGGATGGCCAACAAGAGACTATCTCTTATCAGAAACTGATCTTTGCTCCTGGTGGTTTCAGTTATGACAGAGAAGAGGATTATTCTCTCTTAGATTCGCTTGATGTGTCTTATAGAAAGTTCTCACCTTGTCTTTGCCCTATCAAAGTAAAAGAGAAGATACCTTCTTTCATGGACGGGAAAAGACTTCGTGGAGTTTTAACTTTATCAGCTGATGGAAAGAGAGTTAAAAGTGAAGATGGTGAACTTCTATTTAAGAAAGACGGAATAAGTGGAATACTCGTCTTTAACCATTCTCTAATTGTTAATGAACTTATCAAAGAAGGAGTAAAAGATATCTCATTCGAGTTTGATTTCACCACTTATAAGAATCAAAAGATCAATCCTTTAGACGATGGAACTGATTATCCAGATTATTTGATCAAGTATTTAGAATTCAATAACTTAACACCACATGGTGTTTTAAGATTCACTTTCGATAAGCTTTATCCTTTTAATCAATCTCAGATCTCTTATGGTGGAATTCTTTTAGATCAGATCAATCCCGATGATATGACTCTTAAACAAGATAAAGATGTTGTGATAATTGGTGAAGTTCTTGATCAAGCTTTCCCCTGTGGCGGTTATAATATCGGCATGGCTTTAATTGAAGGCTATAAGGCAGGTTTATATGGAGAATAACAATATTCCTAATTCCATCTTGACTCGCCTTTTTGAGGTGATGGAAGACAAGGTCGCTGAAAGTATCGGAAAGGAAGAGTTACCACGAGTTAAAAGAATCGTGAATTTAGCTTTTAAGTTGATTGGTAAAGATCAAAGAATTGAACTTAGTCTCACTCTCGATGAGATCTCACTTGTTCATATCAGTTGGATTGTTGAAATCGCCGTCAGTCAGATTCATTTTTATAAACTTTTAGGCAAGAATACCGATACGATTGATGATATCAAAATGTCCAAAAAGGTCGTTGAACTCTTCTGGATTTCATATAACACCGATCTTTCTGTCGTCAATGATGATAGCTTGCCGTTCTACGATTCAAGAGTCAACACTTTATCAGCGGCTGGTGGATTTTTGCAGATGATAAATAAGCCACTAGCTAGAACTAATCCGACTTTCTCATTAGTCAATGATATCTTCGCCTCTATTTTCAGAAAAACATCTGGTTTTTGTCGGATGTTCCCTCTTGGTTTATACTCTGATGCTTTCGTCTCTTGGAGAACGCTTCATGAATCTGAATGTATCATCAAGCTTTTGATCAAAGGTGGTGATGCGATCAGATATTCCTATATAAAACACATCACTTATAACAACGCATATAGAAATCAATCTTCTTTTACACAAGATGAATTGGATATCATCTTTGCCAAATTAAAAGGCGAGATGTCCGCTCATGGTTTGAAGAGTAAGGATATGAAAAAGTTTATCGAGTATGGATGGCTTTATGATTATCCTGAATACGATAGTTCTAACCAGCTTATCAAACTCAACTTCCGTGATGGCATCGAGAGATTAGCTGGTCTTCTTGAATATAGCAAGATTTATGAAGGTGCTAGTGAAATCGCCCATTCTTCTTCCGCTTTTTTCTATTCGAATGATAATTTCTGTCGAGATCTTTCCTTAGCGATGGCTTATCGAACCTTCATCAGAATCGGGGATCTCTTTTTAGAATATATGAGCAATTATTTTAAGATTCATCCTAAGGATAAACAGATGGTACTCTTACTTCTTGATGATGTCAAAGCGATGTCGGAAAAGTTAGATCAGGATGTCGATATCAAAAAGGTATTAATCGATGAGTAAACGACAATTTCTAGTTAAAGCTACCGACCTAGATGATTTTGGCAGAGGATTATGTAGAACTGAGGAGGGGACGATATTCGTCCCTTCTCTTTTGCCAAACGAAGAAGCTTTAGTAGAGACTGAATACAAGTATGGGAAACTCAAAGAAGTCAAAGTCATCGAAAGAAAGAATGATTCTCCTTATAGAGTTAAACCTATCTGTCCTTACTATCCTAGCTGTGGAGGTTGTCAGCTTCTACATCTCTCTTATGATGAACAGCTTCGATATAAAAGAAAGAAGGTAGTCAATCTTCTTCATAAATTTGCAAAGCTTGATGTCAAAGTTGATGAGACTATCCCATCTATTAAAACGACTAACTTCAGAAACAAAGTTCAAAAACCAGTCAAGAAGATAAACGGAAAGCTAGAGATGGGATTTTATAAGAATTCCACTCATGAACTGATTCCTATCTCTTCTTGTCTGATGGAATCAAAGCTTTCTTCTTTGATTTCTTCACAAGTTAAAAACCTTCTTAAGAAGTATCGATATAAACCTTATGATGAAGATACATTCGAAGGTGAGATCAGACATGTTTTGATCAAGACTTCTCTTCACTATGATGAAGCATTGGTCACATTAGTCAGCACTACTTCTGACTTAAAAGGCCTCTCTTCTTTTGCCCGTGAATTAGTCAAAATCAATCCGAAGATAAAAGGTGTCTCTTTAAACATCAATAAGAGAGACACTAATGTCATCTTGGGTGAGAAAACTTTAAGTGTTTATGGATATACCCATATCAAGGATAAGATCTTCAATCATGATTTTTTAATCTCTCCAAAAAGCTTTTTCCAGACTAATCCTTATCAGATAGAAAACCTTTATGGATTAGCTATTAAAAACGCTGATTTAAGAAAAGATGATGTTCTTCTTGATGCTTATTGTGGAACAGGAACAATCGGTATCTCTTGTGCCGAGAATGTAAAAAGAGTACTCGGTGTTGAGATTGAAAAAGAAGCGGTCAAAGACGCTAATAGAAATATCAAGATTAACAAACTTGATAATGTTAAAATCATCTCTGGAGATGCTACAGAGTTTCTGCTTAAGACGGATGAGAAGTTTGATGTGATCGTTCTTGATCCACCTAGAAAAGGAACGACAGTCGATTTCATCAAAGCTGTCTTTAGAATCAAACCGAGAAGAGTGATTTATATCTCTTGTGATCCGGTGTCTCTAGCAAGGGATCTTAATCTTTTTAAAGAAAAGTACAAAGTTGAAAAAGTCATCCCTGTAGATATGTTTCCTAACACCTGCAGTGTTGAGACTATCTGTGAACTTGTAAGGATTTAAAGTTTCAACTAAATAATTTTCTTGTCGATGTTTCATAACTTCTTTATAAAGAAGTTAGTATTTTTATGCTAGAATAATCGAAGAAAAAGCTTCTCTTCAAAATGAATTATTTATGAAGAAAAGTTGAATTTCATTATTTAGATGAGTACTGTTTTTATTGTAAATAATGAAATTGGTTTGGAGGTTTAATCGCATGAAACAAGGATGTAACCCTTATTTACCATCGTATGAGTATGTACCTGATGGTGAACCAAGACTTTTTGATGGTAGAGTCTATGTTTATGGTTCTCATGATAGGTTTGGTGGACTTTCATTCTGCCTTAATGATTATGTGACCTATTCAGCTCCTGCTGATGATCTCACTTCTTGGACTTATGAAGGAATCATTTATAAAAAAGAACAAGATCCTAAATACAAAAAAGGATTATTGAATGTCTTTTTCGCTCCTGATTGTGTCCGTGGTACTGATGAAAATTACTATCTTTATTACACATTAGGATTCAATGGTTATATCGGTGTTGCTACTTCCTCCTCTCCTAAAGGACCTTTCCAATTCTTATCTCATGTTAAATATGATGATGGTACTTTACTTGGCGATAAGAAAGAACCTCTTCAATTTGATCCTGGTGTTTTAGTTGATGACGATGGCAAAGTCTATCTTTATTCAGGTTTTGGAACTAAAGGCTCCTTTGGACTTCATGGAAGAAAACCTGCCACTGAAGGTGCGATGGTCATGCGATTAAAAGATGATATGTGCACGATTGATTCTGATATCAAGTTCATTGCCAAAACGATTCATAATTCTAAAGGGACTGATTTTGAAGGACATGAATTTTTCGAAGCTTCTTCTATCAGAAAATATGATGGAATTTACTATTACATCTATTCTTCCTACAAAGGACACGAACTTTGTTATGCGACTAGTGAGTATCCGGATAGGGACTTTAAATTCGGAGGTGTCTTAATTTCAAACGGAGATATCGGTATCTCAGATAAACCGACTAATTTCATTGGAAATAATCATGGTTCTCTTCTTTATTTGAATGGTGATTACTATATTTTCCATCATAGACAGACAAACGGAAATTCCTTCGCTAGACAAGCTTGTGCTGAAAAGATTGAGTATAAAGATCATCATTTCAAACAGGCAGAGATGACTTCTCAAGGCCTTAATTTGAAACCATTAGTCGATGAAGGTTATTATCCGTCTTATATCGCTTGTCAGCTTTACTCGACTAGAGGTGTCTATTTCTATAGAGCCTTCAAGAAGAGAAGAAAGTATTATCCATATTTCACTCAAAACGGAAAAGATAGAGAATCCGGTGAGGATCAGTTCATCAGAAACTTCTCTTCTTATGCGATAGCTGGATTCAAATACTTTGATTTGAAAGAAGCGAATAAGCTTTCAGTATCAGTCAAAGGAAATGCGGTTGGTGAAGTATGTGTTTATCTAGATGACAATAAATTGTTAACTAAGATAAAGATTGATAAAGCAAAGAAAAAAACTGAATTTGAGTCTCCTGTTTTCACTTCGCCTAATAAAGTAAGTAGCCTTTACTTCCGCTTTAATGGAAAAGGGCATTTCGATTTCTTCGGTTTCAAGTTTATTAAAGAATAAAAACAGCTCTGGGTCAACTTCCCAGAGCTGTTTTCATAATACTGTTTAGTTTAGAAATCAGAAAGTATTGTTTAAATAATCTGCAAAGTTCTCAGGGGATTGAGCACCGATTAAGGTTTCACTTTCTTGACCGAGAGAGTTTTTGAAATTAATCTTTGCGCCATCTTTAATTGCGATTACAGTAGGGATTTGGAAAATATCATATTCAATAGCTAATTCTTGGAACTTGTCGGTATCTACTTTTAAGAAAGTGATATTGGGGTAGTCATGTTCAATCTCTTCTAAGATTCTCCCCATGACTCTGCAAGGGCCACACCAGGTAGCGAAAAAGTCGATGACAATATTACCATTAGCGATTAAAGAGTTGAATTCCTCTAGGTTTTCTAAATACTTAATCATCTTTTAAATCCTCCACCAATACTTTAAATTAGCAGTTCTCACTCTGCAATTAAAACGCTCATAGATAATAAGCGAGAGTTCCAAAATAAAGAGAGATGATTCCAAGTATCACTAGGTGAAGCGGGTAGTAAAGGTAAAAGCAATATTGAAGGTTTTTACTTGAGAATCCTCTTTCTCCGTTATACAGAAGGATGAAGATGAAAGCTAAGGTTGAATAAGTTCCTATCGGGATGAATTCATTTGGTAAAAAAATTGATGTGTAATCGATGTGCCAGAGAAGATTGAATAGAAGTTCGACGATTACCAAAGCGATAGCTGAGGCTATTTTGTAGTACTTAAATTTATTTTGCTCAAGTAGTTCAGCTGAAAGATTTTCATCCATGTATTTGTTCTTGATATAGGTATCGATACAGAAGCGAGCTAAGAAATAAAAGAGGAAAAGAACGATTGAGAAAGTTCCCCAATCAGCTTTAATCAGAGTCCCAAAAGTATCACTTATAGTGACATCACTTAAAACAGCTAGTGTTGCTGGTAGGATAGCTAAGAAAGAAAACTTATCTTTTCTTTTAAGTAAATAAACGAGTAATACACCTAAGAAAAGATCCGTGAATACATTCCCAATCAGAGGATTAGAAGCAACTGAGATATTTGTTATCGCTCCGATGATGTATCCGAAGACATCCATCAAAACAGCTAAAACACCTAGTCTTAAAAGATAATTCTTAATCGAACGGGTATGGTAAACACCTTCGACAGCTAGGAAAGCGAATATTGGGAAAGAGATCTTTCCGATTGAACGGAAGACTTCATAAATGACTGTGTCACTAGAATAGAAGAGCAAAGCGATGTGATCTAGAGACATCAAGAAGATGCCGATGATCTTCAAAACTAAAGCGTTAAGACCAAATTTCCTTTTGTTTTCTACTTGTTGTTCCATGATTTTAATACACTAATAACATCACAAATACCGAGATACCATTGTTTAAGAAGTGGGCGGTAAAAGAACTAGATAATTTACCTGAATAAAAATATGTAAGGCACAAAACGGCACCAGAAGAGATATAAATCGGTAAATTTAACAACTCATTATAAAGATAGATGAGCGCAGTTTCATAAGTAGATTCACTTGTGGCAGTTATCACATCAGAGATAGCTGTGAAATCAAAATGGATGAGACCGAAGATAAGAGCTGATAGTATGATTCCTAAAATCGGCTTTTTATGACCTAAAGTATCACCAAGTCCAACTCTATATGTGAATTCTTCCACAAAGGGAGCGAAGATGACAGTCATGAAGATGATTATGACTGGATAGGAACTGGCGATAAGCTCTAATGTGCTTTGATTGGTGTTGACACCATAGTAGGGGATAGCCATGTAAAGCAAATTGAATATGGCATTTACCATTAAAAGTCCACAATAGCCAAGAGCTCCGATTTTTAGTACACTAACATCCTTAAAGGATTTAAAGAAAGTGATGAGTGTTTTCTTCTTGTCAAAAAGAAGTAAAAGGACTAAAGCTATAACGATAACTAAATACGAGAGGAAATTGACTAATCCAACATAGTAAACGGTATCGTTAACCGCTGATGTTTTTTGTAATATCGCTTCCCAAGCGATAGCGACTAGTTGTAGTCCGATGAAGCCGATGATAAAAAAGAGAATCTTCTCCCAAAGAGGTAGTGTTTCGTTAAATCTTCGATAAGCAAAAATTGATTCCTTGGTTCTTGCGTAAGGATCCGGTCTTTGATCTTTTTGTTGTCGGTCGTTATGTTCGTAAATTTCCATCGACAGTCTCCTTTAATAAAAGTCTTTTTATTAAAGCATTAAAATAATAAAATATAAAGCAATAATTAAGAGAGGGAACCCCTATGGTCAGCACAATACTTATAGTGATTCTTGTCGTCATGATTGGTCTTTCCTTGCTAGCTTTGATAGCTGGTTTGATCAAAGGCATCTATAAAACTACTGTTAAAACGCTTATTGAAGTCGCTTTAATCATCGTGTTTCTTTTCTTGACTCCGACTTTCGCTAACGCTATCGGAAATATCGATTTAAGTAATTTCGGTTATTCCTTTGAAATTATGATCAATGAAACCACTCATACGATCGCTCTTACTTCCATTCAACAGACTTTAGCTGACATCATCAATGCTACCGGTTTGATCTCTCCGATGAATGGTATCAGTGTTTATCAAACGGCTATCGCTTTAGCTACCTCTCTTCTCGCTTATGTTCTTTTCTTTGTCGAAGTCTTAGTTATTCAACTATTCATCTGGCTTTTCACCGCCATCATCTACAACGGTATCTTCCGTTGGTTTTTACCTGTTGAATCTCGAGCTGAAGCTAAAGAGAGACGTTCTTCTAAGACTAAGAGTGAGCTTATCGGTGGCATCGTCGATTCTGACGGAACTGTCTTAAGTGAAGAAAACCAGAAGAAGAAACTCCGTCGTCATCCTTGGATCGCTGGTCTTCTTGGGGCTTGTGGTGAGTTTTGTTTGACTGTCATTTTGATTTCACCTTTCACCTCTTTGGCTCGTATCGTCATCGATAACAGAGATACTTTAAAATCTTTCTCCTCACTTCTTCCTAGCTCTATATATTCTAACTATGACAGCTATCTAGATGAGATTGAGAATAGTGCTATCATGAAAATCACTGGTCTTGGTGGACTTGATAGCTTGATTATGGATACCGCTTCTTCGGTCACTATCAATGGACAGAGCGTATCCTTAAATGGTCTCATCTCCTCTACTTTAGATATCGCCGCACCTGCTATCTCTAGCGGTGCTATCTCTTTTGAAGATGGTGTTAACTCTATCACCATCAATTACCCGATTCTTTTAAGTTCAGAAACTGTTGATAGTGTTTTATCAGCTATCATCGCTAATCCGATGGTCATCGCTTTGATACCTCCGATTATCGATGCTGCTTTAACTAGTATCTTCTCCGGAGAACAAGTCCTCAATGATTTAGATTTCACTAACATCGATTGGTCGAGTGAACTAACTATCATTAATTCCTTCTATAAAGAGATTTATTCAACTGGTGTCGTTTCTACTTTCTTCAGCTCTGATGGTTCATCACTCAGTTTTGATAACTTTGAAATCTTAACTTCCAGCATGACTGATGAGATGATCTCTACTTATGGAGAGGCGGTCGCTAAACTTGGTGAATTAGAAGTCGTTCAGAAGAACATGCCTGTTTTGATGGCGGGTATCGCTTCTAGTCTCACTAGCCAAGGTATCAGCGTCATGCCTACTGAAGCTTCCGCTTATGAAAATATCGACTGGTCTCATGATTTACAGTTACTTGTCGAAGGTGTATTAAAAATCGCTCGTTTAGCTGAGTTAGATATCAATGCTGATATCGTCGATACTGATTTCACCGAGCTTATCTTTGATGTCTTAGAAAACAAAGAAAAACGTGATGAATTAGAAGTTTGTCTCGTCGGTGATACTACGGATGAAGAATCCGAGGGTATCCTGAACATGGAGCTTTTAGAACCGTTTGATTTGACTCAAGCTATGATCGTCGGACTTGAAAATATCCCCTCTATTCAAAAATACATCGCTGGTATCGATTTAGAGACTACCTTAGCTGGCTTCTCTATCTCTGATTTAAGAGAGGAGATCGTCGTTTACTTTGATGCTTGTGACAACATCTTCTCTGAGAACTCTATTTTAGTCGGTGAAGACTTCTCGTTTGATGATCTTGATTGGGGAGATGAGAAAGTCGCTTTGCAGCTTTATGAAATCATCGATATCTTAGAGGAGTCTCAGATCTTCATGACTTTATATGCTCCGACTATCAAGACTTTCTTACATAACAACACTGATCTCGATATTGAGACTTATCTCTTCGGACTCACTCCTTATGATTTCAATTATGATTCTTCCGACTTTTTAGATAATTTCAAATCAGTCATCCTTCTTTTACCTTCTATCAAGACGATGACTGACGCTTTCTCTGATAGCAGCCTCACGATCGCTCAACAATTAGAAAAGGTCAATACCAACACTATCAGAAGTCTTCTTAACATCGTCGCTAACTCTGATTTCTTCAATACTCCTAAAGCGACTGCTACTACCAAGAATGCGATAACTAACGCTAATATCTACACTCTACTTTCTAATCTTTTTGAAGTTGATGCTATCGCTGATTTAGGTTTATATGCACCTTCTTTAAGCACTATCTCCAGCATCGATTGGGGTAATGGTTTTGATGGTAAAGAGATCGATAAGATATGTCAGGTATTAGATGATGCGATCATCAACGCTGATTTCTTACTTAATGGTTCTTTCGATTTGGATAAACTCACTTCTTCCCAAGCTATCGCTGATTTGATTTCTGACGGTCTTGATAGTGAGATCCTCTCTCCTTGTATCCTTCAAATCATTAATGATTCTTTAAATGAATATCTCAATGATTTAGGTATCCCTGTCTCCTTCCAAGAGATGAGAACTTCTCTTTGGAAAGAGGACGCTGATGATATCGCTAAGATCCTTGATTTACTTCGTGGACTCGATTTGGAAGACCTTGATTTTGACTCTCTTGATCCTGAGAGATTAAATGCAATCATCACCATCTTAGCGAGTGCGAATTTCACGACTGTTGGAAACACTAATTTCGGTTATCTCATTTACTCACTTCTCGATTATCAAGGTTTCTTTGAAGATTTAGGTCTTTCTTCTTCAAGCCTTTATCAATACTTTGTCTCCAGTAGCTTTATTGGTGGAACTACTTCTTCAACAATCGTCGTTCAAGATGGCGATGGAAATGACATCTATGTCAGCGTCCAAATCTCTGAGACTGGTGAGATCGCCTATTTCTGTGAACTTCTTTCTATCCTTCAAAAGAATGGTGGTCTTGATGCTCTCTCAGATGGTAAGTTACCGACTGATTTGATCAACGCTCTTTGTGAGTCAACTGTCTTTGAATCTAGCCTTCTTAAAGGTCTCTTCGCTCAACTTGCCTCTAACTCCATCAATACGATTGAACTCGGTAGCGTCTATCAAGATGTGATTGAATCTATCGATTTCACACTCTTAAGTTCTATGAGTGCTGATGAAATCAAATTTGAACTTCAGCTTTTATCTGATTTATATGATCTTTCTATTAACGACCGACTTGAACAAATCTTCAGTTCAATCTTTGATTTGGAAGAAGATTTAGAGACTTTGACTAGTTTGATCGTCAGATTCGGTCAATCTAAACTTCTCACGACTGTCGCTGATGGAGAAACTCTCTCTCCGATCGCTCGTCTTGTTTATGTAGCCATCATCGATAATGGACTTGTCGAGCATGTCACACTTCAAGATACTGATTCTGAGCAAGAAAGCGTCCTATTAGCTATCTTAAGCGAAGTGTCTTCTTGGGAAGATGAAGCCTCTTATTTTGCTGACTTCATCACCTATTTGCAAGGTTTCGATGTGGCTAATTTGAATGTGGTCACTACCTCTGCTGAGATTATTGATAAGCTTGAAGCTGCTTTACATATTGCAAATCAGAGTGATATCCTCCACCGTTTACCTTCCGCCTTGATCTCTGCAGGTTTCGTCGATTATGACTTAACGGAAATCTTAGCTGATCCTAGCACTGATGAAGTCACCCACTATCTTGATTTCTATGTCAATATCGGCACCACTGCTGGTGAAAAAGCCTTCTGGGATATAGAGATCAATTATGCTTGTTCTATCTTTGATCTTGTTCGTCAGATGTTCACTACTGATGATGATGCTGGTTTTGATGATGTCGTCATCGGTGGTGATACTGAATATTCAATCCCTGCTACTATCTTGGCATATTTCGGTAAGATGCAGTTATTCGCTGATTCCCGCTCCTTAATCTCCTATAACTTCATCAACAACTCCATTGAGACATTAGTCGGTAGTGAATATCAACTTTCTGACTTATTCATGCCTTATGAGATGAGAGATCCTGCTCCTTATTTAGAGGATAGCGATGGATATCGTTTTGAAGCCTTGATTTACTCTAATCAAAAACTTCTCAACTCTGATGGTGAGTTTGATGTTGAATTCGGCGAAAATGGTCTCGCTTACGGAAAAGGTTATGACGAGTTAGTAATATTCGATAAGTTCTTCAATGAATTACTCGAAGTCTTCAACACATATTTCACTCAAGAGGAAGAAACAAGCTCTGTGAGTTTCTATGATTTAACCTATGTCGTCTTCGATTATGATGAGACTGATGGTCTTTATCGTTCTGATATCTCTAGTGAGCTCTCAGCTGGTGTCATCAATAAGATGTTAGAGAGTTTGACTAGTCAACTCGTGTCTTTAGTTAGTAGTTTTAGTGGCAGTTTAACTTACCCTGATTTCTTTGAGGATGATTATTTCTTAGTCAACCCGATTGAAGGCAAAGCTATTGATGGGCTCATCGAGCTGATTGAAGCATTAAGTGATTTGAATTTAGATGAAACTTACTACCTAACTGCTGAACAATTAACTGAGATTTTTGAAAGCTTTTCTGTAACTATCGAAAAAGATAGCATTATCAACTCCTTCTTAAATGAGGATGAATATAAAACTACAGGTAATAGCCTTTTAGTCTTATCTCTCTTTGAAACATTATCCAAAATTATTCCTGTTAAAGAAACAGATGGATACTTGCCAACTACTTTGTATAGTTATTTGAGTAGCTCAACTCAGTTGGAGTCACTTCTTAACAATACTAGCCCCTTTGCTAATCTAGATTTAAATGGTCTTCAATAAAAAATGGATAACCCTCATCTAAAGTTCTTCTTTGAGGAAAAACGCTCTAAGTTTTATTGCTATGCTTATCATGTTTCTTCTAGAGATGAGATCAAGAAAGTCAGTGAAGAACTGAAGAAAGAACATAAAAAGGCACGTCATATTCTCAAAGCATGTCGTTATGAGATGAGTGAGAATGTCTACACTGTCGAATCAAGTGAGAATCAAGAACCTATCTCTTCGATGAAGAAGTTAGTATCTGTCATGGAAAAGAGAGAGGTGAAGAACATCGCTATCTTCATCGTCAGATATTTCGGTGGGACGAAGTTAGGGGCTAGTAGGCTTGAACGTCTTTATTTTGACTTAGGAATCAAGACGCTCGATCTTATCGACCAGGAAGTAATACATGTTGAGCAGTGAAGTAGCTAAGTTAAAAAGAGGCAGCTAAAGTGGAAAACATCCAGAATAAACCGACCAAGAAAATTGAAGTCGGATTAGTTGAAGAATATTTAAATGATCCTGAGAAGGTGGTCATCGTTCAAACAGCTCCTTCGGTGAGAGTCGCTCTCGGTGAGATGTTTGGCATGGTGCCAGGAACTGCGGTGACTGGTAAGATGGTCAAAGCTCTTCGTGAGATCGGTTTTAAATATGTCTTCGATACCGATTTTGGCGCTGATATCACGATATGGGAAGAATCGATGGAGTTTTTAAAGAGGCTTAAAGGAGAAGGCCCTTTACCTCAATTCAGCTCCTGTTGTATCGGTTGGTTAGCAACAGTTGAAAGAACTTATAAAGATCTCTTTCCTCATGTCTCAACTACTAAGTCACCGATCGGTTGTTTAGGGTCTGTCGCTAAGACTTATTTTGCTAATAAGATCGGTGTCAATCCTAATAACATCATCGTTGTAGCTGTCGTTCCTTGTATCTTAAAAAAGAACGAGAACGCTCTTCCTTATAACAAGACCAACTATATCTTTGATGTCGATTTTTGTTGGACTACTAAGGATTTAGGTGCACTCATTCAGGAGAAAGGTATCGATTTTAATTCACTTGAAGATAGTAAGTTTGATGATCCTCTTGGTGAGTCAACATCATCTGGCACTGTCTTTGGGCGTTCAGGTGGTGTTTTAGAATCACTTCTTCGCTGTGCTATCTATTTTGATAGTCATCAGGTGTATGATGGTCCGATTGAGTTTAAACAGAGCGATTTAGCTCCTGATATCATGGAAGCTGATGTGAGGGTAGCTGGAAGAGATATCAAGGTTTGTTATTCTGGTATGCTCGGTATAAGAAAGCTGACTGAACAAGTAAGAAATCATGAATGTAAGTATGATTTTATCGAAGTGATGGCTTGCCCTGGTGGTTGTATCATGGGAGCTGGTCAACCGATGCATCTTCCATCAGAAGGACTTAATCCCAATCAAATCAGAACGATGAGAATAAATGGTTTAAACGCAATCGCTTCAGGTCAAAGCAAACATGTCTCAGCTTTAAATCAATCAGTCATGAAGATATATGATGAGATGTTTGACTCTGAAGCTGGTTCTAAACACGCTGAAGAAAATTTACATAGGAAGTACTGAATATGAGTGATATGAAAAACACAAAAGACGCTCCTTTGATTCCTAAGATCTCTCCTAATTCGAAAAGCCGAATCGGACAAGCGATCGCCGTCATCTCTGGAAAAGGAGGTGTTGGTAAATCATTCACCTCTTCTTATCTAGCTGTCTCTCTTCAAAGAAGAGGTTATAAAGTCGGTATTTTAGATGCTGATATAACCGGCCCTTCAATCCCTTTTGCTTTCAATGTCAAAGGCCCGGTCATGGGAGATGGAACTTATTTTTATCCAATCAAATCTAAAACCGGTATTGAGATCATGTCCTCTAATCTGTTGTTAGCTCATCCTGATGATCCTATCGTTTGGAGAGGGCCGATGATTTCCACTCTCTGTCAGCAGTTTTATACCGAAGTCATCTGGGATGTTGATTTCTTGATCATCGATATGGCTCCCGGTACTTCAGATGTCTCCTTAACAATCTTTCAACAGATTAAAATCGCTGATGCTGTTGTGGTAGCTTCTCCTCAAAATCTCGTCTCGATGGTTGTGGAAAAATCTGCACAAATGGCTGAATTATTGTCAGTACCACTCGTTTCTCTTGTCGAGAATATGGCTTATATTAAATGTCCTGATTGTGGGAAGAGAATCGATTTGTTTGGTAGTGTTCATTCAGACCTTGCTAAGAAACATGGCATCCCGATTTTTGAAGAGATTCCTCTTGATCAAAATATCGCTAAACATGTTGATGAAGGAAGGGTAGAAGAATTAGAAGGTGACTATCTAAAAGAGACTGTTGACGCCATCATCTCTTACGCCAAATATAGTAAAGATATCAAAGATGAATAGAGAAGAGAAGATCATCTGTGATGAGTTTCTAACTGAGTTTAAAAAGCTTGAGAAGACTATTATCGCTCAAGCTAAACTCAAAGATGATTATGTTTCTTTTTCTCGTGCCTTAAATCAGATTTATTACAATCGTTTAAATCCGGTCATCGCTTTAAGAGATAACTATGACTTTTTAAGAACGGCTTCTGATGTCAGAAATATCCTCTCTCATGAGAGTGATATCTGTGTGCCGACAGCTGTGTTTATTGAGAAATTCCGTCTTCTTTCAAAAGCTATCATCAACCCGGCTACTACTTATGATGTCTGCACGAAGAATGTTTCTACCTGCACTTACTCTGACGAAGTTTTAAAGGTGCTGGAGATCATGAATAGAGATTCTCTTTCTCATATTCCGGTTTTAGACAGCGATGGATATGTCAAAGGTATCTTCTCTCGTTCGACTTTATTTGATTATGCTTCTTTGTATAAAGGTTTTGAAATCACTTCTGATCATACGATTTCTGATTTAAGAGAAGTGGTTGATCTTGATAATCACTCCAATGAGATATTCTTATTCGTCGATAGAAGGATGAATATCCTCTCGGCTTTTGAGATGATCAGCAAGAAGAAAGTTCATGATAAGAATGTCGGGCTTCTCTTAGTCACTGAACATGGTAAAAAGACTGAGAAGCTATTAGGTGTTATCACTTTACTTGACTTAGCTAAACAGAGACTGACTGATTAAATAGAGGCGAGATGATATCTCGTTTTACTTAGTTAATTTACAATAAAAAAGGGATTATCACTAACCTTGCGGTTTACTGACAATCCCTATTTTATTTTCCTACATGACCCTAGAAGGATTCGAACCTTCGGCCCTCTGCTTAGAAGGCAGATGCTCTATCCAGCTGAGCTATAGGGCCAGCAGTGAATAAGATACACCATTCACCCTTTTCCTTCAAGTAAATTTTTGCCGATAAAGTAAAGAAATTATGTGTTTTGAAAAGAAAACTCAATTTTATAATCTTCATTCAATAATGGTTTTGCTTTTATACTTTTGATAAAATAGAAAAATTATTGAGAGGGAACAAAAATATGATCAACGATGATGAAATTAGAAGAATGCGTAATGTTTTTAAGGAAATTTTGAGGATCATCAAAGAGAACAACCGTTTCATCATCTATCGTCATAATTCTCCTGATTTTGATGCATTAGGTTCTCAATATGGTTTAGCCACTTGGATTAAAGATAACTTCCCTAATAAAGAAGTTTATTGTGTCGGTGATGTTGATCCTAATTTGATACCGATTCTCTTTCCAAAACCTGATGAACTGACTGAGGGAGATTATCATAAAGAGCATATTGCTATCACTGTGGATGTGGCCGATTCTTTGAGAGTCAGCAATAATCATCTCTCTCAAGCTAAGTTAGTAGTCAAGATCGACCATCATAATAAACCTGAGATTGAAAAGGATTTCGGAAATGTTCAAGCGGTCTTTCCTACTAGACCAGCTGCGGCTGAGATTTTAGCTTTATTCGCTTTATCTAGATCAAGAAGATATAGGCTTTCTTTAGCGGCTGCTTCATATTTCTATATCGGAATCGTCGGAGATACCGGTCGTTTCTTATATCAAGATACTGATGGTGCAACTTTAAGATTAGCGGGTGCTCTTCTTGATTGTGGGGTTGATAAAACTGAAATCTATAACCGCATGTATGCTACTGATGAAAGAAAGATCAACATCTTAAAGTACTGTCTTAACAATTACAAAGTCACTGATGCAGGAACTGCTTATTATGTCATCGATAAAGATGATTTGAAGAACTTGAACATGACTACGATGGAAGGTAATCTTCATATCAATATCCTCCGTGATTTAAAAGAAGCTAAAGTCATCGCTTCTATCACCTTTGATCCTGATAAGAACGATTATCGAGTCTCCATCCGTTCTTCTTCTATCGTCATTGAAAAAATAGCCCGCATCTTTAACGGAGGCGGACATGATTATGCTGCTGGTTGTCGACTTACTTCTTTAGATGAACTTCCTAAGCTTCTAAATGCGTTAGATAAAATCATCCTGGAGAATAAAGCTTAAGGAAGAATCGGAAGTGATCGAGATAGCTTCTCCGTTTAAGTAAGAAATTAAAGTATAAGTTCCTATTTCTTCGATACCAAGATAGGATTTAAGAGCTTCTTCATCCTCTTTTAAATCATCGGAAATAAAGGCAATCTTGTCGAAAGTAGAGTCATTTAAAGCAGTAGTTAATTGGGTAAAATCAGAGACAGCATCTTCATCAACTAAAAGAAGAGTGCTGTCTTTTTTAATCTCTTCTATATCATTCTGATAAAAATAGCCAGTCTCAGGTTGCTCAGCTAGTAAATCTTCAAAAACAAAGTTGGCGTAATAGTTTGAAAAATAGCTTTCGATATAAACAGGATTGATTATTTCAACACCGGTTTGATAGGTGTATTCATCCATCATCGAAGCGAAGCCTTCAGAGTCTAAAGCGTAATCATTTAGATCTAAAACCTCACTCACTTTACCATCATTAAAGAATACAAAGGAAGAACCATCAAGAGAAGGTAGAGAGGCATCAACCCTTGAATAAGCACCTAAAAGGCAATAGTTGATCACAACTTGGTTCTCTTTTAGATATCCATTTAAGGTGATTGGAAAAGTCTCACAAGTTCCACATCCGGGAACGAACACATAAAGAAGGAAGTCGGCTTTCTTTTCTATCAACTCTTCAATGTCATCAGTCTCAAGATTTAAGGCATAATATCTTTCTTGTCCTTCAATCTCATTAACGACGAATGAGCAATCAAAAAGAGGAACTTTTACGATCTCACTATTCGAACAAGATTGAAGGAAAGGTAGGATCAAAAATAAAGAAAGATATTTCAGTTTACTCATAAGTGTTCTTCAAGAAATGTGGTGCAGAGCTCTTTTTCGAGGTCGAAAGCTTTTTCCCTCAGTTCTGATATCGCTTTTTGATAGGAAGAAGAGGTGCTATCACCTTCTTCAACTGTGGTATTAGATCTTAAAGCTTTGACTTCATCATAAAAGGAAGTTTCATAGTATAGCTTTCCTTCTTCATCTCTCAGATAGCCGCTATCGTTTCTGAAGATAGATAATTCATATCCGTCCTTGTTGTAAGAGATGATACTAGGAACTACACCACAGAAATTTCCATAGCTATCTACTGATCCATAATCTAAATGAAACTTAGAGGTGAGATTTGACCAGTAAGTTGAACCGAGTGTAGCTATAGCTTCATCGTCAGAGCGTCTTGCCAAAGCGAAGTTATCAGTCTCAAAGTAGTAGATCTTCTTACCAGTCTCATACAAATAAGGTTCTAAAACATAGCTTTTATATTCACTACAATCAGAGCAGCTCCTCCATGTGAAGAGGATCGTAGCTTCTTCATTTTCCGAAAGGAATTCATCTAAAACAGAAGTGGAGAAATAATCATCGCTTTCATCTTCATCTTGTTGATAAAGATAATAACGACTTCCACTCTTTTTATAGGTGTTTAAAGAGTAGTAATTATAGTCGACAATATATTTTTCAACAGTCGACTTAAAAGAACCTACTGAGATACCATTGACAACGGCATTTTTCAGTTGTCCGCCACGATAAAAAAGAAGAGTAGGAGTTCCTTTGATTTGCGGATATAAATAGGCGTAACTGCCTGTTGAATTATCAACGCTCTGATAAGCTTCTGTGTAAAGATTAATGTCGACCTGGTAAATGATGATATGGGTCTCAGCGATGTATTCTAAAATCTCATCTTCTAACAAAGAACAAGAGGAACAAGAACTTGAATAAACATAAAGAATCACATCATCATGTCTGACGATATTATTCAGTTCATCAAGTGTCTGTAAGACGATCGGAGCGTCAACATATTCCGATTTATAGGTCAGAATCTTATCTTGAATGTCAATCATACCATCATTTGTGCAGGAAGTAAGAGGAAGGAGCATACAAAGTGCTGTCAGTAACAGTTTTTTGTTCATAATGCCTCCTACCTAATATTAAAGATTAAAGAAGAGTCAGTTCAAAGGTTGAGCAATCTTTGTGTATCAAGAGCGATCATCAATTCTTCATTAGTAGGGATGACAGCGACGGGCACTTTGCTATCGGGAGTGGAGATGATAGCTTCCTTTCCAAAACGAGTGGTTTCATTTAACTCGTGATTGATCTTACATTCGATTAATTCTTCGCAAGCCTTGAAAGATCCTTCTCTGAAGATAGGTCCGTTTTCAAAGACACCAGCTGCGCAGACAAACATATCGACATGACCGAGTTTACCGGTATACATGCAGATATAATCAGCGATTTTTTGGCAATAAAGCTCAATAGCTAAAATAGCTCTTCCATTTCCTTCAGCAGCGGCATCTTCAACATCTCTCGTATCATCAGAGATACCGGAGACACCTCTCATACCAGATTCGTGGTTATAGATTTGATAAATCTCTTCAGCGCTCTTTCCAGTGCATGACATCAAATAAGTCATGATTGAAGGATCGATATCACCAGTTCTTGTACCCATCATGACACCAGCTAAGGGAGTGAGACCCATCGAGGTGGCGATACACTTACCATCTTTAATTGCACAAACAGAAGCGCCACTACCGATATGTAATGTGACAATATTCACATGTTCTTGGTTAGGGAAGTATTTTTCTTTGGCATAAATTGAGAGATATTTATGGCTAGTTCCGTGAGCGCCATAGCGACGGACAGCATATTTTTCATAATACTCATAAGGGAGAGGATAGATGTATTCTTTAGGTTCCATCGTCTGATGGAAAGCAGTGTCAAAAACAGCCACTTGACCGACATTAGGAAGAACTTTCTTAAAAGCATGGTAGCAGGTGAGATGAGCAGGATTATGAAGAGGAGCTAAAGGAATCAAAGACTTAATCTTCTCTACAGTATCATCATCTAAGATAGCAGAATCAGAGAAGTATTTTCCACCTTGAACGATTCTGTTACCGATGGCGCTGATCTCCGAGTAATCAGCGATAGCTTTCTGTTCGATGAGTCCGTTTAAAACGAGTTCAGCCGCTTCGAAATGATCTTTAACAGGAAGAACCTTTCTCGTTTTATTCTCTTCTTTATCCTTGATAGTGAAGATTGCATCATCATGCCCGATTCTCTCGATGATACCGGAAGAGAGAACTTTCAAGCACTCTGCTTTCTCAGCGAGCTTAGTGACAGTTTTGATTTTCTCATCCATCTCATAGAGCTTAAATTTAAGAGAGGAAGAGCCGGAATTTACGCACATTATTTTGACTGGTTTTGACATTGTGATTTCTCCTTTGAAAACAACGCATTTTATTTTAGTCTTTCAGTCTCTTTTTGTAAAAGGGACTTTTTTAATAAATAAAAAAGATTATTTCTGTGTGTTATAATTTTTGAGGAAGTGGAGGATCAAAGATTGATGCCTAACCTAGCTTTTTTTGACAGCTACTTGCAAGGTCATTGTCCTAACGCCTACAAATATTTTGGGGCTCATAAGGTTGAGCGTGATCAGGTCACAGGATACATATTTCGGGTCTATTGCCCATTAGCAGAAGAAGTGCAACTGATCGGCGACTTCAATGATTGGAATCCTGATGGTTACACGATGAATAAATTAGATTATCGTGGTCTTTATGAGTTGTTCGTTCCAGGTGATATTGAAGGTCAAAAATATAAATTTCACATCTTAGGATGCGATGGATATTGGAAAGATAAGCAAGATCCTTTCGCTTTCAGAAATGAGGTTGGAGAGAGAGGCTGCTCTTTTATTTTTGATATCAACAAAATCAAGATCGATGATGCTAAGTATCTGAAGACACGTGACCGTAATTTTGATAAACCTGTCTCTATTTATGAGTTTCATTTTGGAACTTGGAAGAGAAAGGAAGATGGAAGTCTCTACACTTATGCGGAGCTTGCCGATGTTTTGATCCCCTATTTGAAAGAGATGGGCTATACCCATGTTGAAGCTTTACCTGTCACTTCCTACCCCAATGATAAATCTTGGGGTTATCAAAGCTTAGGTTATTTTGCGATTGATGGCAGATGGGGAACTCCTGAAGATTTCGCTACTTTCATCGAGAAACTCCATCAAAATGGCATCGGATTCATCATGGACTTCGTCCCTGTTCATTTTGCCGTCGACTCATTTGGTTTAGAGAAATTCGATGGTTCTTGTGTCTTTGAATATTCAAATGAACACGAGTATTCCGAGTGGGGAACTAAGAACTTCGATTTAGGAAAAGATCCAGTCAGAAGCTTTTTGATCTCATCCCTGCTCTTCTTCACTGATGTCTTTAACATCGATGGTTTCCGTTTCGATGCGGTAGCTAACATCATCTACTGGGATGGAAACTCTGATAAAGGAGTCAATGAAGGTGCAGTCGAGTTTGTTAAAAGGGCAAACGGATACATGCACGCTCTTCATCCAGATGTCATGATGATCGCTGAGGATTCCTCAGCTTATGGTCATGTCACTAAAGGAGAATTTAGTGAAGGTTTGTTATTCGACTACAAATGGGATTTAGGATGGATGAATGATACGCTCAAGTATTATTCCAAAGATCCGATTTATCGAAAATACATCCACAATCAACTGAGTTTTTCGATGATGTACTTTTATTCTGAAAACTTCCTTCTTCCTTTATCACATGATGAAGTCGTCCATATGAAAGGCTCTATCGTCAATAAGATGTGGGGCGATTATGAAAATAAGTTTGCTAACGTCAGAAATCTCTACGCTTATCAATATGCGCATCCTGGTAAGAAACTCAATTTCATGGGTAACGAGATAGCCACCTTTGATGAATGGAAAGAATATGATCCGGTCGCTTTCAATATCCTTGATTACCCTAAGCATCAAGGTATTCAGAACTTGATCAAGGATTTGAATCATATCTACACTTCTCATCCTTGTATGTTCAAAGGTGAGTATGATCCGATCAATTTCCAATGGATCATGGCTGATAATGCCAATCAGAGCGTCTATGCTTTTAAGAGAGAAAGTGAGAGCGAATGCATCGTCTTCCTCTTCAACATGACATCTAATTTCTATTGGGATTATGATTTAGGCGTTCCATATGAAGGGACTTATGTCGAGATCTTAAACACTGACAAAGCTTGTTATGGAGGTTGGAATCAATTCAATCCTAATCCGCTTGTTACTTATGGAAACGGCATCCATAACCAAAAGTATAAGTTGACTTTGAAGCTGCCATCTTTCGGTGCTATTTATCTCCTTTATAAGAAAGAAGAGGAAGAGAAGAAAAGACCATACGTCACTAAGAGCGGTTTAGATATGCTCTACCACAAGAACTGAGAGGAAAAATATTTAAATGATTGATATCAAGCACGGTGATGAATTTAAAGAGTACTTTAAGAAGGACTTCACGAATAGATGCATTCAGAAATACGGAAGAGATCCTAGCGAATTATCTCCTCTGAACCTCTATGATATATTAGCGACTATCGTCAGAGATTACGCTAATGTTCACGCTAAGATCTGCAAGGATAAAACTAGGAAAGAAGGCAAGAAACAACTCATCTATTTTTCGATGGAATTCTTAGTTGGAAGATTACTCACTACTGATTTATATAATCTCGGCATCCTCACTGACATCAAAGATGCCTTAAATGAACTTGGAATCGATTTTGATGAGCTGAGAGTTCAAGAACCTGATGCCGGTTTAGGAAATGGTGGACTTGGCAGATTAGCAGCTTGTTTCATGGATTCAATCGCATCTTTAGGAATTCCAGGACATGGAAACTGCATCCGTTATGAATATGGTTTCTTCCGTCAGAAGATCAGAAACGGACGCCAAGAAGAATATCCTGATACCTGGTTATTAGACGGCTTCCCTTGGGAGATCAGAAAACCTAATGAAGCTATCACTGTTAAGTTTTATGGAAATCCAGAGACTTACAGAGATGAAGACGGACTTGTCAGATGGCGAACTGCTAACGCCTATTCTGTTTTAGCTGTCCCCTATGATGTTCCGATTATCGGTTATCAAAATCAAGTGACTAATACTCTTCGTCTTTGGTATGCTGAGCCTTCTGATAATGAGCTTCCTACTTCCGCTAACTTCAACAGCTATCTTAAGTTCATCCGTGATATCACACATGGTCTTTATCCTGATGATTCCACTGAAGAAGGTAAGCTTTTAAGACTGAGGCAACAATACTTTTTAGTCTCAGCCGGCATTCAGTCAGCCGTCGCTAGAGAGAAGAGCAATTATGGAAATCTCGATCACTTCCATGAACACTATGTCTTCCAATTAAACGACACTCATCCTATCTTATCGATTCCTGAATTGATGCGTGTCTTGATGGATGAATATGATTATGGCTGGGAAGAAGCGATGGAGGTCTGTCATAAGTGCTTTGCTTTCACTAATCACACGGTCATGCCGGAAGCCTTAGAAAAATGGCCTTGCAGATATATTGCTTCTGTCGCTCCTCGTGTCTATATGATCATCGAGGAAATCAATAGAAGAAGCCTTCAAAAGATGAGACAAGCTGGTGTCCCTGAAGATAAGATCGCTAATTCTCTGATCATCAGAGATGGCAATGTTAACATGTGTCAGTTAGCGATTCATATCGCTTATTCAGTCAACGGCGTCGCTAACTTACACACTCAGATCTTAAAGAGTCAGACTTTCGCTGATCTTTACTCTCTCTATCCTGAGAAATTCAACAACAAGACTAATGGTATCTCTCATCGCCGTTTCTTATTGGTGAGCAATCCTCGTCTTAGCGATTACATCACTTCACTAATTGGTGATGACTTCATCAAGAATCCGGAATCTTTAAAAGACTTGCTCGCTTATGCTGATGATGATAAGAACAAATCAGTTTATGAAAAACTCAACGCTATCAAGAAAGAAAATAAACTCGCTTTAGCTTCTTATGTCAAAGAACATAACGGACTCACTATCGACCCTGATTCTATCTTTGATTCACAAATCAAGAGATTACATGCTTATAAGAGGCAGCTTCTCAATGTCTTTAGAATCATCCACCTTTATCAGAAGATGAAAGCTGATTCTACCTTTAAGATCTATCCACATACTTATATCTTCGGCGCTAAAGCCGCTCCTTCCTACACCTTAGCTAAGAAGATAATCGAACTCATCTTGGCAGTTTCTAAGATGATTGAACAAGATAAAGACATCAGTAAATATATGAAAGTTGTCTTTATAGAAAATTACGATGTTTCCAAAGCAGAAATCATCATTCCTGCTACTGATATATCTGAGCAAATCTCACTGGCCGGTAAAGAAGCTAGCGGCACTTCCAACATGAAGTTCATGATGAATGGTGCTGTCACTTTAGGTACATTAGATGGCGCTAATGTCGAGATTGCAAACTTCGTCGGTGAGGATAACATCGTCATCTTCGGCATGAATGAAGATGAGGTCAAAACTAAGAAATTCAACAACTCCTACAATCCTTGGAATGTCTATAACAACGATCCTCATGTCAAGAATGTTATGGATGCATTAATCGATGGCACCATCACTCCTGACAAGGATCAATTCCGCCTCATCTATGATGAGATCATGTATAGAAACGATGAGTTCATGGTTTTAGAGGACTTCCACTCTTATTGTCGAGCCTCTAAAGTCATTGAATCTCTCTATCTTGATAGAACCTCTTGGGGGAAGAAATGTCTCATCAACATCGCTAACTCCGGTTGGTTCTCATCTGATAGAACGATCTCTGAATATAATAGAGATATTTGGCATCTAAAGAAGATTTTCGACTGAGAAAATGCTGAAATTAGCACCCAAACGTTTCATTTGCTAAATTCGCTCTTGAAATGCCTGCTTTGTGTATTATAATTAGTAGACTTTTACTCGCTTGAAGCAAGGAGAACAAAACAAAATGAATCACACTTTTAAGAATGACAACGGACATTTAGTCGCTACTGCTACCTTCGATAAAGATGAAATCACCAAGGCTACTGATAAGGCTATTAACCTTCTTTGCCAGAACATCACTGTCAAAGGTTTCAGAAAGGGAAAAGCACCTATCGCTGAAGCTAGAAAATATATCCGCTCTGATGATTTAGCTAATAAAACCATCAACGAGCTTCTTAAAGTCGTCGACAAAGAATTCTTCAAGGATCCTGAATTCAACGGCTTTAATCTTTTAAATGGTTTCAGACCTAATGTCGCCCTAGATAAATTCTCCAACGAAGAAGCTGCTTTCACGATCACTTATGTCCTTAGACCTTATGTTTCTAAGCTCGGTAAGTATCAAGGAATCAAAGCTGATGCTGAGGAAAAAGAAGTCACTGACGAGGATATCGAAGCTCATATCAAGGATTTAGCTGTTCAAAATGGTGATCTCGTTGATAAAGATGAACCGGCTGAAATGGGTGATAGTGTCAACATTGACTTCGTCGGTTTATTAAATGGTGAAGCTTTTGACGGCGGAAGCTACAAAGGCTATGATTTAGAGCTCGGAAGCAATCGTTTTGTCCCTGGCTTTGAAGAACAATTAGTCGGTCATAAAGCTGGTGATAAAGTCGATGTCAACGTCACTCTCCCGGCTGAATATCCTGAACATTTGGCTAATAAAGCTGTTCTCTTTAAAGTCACTATCAATACCGTCATGAGAAAACAGATCCCTGAGATCAATGACGAGTTTGCTACCACTTTAAGTGGTGCTTATACCGCTACTGATTTAAACGACTTGAAAGAAAAAGTGAGAAAAGTCTTAACTGATAAGAATCATCAAACTTATCAAAGCCAAGTTCTCAATTCTCTTTTGACTCAAGTTAAAGAGGATTCTGAATTCGTCATCCCTGATGAATACCTCACTCAAATCACTGAAAATCAAATCAAACTCAATTCCGAAAACATCGAAAGCCGTGGTTTGACTTTGGATGATTATCTCCGTCTTATGAAGAAGGAGAAAGAAGTTTACACTAACGAGATCAAAGCACAAGTCACTGAGCAGACTAAGTCCTCATTAGTTTATGATGCTATCTTTGCTGCTGAAAAACTCACTTATCCGACTGAAAAAGATATTGAAGCTAAGTTAGGACGTCCTTTAAAAGTCATCCTCAACCAACTCAACCAATATTTCAAGAGCCAGAATCTCTCTGATGATCAAATCAGACATCAGACTAACGATTATCTTAATGAAGTCAATTCTTCAATCATCTTTGAGAAAGTTCAAAATCGTGTCCTTGAAATCAACGGATATAGTGTCCCTGAAGAAGAGAAGCAAGAGGAAGTCAAAGATACTGAAGAAGCTAATGAAACTAAAGATGCTCCTGAGGCTAGTGAGACAACTGAAACTACCACTGCTGAGTGAGGGAAGATTTAACTTGCAACCCACCGATTGACGTTTCCTTTAACAGGAGGATTTTATATGGACGCAACATCTAATAAAAGATTACCTATCTTACCTAATCATCGCACTGTCGCTTTACCCGATATGCAGATGACTTTACAGGCTCAAAATAATTACGATATCGCTCTTTTTAGCAATGTTGAGCAAGGTGATGAAATAGTTGTTTCCTTCTCTCCTTCTCAAAACGCTTACGGCAATTTCGATAACCTCATCTTACCTGGTGTCAGAAGCGTCGGTACACTCTGTTCTGTCATCTCTAAGGAGAGAAATGAGAAGGGTTTTAGGATCACCCTTTTAGGCAAAGATGCTGTCGATTTATTTGATTTTAGAATCGATGATATAAAGAAACTGATCACCGCTCGTGCATCAGTGAGAAATATCTACAGAAACGATAACTACACTCAGAGAATTTATTCTGAGTTAGCGAGATTCACTAATCAGTACATCTCGATTAAGAATCGTTTCAACGAATTACCTGATTTACCTGATTTTGTTCAGACGATTCCTGATGTTTATTATGTCGTTTATCACTTAGCTGCATTCTTGAATTCTTCCAACATGGTCAAACAGGACATCTTGGAAGAGAGAGATCCTGTTGAGAAAGTCAGAAAGATCATCGCTGACTTAGATCGTTTCAATCTCGATAGTATCATCGACTATAACATTCAACAGCAAGTCGATGCTAATATGGCTAGAAGCCAAAGAGAATACATTCTCAGAGAGAAGATGAAGGTTCTCAAAAAGGAATTAAACGAGTTTGATGGATCTGAATCTTATGAGAAGTACAACAGGATGGTTGAGAAGAATCCTGACGCCTATCCCGACAATATCAAGAAGAGAATCAATACCGAAGTCTCTAGACTTCAGACGATGCCTGCCGGTTCACAAGAAACGGGTGTCATCATGACTTATCTTGATTTAGTCACCTCTTTACCTTGGAGAAAAGGCTCTGAAGATAATGAGTCTTTAGAAGAGGTCAAGAAGACTTTAGATGATAACCACTATGGTTTAACGAAACAGAAGGAACGTATCCTTCAGTACTTAGCTGTCAAACAGCTGACTAATTCTTTAAAGGCTCCTATTCTCTGTTTCTACGGAGCTCCTGGTGTCGGTAAGACCTCTCTCGCTATCTCTATCGCTCAAGCTTTAGGAAGAAAATTTGTCAAGTTAGCTTTAGGCGGTATCTCTGATGAAGCTGAGATCAGAGGTCATAGAAGAACTTATGTCGGTGCTCTTCCTGGCAAGATCATCTCTTCTATCCAGAAGGCAGGCACTAATAACCCTGTCTTCCTTCTTGATGAGATCGATAAGATCAATGGCGGTGGCTATCATGGTGATCCTACCTCCGCTCTTTTAGAGGTCTTAGATCCTGAGCAGAATGTCAGTTTCTCTGATAACTACTTAGATGAGCCTTTTGATCTCTCTAATGTCATGTTCATCTGTACTGCTAATGATATCTCACAAATCCCTCATCCTCTTCTCGATCGTTTGGAATTGATTGAACTTAATACTTATACTAAGTTTGAAAAAGTCACGATTGCTAAAGAGCATTTGATTGCTTTGGAGGAGAGAGCTAACGGTATTCAAGCTGATATGATGGAGTGGACTGATGAAGCTTTAGACTACATCATTGAATACTACACTAGAGAGGCTGGTGTTCGTGAACTGAGAAGAAAGATCGGTGAGATTGATAGAAAATTCGCCGTCGAATATCTTTCTAATAAAGAGAAGAATCATATCGTTATCACCGTTGATGAAGTCATCAGATATTTAGGAGCACAGGTTTATCTTAAAGATATCAATGTCTCTGAATCGCAAGTCGGTATCGTCAACGGTTTAGCTTATACCGAAGCTGGTGGTGAAGTCTTAAAGATTGAGGTCAATACCTTCCCTGGCAAAGGACAGCTCTTACTGACTGGTAACTTAGGTGATGTCATGAAGGAAGCTTGTGAGACCGCCCTTTCTTATGTCAAATCTATCGGTCCCGATATCGGAATCAATCCCATCTTCTTCTCCGATAATGATATCCATATCCACTTCCCTGAAAGCGCCACTCCTAAAGATGGCCCTTCAGCTGGTATCGCCACTGCTATCTGTATCATCTCCGCCATCTGTCATTTGAGAATCAGAAATGATGTCGCTATGACTGGTGAGATTGATTTGAGAGGCAATTCGATGCCGATCGGTGGCTTAAGAGAAAAGTGCAACGCCGCTTGCAGAGAACATGTCAAGACCGTCTTCATTCCTCATGAGAATCACAAGGATAAAGAAGAACTTCCTCAAGAGATCTCTTCCGCTTTGAACATCGTTGAAGTCAAGACTATCAAAGATCTCTTTGCTGGAGTGTATCTTGAAGATATCTGGAAGGAAAAATCAAATATCTATAAGCTTACTTCTCCTAAAAACAGCTCGGTTAGGTCTAAGAAAGATGCCGACTAAAATCGATTTTACTAAGACCAAATTTATCAAGAGCGCCAGCGATGGCGCTCAGTTTTTAATAGACCATCCTTGCATCGCTTTTTTAGGTAGATCAAATGTCGGAAAAAGCACTTTGATCAACTCTCTTGTCTCTCAAAGAAACTTGATGAAAACCAGTAAGACACCGGGTTTGACAAGACAGATCAATTACGCTTTAGTTGATGAAAAATTTTATTTAGTAGATCTTCCTGGATACGGCTATGCCTCTTATGAGAGAGATTATTTTGATAAGTTGATGGATGACTTCTTCTCACAGGAGAATGTCTTAAAGAAAGTTTATCTCTTGATTGATTCAAGGAGATTATTACTACCTGCTGATGAGGATTTTATGTCATATCTCTCCTCTAAAGGGTTAAACTATTCTGTGGTCTTCACGAAGACTGACAAATTAAACAAATCTGATAGACATTATCTTTCTCTTCAGAAGGAGAAGTTATCGGATGTCGAGTTCTTCGAGACGAATCAAAAAGACAAACAATCATTAGAAGTTTTAAGAAAAGACATCATCAAAACGGTGTTATCAATATAACCGGAGGTTTTATGAAAGAGCTAGCCAAAGCCTATTCCCATGAACAAGTCGAAGTCGGCAAAGAGGATTTCTGGGAACAGAATCATTATTTTGAAGCGATGAGAGAGGAGAATCTTTCTAAGACCCCTTTCAGTATGATTGTCCCACCTCCTAATGTGACTGGTATCCTTCATATCGGACATGCTACCAATACGACAATCATGGATATCATCGCTCGTTATAAAAAGCTCTCCGGCTATGATGTTCTTTTCTTAGCAGATATGGATCATGCTGGTATCGCCACTCAAGCTAAGGTTGAAGAAAAGCTCCGCTCTGAAGGAAAAGATAAGTATGAGATGGGAAGAGAAGCTTTCCTAAAGGAAGCTTGGAAATGGAAAGAAGATCACGCCTCTTATATCACCAAACAGTGGAGAGCTTTAGGCCTTTCGATGGACTATACCAAAGAACGTTTCACTTTAGATGAAGGTATGCAAGATGCAGTCGCTAAAGTCTTTAAGACTTTATACGATGAGGGGTATATCTATCGTGGTGAGAGAATCATCAACTGGGATCCAGTTTTAAAGACCGCTTTAAGTGATATCGAGGTCACTTATAGTGAAGATCCTGGTGAGTTTTATTATTTCAAGTATTGGCTTGAAGATCACTCTCGCTATCTAGAAGTAGCCACCACTCGTCCGGAGACGATGTTTGGTGATACCGCCTGTTGCTTTAATCCTGATGATGAGAGATACAAAGCTTTAGAGGGAAAGAAGGTTATCAACCCTGCAAATGGTGAACTTCTCCCTCTTATTCCCGATCGTTATGTTGATATCGAATTTGGAACTGGTGCGATGAAGTGTACGCCTGCTCACGATCCTAACGATTATAAAATCGCCTTAAGACATAATCTTCCTATCATCAAGATCATGAATGATGATGCCACGATGAATGAGAAGTGTGGTGATTATAATGGTCTTGACAGATACGAATGTAGAAAGAGAGTTGTCGAGAAGATCAAAGAAGATGGAAATTTGATCAAGATTGAGCACATCACTCATAATGTCGGCCATTCCGAGAGAAGTAATTCAGTTGTTGAGCCGATGCTCTCCAAGCAATGGTTTGTCAAGATGAAACCTCTTGCTGATGCTGTTTTGAATCTTCAAAACACTGATGAAAAGATAGAATTTTTCCCAAAGAGATTTGAAAATATCTTTGCAGGTTGGCTCTCTAACACTCAAGATTGGTGCATCTCCCGTCAACTTTGGTGGGGTCATCGAATCCCTGTTTATACCAATAAGAAGACTGGAGAAGTCATCTGCTCCGAAACTCCTTTGAATCCTGATGAATATGAACAAGATCCCGATGTCTTAGATACTTGGTTTTCTTCAGCTTTAGCACCTTTTGGTTTCCTTGGATGGCCTGATGTCGATGATCCGATTTATAAGAGATACTATCCTTTGGATTTGATGGTGACAGCTTATGACATCATCTTCTTCTGGGTTGAGAGAATGGCTTTCCAAGGTGTTCATTTCACTAAAGAGGCACCTTTTAAGAAGGTTTATATTCACGGCTTAGTCAGAGACGCTCAAGGAAGAAAGATGTCGAAATCTTTAGGAAACGGCATCGATCCTTTTGATGTCATCAAACAGTATGGTACTGATTCTTTAAGGTTCGCTTTGGCTACTGGTGGAACTCCTGGCATGGACCTCAACTTCTCTCTCAGTAAAGTTGAGAAAGCTCATAATTTCTTAAATAAGGTTTGGAATGCTGCTAGATATATCCTTCTTTCTCTTCCAGATGGTTTTACTTTCAAGAAGCCTGACGAGAAAGAATTATCGATCTTCGACCACTGGATTTATAGGCAATATGAGAAGACTGCTAAATCTGTTTTTGAGAACATGGAGAAGTATGAGCTTGGTCAAGCTGCTGATTACCTTTATAACTTCATCTATGATGACTTCTGCTCTAATTACATCGAGTTTTCTAAAATCGCTTTGAAGAGTGAAAACGAAGAGGAAAAAGAAGTCACTTCTAATGTCTTATATGATGTTTTAAAGAAAGTCATCGTCCTTCTCTTCCCGTTTGCTCCTTTCATCTCAGAAGAGCTTTATCAGCATTTGCCTGGTGCTTTAAAATCCGTCTATGAAGAGAATTATCCGAAGAACTTTAATCTCGATTTGAAAGATGAGAAAGCTCTCTTAGTCGATTCTTATATCGATGCTATTAAGACGATCCGTAACTTCAAGAGTGAAAATTCATTAGCTCCTAACGCTAGTCTCGATCTCTATTTCATCGGTGAAAAGACGGATTACGAGCTTCTTAAAAATTACTTGGAGAGATTCTCATTCTCTGAGCTAAGATACTCAAATGGACATCTGAAGGACGAAGTTTCCTTCAAGAGATTCTCACTTTTGATTAAAGCTGATGAGAAGAAGATGGCAGAACTGATCAACAAGAGAGTGGCTTATTTGAAGAATGAGATTGAGAGATGCGAGAAACTTCTTAATAACCCTTCATTCGTCTCTCACGCTAAGCCTGAGATAGTCGCAAAAGAGAAAGAAAAACACGAGAGTTTCCTTCAAGAACTGAAGAAATATCAAGCCTGATTGAACAAAGCTCCTTTTCTAGCTTAATGATAGCTGAAAGGAGCTTTTTATCATGAGGAGACTGAGTGTTGAAGAAGAGAAGAAGGCTATCGGAGGAGAAGCATTGACTTTAACGACGGTGATGGCTGTTTTAGTCATAGGTTTAGTGGCTGTTATCGCCTACAAATTTTTCACGAGTGAAGGAGGCAAAGCAATCTTACCTGGTGGTTTTACTTTCCAGTGGGAATGATTGTGATCGTTTCATAAACTCGAGTTAGAACATTTTGAGATTTCAATTTCAGATGAATTTGCGTGTTAATTTTTTGTCTTTAATTAATTTTGATTCTTGTTGAGTTTTGCCGAAAAATAGCGTTTTTTCTTGATATGAAAGAAAGTCGCTTTTATAATAAACTTAGCGTTTTTGGGAGGGAATAGAAATGGCCACCAGAGTTAAAGAAAACATCGATCAGAATCTTAAGCAAGGTTTGGAATTATTAAAGAAACACGAGAAGATTGACAAAGCTTGCAAACTTATCAATGTTTCTGCCAGAAAAGGTACTAGTAAAGGAAAATCATTCTTTGCCATCGGCGAGATTATGAGAACCGGTATCGAGAACAATGGTAAGTTCGAGTTAGAGCCTCATGTTGAAGAGAGCAAAACTTATTATGACCAAGCTATGAATTTCTTCCTCAAAACAACCCAAGATAGTCTCGATTATTTCTACATGGGTGAATATTACAGATATGGTCGTGGTACTGCTCCTGTCGATCTCAACAAAGCCTTAGAATACTATGATTTATCTGCTGAAGCTGGCAATTCTGACGCCGCTGCTAAAGCTGAGGAAGTCAGAAGAGAATTAGAGACTGGTACTGCTGATGTCGCACCTGTCTTAAGTGCTGAGACTCCCGCTCCTGTCGCTGTTGAAGATGCTGTTCCTGAAGTTGCTCCTGCTGCTGAAGAGAGTGCAGCTCCTACTGTCACTGATGCCCCTGCTGTCGCTGAAAAGGAAAATACTTTATTCGCTGATGATGAAGTAGTTAGGTCTGTTGTCAATTCTGAATCTACTCTCGTTAAAGGTATTAGACTTCTTGATTCTGTCGCCTCTACTGAAGATGATAGACAAGATGGTGTCAACCTCGTCAAGAAAGCTGAAGAGCAAGGTTCTTTAAGAGCTTCTGTCCTCTTAGGCTATCTCTATGAAGGAAATAACAGCGCTGTTGAGAAAGATTTAAAGGAAAGTAAGAAACATTATGAGATCGCTATCGGCAATGGTTCCGCCAATGCTGAATATCGTCTCGGTCTTCTCTATCTCAATCCTGATGCTCCTTTCTATTCTCAAGAGAGAGGTCAAGAACTCATCACCGCTTCTGCTAGACATGGCTATGCCTATGCTCTCAACTATTTAGGTGATTGCTATAGATCCAAAGTCTCAAATCCTAAGAACCTTGAGATCGCCTATCGTTATTACGCTTTAGCTGGTGAGAGAGGCTTAGGACTCGCTTATCACAATATGGCTGAAATCGATGGCTCCAGACAAGAGTTTGATCTTGCTACTACTCATGAGAAATATGCGCTCTATCACGGCTATGATCGTGAACTCGGAAGCCAAGATCCTCTCTTCTTCTCCTTACATATTTAATGAAACTCTG
>CAYRUQ010000008.1:0-49386 GCA_964427595.1 uncultured Clostridiaceae bacterium | reverse complement strand
GTCGCCCCTCATTCGAGGGGCGTGGATTGAAATGCTATGAACCCTTACAGACGCAATAGAGAGCCTTGTCGCCCCTCATTCGAGGGGCGTGGATTGAAATTGTGATGAAAATCATCAACCTATTAGTGAACTAAATGCCACCCATCAAACGATGGGTGCGGATTGAAATGCTCATATTGGCGAACATCCTATTTATATGGAAGTCGTTTCTTATTTGAGAAACGAGGATTGAAATGGGAGTGTTGTGATTTTTGACCTTTCTCCTACAGTTTTTTTTGCAAAAATACAAATAAAATTTAGGCATATAAAAACCTGCATCTTTCGATAAACATCTCAAGATGCAGGTTTATTATTTTATTTACTTAACAACAGTGACTTTAATTTGAGGAACTAGTGATCTCCAAAGCTTATGAGATCCAAGATGTTCAGAGAAGGCGGTAGCACCACCGGCTGCCATTGAATACTTAAGAGTATCAATCATTGATTTCTTCTCAGCTAAGCCTTTGATAAAACCAGCGATTGAAGAATCACCAGCACCAACAGCTGAGACTTGGACACCTTGAGCATTAGAACAATGATAGACGTGACCGTCTTCAGCAAAGTAATAAGCACCCCTTCTTCCCATAGTGACCATGACGGAGCGAGGGCCTTTAGCTTTTAATTCTTCAGCTGCTTGGAAAAGTTCTTCATCGTTAGTGATAGTCTTTCCAACTAAATCACCTAATTCTTCATCATTAGGTTTAATCATAAAGGGATGAGTCTTTAATGCTAAATCAAGAGATGCACCAGTTGAATCAAGGAAAACATAAGCACCGACAGGATTGCAGTATTCTTCGATGATCTTGGCATAAAGGGAGTCATCTTCTTGACCTAAAGAACCTGAGAGGATGACGATGTCATCTTTCTTAAGATTCTTTTTAAAGTAGTTGAACATCTTATCAAGTCCAATTTGAGTGACTTTAGGAGCAGAAGGATTGAATCTAGTATCTTCATCAGGGCCAGTGATCATGACATTAAGACGGGAGTTTCCTTCTGTTTTTAAATAGAGACGATGATCAAATTCTTTATCGATGATATCTCGAATTTGTCTACCCATATCTCCGCCGACAGCAACTATCGGAATGTTCTTAACTTTTAAGTTTCTTAACATTCTAGAAACAGTGATGCCTTTTCCACCAAGAGAAAAACCATCAGCTCTAGGTCTATTAGTTCCACCTACTCTAAGAGGTTTCCCTTCTAAATCAAGATTGTAATCGATGCAAGGTGCTATCGTCAGTGAGTAAATCATGTTGCTCTCCTTATTTGTTTACTTCAATAATCTTCAAGAGTGCTCGATATTTTTCATCAGCTTGATCAGTTATTAAGACTGGTCTTGCAAAATCTGAGAAGGTGACGGTTGAGATGTTATCAAACTTAGTTCGATCAGCAAGAATGAAGTATTCGTATGATTTAGAGATAGCTGCTGCTTTAATCGCACATTCTTGTGGATCAGGAGTAGTGAACTTAGCTTGGGGATGAATACCATTCGTTCCAAAAAAACCGATGTCGAAGTTGAATCTGTTGAGAAACTCTAAGGCATAAGGACCGATGAAGGCGTTAGTAGTGAGTTTTAATTCTCCACCTGTCACATAACAAGTTAGAGACTTCTCAGCTAACTTTTGTGCTAACAAAGGAGAGTTAGTGATATAGCTTGTATTTTTATAAGAAGGTAAGAAGTTGATCATACTTGCAACAGTAGTTGAAGCATCAAGATAGATACAAGATCCTTCCTTGATATACTTACAAGCTTCCCTTGCTATCATCTTCTTCGTCTCGGGTTCTGTTCTCTCTCTTTCTAAATACTCTTTATCAAGTCGATCAAACTTGAAATTTCCAGAGTAGTGAAGAGAAGCAGCACCTCCATGAACTCTCATCAAAAGGTGCTTAGCAGACATTCTCTGTAAGTCTCTTCTGATAGTTGATTCTGAAGTTTGGAAATACTCAGACAGAGAAGTAACTGATAAGAACTGAGACGGGCTCTCAGCTAGCAGTTTTAAAATCTGGTCATCACGATCTTTAGTACTCATAACTCAAATATTTTAGTTATTTTAAATATTTAAAATCAACCAAACACGCAAAAATCTGCATAGTTTGCTCATTTGTTAATCTTTAGACTTCCTATATTCTTCAAGTATGGACTCTGTGATATCTAAATATTCTTTAAGTGAATTGGAATGGACTAGCATCTGTCGATAACGACTAGAATTAACAAAACCTTTGATATATCTGACTGAGATTCCTCTCATGATACTGGAGGCATCCCTTTCATCTTTACATTTGTATATAAGTTCTAAATGTTTCCTTAAATCTCTGATTTGACTCTCTAAGGTCGTCTTTTCAATCTCTCTACCTTCTTCAATATCAACTAGATCTTTAAAGACTTTTGGATAACCGATAGCTCTTTGACCGATCATCAAAGCATCAGCTTTCGTCTTTTCAAAGACATCGAGAGAGTTAGTTTCATCTATACCACCATTAGCGATAACAGGTATAGAAAGGTGTTCTTTAATATCTTTGATGACATCATAGTGAACTAATCCTTGGAAACCTTCTTTCTTGGTTCTTCCATGAACAGCGATAGCTTGAACTCCGACATTTTCAATCTTTTTAGTCAAATGAACGACATCAGTGATCTGATCAAATCCGATTCTGATTTTAACGATGACAGGATGAGAAGAAATACTAACCATCTCTTTTAATAAATCAATCAGCTCATCCTGCCTATTCAACCAGTAAGAACCAGCTTTTTGTTTCATGACTTTAGGAACAGGACAACCGACATTGAAATCGAGAAAATCATACTGGGCTAGTGATTCAAATATCGGGATAGATCTTAGTACACTATCTTTCTTACCACCGAAAATCTGTAAAGCTAATTTTGTTCCATTTTCGTTTTTTTTATCTAAAATGGTGTTTTTAGCATCCTCGATAGTGGATTTACTGTTATAACAGATGGATTCACAAGATTCCATCTCAGTATAAACAAGACCCGCTTTATAATCGGAGACCATTTTTCTCAGTGAATAATCGGAAAAACCAGCTAAAGGAGCTAAGACATACCTAGAAGGTATCTCTATTCCAGCTATCTTAAAAGTTTTCATTCTTTCTTTAATTCTTCTAATAACTTAAGAGCTTCATCTTCGTTGATAACTTTAACACCTGCTCTTCTCAGTCTTTTAGTTGTCACGCCTTCACCGTCTATCAACTTACCAGTGAATTTACCATCATGAATCTTTTTAACACCACAAGAAGGAGAGTTTTCTTTTAAGACAGCTAGTTTTATGTTCTTTTCTTTAGCGACTACAGTAGACCAATAAGCACCTTCTTCATAATTCCTAGTGACATCATTTCCTTTTTTGTTGATGACTCTTCCATCAACTATCTCAGCTGGATATCTAGGAATACTAAGTCCACCCATAACCTCAGGACAGATGGGGATGATGTCATAGTATTTTGATAGCTCTATAATGCCTTTGACTTCTTTGGACTTGCCATCATATCTACAAGCCTCTCCAAGAAGACAAGCAGAAACTAAAATGATCTCTCTTTCCATATCAGAAATCTTTGCTCAAGTTGAGTTCATTTAAAAACTCTTCTAAAAAGAGTCTCATGAACTCGTGTCTATAAGTGGCCATCTTGATGGCTGTTTTCGTGTTCATCATATCTTTAAGATGAAGGAGTTTTTCATAAAAATGAGTGAGTGTTGCTGTTTTGGTAGCCTTATATTCTTCAAAAGACATCTCGGTTCTCGGTCTTTGAGAGAAATCATAAAGTTTTCGTTTGTTAGTCCCTCCATAAGCGAAGGCTCTGGCTATACCTATAGCACCGATCGCATCTAATCGATCAGCGTCTTGAACGATCTTTCCCTCTAATGAAGAAGGAGAGACACTATCTTTTCCTTTGAATGAGATTTGATTGATGATTTCGATAATCTTTTCACTTCTTTCTCCATCGAGATTTATCTCTTTTAGAAAAGCTCTCGTGTTCTCGTTGTTTGTATTCTCAGGAAATAACTTATGATCATCAACATCATGAAGAAGAGATGCTAAAGCGATGATGAAGAAATCACCGCCTTCATTTCTTTGAATGAATAAAGCTTTCTCTTTGACTCTCTTAGCATGATCAAAATCATGTCCTGAGAAATCATTCTCAAGAAGTTTCTTCACATAGTTTTCAGCTTGGTTGATTATTTTTAACTCGGTCATACCTAATAATTTATAACAAAATCTTTCTTTTGTGGTTTTAAATGAGTCCTTTATTTAAGCTTCTTCTTTTGAGTTTTTTGGACGCTTCTAATAATTGGGCATTTGCTATCAAAATGAGGCTTTCTATCAGTATGATAGAATAGTTGTTTGTAAAAGAGGGGTTAAGTCATGGCTAAGATAATAGGAAAGATATTCAAATATGCGTGTATAACTCTAGCTTGTGCAGGTGTCGGTTTTGGAATCGGTTATATCGTCTCTAATCAAGTCAACGCCCTCACTGAAGAAGAACAAAAACTTTTGGAAGAATACCACCTTCTCAAAGATGACTGGTTATATGGAAATGAGTCTGATTACCTTGATGAATTGATAGCTAGCGGTCTTATTTCAGACGCTGCTGATTACTATGAAGATCCTTATACGATTTATACATCGACTTACGAGGAACAAGGACTTAATACTGATCATCTCGGTTTAGGTTTCACTTCTCATAGTTATGATGGCGGTCTTTATGTAGCGGAAGTTCATACCGGTGCTAATGAAGATAAATTAGAGATCGGAGATGTCATCTATGGTTGTTATAAAGACGATGATGACTACTATGATTTCACTCTGCATAGCAGTTCTGAAATAAGCACATATCTCAGTGATGCTGATGAAAACACCACCTATATCATGGACATATTAAGAGATGGTGAAATGATACAAGTAGAACTTGTCAGAACCGCTTATACAGAGAAATATGTCCGCTTGATTGAAGAACCTAGTCAAGATAACAACTTCACATTAACAATTAAAATCAACACTTTCTTAGGAAGTCCAGCATCTGAGGTAGCTTCTATCATCAGCAGTTATCAAAACGTTCAGATTAACAAGTTGGTCATCGACTTAAGACAAAACGGAGGTGGACTAGTCTCACAAGCTGAACTTTTATCAAAACTCTTTGTTAAAAATGGAACCTTAATCTATCAGTTTAGAAACAGAGATGATGAGATAACTAAGGAAGTTTATCAAACCAGCAATCCCACTTTTTCAATCTCTGAATATGCTTTGATCATCGATGATTCCACAGCTTCAGCTGCTGAGACTTTCACTTTGGCGATGAGAGCAGGAACTAACTGCACCGTCTATGGTTTAACTTCTTACGGAAAAGGAGTAGCTCAAGAGCTGAAGACTTTCTCAGATGGCTCTGTTTTAAGATACACATCCTGTTATGTCTATGGACCGGAAAGAGAAAATGAGACGATGTATGATGAAGGTGAAGATGATGACGATGTCATGTGCATCCACGGAAAAGGAATCATCCCTGATGTCTCCTATTCTTTAGAGTACACATACCTTCAATCAGTATATGATTACACTGATAGTATTTACATAACTGAGAGTGAAGGTGAATTCCTTTTAAGCATGATGAATGATGTTTATCCAGAAGAAAACATACCTTCTTCTTACTCATCATCCTATCGTTTTGAAGATGCTGTTTATGACTTCACAGCTATCATCTCTGAGAAATATGAGACTGAATTTGAAGCTTTCCTTGATGATGGAGTGATGAGTAAGGAAGTAAATGATAAGTTGATCAAGGAAAGTTATGATGCTTATTTAGAACACTACTCTCTTCTTAGTGAGTTAGCGACGGAGAACTTATGACTGACCTTGAACATCCTTTCAAGTTAGTTTCTTCTTATAAACCGACCGGTGATCAACCAAATGCCATCGATAAACTAGTCAAAGGTCTTGAAGAAAATAAAAAATGGCAAGTCCTTCTTGGTGCTACTGGTACCGGTAAAACTTTCACGATGGCTAATATCATCGAAAGAGTGCAGAGAACGACGATGGTCTTAGTTCATAACAAAACTTTAGCTGCTCAGTTATACGGAGAATTTAAAGAATTATTCCCTCATAATAGAGTCGAATACTTCATCTCGAATTTTGATTTCTATCAACCGGAAGCTTACATCCCTAAGACTGATACTTATATCGATAAAGAAGTGGTGATGAATGAAGAGATAGAGATGATGAGAGCTAGTGCAGTCAATTCTTTATTAGAAAGAAAAGACACGATCGTCGTCTGTTCAGTCGCTGCTATTTACGGTCTTTCTGATCCTGATGAATATCGAGATTTAGCTTTCACGCTTCATGTCGGTGAACCTTTTGATTCTCAAAAGATCGCTAAACAATTAGTGACTGCTCAATATAAAAGAAATGACATGTCTCTATCTCCAGGAACTTTCAGACTAAGAGGTGATGTCTTAGAGATTTATCCACCTTCTGGAGAAGACTTCTTTATCCGTGTGTATGCGGATTTTGATGAGATCTCGGAGATAGATCAAATCAGACCGACTACTAATGAAGTGATTCACAGCGTCGATTACTTCCCTATCTTCCCTGCTCATGAACATGCTTCTTCAGAAAACAGAATCAGAAGAGCATGTAAGACGATAAGAGAAGAACTTTTAGAAAGACTCGCTTATTTTGATAGTGAAAATAAACCCTTAGAAGCTGAGAGGCTCAAGATGAGAACTGAGCATGACATCGAAGCTTTAGAAGAGTTTGGTATGTGTGCTGGTATTGAGAACTACGCCCGTCATTTTGATGGAAGAAAAGAAGGAGAAACTCCTTATACACTGCTTGATTACTTTCCTAAAGACTTCCTTCTTTTCGTTGATGAATCTCATGTTAGCATCCCTCAAATCGGAGGTATGTATAACGGAGACAGATCAAGAAAACAGACTTTAGTTGATTATGGTTTTCGTCTTCCTAGCGCCTTAGACAATAGGCCTTTAAGACTCGAAGAATTCATAAGTAAAATCAACAATGTCATCTGTACTTCAGCGACCCCTGGTGATTTTGAACTTGAACAAAGTGGAGAAAAACCGGTTGAACAAATCATCAGACCTACCGGTTTATTAGATCCGATAATCGAAGTCAGATACAACACCAACAACCCGGTTTATGACTTGATGAAAGAAATCAAGGATAGAGTTGCTAGAAACGAGAGAACTCTCGTCGTTACTTTGACAGTCAAAGATGCTGAGAATCTGACTGATTTCTTTAAAAGTCATGATATCAAAGTCGCTTACTTACAACATGAAATCTTAACTTTAGAAAGAACAGAGATCATTTATAAACTGAGAAAAGGAATCATCGATATCGTCGTTGGAATCAACCTTTTAAGAGAAGGACTTGATATTCCTGAAGTTTCTTTAATTGCCATCTTAGATGCTGATAGACAAGGTTTTCTTCGTTCTACCCGCTCTTTAACTCAGATTGTCGGTAGAGCGGCTAGAAATAGTGAAGGAAGAGTCATCATGTATTGTGATCAAATCTCTGATTCAATGAGAGAAACAATCAAAGAAACAGCTAGAAGAAGAAGCATTCAAGAAGCTTATAACAAGGAACATAACATCACCCCTAAGACCATAGTTAAACCGATCATCCCACCAGTTAGAATGATTGATGATACTAAGAAAACTAAGGCAATCAACCTCGATACTAAACTCACTAAGAAAGAAAGAGAAAAGATCATCCAAGAGTTGACTAAAGAGATGCAAAAAGCTGCTAAAGAGCTCGATTTTGAAAAAGCAGCCGAATTAAGAGATCAACTCTTTGAATTGAAAGCAAGTTAAAAATAGACGTCTATCTATTTTTTTATAAAGAAACCAACTTCTAAAAGGAAGACGCTAATGTTTTAAATCTAGTTTTTTAGTCTCTTTTACTGAGTTCTTTATCTAAAGCAAGTAAGGCGGCTACTTCTCTAGAGCAGAAATCATACTTTTCAAGAAGGTCTTGAGATTGTTCTTCCTCTTCAAACTGCTCATTAACATACCACTTTAAGAACTCTTGAGAACGATAATCTTTCTCTTTGATAGCAAGGTCTAAAATCTTATAAATCAATGAGGTGACTAATTGTTCATGTTCGAGTTGAACGACTAATGGTTCTCTATGATTTTTATAAGTATTTTTAGGAGCTTCAATCGGTTTTAAATTGACTTTCTCATTGTTAGCATGAAGATAAGAGATGAATTTTTCAGCGTGTTCAACTTCTTCTTCAGCTTGCTTTTTAAACCAGTTTCCAAAACCATCTAGATTCTCTTCGATGTAGTAGTTTGAGATATCAAGATAGATATAGGCGCTAGTTAATTCAGCTTGAATTTGATCATTGATGATGTCGATCATATTCTTTGATAATTTAGACATTTTTAATCTCCTTTTCTTTGGTAGCTAAAGTATATAATTTCTTTTTTCGTGATGCTTGAAAGACGCTCAGAAAAAGTCGTTTTTTGAAGATTAAAACTTTGTTTTAAATGACACGATAAAAATTGTCATCTGCCAGTAAAAGAATGCTAAAATATTCCAAGTCATACATAGTTTAAAAGGAGAAACAAATAATGGCTAAAATCTGTTATGTACATGGTCGTGAAGTTCTCGATTCGAGAGGAAATCCTACTGTTGAAGTAGAAGTCGGTCTTGATGATGGTGCTTTTGGAAGAGCAATCGTCCCTTCTGGAGCTTCCACTGGTGAGAACGAAGCTCTCGAACTCAGAGATGGAGATAAAAAGAGATATTGTGGAAAGGGTGTTTTAACCGCTGTTAAAAATGTCAACGATGTCATCGCTCCTGCTGTCATCGGACTTGAAGCTACTGATCAAGTTTTAGTTGATAAAACCATGCTTGAATTAGACGGCACTCCCTTCAAGAAGAACCTTGGTGCTAATGCTATCTTAGGTGTCTCTCTTGCTACTGCTAGAGCTGCTGCTGAAAGCTGTGGTCAACCTCTTTACAAGTATATCGGTGGAACTAATGCTAAAGTTCTTCCTACCCCTTGCATGAACGTCATCAATGGTGGTGCTCACGCCGAGTCCACTGTCGACTTCCAAGAATTCTTCATCATCCCTGCTGGTTTCACTACTTTCCGTGAAGCTTTAAGAGCTGGTGTCGAATGCTTCCACGCTCTTAAAAAAGTCGTCAAAGATCATGGGTATGAAACTGGTGTCGGAGATGAAGGTGGCTTTGCTCCTTCTTGCAAGAACGGAAATGAAGAACCTTTAGCTTTGATCGCTGAAGCTGTTAAGAATGCCGGTTATAAATTAGGAGAGCAAATCTTCTTAGGTATGGATGTCGCTTCCTCTGAATTCTATGATCCTGAGACCAAGACCTACACTCTCAAGAGATCTGGTGAAGGTACTTATGATTCTGATGGTATGATCAAGTATCTTGAGAAACTCGTCTCTGATTATCCTTCCATCATCACTATCGAAGATGGATTAGCTGAATCCGACTGGGAAGGTTGGGCTAAGCTCACCAAAGTTCTCGGTGATAAGATTCAACTCGTCGGTGATGATCTCTTCGTTACCAACACCACCTTCTTAAAGAGAGGTATTCAGAGTGATGTCGCTAACTCTATTCTCATCAAAGTCAATCAAATCGGAACTCTCACTGAGACTTTAGATGCTATCCGTCTTGCTCACACCAATGGTTATACCACCATGGTCAGCCACCGTTCTGGTGAGAGCGAAGATTCTACTATCGCTGATCTCTCTGTCGCTGTCAACGCTGGTCAAATCAAGACTGGTTCTGCTTCTAGAACTGACAGAATGGCTAAGTACAATCAACTCCTTAGAATCGAAGAAGAGCTCGGTGATGAAGCCGTCTATCTCGGTCTTAAGGCTTTCAAGAAGTATCAATTCGCCGACTAATTAATAACATTTAGTAAGTAAATAAAAAGGAGCTATCCTGCATAAGGAGCTCCTTTTTTAATGACTGATTAGTTCTCGATTCTTCTTTTTCTTTAGTGATGTTATCAATCAATCGCCTTCTTCTTTAGGGCGTTTGAAGATAAATGCGTACCTATCACCAAGAAGAATCGTAGTGAAATTCACAAGTTCCCAACCTTCTTCTCCTAGCTTGTTGAGTTCTTCGTTTAACAAATTAATTGTTTTTTTATCTGAGATTTTAGAATCTATATGTAGATATTTATATTCCCACTTCATTATGTTGCCTCCTTTAAGTCTAAATATATGACAACTTGCTTATAGAGCAAAGAGCTGTTTCAGGCCATATATTGAAACAGCAACTCTTTTTGCAGTTTAAGGTTTCACAATAGTTCTTTATCAGAACAAAGTAGGATGCTTTTGATAGATGATATCTTTAGCCGCTTCTAAAACGCTCTTATCAGTTTGATAAGTCAACGCTTTTAAAGCATCTGCGAAGTCTAACCATTCGATAGAGAGAACCTCTACTCCATCGACTTTAGTGTCATTGTTTAAAGGTTCAGCTAAATAAAAAGTGACATCTTTAATCGTCTCTGGATAAGGTGAATAAGTGATTGTTTTAGAGAAGGAAGTATCAAGTTTAATCTTGATTCCAGTCTCTTCAAAAATCTCTCTATGAACACACTCTTCAATCGTCTCTTTATCTTCGATATGACCTTTAGGAAGAGAGGTGTGACCAACCCCCATGTGCTCAATTAAAAACAGAATAGTTCCATCCACGATTTTGAAGATGACGGCTCCATAACTATACTCTTTTTTCATACGCTTCCCTCTAGATGTTTTGCTATAAACATTATAGCAAAATAAAAAGAAGTGAGTTTTTAAATAAGGGGTATTTACAGATGGAAAAAGACTGATTTTTTAATACTTACACATCAATTTAAGATAGAAAAATAAGAATTAAAAACTCCTATACAGCCGAAGCCGTATAGGAGAGAGCAAAAGGAATTTTTATGTTGGAATTTATTAGCAAGGAGTGATAGCACGCAAAGCTGGTCTTTGCGGCACTCCATAATATACGAGATGGCGGCAATTTTGTCAAACAAATGTTTATACAACTGAATGTTATATGTTATATCACTGACAGCAATTGTTGTTATGGTCATCTTCATCACTATGTTTTCTGAAGAATGAACGTCTTTTTCCGCCACAACAAGAAGCTGAAGAAGAGAAATTTTCATCAGTGATACGAGCTGTATTTCCAACTGCACCAGCACCATTTAAGGCAGCGATAGCATCGTTTGAAGGATCGTCAACTTTGAAGTGACCGATACGGATAGCATGACCTTTTTTCTTGATATAGATGGCGTTGACGATGACAAGAGCGACTAAAGCACAGACTAGAACTAAAGCGATGATAGAGACGACGATCTCAAGGTTTCCGTATTCATTAGTAGAAACAAGTGAGAATGAACCGAGTCCATAAACAACAAGTGAGACGACATAAGAAGTGATGAGCCAGAAGACTAAGACATAACGGAAGTTCTTCTTGGATTTAAGTTCAGCTCTAGCAGTCGACATAGCTGCGACACAAGGAAGAGTGAAAAGATTATAAACAAGGAAGGAGAAAGCAGCAGGAACTGTGATTGTGATAGTCTCTAAGATTCCGAGTGACTCCATCGTAGAGACGACTGCTTCTTTAGCGACAAGACCGGTGAAGATAGAGACGACATACTTCCAACCATCAGTGGAGTGAGCAAAACCAAGAGGATAGAAGAGGGGCTGTAAGAAACTACCGATTGAAGCGATGATCGAATCATCTATCTGATCGACCATCGTCCAATTCCAACCAAATGATTGTAAGAACCATAAGAGGGCAGACATCAAAGCGATGATTGTTCCAGCTCTCTTGACGAAACGTTTCGTCTCATCCCATAAAGCGATAGCTGTTGATTTGACTTGTGGAACAAGATAAGGAGGGAATTCCATGATGAAGGGTGAAGATTCACCTTGAATGATGAACTCATTAGAGAAGAAGCCAGCTATGATAGCACCAATGACACCTAGCGCATATAAGATGAAAGCGACGACACCACCTTGGATGACTCCACCAGTCAAGACTTGAATGATTTGTGTACCGATAGCCATGAAGATAGGAAGTTTAGCACCACAAGCGAAGAATGGCGTCAGAGATATAGTCAGAATCTTCTCTCTTTGATTATCGATCGTTCTAGTTCCCATGATTCCAGGGACAGCACAACCAAAGCAAGAGATCAAAGGTATGATACAACGACCAGAGATACCGAAATTTCTTAATAGGCGGTCAAAGACAAAAGCAACTCTTGACATGTAACCAGAATTTTCAAGTATCTGAATAAAGAAAGTTAACAAGATAATTAATGGTAAGAATGTTAGAACAGCGAAGACTGATGCTAGGACACCATCACAGATAAGACTGATTGCCCAGTCAACACATTGAACACTTTCCAGACCCGATCTTATCGCTTCTACTAGCTGATCATTTAATAGATAATCAAGCAGGTTTTGAAGGATGATACCAAGAGAAGACATACCAGGTTCTTCATCTTCGAAGAAGGCTCTGATGGCTGGAAGTCCCATCTGTCCCATGAAGAGGAAGTCAGAGTTGAAGACGATACAGAAGATGAGGAACATGATGACGGCGAATATCGGAATACCTAAATAACGATTAGTTAAGACTTTATCTACTCGATCAGAGAAGGAAATCTTCGGAGTTAAGACTGAATGTTCAACTAAGCTATAAAGCTCGTTATCTATGTATTCATATCTATCTGCTGAGATTTTCTCTTCTAACTGAGTCTTATCAGCCAGTTGATGGGACTCAAGAATCTCATTGGTGTTTTTAGCTAAAGTAGGATACTGACTGATAACTAAAGCATCTCTTTCAACAATCTTAGAAGCAGTGAAGGTGGGAGACGGAATCTCTTCAGCGATAGCTTCTTCTTTGACTTTATTGACGATATCAACTAACTCAGCATCTTGAAGTTGAAGAACACCTTCTCTCTTAGTTCCTTTAAGTTCATAAGCGGTTTTTATCAAGTCTTCCATACCTCTTCCTTTTAAAGCAGAGATAGGAACGACTTTGACACCGAGTTTTTCTTCTAAACCTTGGATGTCAATCTTATCGCCTTTCTTTTCAATCAAATCCATGAAGTTTAAGGCGATGATGACAGGGACATCCATCTCTAAGAGTTGACTAGTTAAGAATAAGTTTCTTCCTAAGTTAGTAGCATCAACTAGGTTGATGACGACATCAGGATGTTCGTTGATGATGTAGTTTCTGGAGATGACTTCTTCAGGCGTATAAGGAGAGAGGGAGTAGATACCAGGAAGGTCGACGATATCAATCTTCTCAGGAAACTTCTTCGATTTTTTATAAATACCTTCTCTTTTCTCAACTGTGACGCCGGGCCAGTTACCGACATGAGCGTTGCTACCTGTCAAGTTATTAAAAAGAGTCGTTTTACCGCAGTTAGGATTACCGCAAAGTGCAATCTTGAACATATCAGTTTTCCCCCTTCTTAGCAGCTCTAGCTTTCAGATTCGCCTTTTGAGCCTTCTCTTGCAATTTGTACTCTTTATCTTGTTGTTTAAAGAGTTCAATGGCCGCTTGAGTAGGTACTCTCTTTTTATCTTCACGAGAGATCCACTCTTTAACTCTCTTAATCTTATTGATAAGAGGAATACGGGAGACAAACTTTCTAAGTCTCGGTAATCTATCGACAAGTTCGTAATTTTGTGGGTTTAGTGATTCGACTTCGATAGCAGACGCAAATTCTCTATTGATCGCAAGTCTTCCGTCTTTGACTTTGATGACGATATCACCAGTACGATTATAAAGACAGGTGATACTCTCACCCTTTATGACCGATAGATTCTCTAGATGGCGTTTATGGCGATAGTCGGTGTTGACAGAGATAATTTTTAAATCCTCACGCCTACACGCTTGTGTTAATAGCATACATAGAACCCTCCTTAAGTTAACTATCGTTAACAAGTATATCACTTTAAATTAGAAGGATTAAATATTTTTATTTATTAAAATTGGTTGCTCTGTAATTGATAGTATTCAGCGTGAACTATCACTTCATCAGCTCTATTAGACATCTGATAGCTTGAAGAAGCGACAAGGAATAAAAGAAGGATAGCAAGATTAAACATCGTATTATCAATCAAACCGATAACTTCATACATCAGTAAGAAAACTAAGAAGAGAAATTTATCAGAACTCTTCTTTTTTAAACAAGAATAATAAATCTTGATTTCAAGGAAAAGGAAAGCAGCTAGTGCTAAAGAACCTCCCATTACCATCGTTGATAAGACAGTGTTAGAGAAAAGAATGATTGTTCCATCAACTGCTAGCATCGATGAGATTGAAGTTCCTAAGACTGGATTTTGTAAGAATAGATCGATGCTAGTTTGAATCAGCTCTACTCTTGAAGGATTATCTTGGAAGTTTAAGGAGAGGATAGCATTCAAATATCTCTCGTTGAAGGTGTCATTAAAAGCGAGTAATAGTCCGAAAGTTGTACCTGTTATAACGATGCTAAGCAATGTTATATAAGGATAGTATTTTCCATAACTCTTAAAGCTTAAAAGAATGAGTGGAACAATAGCTAAAGTAAGACAGAGAAGGGCAGAATCAGCTGATAAGATAATGATGGTATAAATAATAAAAATCTCAGCTAAGAGATATATAGGTTGTTTTTTTGAAATAAGCAGAGAAATAAAGGGTAATGATAGAACTAAAAGAGTTGATGGGGTTCTTATTGTATACGCCCATCCGATGCTGAAGTCATTAGAGATGAATCCATAACTAGTTCTCATTTGATAAATGAAGACTTGTAAACATATGGCTGTCGCTAGAAAGACATAAGTCTTACAAAAATAAGTCAGAGTTTCTCCTCTTCCTAAAACGGTTGAAAACAAGACATAAAAGAGAAGTAAAACGAAGAGAGAAAGAATATAGATGATGCCTTCAGAAGAGAGATCTCCTTGTCCGATTGAATAATAGATATACGAGATTAAAAAGACAAAAAACAGAATAGCAAAAGGAATCATGATATCGCCTTTGACAAACTTATTCTTTCTGAGAAAGATGAATATCAACATTGAAATCAAGATTGCAGTCATCAACAGAAAATAATAAGCAGGAAAATCGATGGTTGTGATGACATCCGAACAAGAGATAGGTATGAAAACCATCAAAGGCATATAAGCTCTACCGTCTTTAGCTAGGAGAGGTAAGAAAGAGATCAGAGCATATAAAACAGCGGGAATCCAAACAAAATTGCCAGGAACTCCCCACATGATTATGGCTAATAAGCCGACGCTGATCGGAAATAATATCGAAGATAAATATGTTCTTGTTCTCTCAAGAAATAGGTTGAGTGGCATATTAAAAGTATAACAAAGAAACAACTTCTTAAAAACGACCTTTAGTCCGCCCTCCTCTTATTGTTGATAAGACTCTTAAAAACGCTTTTATGTAGTATCTAGAGATTCCTAGCCCCGTTTAGTTCTATATCTATATAGAACTGTTTGTGATAAACTTTTCTTCAGAATGGAAACTGTAATAACGAAAATCAAATCTTTCTTTAGAGTTCTCCCCTACAATATAAATTTAGCGGTTGAAAAAGTCGGCAAGTGGTTAAATAAGACTTTCCTTCATCCTTCTGAAAGGATGAAGACTTTTTATTGGTTATTTGTAGTCAGTGTCGCTTGTTTTATTTACACATGGGTCACTCATAGTTTCACCGTCCCTTTAAGTGGTGACTATACCCTTCAGGAGATGACCTTCTTATTCAATGGTTATGATGATTGGCATGAGTTTTTCGCCACTGGTCACTTCCCACAATGGGATTATTCAGTCTTCCTAGGTATCGATAATATCGGCGGTAACGCCTTCTATTATCTGTTTGATCCATTCTTCCTCATCCTTCTCATCTTCCCTCGTGATTGGTTATTAGTACTACAAGGCTTAGAGTTTGTCCCTAAATTATGTCTAGCCGGCATGTTCTTCTACTGGTATTTAGGTTCATTTAAACAGCTCTCCTATAAAACAAGAAGAATCGGTGCTCTCTGCTTTGCTTTCTCCGGTTATACATTCTCATATCTTTGGTTCCACTTCCTTGATTCAGTCGTCTTCTTACCTCTCATCTTCTTAGGTATTGAAAAGATACTTTCCGATAGAGATCCACGTGTCTTATTAGTCGGTTTCTTACTCAATGCGATGACTTCTTACTTCTTCTTTGTCGTCTTCACTATCGGCGGATTCTTATATGCGATATTCCGTTTCATCCAGAGTGCTAAAACTAGGACTACAGATCAAAACTGGGCCTCTTTTGGAATGGGATTTGTCGTCTTTGTACTAGGCATAATGATGAGTGCTTTTGTGCTGATTCCGGGAATAACAACTGCAACAAGTATGCCAAGAGTGTCTTCAAGTAGCTCTTGGTTAGATAATGTTTTAGATGCTGAAGGAATCTGGAACACACTAGTGGCCATCTTCACTTATCCGTCAAGCAATTCACAAAGTCAAATAACGCCATTATTAAACTTCCTATTCATGCCGCTAGGCGGATATTACTCAAACCTTCTCAATGTCAGTTGGTATGATAACTTCCAAGCTTCTTTATATACGACTACTCCTTTACTTCTCATCTTCTTCACCGGCGTCATCTACGCTTTTAAAGAAAAGAAGTGGGGACAGCTTCTTGGCATGGCGTTCACTTTATTCTTGATCTTCTCACCTATCGGTTTTTATCTCTTCAGCGGATTCACTGTCGGTTATGCTAGATACTTCATCCTACCGATAGCCTGGATGATCGTCTTTGATTGTCACACCCTTGAAAAGAGAAGAGAGATACCTAGAACCTATATGGATTTCTCCTTTGTCATCGTCCTTCTTTTATGTGTCGTCTCTATCTTCTTAGTCATTTATGAAGTCAACAATCATTCAAGTTATTACACCTCTTCTACCTATTGGGATTTAAGACTCATCTTGATCGTTCTCTCGATGGCTTGGATGCTTGTCTGTTATCTGGTGATGAGGCATTTCTTCCACAAGAAGAAGTTCGCTATATCAACGATGATTCTAGCTTCCTTAGATATCATCGTCATGGCTAATGTCTCCATCACTTGCCAAGGTACTGCTAATATCTCAACGATGGCTGGTGGCCCTGATAATATCACTCAAGAAACTCAGATCTTCTCTATGCTTGATGAATGTGAAGAAGATCCTTTCTACCGGGTTTATAACACCACCGCAGATAGAAGTAATATCAATATCTCATTAAGAGAAGGATATAACGGACTCGGCGCTTTCCACTCCGTCTATCCATTCAACGCCCAAGACTTCTTAGATAGATCTCGTATCCCCTACACTTATCAAAACTGGTCGATGGGTATTCATAATCACAGAGAGAACTTAGAGACTTTCTTAAGCACCAAGTATTACTTAGTTCCTAAAGTCAGCAAACCGACCGAACCTTATACTATCCCCTCTAATGAGTATGACATCCCTTATGGATATAAAAATGTCTTAGAGATTACTGAAGAAGAGATGGAATCTCTTGATGTTGAATATTCAGAAGAGCTCTTAGAATTCTTAGCTTCTGATGAATGTACGAAGTCTCTTTATGTCAACTTGAACTACATGAACGGCATCTTCTCCTTTGATACGATTGTCAACACCGCTTGGCTTAGCACTGCCACTTCCAGTGATGGTTCTTACACTTGGGGCCGTTATGAGGATGTCAACGAATATCCGCTCTTACGCTTCGCTATGCTTGATGATGAAGATTATGAAGCCTTCAAAGAAGAAGGTAAATATAACGCTGATACAGTGACTATCAACGGAGTCACCACGACGATGAGTGGAACTTTAACTACTGATAGAACCAGATTCTATAACGCTATCGTAACTACTAACTATAGAGAAGGTAATTCTGGTGCTATCGAATATCTTGCTGGTTCTAATAAACTCGATATCCAGATTTATTCAGCCCAGTGGCCAGCAACCGAAGCTGTCCCCTCTGGTGAATACGCCTATATGAATGCTGATGATCCTTATGACACCACTGGTATGGCTGAATACAATGAAGCTAATCCGTTCTTAGCTTGTAATGGTATCGGCCCTGCTGATTTGAAATATGATTACTACACTCTCAGAGATGATGATGGTAATTCTAGCGATGACTACACTCGTTCAGTCTTATACAACTCCAAGATCGTCATCACTCCTTTAGATAGTTCTGGTAATGCTACCACCCTCTGTTCTGATGCTGATCCTGATGATCCGGAAAGTGGATATTACATCTCTGTTGATAGCACCAACAATATCGAATGGAGATTCTTTGATGAAGATGGTGTGATCATCTCTATCGCTCAACACTCTTATGCTGAGTATAAACAAGCCCATGGCTATTATGTCGATAGACCGGTAGCTAAGATCGTCGGTATCATCTATGAAGGAACTAAAGATGATCCTTGTGTCATCGATAGACCTAATCTCTACATCACCCGCAATTCTGATTATCAAGCAGCTATTGATGTTCAAAAAGAAAACGAAGCTGAGATCAATTATAGAAATTCGGATGAGATGTGGTTTACCACCAACTATGAGGATGATCGTTTCATCGTCTTAAACTATCCGATTCAAGACGGCTTCAGTGTCTCAGAAGTCACTTATGACGAGGATGGAAATCAGGTCTTAACTCCTGTCACTCTCTATAAAGCCCAAGGCGGTTTCATCGGCTTTGAGGGTGCTAAAGGAGAACACACCTATGTCCTCACTTATGAGACTCCTTACTTTAAATTCGCTTTATTCATCACTGCAATCGGTGTTTTCGTCTCTTGTATATTCATCGTTCTTTACACTCAAAAATCTCGTAAAACACGCAAGTTTAGAGAAATCAAATCTATAGAACATGAAGCAGAACAAAGTGCTTTGCAAGTCAGATACGATTATGACGACTGCAATGACAAAGAATAAAAAAGTCCTCTATCTACAAGCCGGTGGTCCGACTAGTGTCATCAACGCTTCTTTTTGTGGTCTTTATGAAGAAGCTAAGAAACACGATTATCAAGTCTTCGTCTCTCCTTATGGACTCTCTTCTTTGATTGATGGAAACATCAAAGAAGTTAAAGACATCAATACTAAAGCACTACTTAAAAGACCATCTTCTTATTTTGGATCTGCTCGTATCTTTTTAACTTCTCCTTCAAAGCAGTTAGATAGCATCATCAAAACTCTTAAAGAGAATGAGATAGACATGCTTTTTCTTAATGGTGGAAATGATACGATGGACTCTGCTTATAAGATTTCAAACGCCTGTCTTAATGAAGGTTTAAATATCAAAGTCATCGGTATTCCTAAGACTATCGATAACGATTTAAAAGAGTGTGATCACACGCCTGGTTTTGCCTCTGCTGCTAAATACATCATCAATGCGACAGCTTCCATCGTTTTAGATGATCTCTCTTATAAAAAGGGAAGAATCAATATCATTGAAGCTATGGGGAGAGACTCCGGTTATCTTGCCCTTTCTTCTGCTTTAGCTAGAGATAAAAACCTAGCTCCTGATTTGATTTATATTCCTGAGATTCCTTTTAACTTAAAAGACTTCATCAATGAAGCTAGCGAAATCTATAAGAGAAGAAACAGATGTAACATCGTCGTCTCTGAAGGAATCAAAGATGAAAATGGAGATCTCATCTCTTCTATGGGTAGTAAAGACGCTTTTGGAAATATCCAATTAGGTAGTGTCTCTTACTTCTTAGCAAGAGAACTTGATAAATGTGGATTTAAAACGAGAGCGATTGAACTTAATGTCTTACAACGCTCTGCTTTCTATTTGACATCTAAAGTTGATGTTAATGAGAGTAGAAAGGTTGGCAAAGAAGCTTTCTGCTTTGCGGATAAAGGTCTTAACTCTGTTATGGTCTCAATTAAAAGATTAAGTGATGCTCCTTACAGAATTAAGTTTGTTCCTGTCTCTTTAAAGGATGTAGCTACTACTCCTTCTTCTATCGATTTAAGTTATTATGATGAGAAAACTCATTTTGCTACCGATAAATTCTTCTATTATTTAAGGCCTTTGTTAGGCGGAGATTTCTTAGCTCAGGTTCTAGAGTTGAAATAATAAATTATATTTTATAGTAGGAAAAATAACCTATTAGATGTAAAACATTTTTTAAGTTTGAATGTAGCTTGTATTTTTTATATTTGGTTTTTCTAGCTGTAAATTTCGAAACGTAACCATCCTACTAAAATATTTGTTTCTAATCGTCATAATCTGTGTTTATAAAGCACTTAAATATGTTTGCAAGAAGTTATTTTATGCTAAAAATAGAAATTAATATTGTCGCCACTCTTAAATCTTTCAAAACTTAACATTAGATATTAATCAGATATACTACAACCAATTATGGCAATTATGAATATTAGTATGAAGACGGCAATTGGAATAGCAATAGCTTTTATCGTCTTTTTGTTCAGCTCTAAATTTGCTTTTTGACGCTTCAATTTGTCAAGAATTGCTTGTCCCTCTTCTGCCAGTCGTGTTTCTTCTTCTTTAATTCTTTTTGCCTCCTCGTTAATTCTTTTTGCCCGTTCGTGAATTCTTTTTTCCTCTTCTGTAGAAAGTTGAGAATCCAGTAGCTTCTGTTCTAATGTATATGCCTCTTCTAACAAAGCACATCGTTCGCTTTCCAACCTATCAATTTCCTGCCCGAATTTCTCTATTTCTTGTTTTGTTTTAGCAATTTCTTGTTCTGCTTTAGCAAATGGGTTAATTGTTCTTACGATTGTTCGTTGATTACTTTTGTTTTTTTGAATCTCTTCTTTTGAAATCGTCGATGCAATCATATAATTACGTTTCCACTTTGAACACCACCTAGTGGCTTTGGTTACTTTTGGACGATTTGACCCATCTTTGTAACACATACCATTTAGTTCATAATCGATTCTATCTCCCAGTAAAAAATGATGAGATACACCATTACACCCGCTATAATGTTGACATGATAAGCATTTTTCTTTCTTTAAGTTATATTCCCAATGACCCATATCACAAACCTCCTTTTTCAAAAATATTTCAGCAAACGAAAATGCTTTATTTTGTGTTTTAAATTTATTTTGTTGGTGTTATCTCAAATATTTTCATCAATTCTGCTTTCATAAGTTTTCTTCGTCCTTCGAAGAATGTCTCAAAATCTTTTAATTCATAAGAAGTGGAAGGATCATACTTAATCTTATTTCCTTCATCAATCCAGTCTTTTAACGGCATTTTGTTTTTATGTTCGTTTTCGTAGCCTTCTAAAAGTTGTAGATTTGGTAATTTATTACACTTCTCTTGCCATTCATTTTCTTTTTCTTCCAACGATAGTTGCTTTAGATTCTTTTTCTTAAAGGAATTAAAAGGATGACAATGATCTTGGTGGAAACTTTCCCGACTTAATTTATAAAATGGATAAAGCAAACAAAGAATTATGTAAGTTTGCTGACCTTTCACAAAATTATCCAACCAAAGATTAATATCTCCTTCGCTAACCTTAAAAGTTCTGCCTCCTGAAAGAATAACCTCTTTAAATATATTTAGATTAAAAAACTTATTTTTACAGCCATAACTTTGAAGAGCTTGTCTTGTCCTTGCTAATGCATAATCACTTGATCCACCAAACAATCCTTTAACCATTGAGATTGCTAAAAATTTGCGTTCTTCAGTTTTAGATTCTTTACTATCAAAGCTGCCACCATTGTAAATATAGTAGGCTATAGGCATTGTAGCGTTGTAAGATGTAAGATTTTCATCAGAGTATCCGAACTCTACTAGTAATTCACTTAAATTCTGACAAGTGTCCTCAATTTTTCCCCAATTATTTTTGATCTCTTCACAAACATCTTTTTTGAACGCTTCGATTTTTAAACTAGTATCTTTCTCAATAAGAACTAAGCAAAGGCGCATCAAATAATCTCTAGTAAAATGAAAATGTTCTCCTTTACAACTATTAATTGACTTGATTAGTTTATCTATTTTTTCTCTACCATCTTTCCACCCATTAATTAAAGTTGAAAATAGCAAATCAGATTTGGATAATTTTTGTCCAGTTGAATTTACTCTTACAAAGATGTCCAATGCACTATCATAAGACTTATTATTAATTTCATAATAATGAATTACACTATCTTCTCTATTGCTTTCAAGTCTTTTGAAAACTCTAATTAAATCATTTTTAGATTCTTCATCAATACTCAACGCCTCAAGAGATTCTTCCAGTTTTTCTTTCACATTAAAAGTTATAAGTTTACTTATTTGATAATAATTTCCATCCCTTGCTTCATCGTCAGATAAAAATTTAAATCTCTTTAATGATGTAGATTCTTCGTCTTCTCTACTAGCGTCATGTTTAGAATGAAAGTCTAAATTATAATAAAGCCTTCTTCTAATCCATGATTTTGGATTGTCCCAACCATAACCTCTTCCTCTCTTTTTTTCTGAATAGTATCCATATAAAGCAATATTTAATGCTGTAAGTCTTTGTTGACCATCTAAAACGATATAACAATCATTACCATCGTCATCAAAGTTCTCTTGATATGGTTTATTTTGAGTTTTCCAACGTTCATACTCAGTTACGAAATGATATAGGTTCGGTTGTTTTTCATTAAGATTGCTTTTGGTCGTTTTCCAAAATATGTAAAACCCAATTGGATAATCATCAGCTATAGATTCAAACAATTTTTCAATATCGCTCATGGTCCATTTAAAAGTTCTTTGAATATCAGGAAGTAGCATTCTTTCTGCCTTAATATATCTCAAGGCTTCTCGAGCACTCATATCAGAAAATCCCATATATTTTTCCATCTCCCTATCTTTTAAACTTCAGTTTAGCCCCCCCCGCTCAAAACTGTCAAGCTTGTGTCCGTTTTTTTGTTTGTTTACTAACCTTTTATGCTCATATGCTAAAACTAATCAAACGAGAGTATATTCATCTCGTCTATCAGATAACATCTCTTTACACAATTAAAAATAGGAGAGAATTTGTTTCTGCTCCTAATTAATTCATACTGCATATAGTAAGAAAAAGAGATCTTCTAAACTTTTATTTGATTTTTCAATAAATAAACATAGCAAAACTACTAATTAAAATTTTCATTATCACTATTAAGAGCAAAATTAAAGTTTTAGAGCTTAGTGTTTTAATCAATTAGAGATGTTCGGTATTAGTTTTACAACAGCACCTTCTATTTAATAATTGCATTAAAATCTCCCAACCAACTTTCTTTAAGTTTTACATCTTCACCAAAGGTTACAATTTTCTAAATGTCAGCCACCCACATTGCGATAATACTATGCAGACTTGATTTTTTAGAATACTTTCTGGGGTCATGCTTTAACAAAGTGTTTGATAATAGCAGAGCGGTTTTGATTTGTATATGCCAGGGATGATATAGATGCTATAGATATATACTGTGTTCGGCTCGTAGCACGCTCTATCTGTGTGCTTTTCCGTTTTCAATTGCTCCGCATATTCTATAGCTTTCTCATAGGTGTCAAACAATTGATTAGGGCATTTATGAGTCTTCCTCGTGCGTTGGTTATAGAACTCTTCGTATACAGCCCAATTCATAATCGAACTCCTCTCTATCTCGCTGTGTGATAAACCACCTTATATAAGGTAGGTTTTCAGGTTCTTTATCTTCTAGAACCCATTCAGTGCCTTTATTCACAAACCATCAAACGACCATTATTTTCTTTATTTAGTTGTTTTACTTGAATAACTAGAGTTGACGTTTTTAAAACTAATATCTTCATCATAATCAACTATTTGAAAAGTAACTGTTTGACCTTTTAGCATTTTTTGAAATTTGCTTTTTATTATCTACTCATAATTATTAATCTCCTTTCATTAGATTTGCTTCATTCTACCCCCCCTACTTGCTGTCAATAGCCTGTCCATTTTTTGCTAGTCCATATAACTCCAGTTCGTGCAATAACAAACTAAACATCGTTTGTTCTATAATGAAAGATTGAGAGAGAAAGAAAAAATGACAGATAACTATAAGGACTACATAGTCGTTAAAGGCGCTAAAGAAAACAATTTGAAAAATATCGATGTAGAGATACCTAAGAATTCTCTTGTTGTCTTTTCAGGAGTCTCTGGATCTGGTAAATCTACATTAGCCTTTGATACGATATTTGCTGAAGGTCAAAGAAGATATGTTGAGTCTTTATCAAGCTATGCGAGACAATTTTTAGGAGATTTCTCAAAACCAGAAGTAGATTCGATAGATGGTTTATCACCAGCTATTTCAATCGATCAAAAGACGACTTCTCATAATCCAAGATCAACCGTCGGTACTGTCACTGAAATATATGATTATTTAAGACTTCTTTACTCTAGAATCGGTGTCGCTTATTGTCCTGAACACCACACTCCTATCACCGCTTATTCACTCCAACAAATAGTCAACTCAATCAAAGAAAATCCAGAAGGAACAAGACTGACTATCTATGCTCCAGTTGTTCAAAATGAAAAAGGTACTCATGTCGCTACTATCCTGAAGTTTTTAGTAGCCGGTTTTAAAAGAGCAAGGATTGATGGTGGAGAGTTGACTAAGTATGAAGAACCTCCTCTTCTTGATAAGAATCAAAAACACACCATATCTTTTGCTATTGATAGATTCATACTTAGTGAAGAGAAAACAGATCGTCTTTTTAATTCACTTAGAACTGCTTTAGATTTTGCTAACGGATATGTAGTCGTCGAAACTAATGGAAAAGAAAGACTTTATTCAGAACATCAATCCTGTCCTGAATGCGGATTTACAATCCCACCTTTAGAACCTAGATTGTTTTCTTTCAATAATCCGTTAGGATGCTGTTCTACTTGTAATGGACTTGGTGTGACTATAGAAGCAGATCCTAATTTATTAATCGCTGATCCTACCTTGTCTATCGAAGAAGGTGCTATCGCTTGCCTTCCTAAGAATAATCACGAGACTATAGAGTGGTCCGATTTCTATGCAGTTCTTTCAAAATATAAGATATCAACTAAAACTCCTTTTAATCGCCTCTCAGAAAGACAGAAGAATATCATCATCTATGGGCCTGATGAGCCTGTCACTTATATTCATAAAACATCAACTGGTTCTAAGATTAAGAAAACAGTGACTGAAGGTCTTAAAGCAAGAATCGACCGCCTTTATTTATCGACTAGCTCTGAGTTTATGAAGACTTTCTATGGAACTTTCATGGCCGAGAAAGAATGTCCGGATTGTCATGGTGCAAGACTCTCAAAAGAAGTCTTATCAGTCAGAATCGGTGGACTTAATATCTATGAACTCTGTTCTTTAAACTTACAGAAGATATATGATTTCTTCACTGATTTAGTTCCTACATTGACCCCTCTTCAACAAGAGATCTCTTCGATGGTCATCAATGAAGTTAAAAACAGGTTGAAATTCTTGATTGATGTCGGCCTTGATTATTTGACTCTCTCTAGAACAGCTTCTACTCTCTCGGGCGGTGAGAGTCAAAGAATCAGATTAGCTACTCAAATCGGAAGTAGATTAACCGGTGTTTTATATGTCCTAGATGAACCTTCTATCGGTCTTCATCAAAGAGATAACGATAAGTTGATCACCACCTTAAAAGAGATGAGAGATTTAGGTAATTCTCTAATTGTCGTTGAACATGATGAAGACACGATATTAGCTGCTGATTATGTAGTTGATATCGGAAAAGGGGCTGGTGAACATGGTGGTGAAGTCGTCTATGCCGGTAAGCCTGATGGTCTTATCGAATGTGAAGACTCTCTAACTGGTGATTATCTAGCAGGTAGAAAGCTCATCAAAGCTCCTAAAGTGAGAAGAACTATCGATAAATGCTTAGAAGTCAAAAACGCCTATTGTCATAATCTTAAACACATTGATGTCTCTATCCCTCTTGGTTGCTTCACTTGTGTGACGGGTGTTTCTGGTTCTGGAAAATCATCTTTAATCGATGAGGCTTTGTATCATAAGTTCAGAGAAAAGATGAAATGTAATGATGGTGTTGATCCTTGTTGTGATGATGTTGAAAATTCCAAGATGATCACAAAGATAATCAACATCTCTCAAGAACCTATAGGAAGAACGCCTAGAAGCAACCCTGCTACTTATATCAAGGTTTTTAATGATATAAGAGATATCTTTGCTCAAACATCCGAAGCGAAGATCAAAGGTATGACTAAATCACACTTTTCTTTCAATCTACCTGGTGGCAGATGTGAGACATGTTGTGGAGATGGTGTAAGAAGAATATCGATGAACTTCCTTCCTGATGTTTATGTCACCTGTGATGTCTGTCACGGAAAGAGATATACCGAGGATGTTCTTTCTATCAAATATAAAGGAAAGAGCATCGCTGATATCTTAGATATGAGAGCAGAAGAAGCTCTCTCATTCTTCAGCACCAATCAATCAGTGAGAAGAAAACTTCAAACCTTAGTGGATGTCGGACTCGGTTATATCAAACTCGGCCAGCCTTCCACTACTCTCTCTGGTGGCGAGGCTCAAAGAGTTAAACTCGCTTACGAGCTTGAAAAGTATTCTGATGGTAGAACTCTCTACATTCTAGATGAACCGACGACCGGACTTCATCCTCATGATATCAGCAGGCTCGTCAATGTTTTAAATAGACTAGTTGACTCTGGTAATACCATCGTTGTCATCGAACATAATCTCGATGTCATTAAATGCGCTGATTACATCATCGACTTAGGCCCTGAAGGAGGTGATAGAGGTGGTGAAGTAGTCTTCCAAGGTTCTCCTGATGATATAGTTAACTGTGAAAAATCATTCACTGGTCAATATCTAAAACGAGAGCTTGAAAAGCATAAATACCAACCGGTAAAGAAGTAATTCGATGTTTTTTGCTACAATTTAGTAGATTAATAAGAGACTATATTCTTATAGATTGGATGAAGGAGGTGAGAAAGGTGTTTACTAGTTTAGATTTAGCTAATCACTTCAGCTTCAAAATTCTTAACGGAAACCTCAACTCCCTAAAAAGACCGATCATCGTCCCTGAGCTTGATCGTCCCGGTTTAGAGCTCTCTGGTCTTTTCAGTTACCATGAAAAGAAGAGAATCATGCTCATCGGAAATAAAGAGATGGCTTTGATTCATAATGTCGATCCTGAAGAAATCTATAAAAATTGTCTGAAGATCTGTAATTCAGAGTGTCCGGGTGTCATCATCACTCATGGTAATCCTTGTCCGGAACCTCTTTTAAGAGCAGCTAAAGAGACTGACTGCCCTCTTTTTGAAAGTGAGTCTGATACTTCACAACTCGAATCCGATATTTATGTTTATTTGACAGAAGCTTTAGCTCCTAAGACAGCGATTCATGCTTGTCTACTTGAGATTTATGATGTCGGTGTCATCATCCGAGGTGAATCGGGTATCGGTAAATCAGAAATATCCCTTGATTTAATCAAGAAAGGACACCGTTTGATCGCTGATGATAGAGTCAACATCTCAGCCGTCAGAGGTAATCTAGTCGGTACTTGTCCCGAATCCATCTATGGAATGATGGAGGTGAGAGGTATCGGTATCATCGATGTCGCTAGGATGTTTGGTATCAATTCTCTCACCGATAGCTCTGTCATCAAGCTGATTATCAACCTCGTCTCTTTCAATCAAAATGAACCTCTTGAAAGAGTCGGAATGAAGACTGATAGAGTTGAGATATTAGGAGAGAGTGTTCCTGTCATCAAGCTTCCTGTTTCAGCCGCTCGATCGATGTCTGATATCATCGAGACAGCTGTCACCAATTTCAAGCTTAAAAATTTCGGTTATGATACCGGTTATGAGTTCCAAAGAAGACTTGAAGAACTAAGAACGAAACATGAGATTGAGCAAAGAGAAGCTGAGATGATCGTCAATACTTCTTCTTCTAAAACTGCTCATATCGTCTCTAAGAATCCTGAACCCGATGAGAGATCATCATTACAAGTCGGTGGTATCAATAGGGAATACGAACCTAACACACCTCCTATCAATAAAGTTATCGTCACTGGTGGAAAGAAGAGCAAATGACACTATATACAATCTATCCAGAAGGGTATCCAGCAGGCATACCCTTTGATGATCCTGTCATCCGTTTTTACGCCATCTTCATCATAGTTGGCGCTATTTTAGCTTTGCTTTTATCTAATTATCGAGCTTATAAAGCCGGCTATGATCCTAAGTTTTTCAACATGGTCTTTTTGGTGGCTTTCCCTAGTGGAATCATCGGCGCTCGCATCTGGTATGTCATCGCTAGTTGGTCTACTGAATTTGCTAATCAACCTTTCTATCGAGTCTTTGAGATATGGAACGGAGGACTAGCTATCCAAGGAGGAGTCATCTTTGGCGTCTTAGCAGGTGTTCTCTTTGTTAAATTCGCTAGAAAAGGAACACCAGTCTTACAAGCGACTGATATGGCTGTTCCTACTATCTTGATTGCCCAAGCCATCGGAAGATGGGGAAACTTCTTCAACTCAGAAGTCTTCGGTCATGCTGTCTCTTTAGATGCTTGGAGTTTTCTTCCTAGCTTCATAACTAACAATATGACTGGTACTATGACTGGTTCAGTCACGATCTCTTCTGGAGCTGTGGCTGCTCCTTTATTCTTGATTGAAGGAGTCATCAATGTCGCTTTCTATTTCATCATCACAGAAGGAATCAAAGCACTAGAAGGAAAGCACTACAAATTAGGTGATCAATCTTTCTTCTATTTTGTCGCTTATGGAATAACAAGGTTGATATTAGAGCCTGTCAGAAATACCGCTTTTATCATGGGCGAACAAGATGGTGATTATTCATCCTATAATTCTCTGATCATGGCTATCATCTTCATCGTCATCGGTGTTCTACTAATAGTTCTGAACCATGTTCTTAGATATCTGAGTAAAAAAGGAAAACTTGATAATGTTCCTATCATCAATAAGTTCCTTGATAAAAGAGATGAAGAACAATTGGTTGCCGAAACGAAAACTCCTGATGGTTTCTCAAATGAAGACCTAGAGAAACTATCTCAAATACAAAATGAGGAGAATAACAAAAACACTTAAGGTATAGCTTAAAGCGTCTAAGACTAACTGAATTTTGTTTTCTGTTAATCTGTCTAAAGCTATATGACTGAGAAAGGAGTGTTTTTAATGAATGATAAAGAAGTAGCTATCATCGGTGGTGGCCCAGCTGGTGTCAGTGCTAGCATCTATCTTAAAAGATATGGGATGAGTCCTGTCCTTTTTGAGAAAGAATTGATCGGTGGTAAGACCAATTTCACTGAGAGGATTGAGAATTATCCTGGTTATTTAGGAGAGACTGGTCCTCTTCTTTCTGATTCCTTTGAAAAACAGCTCTCTTCTTTATCTATCAAACCCATCTATAAAGAAGTGACTTCTTTGACATTGAACGATGATTCTACTTTCCATCTTAAATATGGAAAAGAAGAAAGAGACTTCCGTTATGTCATCTTAGCTAATGGTTTAAAACAGAAAGAATATCACCTTCCTGGTGAAGAGAAATTCGCTAGACGTGGTTTCTCTTCTTGTGCTATCTGTGATGGCGCTTTCTATAAAGGAAAGAATGTCTTAGTGATTGGAGCTGGTAATGCTGGGTTTGAAGAAGCTTGTTATTTAGCAGAGATTACTTCTCATGTTTATCTTCTTGCTCGTCATGAGAATTTCCGTGCTCATGAGGAAGTTGTTAACAGATTTAAAAGTTGTTCGAATACGACCATTTTAGTTCCTTATGAAGCTATATCCTGTGATGGAGAAAAGACGCTTGAAAAAGTGACTTTAAGACATAAAATTACCGGTGAGGAAAAGGTGATTGAAGTTAATGGTCTTTTCGTCTATATCGGTGCTATTCCTACCCTCGATTTTGTTAAGATAGATGGATTTAAAGATGAACACGGGTTTGCTATCACTGATAATAATTCAGAGACGAAGATCAAAAATCTGTTCGCCGTTGGAGATTGTAGAAACACTCCGCTAAGACAGATCGTCTCTGCTACTAGTGATGGTGCTCTAGCTGCCACTATCATCCATCAAAGATATTTGAATAAAGATGCCTGAAAATAAGATTCCCTTTGCAAGAAAAGTTAAGGTGGAGATCGCCACCAATCAGTATTCTCCTTCTGAGAAGAAATTCATCCTCTCTGGTTTTGTCAGAAACGGAGGTAGTTTTTCTATCGGTAAAAATCCGACCCTCACTCTTCAAACTGAATTAGCACCAGTAGCTAAACTTCTTTTCAGCGCACTAAAAGAAGTCTATTCTTTATCTCCCGAAATCGTCTATGAGAAGATCAAACGTTTCAAACAAGGTCTTGTTTATACGATCAGAGTCGTCGATTCTCGACTTTATGATGTGATGGAAGATCTAGAGATTTTCAAAGATGACGGATTAGAGAGAATACCTCCTCAAGAAGGTTTGAAACAGAAGAACTTCAAGTTCTTATTGATTGGTTGCTTTTTAGCTAATGGTTCTGTTAATAATCCATCAGCTAAGAAGACTTCCTATTATGCAGAGATGGCTTTTAGTGATAAGAAAGATAGTTTAGTCATCAATAAGAAACTTGACTCTTTTAAAGAAGAGAGAACGATGTCTTTTAAATACATATTAAGAAGAGAAAAACATGTCCTTTATTTAAAGAAAAGTGATCAAATCTCTGTCTTTCTCACTTTCTTAGGAGCGACAGAAGCGATGTTTGAGTTTGAGAACATCCGTATCTTAAAGGATGATATCAACACCAACAATCGCTTAGCTATCTGCGACTCAGCTAATTATGTGAAAACTCTCGCTGCTTCTAAAAAAGACATCGATGATATCAATCTAGTTTTGAAATATAAAAACATTGAATTCTTCGATGATAAAACTAGAGCTGTTATCAACGCTCGTTTGACTTTGACCGATGCTAATTATCGTGAGTTAGCAGAAGAAGTCACTCAAAAAGGAATACAGATCACCAAGTCGGGTGTCGTACATATTTTAAGAGGTATAAGAGAGAAAGCTGACGAGCTGAGAAAACGAGAAAATACTCAAGATAATGCGTGATGCGCACCCGTTTTGAGCAAGAAAATAGAAAACATTGCAAATAGTGTTCAATTTATGCAATGAAAACCCTATTATTGTGCATTTTTTGCAAAAATATTTAATTTTTCTGCGTGTTTCGCTATAATTATAGCTGTATTTAGGAGGACAAAAATGTCTATTAAAGTTGCAATCAATGGATTTGGTCGTATCGGTCGTCTTGCCTTTAGACGTGCTTTTGAAGACAAGGATTTTGAGATCGTCGCTATCAACGATCTCTCTTCTACTTCCAACCTCGCTTACTTACTCAAATATGATTCCGCTCATGGCCCCTATCATCATGAAATTTCTTTTGATGAATCCAACATCATCGTCGATGGCAAGAAGATTCCTGTCTTCAAGCTCAAGACTCCCGATGATGACCATCTCTTCCCTTGGAAAGACCTTCATGTCGATATCGTCATGGAGTGCTCCGGTCACTATTTGACCCAAGATGCTTGCAGCTGGCATATCAAATCTGGTGCTAAGGGTGTCGTCATGTCCGCTCCTGCTAAGGACAAAGAGACCCTCACCTATGTCTATGGTGTCAACACTGATTCTCTCACCGCTGATAACAAGATCATCTCCGGTGCTTCCTGTACCACCAACTGCCTCGGTCCTGTTCTCAAGGTTATCGAAGACAACTATGGAATCGATGGCGGCTTCATGACCACTGTCCACGCCTACACTAACGATCAGACTAACCTCGACCTCATCAAGGAAAAAGATTTCCGCAGAGGTAGAGCTGCTGCTCAAAACATCGTTCCTACTTCCACTGGTGCTGCTAAGGCTATCAACCTCGTCATTCCTTCCTTAAAGGGTAGAATGCAAGGTGGTGCTATCCGTGTTCCTGTCCTCGATGGTTCTTTGATCGACGTCACCTTAAGACTTAAGAAAGAAGTTAAGGATGCTGATGAAATCAACGCTTTGATGAAGACAGCTTCTGAGACTACTCTTAAGGATGTCCTCGGTTACACTGATGATCCTATCGTCTCTAGAGACATCATCGGCAGAACTGAAGGTGGTATCTACAATGGTGATCAAACCAAAGTCTTCACCACTCCTGATGGCACTCAGTTAGTCAAAGTCTTCGCTTGGTACGACAATGAATACTCCTATACCTGCCAATATGTGAGACTCACCAAGCTCTTCGGACAGAAGTTAGCTTGATTCGCTTCATAAATTAAAGTCTGAGCATAGGCGGTGGGTATCCTACCGCCTATTATTTGTATTCGATTGAATGAAAGGGTAACTATGAAAAAAATTGTTTCTGATTTAAATGTTGCTGATAAGCGTGTCTTAGTCAGAGTCGACTTCAACGTTCCTAATAAGAACGGAGTCATCACTGACGACAACAGAATCAAAGCGGCTATCCCTACTATCGCTGAGCTTGTCAACAAGAACGCCAAAGTCATCTTGATGTCTCACCTCGGCAAGATCAAATGGGGTAAAGTCGACGACGAAGAATTAGCTAAAGAAATCAAGAAGAACGATCTTAAGATCGCTTTAGATCCTCTCAAAGCTCATCTTGAAAAAGCAGTCGGTCATGAAGTTAATGTCAAATTCTCCCCTGATACTAGAGGCGAGAATCTCAAGAAGGCTGTTGATGAACTCAAAGCTGGTGAAGTTCTTTTAGTTCAAAACACCCGTTATGAAAAAGGTGAGACTAAAAACTGCCCTGAGTTAGCTAAAGAATGGGCTTCCTTAGCTGACGCTTATGTCATGGATGCCTTCGGCTCTGCTCATAGAGCCCATGTCTCCACTGTCGGTGTTCCTACTCTCCTTAAAGAAGAAGGAAAAGAGACCGCTTGTGGTTATCTCGTCGAAAAAGAGATCAAGGGACTTGGACGCTGTGTCGACTGTGCTGATGAAGACCGTCCTTATATCGCTATCTTAGGTGGTTCTAAAGTCTCCGATAAGATCAAAGTCATCGACACTCTTCTTAAGAAATGCGACAAGATTTTGATCGGTGGTGGTATGTCTTATACCTTCCTTTATGCCGATGGTAAGAAGATCGGTAACTCACTGTTTGAAGCCGATCAAGTCGAATATGCTAAAAACTGCTTAGCTACTGGTAAGATCATCCTTCCTGTTGATACCATTTGCGCTGAGAAGTTTGAAGATCCTCAAGACATCAAGACTGTCATTGATGATATCCCTGATGGCTACATGGGTCTTGATATCGGCCCTGAGAGTGAAAGCCTCTTCCGTGAAGAAATCTTGAAAGCTAAGACTATCTTCTGGAATGGTCCTATGGGTGTCTTTGAGAACGAAAAGTTCGCTTCTGGTACTAAAGCTGTCTGTGCCGCTTGCGCTGATGCTACTGAAAATGGTGCTTTCTCTGTCATCGGTGGTGGTGATTCAGCGGCGGCTGCTAAACAATTCGGCTATGCTGATAAGTTCTCTCATGTCTCCACTGGTGGTGGAGCTAGCTTAGAGCTCATTCAATTCGAAGGCCACTTACCTGGTATCGATGATTTGGAGGATAAATAAACACCGACTCTTGTCGGATAGGTGACAACTATGTCTCGTAAAAAATTGCTGATCGGCAACTGGAAGATGAACCACACGACTCGTGATACGGTCGCTTTCTGTAATAAAGTCAAAACTGATGGACTTGTTAAACTCGCCCGTTCTAAGAAGATCACCATCGGTATCTGCCCTAGTTTCATCTCTTTACAAACAGCGAAGAAACACGCTCACGGTCTTATCGTCTGTAGCCAGGACGCCCACTACGAAGAAAACGGAGCTTACACTTCTTCAATCTCCGTAAACATGCTTGAAGACATCAATATCGGTTGGTCTTTAGTCGGTCATTCTGAAAGAAGAATCTATGATGGTGATTCTTCCTTCGTCTGTAATCGCAAGATCAAAAAGCTTCTCGAACACAATTTCCATGTCATCTATTGTGTTGGTGAAAGTGCTAGTGAATACGATAAAGGTCTCACTAAAGATGTCATCAAAGAACAGATCACTACCGGTCTTATGAATGTCTCTAGAGAACAGATTCCTAACATCATCATCGCTTATGAACCCGTCTGGTCAATCGGAACTGGTAAAAACGCTTCGGTTAGTATCGCTGATGATGTCAACACCTATATCAGATCTCTCATCTGTGACCTCTACGGAAAAATCGCTTCATTAAAGATTCCGATTCTCTATGGTGGTTCTGTCAAGCCTGAAAACATCCATGAATATCTCGCTTGCAAGAACATCGATGGTGCTCTTGTCGGTGGAGCTAGCTTGAAAGAAGAATCCTTCAAAGCATTGTTAGAAAATATCTAAACTTAAGAGTCTCCTTGCTTAAAAAGGAGGCTCTTTTTTATCTTTTACTTATAAAAGCATATCGATTGACATTGAAGTTCAATGTGTTATTTTTATAGTAGTTAGCTAAAGTTAACAGGAGGATTAATAATGAAAATTGTCTACGCTTCTAGAACCGGTAATGTCGAATCTTTAGTCGGTAAACTCGGTCTTACTGACGCTCTTAGAATCACTGATGGTAGTGAGAGTGTCAGTGAGGATTTCATCCTCATCACCTACACTGATGGATATGGAGATGTGCCGGTCGAAGTCTCAACTTTCTTAGAGAACAACCACGCTAATCTTAAAGGTGTCATCGCTTCCGGTGATACTAGCTATGGTGAAGCCTTTTGCCAATCAGGTGACAAAATCAGCCATGAGTACGATGTTCCTTTTCTCTACAAAGTTGAAAATGATGGCACTGATGTAGATGTCGCCAAAATCAAAGCTTTAATCGCTTAATCTTAAACGTTAATTAATAGAAAATACCGAGCTGTCTTGAGTGGACAGCTCTTTTTAGAAGAAACAGTCGATTTAAATAGACAACTTAATTTTTCGTATGTGGGTTTGTTTTCGTTTTTTAACTAATAAAAACTGCCTGGATTTCTCCAGGCAGATATTCAAGGTGTAAAAGTCAGATTAAGCTTCTGTGGCAGCAGGTTCTGCAGTTTCTTCTGTCTCTTTCTTTTTACGATTCTTGAAAACTTGAGTATAGACTAACAATCCAGACCAGGTAACAAGTCCTAAGCCGACGAAGACATCAAGGACGATAAGCCATCTGATCCAAATAGGGATGATGGGGATGATGATAGAATCACTTGCGATACCATTCATAGCGACGGAATTGCAGACGACATAGAGAACATTATGAGCAGCGTTTCTCATATAAGTGACCATCTGAGCATCATCATAATAGCTAGAGAGATCGAAAGCGGAATAGGAGCTATTCATCCACATATCAGTACCAGCTTGTAAACCAGCTTTGATATCCATGTAATCTTCAAGACCAGCGTTATCAGTCTCGATCATACCGACAAAGCCCCATTCTTCTCTTAAGAGATCAGTTAAGAGCTCAGAGGAAGCACCACACCACTTGGTTCCAACACGATTGAAGGCGTTCATAACAGCGTGGGCGTTACCTTCTTTAACAGTGATTTCGAAGGACTTGAGATAGATTTCACGAGCAGCTTGTTCATTAAGGAAGGTAGCGATACCATCCTTAGAACCAGAGATATTGTGATCGGCATCGATGACACCTTCGGTGTCGTTGAAAGCGAAGTGTTTGATGAAGGTGTATAAACCTTTGGAGTTAGCACCTCTGACAGTAGCGGCCCCCATCTTACCAGCGATGAAGCCATCTTCAGAATAGTATTCGAAGTTACGCCCAGAATAAGCAGTTCTATGAGTGTTCATAGCCGGAGCATACCAGCCTTGAACATTGGCATACATAGCATCGTTACCGACAGCGACACCATATTCTTCAGCTAAGTCAGTGTTCCAAGTAGAAGCCATGACGACTTCGACAGGATAAGCCATACCTTGGCTACCGCCGATTAAGGTAGCGGAGATACCAGCAGGGCCATCTTTTTCAGTAGTGGCAGGTTTATTGATAGAGGTGATGTTAGGAGTTCCATAACCACCCATTCTGACGATGGTCGCATATTCATCGACAGTGAGAGAATCAAGGAGAGATTCCCAAGCATCATCGTCGTAGTCATAACCGATTAAGGAAGCTAAGTTGAACTCAGAATCTTCACCGGTAGTAGGCATCTCATAACTTTCGGTATCTTCAACATAGACAGGAGCTAAATCATCGATGAGTTCATCAGGGAACTCGATGTAGTGCTCACCAGTTGTCGCATCAGTGGTATCACAGAAAGCTTCCGGATAAGTGCCAGTCCAGTCGCTTCTAGAGAGGTATTCGAAATCAGAATACTCATCATAGTAATCAAGAGAGGCGAAGTCGAAGAGGTTAGAGATCTCGGTACCAGTGGTGCTATCGGTGGAATAAGTGGTGTCATCAAATTTATCATTAGTCCAGGTGTAGACAAAGGAGTCATCACCAGCGGAAGTCATACCATCAGCTTCAGTGTAATCTTTCTCAGCTAAGAAGTTGTTGACAGCTTCGTGAACATCGGTAGCTGCAGTTAAAAGATAATCGCCCTCATCTAAGATATAAGTTTTAGCGTTGGTGTAGTCGTATGAAGCGAAGTCTTCTTTATCAACAGAGATGGTGACGGTTTGAGATTGACCAGGTTCAAGTTCATTAGTCTTAGCAAAGCCGACTAATTCAGCAGAAGATTTCTCAACCTTGTTGGTGATGTCATAATCGGTATAAGGAGATTGGAGATAGATTTGAACGACATCTTTACCAGAGTAAGTATCTCCAGTGTTAGTGACTGTCACTGAGACATTGAAGGTGTCATCTTCTTCTTCAACTTTGAAATCAGACCAGGTGAATTCAGTGTAAGATAAGCCATAACCGAAAGGATAAAGGACTGTATCTTCATAATCATAATCACCAACATTGGTTCTGCCTAAGACAGAGTCTTCGTATCTGGTCTCATAATAACGATAACCGACATAGATACCTTCTTGATAAACGATGTATTGGTCAGCTTCATCGTTATAAGAAGCGCTAGAAGGATAGTTAGAGATCCAGAAGTTAGCACCAGCATTAACAGCCGCCGGAGCAGAATTGTTGTCATAAACATAGGTGTCGACTAACTTACCGGAAGGAGTGGTCGTTCCGTTTAAGATATCAGCGATAGCTGAGACACCAGTCTGTCCTAAACCACCACACCATAAGACAGCGTTGATGTTCTCATAATCTTCAAGATCACCAAGCTCCATAGTGTTGTTGGCGTTGATGAAGACGATGACATTGTCAAATCTATCATTGACACCCTCGAGCATGTCTTTCTCTTCTTGAGAGAGCTCAAGATAAGTACCATCGTTTCCTTCAACATCGACAGTCTCGGTATAGTTATAAGCGGTGAGGTCACTTCCTTCACCACCACTTCTTGATAAGACGACGATAGCGGCATCATCATAAGTTGAGAAAGAAGACTCACAGCTAGAGACGACATCATCCCAAGGCACTTCGTTGATATCGAAAGCGCCACCCATCCAGGTCGGAGATGATCTGTCATAACCAGCATCATGTTTATCTTGATAGAAATCCCATAAAGTGCTGTTGACGCTGAATCCGACTTCTTCTAAAGCTTCTTTGAAAGTTAAAGCGGTAGAGGTGTCAACAGAACCAGAACCGGTTCCACCAAGAACTAAATCGACTGAAGAAACAGAGAAGAGTGAGATAGCGGAAGAAGAATCAAGCGGGAGAGCTTCATTCTCGTTTTTGAGCAGGACTGCGCCTTCGGCAGCGATACGCTTGGCGACTTCACCATTGTGCTCATTTAATTCCTCTTCGCTGTCAAAATCGTTCTTGTAATACTCAGTATCTGCGTCACTATCGGTGTTGCTTTCGACACGATAACTTTCTTGGTCGAAGAAACGAGTGATCAGATCCCTGTAATTGAGAGTGACAACATTAAGAGTGACTAAAGTAGCGGCGAGGACGGCGATACCTGCGATGTGGATAGCTAGATACCTTTTTTTCATCTTAGTACTCCTTTCAAACCACTTCTTTATGCGGTTTAGCACAATATAAAAACCTTATGAAAGCGGTTCAATAAAAGAAGCCTAATATTTGATTTGTTCAGCCTAAATTTAGACTATTCTCTTGTGGTATCGGCATCAATATATCGGTGGTGAAGACTTGATCAGAACCCGGGTTAAAAGAGACATCGCCATCGTATTTGCTGACTATATAAATGATACTTTTAGTTCCGATTCCGTGATTTTTATCGTCTGTTTTAGTAGAAATTAGCTCATTTTTGCGTTTTCTGACGATTCCATCATAGTAATTTTTAATCACTATAGAGGCGAACTCTCCATTCTTTTTGATAACTAAAGAGATGAATCTCTTTTCTTCTTCAACTTTTAAAGATGCCTCGATCGCATTATCGAGTGCGTTTCCTAAAAGCGAGTAAATCTCATTGTCAGCCATGAATACAAGAGCGCTTCCATCAGCGATGGCTGAAAGCTTGATATTATTCTTCTGACAGACCATCTGTTTCTCCATCAAAACGATGTTTAAAGCTTCACTGTTCGTCTTTAAACTAGCATCATAAACAGAGATGACTTTTGAGATCTCTTCTAATTCATTTTTGTCTAGATTCGTTTTATCAGATGCTAACTGTCTAATTTGATGTTTAAGATCATGACATTTGATATTTAAAAGCTCGATATTCTGTTTGCTTATCTCATATTGACTAGCTTGTTTCTTTAATAAATCCTGATACTGAATCAGTTCTGATTGAAGTCTGTTTTCATGAAGAAATCCAAACATGATGATCAAGATACTTAAAGAGCAGAGGATGTTATAAGTTTCCATGATGAGCATGTAGAAACGACTATAACTGGTATAGCTATAGAAAGTGACGACAGCATTGATGATGATATCAACAAGCAAGACCGCAAATAGAATGACTAAGACATTAGGATATTTAACTTTTACATATCCGTGGTTTTCGATTTTCATTCCAAAGAGAAACAGACATAGCCAATAAACATCCAGATAAGAGAAAAGATAAACTAAAAATGTGACATATGAGAAAGTTCCACTACCGGTCCCATATCCGATCAAAGAATCAGCTCCACCCAAATAAAATAAATTGGTAAAGAAGTTATAACACTCATAGGCGATGTGCTGAGTTGCATAACCCGCTAACGTTATAAATAAAGCACCGCTGATGCTCTGATCAAAGATGATATAAAAGCCTAGTAAAGAGCAGACATAAATAAATACAAAAACGAAGGTCGTATACCACCAGTTATATGAATAGTCTCCGATTGGAATCGCAAAGGCGATGAGAAACAAACAAAGGATGACTATCGGTATACGAAGATAAGCTTTCGGTCTTCTCTGTAAATTAAAAGAAAATAGAGAGATGGCTATTATCAACTCTCCAGTGAAGAGAAACTTATATTCATCAAGGCCGATCATAAACTGGCCCCGTTGATGAAATTATTTAAGGCTTTCATAAAATCTTTTTTCTTTGGATGAGAGATGAGAAGTTCTTCATCTTTAATTTTTATCGTATATCCACTCACCGAAGTGACATGAGAAAGATTGACTAAATAACAGCTATTACACCTACAAAACATCGTGTTAGAGAGCTTTTCTTCAAAATCTTTTAAGGTTCCATAAACATTGATGTTTTCTTCTAGTGTATGAACGATGATCGAGTGGTGCCTCACCTCTACATAAGTGATATCTTCTTGATTTAATGTGATGATCGTTTTGTTTGAGTTGATGACTATCGGTTTCGTGTAATTGTATTTAGCTCTGTCGACAGCTTTTTGAATCTTGAAGAAGAAATCATAGTATTTGACTGGTTTGACGACAAAATCCAAAGCGTCAACTTCATAACCATTGATTGCAAATTGAGCTAGATTGGTCACGAAAATAATAAGAGCTCTTTTGTCTCTTTTTCTTAGCTCCCTTGCAACATCAATACCATTTTTATCTTTTAAATCGATATCAAGAAAGACGATATCAAAAGAGGTTCTATCATCGATGAATTTCTGGCCACAAGAAAAATGTTCGATTTGAAATGAAACATTTGTCTCTTTCTGATATCTCTCTAAAACGGAGAGCAAATTTTTATAATCCGACTCTTCATCTTCAACAACTGCCGTTCTAAATGTGGTCATTTCTGTATGATCGCCTTTTTGTTATCTATACACCAAAAATAAAGCCGGTTCAACGATTTTAAAAGTGCTTATTTCTACTTTTTCACTTTGCACTTTATTTGTCAACCGGTTTATTTAAGTCTCGTAAATTTGACTATTGACAATCATTTATAAAGTGAAAAAATGAATTGCGGTCGTATCTATGAAACCAGAGCAAAAATTATTTTATAAAATCATCCATCCTAGCATCCCTGTGACAATTTTAACTATTTTTTTTACTCTTATCTGCTTTTCAACAGCTACTATCACATATCTTTGGGGTTTTCATATGGCTGTTTATCTCACCTTCTTTAGCATAGCAACACTTTTATTTTTCTATAGTGTATATGGAGTTGTGAGAAGCTATCAAAAAATCAAAAATGCCATCTACCAATGGATGATGAAATTCAAATTCACCCGAAACATGATTGAAAGTTTTAGTTTCAATTTTGTTTTAAAGACCTTCGTCTCTTTCTTCATCAATATCGCCTTCGTCTTTTACAACATGGTGCTAAGTTTGATTAATCTCTCTTTATGGCATGGTTTAGCAACAGGTTACTACTTAATCTTATCAGTCTTGAGACTGATTCTTATTTATGGAGAAATCTCAACCAGTTTTAAAAATGCAAATAATGAAACTAAGACCAATATCAAGAAACTGAAAATTTATAGAAACTGTGGTTTTGTCTTATTGCTTTTAGAACTCGCTTTGATTCCGTTAATCACCGTTTTAATCAGAGGCGGAAAACCTGGTGTTTACACTCTTTCTAATGTCATCATCATCGCAATTTATACCTTCTATAAAATAATCGCCGCTATCGTCAATGTCATAAGAGCAATCAAATCTTCCGATCGTATCATGAGAGCTTTTAGAAACATCAACCTATGTGATGCTCTATTCTCGCTCTTATCATTAGAAGTATCAATGTTAGAACTCTTCTTAGGAGTCTCTGATGAATTCACCATCAGAATGTCTAGTATCTCTGGTTTTGTCGTCATCGCTATCACTGCGATTATCGCTTTGTATATGCAAATAAAAGCAAGTGCTGATATACGAAAACTGAAGAATGCAGATTCTTCAAATTAATAAGTAAAGCTCAAAGAAACAACTTATTTAATTTGATATAAAACAAAACAGAGGCGTTATCAGTCTCTGTCTTTTATTTGTTCTTTTGTTTTTCTAAGTAAGCTTTCAGTTTTTCTTCATCAGCTAATTTCTTTTTGAAAGCTTTATTCTGTTTTTCAATGAACTTCTTATCATCGAAATAATTGAGTTTTAAGGAAGCTCTGACTCTCTTTAAAGTTTCACCTGCTTTTTCTCTAGCCTTTAAAGAGCCCTCTTCTAAGATCTTATAAACGGCTGGTATGTCTTGTTCATACTTCTTTCTGTTTTCTCTAATAGGGGAAAGAACATCATTTAAAACAGAAGCGAGGAATCTTTTAACAGTGACGTCTCCCAATCCACCATTTTCATACTTTGCTTTTAAAGCCTCTAGATTAGGATACTCAGGAAGGTACTTCTTAAAGTGTTCATCAGTGACAAAAGCTTCTAAATAGAGAAATACAGGATTGTTCTCAGTATGTCCTTTATCTTCAACTCTCAAGTGAGTAGGATCAGTAAACATCGTCATGACTTTCTTCTCAACGGTCTTACTATCATCAGAAAGGAAGATACAGTTGTTTAAAGATTTGCTCATCTTAGCCTTTCCATCTAAGCCAGGAAGCCTACGACATACTCCGTTTTCAGGAAGTAAAATCTTTGGATAAACAAGAGTCTCTCCATAAAGAGAATTGAACTTATGAACGATCTCTTGGCACTGCTCAATCATCGGAGCTTGATCTTCTCCAACTGGAACGATAGTAGTATCAAAAGCTACGATATCAGCAGCTTGTGAAACGGGATAAGCAAGAAAACCAGCCGGTATTGATTCTTGATACTCTCTCATCTTCAGTTCACTCTTGACAGTCGGATTTCTCTCTAATCTAGAAAGAGTGACTAAATCAAGAAAATAACAAGTCAGTTCAAAAAGTTCTGGAATCTGTGATTGAACAAAGATGGTCGTCTTTGAAGGATCTATTCCACAAGAAAGATAATCTAAAGCTACTTCGATGAGATTGTCTTTGATTTTCAGTGGATTTTCCCAGTTATCAGTTAAAGCTTGCGTGTCAGCAATCATGACATAGCACTCAGAAAAATGACCGGTGTTTTGTAATTCCACCCGCCTTCTCAGTGATCCGACATAATGTCCGATATGTAGTTTCCCAGTCGGTCTATCCGCCGAGAGCATAACTGGTTTAGTTTCCATACTTAAATCCTTATCGATTATTTGAGTTTAGTCTTGAGATAAGAGATGAGTTTAGTTTTTAAATCATCTCTCTTTAAGGCGTTATCAATCACAGCTTCTATATAGCCGAACTTATCACCGATATCATATCTCTTACCAGTGAAGATACAGGCATAGCAAGGCCTAGTCTCCAAAGAATTTCTGATAGCATCAGTCAATTGAATCTCATTACCAGCTCCTGGTTTAGTATTCTCTAAGATATCGAAAATCTCAGGAGGTAAGATATATCTTCCTAAAGCTGCTACATCAGATGGTGTAGTCTCAGGAGTCTTCGGTTTTTCAACCATATCAACAATCTCAAATAATTTAGAGTCGCTCTCATCTTTAGGTTTGACTACTCCATATTTATAAAGAAGAGATTTATCTACTCTTTGACAACCTAAGATAGTTCCACCAGTCTTCTCATAAGCATCGATGAGTTCACCGATAGCTGGTTTAACACTATCATCAATCAAATCATCACCGAGAAGAACAGCAAAAGGTTCATCGCCGACGAAACTCTTAGCATATAAAATCGCATCTCCTAAACCTTTAGGTTCTTTTTGCCTGACGAAAACGATATTAGCAAGATTGCTTATCTCTTTTAATTCATCAGCTTCTTTGACTTTGCCAGAAGCTCTTAGACGAGCATCTAATTCAAAATTGTTATCAAAATAATCAGCGATACTCTCCTTAGCAGAAGAGATGATGATCAATATATCTTTGATGCCAGCTTCAACTGCTTCTTTGACGATGAAATGAATATTAGGGATATCAATAATAGGAAGCATCTCTTTAGGGAGTGCTTTAGTCACCGGTAAGAAGCGGGTACCAAGCCCAGCTGCAGGAATGACTGCTTTGGTTACTTTGTTCACTTTAAAAACCTCGTAAATTCACTCAAATTATACCATATTAGGAAGTACCTAGATTCTTTGGTAAAGACTTACTTTTGAAATAGAAGAACTCATCAACTTATAAAGAGAAAATGATGATTTTTAATCTGTTTGAAAGTCTCATTTATCACTGAACTTATCACACTAATTTTGTCGGCGACTATTTCAAACTCAACTTCACAACTTTTCAGGCCAAAAATCAAACAAATTAGGCAAATATGACAATTTATTCTCTATTTATCTTTGAAATGGATTATAATTTTATCCTGTAAAGCCAATCTGAATGTCGCTTTCAATAGCCGATATTTGTTTTATATTGAAATCGCTTTCAGCAAAGCTTATAATATAGGTGCTAAGAGAGAACCATGACAAGTTACAAGATTACCATCAATGACATCAATGGTCTTACTTCTAGATCAAGCGCTGAGCTCGTAGAAGAAGCAAACCATCATAAATGTCATATCACCCTTAAGTTAGAAAATGGAGATGAGTGTGATCTCAAATCCATCATGAATGTTTTTGCTTTGGCCCCCATCGCTAGAGGTGAGACTATCACTGTCATCTGCGAGGGTGATGACGAAGAAGCTGCAGTTAAAGGGTTTGAAAAGCTCTGTAACGAATATAGCTTCTAAAGTTTCTAAGTTGTTTTAGACTTTTATTTTTATCTACTTAATCTTGGTTTTAACTTTTTAGAATATCCTTTTTGTATCGTATATCATGGACCATTGATATAGTCGTGTAGTCCATACTCTTTTCAATCAATTTTAGTTTTCTTTTTCTGCTTTCTTAGCAGAGCATTATTTAATCACCGATTTTCTACTCTTAACGTTAAGTTAAAATTTTTTAGAAAACATCAACTCTGCAATGGCTGGCAAAGTAGATGTAGCAAGTAAAGAGAAATTCACTGATTAGAATGCTCGAAAGTAAGTCGTGGTTAAAGAAAAAGACAGACCTAAAATTGACGAAAGGAAACCTGATTGAACTATAGCAATCAGGAGAACCTGACGAGACGGGATGAGATGGTAAGGGATGTGTCGTATCCGTGTGAGCAGTAGAGACGAGTCGTTCAGTTGTGTTTCCGCTCTTTCATAGTAGTTAATGAGCGTTGTCTGTTTCGTGTCGAGTAGAGATGTTTAGTTGTTGAAGTTGCTATCATTCATCTTTCTTTGTTTTTGGAGGGATTGTTCTATTCTGAATACTACAGATGTAAATTCACACGGATAAACCCAGTTGATAGACGGCTTAATCAACTGGGTTTTTATTTGTTTTTATGAGTTGCTTTTAGTTAGTTTCAATATTGCTCTCGTCTTGATTCTTGATGATTTTATCAAAGAAAGAGACGATCTCTTGATAACCAGCCTCTTTAAAAGGATAAAGTCCTTTATAAGCAAAATAAGTTTTATCAAAATAATGAACAGTTAAGAAGAACTTGATATTGAAGTCAGTTTTATCATCCTCATAACGATGAGCGAAGTATTCTTCATCTAATTTGCTTTTATCAATAAGAGAGGTCAGTTCTTTCTTAAGAGAGGTAGCTTTATCATCGGAAAGAGATTGGACTCTTGCTTCTGAGCCGTTTTTAATATCGAGTTTTTTATTAGAACAATCAAAGAGCACCTCATCAAATTTATTGACGGCGTTAGGATCTCTTCTCCAAAAAGATATAGATGCTATCTTTTGTTTCATTTGCTTCTCCTTATATTGTGTCTTCTCTTTTTAAGTGAGTGATATCTAATAGACTTTGATATTCTGAGTCGGTTAAGAATCTCCACTCTCCTTCTTCAACATCTAAAGAAAGAGGACCTAATGTTCTTCTGTGTAAGGCGATGACATCATAATTGAACTTACCAAAAAGCCTTTTTATCTCATGGTATTTTCCTTCATAAACAGTGATATCAGCGTGATATTCATCCTTGATAACTAAAACAGAAGAGGCTGCTTTCTCACCTTTTCCGATATCGATATCACCAACTTTGAAGATGTCAACTAATCCTGGCTTTAAGATGTGATTAACTCTCACTTCATAAGTCTTAGGTATATGAAGTTTAGGACTAGCTAGTCTATTATTTAAAACTCCATTATCAGTCAAAAGAAGAAGGCCGGTCGTATCATTATCAAGCCTTCCTACTATTCTTACTCTCTTATGAAATTCCTCAGGTATGAGATGAAGGACAGATGGATATCTCTCATCAATCAAAGAAGAGATATAACCTTCTGGTTTGTTTAACATGATTGTGATGTTGGATCTGACGGAGATTCTTTTATCTTCAACTTCAATCACATCATCACCTTTGATATCGATGCTGTGATCATAGATAATCTCACCATTGACCTTAACTAAGCCATGATGAAAAAGTTTTTTGACGCTTTTTCGACTACCAAATCCGTTATTAGCAAGAAAACGATCAATTCTCATCTTTTATCTTATCTGCTAAAGACTGGAGGAGATTGATATCTAACCCACTAGTCTTATCTGAAATACCTGTAGTTTCTTTATTAGGTGTGTCTTCCTTTGTTTCAACAAATGGCGCTTCTTTAGTTTGAACTTGTGCTGTGTTTAAAGAATCAACTGGAATAGTTTCTTGTTTAGATTTCTTTATCTTGAAGAATCTATCGAGTCCAAAAGTCAGCATCTCATATAAAGTGAGATTCTTTTTCTCTTCCTGAAGTTCTAATTTCTCAAGAAGTGGTTTTCCTTTTCTTAAGTGAGTGAAACGTCTTGCTGATAAAACCAAAGCAATCAAGAAGAATGCGACTGGGACAACGATGATGACAAATTGCTGTGCGAGTTCAGTAGAGATATCAGTGTAGAACGGATATTCGATCTTGAAGGCTAACAGTATGATGATGGCCGAGATTGAAAAGCCGAGATTGATTCCGTTTGAAATACTATTAGAGAATTTAAATTTAGTTTTGAAGGCAAATCCGATTATGTATCCACAAAAGACGCCAAGAAGAGAACAAAGTAACATCATCTTGTAATCGGATATCAAATAAAATCTTGTTAGGTCTGCAAATAAATTGCTTACTTCTAAATATGCCGATGATAAAAAGAATAGTGAACCTATCGCTTGGCCACTTATAGTTGCAAGTAAAGTGGAAACAAAGAGCAAGAAGAACATGGTGAGATAGCCACTATAAGAAGTGAAGTCGATATTAACTGCCTTGATGTTATAAGTCCAAAAACAGATGGCGACAGCGATGAAGATACCAAGTAAAGTAATCAGATTATCATTCTTTTTATTTTTAAATAACTGATAAATCTCTACTGGTATGAATCCTAAAGCGAGTGCGCCTAAGGCAATATAAATTATCTGAGTGTAATTATCAGTCAAATAATTAATCGGCAATAAGAAAAAGAAGAATCCTCCTAAGAGAGCTCCTAAAAGGAATGTCCATTTCTTCTTGAAATTGAACCAGAATTTCTCACCTAAAGATGTCTCAGGGAAATCATAATCCCTGACAAGCATCGCTTCATTTAAAGGTTTAGTGTTAAAGAATGGAATCCAAGATAAAGCTCCGCTGAGGAAACCTCCAAACAATTGACCAACTCTAGCTATCGGTGTTTTTTGATTGTCTTTAAGCATGGATTTATTATAGCTTAGTTCCTTTATATATGATTAAGTTTTGCTACTAGTATTCTCTATCTTAAGAAACGATAACCATGGCCATAGATTGATTTGATGCGTGTTTTCTCATGTCCTAATTTCTTTCTGATATTTCTTATATGAGCATCAACAGTTCTAGTATTAAAGCTTTCTCCAACACCCCATAACACACCTATTAAAGCATTCCTGGAGACGACTTGATCGCTGTGCTTAACAAGTTCGTTGAGGATGATAAACTCCGCATTAGTTAGTTTTAAATCCTTATCTCCGAGCAAGCAGACTTTATTTTCAAAATCAAAATAAATCTCTCCTGCTCTAAAAACACCATCTAAATTTCTCTTCTTAAATCGTGTATTGATGATGTTGATAAAGTCTTTGATTTCAAAAGGTTTATTAATGTAATCTTCTTCAGTTATATAAGGACTATCTATTCTCTCCTGACTATTTTGATCTTTAAAAACGATGATTTCTGGTCTTGTTTGGAAAGAATTACTGATCTCATCAATCAGATTAGTCTTCTTGATATCAAAAAGAGGAATATCTAATAACACTAAATTAGGTACTCTCTCTTTAATAGCATTTAAAAGCGATTCGATATTTAAGAAATGGGAGACATCATACTTTTGATTTTTCAGTGCCAGATTTATGACTTCTAGATAAATCTGGTCATCCTCTAAAATGTAAATGCAGTATTCTGCCATAGATGTATACCGAAGATAATTCTAACTTATCAAAAGGACTTCAAAACAAAAATTTTTTCTTCTTCACTCAAATGATGAAAGATTACTCTCACATTTATAAAATAGTAGTTATGAATAAGGATTCAGTTTTACCCCTAGAAAATGAGCTTAAAAGGAGATTCTCTCTTCCTTCAGATGAAGAGATTTCCTTTTTCTTTGAGAAGACAAACGATCTTTCTTTTCTAGATAAAAAACCTCTTTCAACAGAAGAAATTACAAAGATTCAAAGAGATTATTTCTCTTTATTCCCTTATAAAGAAGATAAAACTATCTCTTTTAGCTTTTACGCACTATCAAAGAATCACATCTTTCTTTTTGATGTTCTACCTAGTGAGAAATATGAATCTTTATCTCCTTATAAGATTTTTCAATTTGAAGAAAAACTAGAAAAAGAGCTGACTTCCCTTAAACTAGATAAGACTCATCTTTCACTACTTAGTGATTTATTCCATCAGAAGATTGAAAAGCTTCAGCTTCTTAATCTCCTAAACAACGAGATTTCTATCAAGAAACAAGGACTTCAAATTCATGAAATCTATGTTCTAGATGGAAATGAGGAAGAGAATAAACTTTATTCTGACTTCATATACATCATGAAAAAAGTCATAAAAGAGTATGTTGAGAAGATCGGATTAGTAGAGAAGGATGAGAACAAACTTATCACTGCATTGAGGATCAAAATGATATGAAAGACAAATTGATTTCTTACTTAAAAAGAGCAAACGAAAAAAGAAGACTGACTGGTTATATCGCTGTTATATTTGCAGTCATCTTCCTTTTCTTATTTTTCCTTCCTCTTCTTTGTACCTTCTCTCAAGGTGAGAAAGAAAGCATCTTAGGATTCTTCTCTTTTCCTTATCTCTCAGATGATTTTGATATCATCCACTATGCTATTTCTCTTCTGGCTATCTCAATAGCTGTCACATGCTTTTATTTCATCGCTGGTTTGATTCATCTCTTCTGTTCCGAGAAAAATATCACTAGAGCGAGATTAGCTTGCCTCGGTCTTATCATCATCAAAACTATCTGCGATGTTATCTTTGTTATTCTTGCTACTCAAACTAGCACTAATATCGAACTAGATTGGGGTGGTTATCTTCTTCCTTGTATTGATGTTGTATTTATAATCGCTACAGTTTATTTCCAAATCAATCATGTGGATTCAGATGCTCTTCTCTTCCAAAAAGAAGCAGAAGAAAAAGAAGACTCTGTTCAAAAAGATTCTGAACATTAAGACACTATATAAACTAACGCCTATTTAAGCTTGATACCACTTAAATATCGCTACCTACTATCATCAAGAAGCATTTTGTTGTTCTGTTTAATGTTTTGGTTTATTTAAAATCTTTCCTTAACCTTTATGTTCACATTCTAACCACTAATTAAAAATGGCTTTATTTCAATAACTTCCAGTAACCTTTGCGATCAGAACCGACACGTTCAATCTTGCCAGTCTTTTTCAGATTTTTTACGCATGAAGCCACTGTTTTTCGACTGACATTTAATCGGTCAGCTAACTGCATCATTGTATAACCGGGATCTTCAGACAATAAATTCAAAAGTTCCTGTTCTTTATCAGTCACCTTATCAGTCACCTTATCAGTCACCTTATCAGTCACC
>CAYRUQ010000007.1:0-49973 GCA_964427595.1 uncultured Clostridiaceae bacterium | reverse complement strand
GCTGTCACTAATTATCCAGTTGCCAGATATACTCTTGAGAATGATGTTATTTATAGCGGTTCAACTTTCACTCTTGCTGCACATAATGGTTATTACGGAAGATATACTTTTTCTCAAATAAACTTTAACAATTTCATTGTGGGTCCTTATTACGAGATTGACTTGGCTGGACATGATTTAATCTTAACTAATGGTAGTTCATTAGTCGCTTATGGCTCTATCACTGATAGTGTTGGTGGAGGCAAAATCATCGTTGAAGATGGTTCTTCTGTACTGGGTCTTATCACATTAGAAGATTGTTGGCATGAAACAGATGTTGGTATTTATGGTTCTAATTTATCGATATTAAGAATGTTCAGAATGCCTTATCTAAGTTGTGATATTGAGATTAAACAAGGTGGTCTATTACAAGGCTATTTGATGAAAGATGGCGGTAGTGAAACTTTAGCTGGCTTCGGTACTACTATCAATCTCATTGGTGCTTCTGGTTCTGGCAGTTTGATTGAAATGAGCGGAATCGGTTCTATCACTAGAAGCGTTTATTATGATGAAAATATCAGATATTCTAATGTTTCTAGTAAAACAGAACGATCATACATGATCAGAAACAATCTCCTTCATCAAAGAATTAGATACACTGCTTATGATTGTGAGTTGACTTTTAATAGTTGTACAATTGATGTTTCATTAAGCTTATATTCAGCTAGTTTCTCTACCGGAGATTCCCAATTCATAGTCCCACCTTATTTTGAGATATATCTAGAACACTCAAGATTAACTTTAGGTCAACACTTAGTATTCTTGCCTGGTAGTTATCTTAATGTTGATGAGAACAGTGAGATAATCTTTAACACATCAATCAAAGGTGGTGGAATGACTTTTGTTCCTTATTTCTTCGATAATTATTCAAGTGTAAACATGGTATCGTTGAGAGGTAGCAATGATACTAACGATTCTCAGAGTATAATCATGTACTATAGTAGTTCTACTTCAAATCAAGTTTATACATTCTGGCAATATCTAAACGAAAATAAACCTGCACAAGCAGATATCTATGGAAAACTTACATTTGAATCTAATAGTACCAATTATCCGTATGTACTCTCAGGAAATATAAATTTCTACAACGAAGAAGGTCTTGATAATTACTTTAATTCAGGAAATTACAACTCAAATCAAACTGCACTGATTCCTGCATATCCACATTCATCAGGCACTTCAGATGTTGTTAATGGAACTGGTGATTACGCAGTCTTAGATTTCTTCAATTATCCTCTTATCTCACAAGGACAGGTCGTCAATATCAATGACGATAGAATCGATGAAGATGCTACCTTTGATCCTTCAATCGGTTTAATCGAAAGAGCAGACGGTACTTATTATGCCTATATATTTGATTCTTATACAGCTATCTCAAGTTATTATGACGGCACCAATATGCTTCCCGGCTCTTTTCAAAAAGTTGAATACACCGAAGGCAATAACTACATCACTTATAACAACTTATACTACATCTATTTCCAGGGTGTTTATGTACCAGCTAGTTCTGCTACTAATTCTTCAGCTACTGGTGTCAACCTAGAAAGACATATCGGTTATGGAGAAGATAGAGAAACAATTATCAGTTCTGCGTCTAACTGCACGATGACTTATAACACCACAATCGATAGATGGTGTATCAGCACTGCAGCATAAATAGCTAACATACAAGTAATCACTCAAATACCAATTTATAAACATAAGAAAAGGCTGTTGCATAGCCCCAGTGAGTGCAACAGCCTTATTTCGATTTGATAATTAAACTTTAGAAAACTTTAATCAGTCGATAGCGATGTATTTATCTTCGACAGCTTCTTCTTTTTCTTTCTTAGGAATTAGAATCTTCAAGACTCCATTATCGGTACTAGCTTTGATATCAGCTTTCTTGACATCTCTTCCAACAAAGAAGGTTCGACTGAAAGTTCCTGAAGCACGTTCGAAGTGGATGTACTTTCCTTCTTCATCCTCTTCTTTCTCATTCCTGTCAAAAGAAGCAGTGATGGTTAATTCACCATCTTCTAAAACGATTTTGATATCTTTTTTATCGATGCCAGGAATCTCAATATTCAAGATGAACTTATCGCCAGCATCCTTGATATCGGTTCTCATCACATCTTCATGACCTCTTTTGAAGAAATTGTCATCAAAAAGATCTAAGAAAGGCGGGAAAAGGTCTCTTCTATAATGATCGACTGCATAATCGGGTTTTCTTTTTTCATTTTCACTCATTTTAGTTTCCTCCCATATTTAGCACTCACAACTCTTGAGTGCTAATCTTATTGTAGACAATCAAATTTGAAATTCAAGAGATTTCAATAAAAAAATTTATTTTTGGTTAATTTTCTCTCTTTAGGAAGTCTTTATCTTTTTGGGTGCTTTGGCGTGTTAAAATAGTGGCTGTGATTTTTAACCTAAAACTTTATTATTAAAGATAAAAGTTATGTCTAATATCTCTTTCTGCGGAGGCGTTTTGTATGGATGAACGATTTGAACGACTACTGAGAAAAATTGGAATTACAGATCTTGCTCCTTTTGAAAAAGGATTCTTTAAAGATTTGAAAAATGAGAAAGAGAGCAATTCTATAAACGCCTTGATATATTTTCCTACTTATCTTCCTTATGCCTCTTATGAGCAGTTTTTTGATGGTATCTCTGATTTCACTTTAAAGACCGGAATCTCGATGAAGATAAGCTTCACTTACCAGGATGAGAGAATTAATTTTCCTCGTCTTTTAGAGGAGTTTAAGCATGCTAAAAACTGCACTTTGATGGATGATATTTATTTTTATGAGAATGAGAATAAAATTCTCTTTTATTATACCGGTGCTGAAAAGGCCACAATCCTGACTGATGAGCTTAGAAAGCTCAATGATTTTTTAGATTCTATCTCTTCTTCCTATAACACTCTCATTCAAGAGAAAGTCACTGGTCTTCAGGATTTCTCCAAACAAAGAGATGAGAAATATGAAGCGGAAGCTTTAGCAGTCTCACAGAAATTTAAGAAACAAGAACTGATCAATTCAACTTATCAACCTTGTAAATTAAAAGATGTTGATAAGTTTAAAATGGTGATAGTTGCAGCTACTATTTTTAAGATTGAAGATACTAAAATCAAAGGCAAGAATGCTAGAAATATCTGGTTATATGATGGAAGTGATTCGATAAAAACAACGCTTTTTGAATCTTCTAAGATGTCTTATGCTGAAATCGATCAGTATAAAGTGGGGGAGAAGGTTAAAATTCACGCTAATACTGCTTATTTTGATAATCAGATCACCCTTCGTATTGATAAGATCGAGATGATTGATAAGGATCCTATCCGTATGGATGAAGCTAGTGAGAAGAGAGTCGAGCTTCATCTTCATTCCAAGATGTCGACTATGGATGGTGTCTGTGAATTTAAAGACTATGCTGATCTCGCTAAAAAATGGGGACATAAGGCTATCGCTTTAACTGATCATGGATGTGTTCACGCCTTCCCTAATGCACAAAAGGTCGCTAAAGATATTAAAGTCATCTATGGTAGTGAGCTTTACATGGTTGATGATACGCCTAGATATATCTTCAATCCTGATGATAAGAGAGAACTTCGTAGTGCCACTTATGTAGTATTTGATATTGAGACCACCGGTCTTTCTGCTCGTTTTGATAGACTCATTGAATTTGGCGCTGTCAAAATCGATGCTATGGGAACGATTCTTGATGAGATTGATTTCTTCGTCAATCCTGATAGAGCATTATCTAAATTCTCTTTAGAAGTCTCTCATATCACACAAGAACAAGTCGACCATGGAAAACCGATTAAGAAGGCTTTAAAAGACATCAAAGAATTTTTCTCTGACTGTATATTAGTCGCTCATAATGCTGGTGGTTTTGACTATGAATTCTTAAATGAGATCTTCAGAATCAACGGCATGGAAGGAATCAAAAATCCAGTCATTGATACTCTTCCCCTCTCTCTTTATTTCTATCCTAACAAGAAGAGCCACTCGGAAGCTTATATGGCGAGACAGCTTGACATTCCTTTTGATGAAATCTCTGCTCATAGGGCTGACTATGATGCGACTGTCTTAGCTAAGATCTTTCAAATCTATCTCTCTGATTTGATGCAGAAACATGGTTTTAAGACTCACGCAGATATCGGAAAGCTTCCTTTCACTGAAGAGATGCTCGTCAATTCTCACGCTTTCCACACTACTTGTTATGTGAAAACGCAAGCTGGTCTTAAAGAGCTTTATAAAATCATCTCTGCTAGTGAAATCAAATGGCTTTCTAATGTCAATGGTAATCCGTTAGTTCCAAAGAGTCTTTTAGCTGAGCATAGAGAAAACCTGTTATTTGGTTCTGCCTGTCTTAACGGCGAGATTTTTGAGACAGCGATGATCAAATCAACAGAAGTTTTAAAGAAAAAACTGGAGTTTTATGACATCATCGAAGTTCAACCTCCTGAAAACTACATCTATCTCATCAACAAAGGACAGTTAAATAGCCTTGATGATGTCAAAGGTATTCTTTCTTATTTGATCGAGACGGCTAAAAGCATGGGTAAGATCGTCTGTGCCACTGGTGATTGTCACTATCTCAATCCTGAAGATAAGTTCCTCAGAGATATCATCATCCAATCACCTGGTTTAAAAAACGCCCGCCATCCCTTGAATTTAGCTCCTTATGAGAGTGCACCGCTAGAGAAGAAAAAAGCTTACTATAAGAAACCATTTCAAAATCCAGATCAACACTTCCGTACTACTACTGAGATGTTGGAGTGCTTCTCATTTTTAAAGGATGAAGAGTTGATCAAAGAAATCGTCATCACTAACACCAATAAAGTCGCTGATATGATCGATGAGAACATCGAGATTGTCAGAAATAAACTCTTTGCTCCTAAGATTGAAGGCAATGAAGAACATTTAACTGAGTTAGTTTATACAAATGCTAAAAAGATATACGGAGATCCGCTTCCTAAAGTAATCGCTGATCGTATAGAGCAGGAGCTTCACGGTATCATCTCAAACGGATATTCAGTCATTTACTGGATATCTTCTCTCTTAGTCAGATGGTCTAATGAGCAAGGGTACATGGTCGGCTCTCGTGGATCAGTCGGTTCTTCTTTAGTCGCCACGATGGCTGGTATCACCGAAGTCAATCCTCTTCCTCCTCATTATATCTGCCCGAAGTGTCACCATCTTGAATGGCCCGATTCTTCTGTCTATGGATCTGGATATGACCTTCCTGAAAAGGATTGCCCAGAGTGTGGTGAGAAACTGAAAGGTGAAGGTCAAAATATTCCTTTCGCTACCTTCTTAGGATTCAGTGCTGAGAAAGTACCTGATATCGATTTAAACTTCCCTACTGATTTCCAAAGCAACGCACAAAACCATTTGAAAGATCTTTTAGGTAAAGACCATGTTTATAAAGCAGGAACTATTCAAACGATCCAAGAGAAAAACGCTGACAAAATAGTCAGGAATTATTTTGATAATACTCGTGGAACTAGTAGTGATATCAGGGATGCTGAAATCGACCGTCTCGCTGGTGGATTAGTTGAGATCAAAAGGACGACCGGTCAGCATCCTGGCGGTGTTATCGTCATCCCACAAGATATGGATATCTTTGATTTCACTCCTATTCAATATCCGGGTGATAAAGTTGATTCAGATTGGACAATCACTCACTTTGAATACAAAGCGATTCATGATTCAGCTTTGAAGTTTGATGTATTAGGTCATGTTGATCCTCAAGCGGTCAAGATGATGTGTGATCTTTGTGGTATCTCCTTTAATGATGTCATGGAGAAAGTTCCATTAAACGATAAAGAAGCTCTTTCTTTGTTTTGGTCTAACGAAGCTTTGCATTTGAAAGATAATGTCTTAAATGAACAGACAGGTGCTTTAGGACTTCCAGAATTTGGAACTCCTATCGGAAGAAGAAATCTGATTGAAACTAAACCTTCTACCTTCTCTGATTTAGTCAGAATCTCTGGTCTCTCTCATGGTACTGGTGTTTTTGAAGGCAATGCTAAGGATTTGATCTTACTTCATGATTTCACTTTGAAAGATGTCATCGCCTGCCGTGATGACATCATGACCACTCTTCATGAGAAGTATGGAATCGATAACAAAACTTCTTTCGATATCATGGAATTCGTCAGAAAAGATGGTCGTTTTGGTAAACCTGAATTTAAAGAAAAACATGATGAGTATGTCAAGCTGATGAAAGAGCATGGTGTTCCTGATTACTACATCGAATCTTGTGAGAAGATCAACTATCTCTTCCCTAAAGGTCATGCGGTCGCTTATGTCACGATGGCTGTCAGATGTGCTTATTTCAAAGTCCATCATCCTCTAGAGTATTACGCCACTTACTTCACTTTAAGATGTGATGCCTATGAACTAGAGACGATGTGTAAAGGTTTGAATGCAAGTAAGCAAAGACTCGCTCAGATTCAAAATCTGATCAAAACAAGAAGAGCGGAGACTAATGATAAGAAACTGATCAACAGTTTAGAACAGACTATCGAGATGTATGATAGAGGTTATAAGTTCTCTAATATCTCCGTCAATCACTCTTTAGCGACTAATTTCTCAGTTGATCATAAAAGCAAGTCGATCATCCCAGCTTTCAGCGCTGTTCCTGGTCTTGCTAAGACCACTTCTGAGCAGATAGTCACAGCGAGACTACAGCGCCCTTTCAGCTCAGTTGAGGATTTCAGACGAAGAGCGAAAGTTCCTGATAAGATCCTTGATGAACTTCGTAAACTTCATGCTTTTGAAGGTCTTCCTGAATCAGAGCAGATTTCCTTGTTCGATTTTTAAGGGGTTGAACTCTTATTTCTTATATAAGTAAGTAAAAATATTAATTAGAAAGTAAAAAATTATTTACTTCTAGACACTTCTGGCAATATAATACTTGTTGCTGTTTTCAGCGTGTTTTTGACTGATACGGAGGATAAACTATATGGCTGTACCTACTAGAAGAACGGGAGTCACTGCCAAGAGATTGAGAAGAACTCATTTTGTTTTGAAAGCTACCCACACTCAGGCTTGCTCTAACTGCGGTGCTCAGATCCAATCTCATCGCGTCTGCCCTACTTGTGGCTACTACAAGGGCAAGAAGGTCATCGAAGTCAAATCTTCCGCTGAATAATCTTCTTGATTGTCCTAAAACTGCAGGTTCTCGTAATCTGCAGTTTTTTTATAAAAAAATTACGTTTCGGAGGTTATTTATGACTCATGAAGAACAGATCGCTCTTCTCACTGGTGAGTATTTACAAGTCAGTCAATACACTATCTACTCAGCTTTTAAAGCCACCTCTTTATATCTGAGAACTTTAACTTTAGATCAATATAGACATGGTGTCGAAGAGATGGAAGTCGCTTTTGCTGATGCAGATGAGAAATTGAAGAAGAGTGTTTCTTTAAGCTCTGAGGAACTGATCTCTTATTTCAAAGACAAAGGCCTCTCTAAGAAGTTAGAAAAACAGCTTTTTGAAGTGATCAACAAAAGAAGTTATCTCTCTTCTCTTTTCTTCATCGAACACTCAAATGATTTTGCAAGCCAAGATGTCGTTCTTTATGACAAGATCATCGACGAGCTTTATGCTCTCGTTAAAGAAGCTTCCGAGGTCAATCAAGAACTGGCGAAAACGATTGAAAAGTTTTCTGATAGCTTCGGTAAGTTTTAGCCAAAAACAGCCATTTTAAGCTATAATTTTTCTGTTAGGAGAATCGCATGTTTCATTTTTCACCGCTTATTACTTGCCTAGATAAAATAATCGGGAAACGAAGACCTTACAGGGATGTTCTTTTCAGTGCATTAGCTAGTGAGAGAATCGCTAAATCAGATCAAAAAAGCTTCAGTTCTCTTCTTCGTCTTTCTTTAAATAAGTACTATCTCCTTGATTTTGCTCTTTCAGATGTCCTAGAGAATTACAAGTCTAAGAGCAGAGAAGCTTACCTTTCTCTTTTAGTTTTATGTGTTCTTCGTTTTGATGATGCGGATGAAAAAGATGTTCATGAAGAGTTTAAGGATGCTGTTAAAGAACACCGACTTCTTCTTGATGATGAAGATTATCAAGCTATCAAAGAACTCAGTGTCAGAAAACACCTACTAAGTGAAGAAGTTAAAAAACATCCTTATCTTTATAATGCGATCAATCTCAAGGTCCCTCAATTTCTCTTAGAAGCTTTGGTTCAGGATTTTGGAACTAAGAATGCTCCTGATATCTGTCTTTCTCTTTCAAAAAGCCCTCAATTATTCTCTTATCCTTTAATTGAGAATTTAGATGAAGAGAACTTTAAAGAGATCCCTCTTTCTGAAGATGATCATATCTATATTGTGAAAGATAAAAATAAAGCTTTGACTTTATCTAAAAGAGGAGAGCTTCTTCTTTTAGATTATTCAGACGCTTATTTTTTATCGAAAATCAAAGAGAGATCATTAGGCATGAGAGTTCTCTTCTTCAATCAATCTTCATCTTCAGCCTCTTTATACTTTGCTAGCAAACTCTCTCCTTATAAAGGAGAAGTGACTTCTTCTTATCTGAGTGTGGAGTCTTATCGTATAGCGTCTGATTTAGTTAAAAAGACGAAGATAAATAATTTCCATCATCTGTTTTCAGAACAGAAACTAGTCAAGACTTATGAACCTTATGAGTCTTTTGAAGGTGTCGTTTATAAAGCGAGAGATACTCTCTTAGCTGATACTTCTATCGCCTTTTCAATCCTTCCTTCTTTGACGAAAGAAGATTTTGAACGCTCGAGAGTCGATTCTCTTATAGGACTTGAAGAAGCTTGTCGTTTCGTCTCTAAAGACGGAATCCTTCTTTTCTATAATCGCTCTTTGATCCACCTTGATAGCAAGGATGTGATCACCTCATTTTTAAAGAAACATCCTGATTTCAATCTTGTGGAAGAAGACTATCTCTTCCCTTATCAGCATGAATCGAAAGGCGGTTATTATTGTTTATTAAGGAGACAAGCATGACCAGCATATACTCATTCTCACTTGAACAACTGACTTCTTATATGCTTGATTTAGGTCAATCTTCTTTTAGAGCCAAACAAATTTTCTCTTGGCTTTATAAGAAGAGAGTTTCTTCTTTTGATGAGATGACTGATATCTCAAAGGATTTTCGTGAAACTTTGATCGATAGATTTGATTTCTCTCTTCCGACAATGGAGTACATTCAAAAGTCAAAAGATGGGACAGTCAAATGCCTTTATAAACTTAAAGATGGAGAGATGGTTGAGAGCGTATTGATGAAATACAAATACGGCTATTCAGTCTGTGTCTCCTCACAAGTGGGTTGTTCGATGGCTTGCTCTTTTTGTGCGTCCGGTTTATTAAAGAAAAAGAGGAATCTTCAGCCTGAAGAGATGCTCGGACAAGTATTAGGTTTTGATAAGTATCTAAAAGATATTGATCATGAGTTAAGAGTCACTCATGTCGTTGTTATGGGAACTGGTGAACCTTTTGATAATTATGATAATGTGATCACTTTTATCAGAAATATCAATTCTCCTTTCGGACTGGAAATTGGAGCTAGACACATCACTGTTTCTACCTGTGGTTTGGTCCCTGGTATCCTCCGCTTTGGAAAAGAAGGGTTACAAGTCAATCTCGCTATCTCTCTTCACGCTCCTAATGATGAGATCAGAAACAAGCTGATGCCGATAAACAAGGCTTATCCGCTTTCCAAATTGATACCGGCTATCATCGAGTATGGGAAGGATTCTAATGGTAGAAGAGTCACTTATGAATACATATTGATTAAAGATTTAAATGATTCTCTCTTCCATGCTGAAGAGCTTTATAAATTGATCAAACCGACCTTCGGTTATGTCAATTTGATTCCTTATAACCCAGTAGTTGAAAACGGGTTTGAACGAAGCAGTGAACATAAAGTGGATGCCTTCCATAACTATCTGCTCAGAAAAGGTATAAAATCTACTGTGAGAAAAGAATTCGGCAGTGATATTGATGCTGCTTGTGGTCAATTAAGAGCAAGACATCAGGAGGATTAATATGGCCGTTAACATCAGTGAGAGACTGATCGCTGTCAGCGATATTGGTAGGAAGAGAAAGAACAACGAAGACGCCGCTTATGCAGCTTCTTCTCAATATGGCACGATTTTAGTCGTGGCTGATGGAATGGGCGGGCATCGAAAAGGTGAAGTCGCCAGCAAGTATGTCGTCGATGAATTATCGATTGAATTTGCTGCTGTTAGACGTCCTTTCACTGTAGCTAGCGCTAAAAGGTTCGTTCATCGCTGCTTAAAAAAGAGCAACAAAGAGATTTATAAGATGTCTTTAGCTGGTGATGAATATAAAGAGATGGGGACGACAGCTGTCGTGGCTTTAATCGCCTCTAATGGAACTTATCTCATCTCCTTAGGTGATTCACGCTGTTATCTTTATTCAAAAGAAAATGGACTGGTCAGAAGGACGGTTGATCAGACTTATGTTCAGCTTCTTTTTGATAAAGGTCAGATCAACAAGGCTCAGATGGAGACTCATCCACAGAAGAATCTATTAGTCAATGCCATCGGTATCAACCCTGAGCTTTCTCAGATTCAAGAGAAATTTATCGATAACGAGAATTATGACATCCTCCTTTTATGTTCGGATGGACTTTATAATCTCGTCAGCGATGAAGAGATTGAAGAGATCTTGTCTTCCGATTGTAATATTCCTACTAAAGCTGAGAAACTTAAAAATCTCGCTTTAGAACAGGGAGGATTTGATAACATCGCCGTCGCACTCTGGGAGAGAGATTATGAAAGCTGATCGCACTAATGAAATCATTGACGATCGTTATAAGATAATCACTCAACTCGGAACCGGTGGCATGGCCATCGTTTATAAAGCTCATGATTTGATTTCTGATAAAGATGTCGCTTTAAAAACCTTAAGACCGGAGATGGCGATTGAGAAAGTCAATCTCACTCGTTTTGAGAGAGAAGCTAGAGCGGCTGCTTCTTTGAATCATCCTAATATCGTCAAAGTCATCAATGTCGGCACATTTGATGGTTATCCGTATATGGTCAATGAGTTTGTCGAAGGGCAGACTCTCAAACAAGTCTTAGATGTGAGAGGAAAGTTCTCTTTTATCGAAGCTTGTCACATCATGTATCAGCTTTGTTCAGCAGTTAAATACGCCCATCAACACGGAGTCATCCATAGAGATATCAAACCTCAAAATATCTTTTTAACTAAGGATGCTTCCATCAAACTCGGCGATTTTGGTATCGCCACTTTTGCTGGTGGTAATAATCAAATCACCAAAGAAGGTGTCTTCACCGGTACTCCTAACTATATACCTCCGGAACTGATCACCGGTCTTCCTGTCACCACTAGAAGCGATATCTATTCAGTCGGTATCACTTTCTTTGAACTGATCACCGGTACTCTTCCTTTTGATGGCTATGATATCAATCAGATCGCTTATATGCATATCAGTGCTAAGTTTCCGTCTTTGAAAAAATACAATCCTAAGACTCCTGATTGCATCGCAAACATCATTTATAAAGCCTGTAAGAAAGATCCGATGCAACGCTATGGTGATGCCGGTGAGATGAGAAATGATATTGAGAAGATTTTGAGAAATCCTTCCTTATTAGAAAAGAAAGCTGGTTTCTTATATAGTCTCTTCCATCCTAACTCAGCTGAAAGAGAAGCAAGAAAGGTAGCTAGAAGCCAGAAGAAAGCCTTGAAGCAGGCTTCTAAAGCAGCTAAGAATCGAAATGAGTGAGAAACTGATTCTCTCTTCTGGTTCTCTCGGTTATAGCGTATATGATGTTGAAAGCAAGACGATCACGCTCGCTCATAGCCGAGGAAAACTCTCTTATCAAAACACAGGTGTGATCATCGGTGATAAAGTCTCTCTTGATGATAGAGGCTTCATTCATCAGATATTACCTAGGAAGAACCTTCTTACCAGGCCGAGACTTGCCAATGTCGATTTCGTCTTCGTCATCGTCTCAGCTAAAGAACCATTATTCTCATCTTTCTTGCTTGATAAGTTTCTGACTTTGATCAATTTTTCAGAGATAAAAGTTAAGATCATCATCAGCAAATGTGACCTTCTGTCTGATGAAGAATTTTCTGTTCTTAAAAAGAGAATGTCTTATTATGAAAAAGAAGATTATGAAGTATTCTATGTTTCAAGAATAGATGATTCTTCAATTGTTGATTTGAAAAATAAGATCTCTTCTTCAAAAGTGGCATTCGTCGGTCAGACCGGTGTTGGTAAGTCGACTATTTTAAATAGGCTTTGCCCTGATTTTAACAGGAAGGTAGATTCCTTATTCGTCTCCTCAGGAAGAGGAAGGCATACCACTAAAGAAGTGGTCATGCTTCCTTATCAAGATGGCTTCTTATATGACACGCCTGGTTTTTCCCAACTTGAGTTAAAAGATATCAATCCTGATGGTTTATCAATCTCTTTCCCTGGGTATGAAAAATATGTCGGAAAATGTCAGTTTTCCGATTGTCTCCACCTCCCTTTTTCCAAAGGTTGTGAGCTAAAGAATGCTCTAGAAAATGACGAATTATCACAAGACTCGTATGAAAACTATTGTAAAATATACGAAGAAGTGAAGGAAAACGACTTATGGAAAAAGAAGTGAAGATTCTCCCCTCTCTTCTCGCCGCTGATTTTCTCCGTCTTAAGACTGATCTCAACTCTGTCATCAAACTCGGACTAAAAAGCGTCCATTTTGATGTGATGGATGGCATTTTTGTCCCTGAGATTTCTTTTGGTGAGAAACTCTTCAAACAGGTCTATCCTAATTTCCATAAGAAACTTCGTTTTGATGTTCATCTGATGACTGAAGATCCCTTCAGACACATCGATCAGTTTTTAGAGATCGGTGAAGCAGACTTTACCTTCCATTATGAAAACACGATTAACAAGCTTAAAGAATTAAAGAGATTGAGACTTGTTCATCCCGAATGTAAATATGGTCTTGCTTTCTCTCCTGAAACAGATGTTTCGATGGTTTTAGGACTCACGATGCTCTTTGATCAGATTCTAGTTATGTCTGTGACTCCTGGTGCAGGAGGACAAGCTTTCATACCAAAAGCTTTAGAGAAGATCAGAAGGCTTGATAGATATAGAGAAGAGAACTCTTTAAACTTCAAAATAGGTGTTGATGGTGGAATCGATGATAAGACTGGACCTTTATGTATCCAAGCAGGTGCTGATTATCTTGTCACCGGCTCTTACTTTTTCAAAGCTGAATTAAGACAAGAGGCTTTAGATAGTCTCAGGAGATGAAAGATGGCTGAAATCGGTATAGGGTGTTTTATAGGCTCTCTCGCCTTCTTTATGATTTATTGTATCTTCGTCATTTATCAGAAAGCTTTTGTCAGCTCTCAAAAGGAGTTCTCTTTTAAGAATTCTTATCCTTATGAGCTTTACTTTAATATGTCTATCCCACAGAGAGTCTTCGTTTATTCGATGTTGTTTTTATCTGTCGGTTTAGGCTCTGTCGGTTTCATCTTCGCTTTTCAAAGTCTTTTGACTTCTTATGCCTTGATAATAGGTATCGCTTATGGAGTCAGTTATATAGCGCTGGCTATCAGCAATGTCCTTCCTCTCACTTTTTATAAATCGCATATCTTCTCAGCATTGTTTGGACTCTTTGGTTTTGCCTTTGCTTCGATTCTTCTTTGCTTTATCACTGTTATCCCATCAGGGATGTTGATGGAAAATCTTGATCTTCCAGTGGTTATCATCGCTGGTGTGTTTGGTTTTATCGTCCTCCTTTCATGTTTTAATCCTAAGCTTCTTTTATGGGGAAGGATGGATAAGACAGAAGAGGACGGAAAGACTTATTATCTCAAGCCTAAAATCAATTATTTAGCTTTATATGAATGGGTGTTATTCCTTCTTTATAACATCACGATATTGATGGTTTTGATCTCACTCGCAGTTTAAAAATAATTCAATAATTTAATTATTTCTGCTAATATATCCCTGAGGATATAAGATTATGGCAGACAAAGAAAATGAACAGGCATTACTCAATGCCCAGATTACCCATCTTTTCTTTTACATCGATAAAATTTATCAAAATGGGGAACTAGATCTTTTTTCTAGATTTTTCCAGACTGATTTCCGCATCGTTAACTTCCTTCGTGACCATCCTGATAGCCATCCTTCTCAAATCGCTGAGATGCTTCATGTGACGAGACCTAATGTCGCTGCTAATTTAAGAAGTCTCGAGGAGAGAGGCTTGATTGAAAGAACGATGGATAAGAAAAACAGAAGACAGATTTATGTCAGAAATACCCCATTAGCTGAAGAGAGACTACTGGTTTGTCTCAAACGGTTAGGTGCGCTCTTCTCCTCATGGTTTGATATTTTGGGGCAAGAAGAAGTCGAACATCTTTTCAAGATATTAGAGCTTTCTTCTGATCCGGATATCTTCTCAGATGATTTAAGACATTTTGATTTTGGCATCTGAAGATGGCTAAAGACTTCAAAACTTTCATCAGTTCTAAGGATGTTCTTAGCTTCTTTGATTTTGAAGCCACGCAGTTCTCTAACGAACCTATTCAAATCGGACTTGTCGCTTATTCAAAAGACTTTCAAATGCTCTTCTCTTATCAGTCTTATATCAAGACAAGCGTCCATGTTGAACCATTAGTGCGAAGGATGACTCATATCACTGATGCTGTTTTAGAAAAAGAAGGAAAAGATAAAACTGTCGTCTTAAAAGAGATCGTCAATCTTTTAAGGCCTTATCAAAAGAAAGCGTTTCTTTCTTATGGAGATCAAGATTTAAGAATACTGAAACATTTCATCAGTAAAGAAACTTTCACTTATCAGTATTATTCTCATATTTATAAGAATTATTTTGATTTTCAAAAATATGTGAGTTCACTTCTTTTTAATAAGAATGAGTTTCTCTCCCTTGCTGATCTTTGCTCGATTTTTGATGTCACTAACTTAAATCCTCACGAAGCATATAGTGACGCTCTTTCTTTAGCTACTTTATATCAAAAGATCTTAAAAGATGAAAAAGAGAGCACAGAGAAACTCAACCTGTTTTTAAAAGAGAAGATAGAAAAAAGGAGCAAAGCTGATGGAGATCAATTATCCAGACGGCCGGAAGTTAGTTAAGAAGACCGATAAGAAAACTAACATCGATCATAGAAAGACCGAGAATAAAACGGAAGCCCAGAAGATCAAAGATAAATATATCAAGAGCAACATGGGCATGCAGTTTGAAGACGATGTCTCCAAAAGCTGTGATTTTTTCAGAGAGAAAGAATTAGCAGACATCTATAAAAGACCGACTCCGATCAAAGTAGTTAAGATGAGCAAGACTAAAAAAGGAATGATTGAGGAAGCTTATTTCCAAGAGAAATCAACTACTGATTATGTCGGTATCTATAAAGGTAAGTACATCGATTTTGAGTGCAAAGAGACGATTCATGACTCTGTTCCTTATCACATGATCAGAGAACAGCAATTCAGACACTTAGCTCTGATTGAAAAGCTAGGTGGCATCGGCTTCTTTTTAGTCTCTTTTAAAACTGCACAAGAAGTCTATCTGATCAAAGCAAGCATTCTTATTGAAGAGACAGAAAAGAAAAAACACCCTGGTTTTAAAAGAGAATTCTTTCAAACCCATGGTGTTTTAGTTAAACGCTCTTATCTACCACCTTATCAAATACTGGAGGCGATAGATCAGGTCTTCTTTAAAGAAGGAGATTAATCTTCAGAAAGTTTTAAGAAATAATTATCTTTAACTTTGACGACATCAACTTTTTTAGTACCTGGATTTAACGTGAACAAAGTCCCCTGACGGGTGTATTCAGTTTGTTTTTCATCTTCAGTGAGTTTGACAGTCACTTTGATGTTCTCACTATGATCAACTTTAGTGATGTAGTAATACTCGTTTTTATCTTCGTCAGCTAGAATCGAGCTATAAGAAGCATCGACTACTCCTAAAGTCAAAAAGGTGTTCTTATCTCTATCAAGGATACCGAAAACTTGTTTGCTGTTTAAGATACCCGTACCTTCATAAATTTGATAACTTTCATTATCAATATTAAACTGAGCTTCAATTTGTGTGTCCAAACTAAGGGCACTGACCTTCTTTTTGACTTTACTAAACCAATTTTCCTTTTTCTCTTCAGCCATAATGTTTATTTCTTTTTCTTACTCTTTTTCTTCTTTTTAGACTTCTTCTTAACAAATACGACTATGACTACGATAAGGATGATAACAACGACGATACCGACAATTATTAAGAACATCCGTTGTTCTTCACTAAGTTCAACAGTCAGTTTGATAGTCGCCAGTGTTGAAGTGACATCACCGGTCACTTCAACGATGATATCACATTCACCGATTGTTGAAGCAGTAATGATGTTATTACTAATACTTGCGACACTTTCATCTGAAGCGGTGATATTTATTATTTCATCATCGAAGATATTCTCATACTCAAGAGAGGATAAGTCGTAAGTTTCATCTAGTGTTAAGGTGAGTTCTTCTATTTCAAGATTAGTGATAGTTACAGCAGGTTTGATATAGATGGTAGTTGATATTTTGATTTCTTCTTCTGTCTCTTCTTCGTCTTCTTTACTAGAAGAATATGTGATAGTGAAGGTAGTTTCGCCTTCTTTGATAGGAGTGATAGTAAAGTCTTCTTCGTTGAAGATTAGATAATCCGAATCATAAATGGTGTTAAGTTCATCAGTTCCAAAATAAGAGGAATCAATACCAAGGCTTAATGTTGAACCGATATGAAGGTTATAACTTTCTTTTAACTCAATATTTGGTGATTCAATCTCCAAGCTGTAATCGGAATCAAAGACTCTTCTTGCCCACTCAGGATGGTCGACATAAGGGTTGCGGTTATTTTGAACATTCTTGTAGATGAGACTGTTTCTTCTACTTTCATATTCATCGACAGGATCAAGTTCGTTCCACTCTAGCATCGTTGAGAGATTATGTTGGACGCCCATATAGTTGTCATTATCATCGTCTAGATCTTTATCATCAGTTAAAACGAGATAAGGTTCTGTTTTAGTGTTCTCACCAGTATTGATTCCATATCTTGTAGCCATGTATAAAATGGCTCTTGCGACATCGCCTTTATATTCATCATTTGGTTCAAAAACTTTCTCGCCTCCAGCATCATCACCGATATAACCGGATATCTCACTGGTTCCATCAGCAAGATAACAATAGACGATAGTAGCACTATTTTTATCAACCACTTCTCCGTAGCAATAATTGCTGTGTCTGTTATTGCTGTTATGATCGGCTGCGATGAGGTGATGTAAATCAGTTCCAGCACCTTTAATAGGATCACCTTCAAAACCGTGGCTCTTAGCCCAGACATGTTCTTTATCTACTTGGACATAAGAGCTAGGTTTTTGTCTATTGTCATAATCGATATAAGTGAGATCAGAGTTATTTGAATAGCCATTGATGGCATTGTTATAAGCGGTAGTAGTGCTATCATTTCCAGTCGAATAAAGAAGTCTTAAATAATATTCGTCATCATCCTCTTCACCAAAGACGAAAGTAGCCGGATCAATCTCAGCGGATAACTCCCAGTTTCTATCAGTGATCTCATAATACTTTCCAACACCGGTAGAAGTTCCACTTCCATAATCGAGGAAGTAATTATCTTGACTGATGACATCATAAAGATATTCTTTAAAATCTTCGCCAGTTAAAGTGCCTGGATTTCCGTAATATTCATCAATCTCTTCTTCGGTTGATGAAGTGAAATCCATCATCTGTGTCTCGTCATAAGCTCTTCCCGAGAAATTGCTTGATGTTGCTAAAGAATCATAAGCACCCGTTGGGAATATCAGCTTTGTAAAAGCCAGTATCAATAAAATCTTGTTCATGTTTCTAATTCTATCACTTTACCTATATATTTAAATTCTTGATATTTTGAAAGAAAGAAGAGCCTAAGTTAGCTGATACAAATTCATCTTCAATGATAGTGTTTTCATTCTTCATAAAGGGATGAAAGAGACTCTTTCTTCCGTTTAGAATATTGAAGTATGGATCAAATAAGAAAAGAACATTATCTGATTGTCTTAGATTGTGATGGCACGCTTTTGACTAGCGAAAATACGATCATGCCGAAGACAAAAGACTATCTTTTAAAACTGCAAAAAGAAGGTCATATCATCACGATGGCATCTGGAAGACCAGACAGAGCTGTTCTTCCTTATCATCAAGAACTAGGTTGTAAAGGACCATTCATCGCTAATAACGGAGCTTTGATAATTCATCCTTATGATCCTTCTTTTCCTACTTTTAAAAAGCAGTTTTCAAAAGAAGTGATCAAAGATTTCCTCTCTCATTTTGATTTGACTGACTTTTCTAATCTCGTCGCTGAAGATGACGAATATCTCTACTTTTTAAGAGAGGATCCTTCTTATGAGAACTTCTTTCATACTGAAGGGAGAAAGATCTTGATCGGTGATATGACAAAAAGGGATTATCAAGATCTCTCTTCTTTGATCATCACTCTTTATGATTCTTCTTTAGCAGAAAAGATATTAAACCTTGCTTCTTCATATGATGATCTTTCTTTCCGTTTCTGGGATGAAGAGAAAACGATCGGAGAACTCTACTTCAAATCAGTCAACAAAGCGACTTCAATCGACAAACTAAGAGAGTATTATCATCTTGATAAAGATCATGTCATCGTCTTTGGTGATGGTGAAAATGATATTGAGATGCTCTCTTCTTTTAAAAATAGTTATGCGATGAAAAACGGATCTTCATATCTGAAACAAGTCGCTTCTCATATCACTAGAGAAGATAACAATCACGAAGGCATTTATATTGAGTTAAAAGATTTCTTTGAAGGCGACAACTGATACATTGATTTAATAAGTGTGCCATTTTAATTTTTATTAGTTAGATTTTTATAAAAGTCTCTTAGCAAATAAAAAATCTCCTGTGGCAAGAAACCACAGGAGATTTTTTGATCACTTTAAATAGCTAAGATGATGAGTTTAAGCAGGACGACCGGTGAGAGAGATGGTGGTTGAAGCTGAAGAGTTGATTGTGACATAGAAGTAGACATAGGTGCCAGAGACGGAGACTGTACAAGAGATAGTCTCATCCCAAGATGAGGTGATGTTATTTTCGCCTTCTTCAACAATATTGGTGATAGTAGCTCCATAGATACCAGTGGTCAAATCAAAGGTGGCTGTACCTAAGATAGTAGCATCACTAGAAGAACTACTCTTGAAGGTGAAGGTTCCACCGGTATTATCTTCATTGATGACCATGTCAATATAGGTATAAGAACCACTGCTATATAAGGAACCATTAGTGAAGGTATAGTTACTTAACTGAGGGAAGGTGTACTTAGAAATGGTATAAGTAGAGACATATGTATAACCATAGCTGGTTAATTGTAAACCGATAGAATCAAGGCTAGAGGTCAAAGTGACAGGAACATCAGTTCTGATATAACCGAAAGTAGGATTATAGTGACCGCTTGCAGAACCGCTGGAATTAGTTCCAAGCTCAACATATTCACCATCTAAACCAGAGACGGCACTTCCACCTGAGAGGGTGATGGAACCATTATTGAGAGTGAAGTCAATCTCATCAGTCCAAGTGACACCATAGTTATTTTGAGTGATGATCAGTTTACCTCTCTCACTATCGAAGTAGAAGGAAGTATGGTAAGAAGAACTAGAACCATAAACGAAGTAAGTATCGAGGATGTTCTCCTTGATAGTATCGTTACTTAAAGGTTCTTCAACATTGATGTAGTAGTTAGAGCTGGTGAGCTCATAACCATCGACTCCAATATTGAAGTAATAGCTTCCGGCTTTAAGACCCTTGATAGCATAGACGTTGACACTACCGAGACTGGAGCTGGTGGTAGAGACTAATTCAAGAGCATCATCGACCTTTGCATTTGTAGCTGTATCATAGGCATTTAACACCAGATCATAGCTGTTATAAGAAGGTTCAACACTGACTCTGAAAGCGGTGGATTCTTCGTTTTCGAAGATCGAGTAAGTGGTAGATGTGTAAATACCAGTGATGGTGATAGCTGTCGGTTCACCAAAGTCGGTGAAGGTGACATTGAAGGAATAGGAAGAAGAAGCGGTGGAAATAGTGACTGTTGAGGTGCCAGTGACATAATGGCTATCGCTAGTGAAAGCGTTGTTGACGACAAAGACGCCCTCACCCATCTCATTGACGACAGCGACCGGTCTCTTCTCATCAGGAGTTAAATCACTTCCGTCAGCTGCGCCACCGACGATCGTGTAATCATCAGCATTAGAGACAGAGACAGAGAAGTCAGTCAAAGCAGCGGAACCAGAACCATTGACTTTGAAAGCGAAGGCTCTATCAGGTTCCATCGAAGCTGCATAAGAACCATTGTTATAACCAAATGTGACATTATAACGGTCGTTATTGAAGTTATATTGATCAGTGGTCGTTCCATAGAGATTAGTAAGAGAGTAGATAGTGCTCATCGCAAGAGAAGAGACATCGATATGAGAGCTATTGCTAGAAGAGGTATCAGAAGTCTTCTCGCCATCATATTCAATCTCAGCCGATTCAGAGAGGTCGCTGACGATCTCTCCGTTTTCAAGGATGGTGGAGTTGAAGCGATAGTAAGAGAGGTAGCCATCAGCAGAGAAACCGAGCAATAAGTCGACAGCGACAGCTTCATTCTCACTAGTTTGATAAGAAGCACTGATATAAACGCTATCCGAGAAATCCTTCACAATCATCACTGATCTGACGGCTTCTGAACCGAAAGCAGGAAGACCGAGATAATCATCTTCGCTGAGGATGGTCAAAGCATTACCGGTGATTCCATAGATGTTACTAGCATCATAGTTATAAGGAAGAGCAGCATCATCTTCTCTTCCAGCTTCATTCTTAGAATAAACGGTTCCGACACTTCTGCTATAAGAGGAACCAGTGTATTCAAAGTTGTAGTAACCATCGTTTTGAATACCGCTATAGGCGTAAGTGGTAGTCAGTCCTGAACCAGAAGTGGTGGAATAAGGTTCAGTCTCAGTCATATAAACAGCGTCAGTATAGTATTTATAAGTTATGTCTTTGTTGATCAAATCGACATTCTCTTGATAAGTGGTAGTTCCACTATTTGAATCATAAACAGGTGAAGTGGTGACGACTTTTCTATTTCTTCTGACAGTGGAAGAAGTCGCATTATCTCTTTCTAAAGAGATAGCTTCTTCAACTTTGGTCGCATAAGAGTTGATCACATCAAGAGAGGTATCAGTGGTCAAGAAGGAAGCTTGACCATAGATGTAATTGTTTTGACTGATCGGGAAAGCGACCTGAACTCTTAAGACGACATCCTCAGCAGCGATGTTGACACTACCTTCACCAGTGGAGCGATTGATAGTGACATATTGTTCATAAGAGACACCATTATCATCGGTAAGCAGAGTGTAGTAGACACCATCTCCATACGGATCAATCGGATTTTCAACATCGGTTTTGTACTCGATTTGGAAAGATGTACCAACTTCGATGTTATAGCGATTAGTAGACTCATCATAAGTGACGCCATCACCAGTTAAAGTGACACTCAAAGAAGTAGGAGTCTCTTTTCTTAAAGTGACGGTGACCTCATAAGTGGCATACTTACTCGCATCTTTGCTAGCGGTAGCTTGGATGAAGGCAGTACCTTCCGATAAACCGGTGACGGTTCCATTTTCATCGACGCTAGCGATAGAGGGAGTAAGAGAGAGCCAATCGACTTCATTTTCACTATCACCAGTGACGCCAGCTGTCAAAGTGATCGTGCTACCGACATAGACGGAAGTAGGACCGTTGATCTCAACTTTGGTGATCTCAACAATCTCTTCGTCAACCGATGAGGAAGAGGAATCTTCTGTTGAACTAGAAACAGGTGTGCTTGAGTCAGTCGAACTGGTGTTGATGCTAGTAGAGCTATCACCACCAATAGAACTACTTAAGCTCGAACTTGTTTCTGTACAACCAACTAAAACTAAAGCAGCACAGGCAGTCAAAATCGAAAACAGCTTCTTTTTGGTTTTCATATTTCTCTCCTTTCTTTTAAGCACTTAAATAATCGTCAATTGCGGAGACACTGGCGTTTCCTAAATCAAAGAAAGTGAAAGGTGTGTAATAGTAGTATCCGCTGTAGTCATATGTGAATAAGTAGAAGGTCAAACGAGATGTTTGATTAGACTCTCCCTGATCAGCAAGGTGGAACTTGATAGCGATTTGAGGGACACCGGCAAATCCATAACCATTAATGACCCAAGAGAAGTATTCACTAGCCCAAGATAAAACTTGTGGATCATCATTAGCCCACATGAATTCTCCACCAGAAGAATAAAGATGGTAATTATCACTTGAGAAGAGGATCTCTTCTAATTCAGCGCTAGCTTCTTCATCGACAGTGCTATCTGAGTAGACTTTAGGACTCGAGAAATAACCCATATCATAATCATCAGCATAGGAAGATGAAGTTCCAGGAAGGACGAGATTAGTGGAGTTTCCGACACTCAAACTTCCAGAAGATAGAGAGTAAGACTTGACTAAACCATCAGTGTCGATCAGATATCCTTCGCCAGTATCAGCTGAAGAACTAGTGTACCTGTAATAGGTGTATTTCGGGTTATAGATATATTCGACAATAGAGCTATCACCGAGAGCATACTGACGGTAATTATCTTCTCTAAAGAGATCTAATGCTTCTTGTAAATCATCACTAGTTTGAGTATTCGCTTGATCTCCTTCACTAAGAAGGACATCGACCGGTTTATTCTCAGAAGTTCCTCTGGAGTGGAAAGAAGCATAAGCGGTACCTAAATCTCTATTGCTGCTTCTGACATAGTAATCAAACCTGACGGTAAAAGCTCCGGTGTCGTAGTCGTCGATAGTGATGATCACTTCTGAAACATAATAACTATCGTCATAACCTAAGTTAGCGACATTAGCGATAGCGGAGATCAGTTGTGTATCAGTCATGTGATAGTAGGTGACACCATCTTCTTCACTCATGTACCCGGTCAAGTTAGAAGCAGTGACATCGACAAAGCTGATACCGATTTCTTCATACCAGATATCTTCCATCGGAGTACCACTTGTATCAGCGGCTACATAAGCGCCTAAGACGAGATTTCCATCAGAGTCGATCGTATATCTGTTGACGGTGTTCATGAACTGAACGAATCCCGTACCCGATTCAAAAGAATCGACATAAGAATGCTCACTATATTCAGTGAAGACCTTGTGATAGATAGGAGTGGAGATGCCGGTTGAATCAACTTCAGTTAAATCGACATCGATCGAATAGTTATAAGAGATCAAATAGGGAAGGAGGAAAGCGACGAATCTATCACTGACATAGTCTTTGGCAGTACCACCACTTGCAAGATAGGCTTTGATATCTTCGATCTCCGTTGTTCCTATTCCAGAGATATTAGCGATGACCGTATCTTGAACTTCTCCATAATCGATACCGACGCCATAGGAGATGACTGAGTTTCCGATGACTTTGAATTTCAAAGAAGAGGGAGTCGCTGATGAGCTATAAAGCATGCAGACAGTGCTGATTATCTCGTCGTTATCTGCATTCTCACCGAAAGTATAAGTGTAATAACCATCTTCATCAGCCTCAGTCTCCAAATAAGTCCAATCGAAATCTCTGAAGGTCGATCGATAATCAGCTAAAGTTTCATACCTCATACCGGTATAATTGTTGATGCTAGGAGCTTTAGATTCAATCTGATCACCATTTCTGGTATAAGGGAAGATGAAACCATCTCCTTGAGCGACCGCAGTGAAACCGAAATAACCATCAGTTTCAATCGCATAGTTTGTATAGTCGGCTGTTTGTGTTTGAATGGAAGACTGAGAGGCGTAACTTAAGGTGTATTCGATATGAAAGTTTCCTTCGGCTAAAAGTGAGAAGACTCTCTGAAGCTCACCAATAGGTTCTTCTTCAACGATATCCACAGAAGAACTGTTGGTAGTTGTTGTTTCAGAAGATGAAGAAGAAATTGAACTATCAACGCTAGAAGAAGTGGAACTATCTTCAACACCTGTACAAGAGACTAAAAGAAGAAGTGGTAGAAAAAGTAAGACAATACGTTTCATCATTCACCCTCCTGTAATTGATCAAGTTTGTTTTCAATATTTGTGACTCTAGTCGTACCGATATCAGTGATATCCATACAAGCCTCGATGTTTCTACTTCCGTTAGGAAGACGGATGCTTAAACCTAATTTAGCGGAAGAAATCACACCTTCATCCTCTTCAAATGAGGCATAAGCTTTCTCACAGTAAGAAAGCCAAGAAGTTCCATCGATGAATCCCCAACCGAATAAAGAGTTAGCCATCTGATAGACGAAAGAAGAATCAGTCGAGTAGAACTCGTTATCACTTTCTTTCTCCATGTAGAACCTAGCTAAGCTTCCGATAGCAGCTGAGGAGGTGTAGAAAGTAGATGAATTAGAGATATAGAAATCACCGACAGTATCAAACCACTCGCTATAGGAAGTGAAGCCGTACTCATTAGTGCTTCCGTCGATGATTCCATAGACATAGGCGTAATTTTCTTCAACGACGACATAAAGATAGTCTTCGTTTAAATTCTCTTCTGAGATCTCATATAAATCATCGTAGTTTTCAACTTCGAAGATTTTCATATCATCAGTTTCATTAGGACCGACTAAATTCAAGAAGTGAACTTCACCATCGACATAATCAAATTCATAACAAGCTGAGTAATGAACAGATATAGTTTCACTTTCAACATAGTTACCATTTTCATCAGTGGTCTCTAAAGTGACTTCGGTACCACTAGGAAGATAAGCGTATCCAAAATCAAGATATCCACTCTGGTTATATTCATCAGCAAAGTCGATCAAGAAATAATCGTTAGCCAAATAAGCAGTGAAAGAACCATCGATACCATCTAAGCTAGGATGGATAGTGTAATTGTTGAGATTGAGGTTTTCTTCAAAGAGAGTAACCACTTCATCGTGATAGGCGTAACCTTTGATCTCTCCTGATTCAAGAGCCTCATCTAAATCATCAAATTCAGAAGTCTCAACAGGCGTGAGAATAGAAGTGATATCACCAGTGTCACCTAAAGAGATTGTCACTTGAATTTTATTGGTATTTCTATCGAGGATATCGAGCTTGATTTGTGTCATCGAATCTGCGATTGATGAACCCAGTTGTGTCATGAATTGGAAGACTGTGTATAAGCTTGAAGAAGTTAATAGATAACTGACTTCTGTCACTCTGATAGCTGTCAGTTCTTCCATTGCCGCATCGTAGATGTTATGAAGTCCAGCCACACCAGTAGCACCGAACACTTCTTGCATAGCAACAGGATTACCGGAGCTTGTTCCTTCATATAAATAGATGGAAGGCTCATATCTTGAGATATCATCACCATCATTGACATAGAACTTTAAGACATTTCTACTACTTGTCGTATAAGCTTCTTCAGCATAACCGAAGGACTGAGAAGGATCGGAGAGATTCTCTTCGTAGAAGTAATGTTCTCCGTAATGATCGATGACTTTCTCAGTGACACCAGAGATGCTATAAGTCGTCTCATAAGTGTACTTAGTGACTGATCTTAAAGCGGTGATAGTCTCAATTAAAGGAGTGATGTCATCATCCTCACCTTCATAATCGTCATATTGACCGCCACCAAACTCATCTTCAGTCACTGAATTGATGATTTCTTCTTCATCACTACTAGTTGAAGAACTGGAATCTTCAACTTGACTTGAGCTAGTGATACTAGAAGTAGAATCAATGTTAGAAGAGGTGGAGCTATCTTCAATACCAGTACAAGAGATAAGAGAGAAAACAGAAAGAGACAGTAAGAAAATACCTATCTTTTTCATATCAGTTTCCCTCCTTGATAGAAGTGACTTCAAAGGTGGTTGATAAAGTAGAGCCGTTATCTAAAATCCCATCATTGAGGAAGAAGGAAGCATAGCTTTCCATGCTGAAAGAATCTCCTTCAACAAAGTAAGAAGAGATGGTTTGATAACCACCGCTAGAGAAGGTGTTGACTCCACCTTTTTCAATCATTCTGATCTCATCATAGGGATAGATAGAAGGATCGACATTGAGATAGTAATAATACTGGTCATAAGAGATGTAGTTGGTGATAGGGAAGATGAAAGCTTCATCAGAAGAGAGTTCTTCTCCTTGATATTCTCTAGTGAAATACTGATCATATTCTTCATCATAACTAGTCACGAATCTTCTATTGTCAATGTGATAGACTCTCAAGCCAGCTTCTTTTGGAGCTAAAGGACGATTTTCGATAGCGGTGATTGAGTCTTGTTCATTAAGACCAGTCGGAGTGTAAAGTTCAATCAAGAGATATTCACTAAAAGGATCGAATGTTCCATCAAAACTGACATCATCAGGTAAGACGACAATCAGTTGATTCTCGTCTTCCATTGAACCGATTTCAATTTCAGCACCCGAAGTTGCTATATAAGGTTTAGTCCAACCTAACAACATCTTTGAATAGGAGTTTAGATCGATGATATTTCCATCCATCATGTCAGTTTTACCGACGGGATTGTAGATTGATCTATCGCTGTAGTAATCATTTAAGCCTAAGAAATGACCGGTTTCATGAATGAAGGTGTGAGCATCAACTTCTTCTTTTCCATATCCTTCATACATGAAATCATAAGAAGCCCAACCAAAGAGGTTGTAATAATACTCATTTCTATTCGGATTAGGATTCTTATCTTGATTTCCCCACGAGGTATAAGCCCAGTAGTTGAGGTCATCAGTATAAGGGCCATCATTGGCGTAATCTTCAGCGCTATAAACTAACCAAACACCATCGATGAAGCCGTCATTATCATAGTCATAGTCGGAAGCGTTAATTTCTTGAGTAGATAAAGCCCAGTTGACTGCTGTCTCTGCGATCTCATAAGTGACATCGATCGTGATAGAAGAAGCAGATGTATAAGAGGTGTGCTCAGCTACATCAAACCACTCAGTAACCACACCACCTAAATTCAGTTTTCCAAAAGAGGATTTATAGTAGTAACTTTTAACTGACTCATAACCGGTATCTTCAGCATCACCAAAGAAGGAGGTCTCGATATCATTTCTGACATCTTCTAGTCTCTCTTCTTCACTGACAGAGTCATCATAGCCGGCGATGGTAAAACTTGAATAACCGGGAATCAATACTGGAATGACTAAAAGATTGACATCTCCGATAGAAGGGAGAACTTGAGTGTTATAGTGTTTTTCATCTTCAGCTGAATGAAGTGTGTCTTTCAAAGTCACATCTTCAGGACTGATGATTTCTCCTCCTTCTCCTGAAAAAGAGATCGTCGCTTTGTATGCATCTTCTTCCTCTTCTACAACAGAACTGCTTATAGAACTACTAGTACTTTCACTGCTTGTTGAAGAATCATCAGTAGTTGTTGAAGAACTGCTGACTTGATTACAAGAAGCGAGAGCTGAAGTAGCTAGAAGAAGAGTCAGTAATTTATATATTTTCTGTCTCATATCTTTACTCCCTGAGAGTTTTTACTTTGACGGTGAAAGGGAAGTCCTCACCACCGTTATAGCTGTATCTTCCTTGGAAGAAGATCATTCCAAACTCAGACATGCTGAATTCATCATCAAGATAGAAGAGAGTTTCTTCACTCATCACTTCTCCGTTAGAGAAAGTATCTCTTCCAGTCGCTTCGATAAGTCTTATCTGATCCATCGAGTTGAAACTGACTCCTAACTCAGCGCCAAGAGAAGAATCAACATCGATATTTCCAGTACCGACTGCATTAGTGATAGGCATGAAGATAGCTTGGTTGCTATTTAAAGTCTCACCATCCCAGATGTAGTTATCAGGATCAAAGAGTAATTGTTGATTACCAGAGATAGTCAAAACCGTGCATTTGAAGATTCTTGAATCGATGTGATAGACCCTGATACCAGTAGCATCAGGCCCGGCTTCTCTTCCGTTGACTAATGGGCCATAAACATCTTGTTGATCTAATCCATCAGGTGAATAAAGGTCGATTAAGATGTACTCACTAAAAGGATTGAAAGTGATTTTGACATCAGAGGGAGAGATTCCTAAGTTGAGTTGTCTTAAGACCTCTTCGTTGATCTCTTCATAATTGCTGGGGATGACGATAGCTTGATGGTCGTTAACTGATCTCTTTTGTAAAAGAATTGAAGACGGGCCATAAACCACATAAGGAGTCACCCAACCTAAGACGATCTTCGAATATGTATCAATATCACCGACATTCTGATCCATCATCGTGTATTGACCAGCTGGTCTATAAACGGAAGAATCAGTCGCATAATAATCTTCAAGTCCGAGAAGATGACCAGTCTCATGAATGAGAGTATGTGTATCCACCGGGATGGATGAATAATCATCTAGAACCGGGATGCTATCATCTTTCATCTCACAATAACCGGTGTATAAAGATGAGAAACTCGCCCAAGAGAAAGCACTAGTTCCTCTTCCCCAGGCGATTTGTTCTTCAATCTCTTCTTCACTCTTATAAGAGTCATAATCCCATCCAGTCATATTCCAGAAGATGGTGTTGTAATCACTTGTCCCTTCAATAGCGTTCTCAGAGAAGGTATCGAGTCTATCGTAAACAAGCCAAACAGCATCGATATAGCCGTCATCATTAGCGTCATACTCATCTATATCTATATTCTGTTCTTCTATCGCCCAAGCGACGGCTGAACGAAGGATGCCTCTCACTGAAACATCACTATAAGGATCACTTGAGATATCATCGCTATCGGTGATACCCATATTCTCTTCAACATCAAACCAGTTAGTGACTGTTCCAGAGAAGTTGAGCTTTCCAAAAGAAGACTCATAGTAGTATTCACTGAGACCTTTATAACCTAACCTTCCATCTTCTTGATTTCCAAAGAAGGCTTCATTGATATCACTTAAGACTTGATCTGTATTGTTTGTCTCGCCCGGTAAGTGAACAGGGATGACTAGCAAGTTGACATCACCAGTTGAAGGACAGACAGTCTGATTGTTTGATAAAGTTCCTGAAAGAACTTCATAAGTGATATCGATGCCGACATTCCTCGGAGCGATGTAGCAGTCCTCTCCATCACCTTCTTGTCTGAAAATCTCAATAGTAGCAGTACCAGGATCATCACTATCGATGATCTCATAAGAAGGTGAACTTTCACTAGAGCTCTCTAAAGAAGAACTAGAGGAAGTCGTTGAAGAAACGCTACTTTCAGGGCTTGCTGTACTAGAAGTATCAGCAGGCTGACAAGAAACTAGCATTCCTAGTGGGAGAAAGAGGAGCAATGTAGCTTTGATAAGTTTCATTTTTTAAATCCTCGAAAACAATGAAGATTTTAATTGAATCTATATGTGAATTACAATCTTAAAGCAGTGTGCATACGATTATGAGTAATATTTTGGGTTAAGTTTCAAAACTTGTAAAAATGTTGAACACGATAAAAATCTCAAGAACTAGTCTGCATAATCAAATACTATTTAGACCAATTCCAACTTTGATAAATGCTGTTAGATTATTTACTGAAAAAGGAGCCGATTGTACGGCTCCTTGTTGTTTGGTAAAACTCAATTTCAAACAAGTAAAAGAATAGAGATTCTAAACTTAATTAAAGACTACTCAAGACCCATTCTCTTCTTGAGTTCAGCGACTTTCCTTTCACCAGCTTTCTTAGCTTCTTCATCAGGAAGTCCGACAGTCTCAACATAGAATTTGACTTTTGGTTCAGTTCCAGAAGGCCTGATAGCGATGAAACCGCCATTTTTGAAGTTGAATCTAAGACAGTCAGAATAATCGATATCAGGATCATTTAAGGAAGCTTTATAACCTCTGGTGAAATCAGTGATTAAGCGCTTTAAATAATCGTAGATGGTCTCAACTTGTTCACCATCGATGACTTGCGGAGGATCATTTCTGAGTTTATCAATCTCATTAGACATTCTCTCAAGAGCATTAGCACCTTTGAATTCGACGGAGATCTGCTCGTTGAAGAAACGACCTGTTCTCTTGCTCAGCTCCTCATAAGCGACATCCAAAGTCTTGCCTTGTCTTAAATAGTATTCAGTCATATCAGCGATAGCGACTATCGATTGAAGACTATCTTTATCTCTGACGAAATCAGCTAAGAGATAACCATAAGATTCTTCATAACCGAAGAGATATTTCTCACCGACCATCTCTAAACGATCAGCCATGTTACCGATGTATTTAAAACCAGTTGCTGTGGTTCTGACTCCGACTCCATAAGACTTTGCGATTTCAGCACCTTGAGAACCAGTGACGAAAGTGTTGCAGATGACTCCTCTGTTAGGAAGAGCGTTTCTTCTTTGAAGAGTTCCAAGAAGGAAGTCGATTAAAAGTGCACCGGTTTGATTACCATTGAATCTTTGAAGTTCACCTTTGGAGTTAACGAAAGCTAAACCGCATCTATCCGCATCCGGATCAGTGACGATGATGATGTGGAATTTCTTATCAGAAGAGGCATTCAGCTTCTTAAGTGTCTCATAAGCGCCCTTATAAGCGCCATCAGTCTCAGGGTTAGGATTTTCAGTGTGAGTGAAATCGGGATCAAAATAATCTTGACCAGGAACGGTGGCGACTTCATAACCTGCCTTTCTCAAAGCTAAAGGACCGACTTTACAATCGCATCCGCACTCGGGTGAGAAGATGATTCTAGTGAGACGAGTAGCTCCATAAGCTTCTAAATAAAGAGAAGTAGCGACTTCTTTATTAACAAACTCGAGATCATAATTCTCGTCATCATCTAAGAAACGAACTTTTCCGATTTTATCTTCAGGGACTTTCTCATAAGTGCAAGATAATTCATCCGGAAGAGCTTTGATGCTTGCGATGACACCGTCGATGATACGATAGACACCCTGGCATCCTTTTTCGTCATAAAACTTATAGCCGTTGTATTCTTTAGGATTATGAGAAGCGGTTAACATCAAACCGCCGACGCAGTTGAGATGTCTGACTGTATAAGAGAGTTCAGGAGTAGGATGAGGATCACGGAAGGTGTAGACATTAAATCCCATCTCAGTTAAGACTTTGCTAGCGGTATCTCTGAATTCTTTAGAGTAGTGACGATTATCAAAAGAGATAGCAAATCCTCTATTTCTAGCAGCTTCAGCACCATATTTACGAAGAAGGAAGTTAGCGACACCGATCGTCGCTTTTCTGACTGTCAGATTATTGAGCCTAGCAGAACCAGGGCCTAAGAGAGCTCTCATACCAGCGGTACCGAAAGCTAAATCAGATGAGAACATCTCTAAAAGAGTCTCATCATCACAATTTCTGATGATCTCTTTATCCTTCTCTTCGACCAAATCAGAATCTAACCAAGCTTGTTTTTTTTCAAGATAAGTCATATGAACCTCGTTTTGTTTTGAACTTATAACATTATAAAGCAAAATTAAAGGGCTTACACACGCTTATATTCAGTTTTGTTCTTTATATTCACGCATTGATAAGAAGGTGTAGAGATCATCCTCGTTCTTCTCAAGGGCGTTGATCAGATGGAAATAATGATCGAGATTCTCTTCTGGGTGGTAATGACTATAAGCTTTTAATAAAGCAGAGTGACTAAGGCTATTTCCTAAAGCATCTAAATCATTTTCTTTTCTAATCAAATAAAAGACGAGATTTTTGATGTCTTTATATCTGACTTGTTGGTAGATGATACCTTTCTCACCAGAAAGAAGATAACCGAGTGAGAAATAGGCAAACTGGGAGTCGCTCTCTCCTTCTTTTTCAATCTCAAGAACTTTTTTAAACAGCTCTGGATTATCTTTTGAATAAAGAGAAGAAGCCATGTGTTTAGAAAGAAGCTGGAAGCGGATGATCTCCATCAAAGTGACATTGTAGTCAGGCCCATAAGCGAGAATAGCATCACCGAGTTCTTTATAAGTCTTAAAACACCAGCCTTTGATTCTAAATGACATAAATGGATTGAGAATGTAACTAGCTTTGAAGACGAAGATATCATCAGGTAGCATCTGTTTAGAAAGTTTACTGATCTTCTCAGCTTTTTCAGAATCTTTCACAGAAAGGATATCTAGGAATTCAGGACTTTTTAAATAATAAGCAAAATAATCGGAGTTTTTATAAACATCCTTAGCCAGTTCAAACAAGTTTTTATATTCTTTATCAAGCACTTTATATTTCATATATTCACCTGGAGAACTATCGCAATTATGTAGATGATAAGGAAGACAACAAAAGCGATGACCATGATTGTTGTCATCGAAGCCCAAAGGCCATGAAGAATTTTATAACTTCTCTTATCTTTTAAAACCTGATAGTCGAGCAAAGCCCTGATATTCACATAACTTTGAGAGAGACAAGAGAAATCTCGGATATCGTTTTGAAGCTTGATCTTGGCGTAAATAGCACCTTCTATATAATTCATCAGGATATTTTTCATCTTGTCAATACCATCATAGACATCACTCTCATTTTTCTTTAAGAATCTCTTAGCGTAATTATAAGCTTCGGTGATATTTGCTTTATATGTGTGGAACATGATGAATATCACATCAAAGAGAAGAACTAGTATGGGAAAGAGAAAAGCTAGATAGGTTAAAGCATGATAAGAGACTGGATTATAAAAATGATTGAAGAATAATTCAAAAGGATTGATCCAGGTGAAGACTAAGAAGGAATTGACGATGAAGAAAAAGATGATCTCAATCGCGCTCCTGATATTGTCTCCGATCTTATTCTTCAGCATCTCGTTTTTCTTCAAAGCTTTGATTGAAGCAGTGGTGATTTTCTTCATATCAGAGACATAGTAATCAAGGCGAGGTTCAATCTGTTTAATCTTGTATTCTAAGCTTCTCTCTTCATCTAAGATAATGTCATTCAAAGTCATGTTTTTTGAATCGATATCGAAGAAGAGATCACCGATTGAATTGACTTCGCCTTCATAATTAGGATCGACTGCTAAAGGATTTAAATAAAACTGTGGGAAGGAATGAAGAAGTAGATAATCAAAAGAAGTCTCTAATAAGAAACAATCTTCGACTGTCACTGTATAAAAATCGAGTCGATCAAAGCTGTCAATAACACCTTTCGCCTTGTGAGATAAATGTTTTTTCGCTTCTTCGACATTGTTACAAAGAAGCTTGTATTCTTCGCTGTTCTTTAATTTTTGACCGAAGTTCAAAGCTTGGTTGGTGCAATTCCAACCACTTTCTTCTGCTAGAAGATAAAATCTCAGTTGTGCTTTCATCTTCAAGCCTCCAACAAGTAAATCCAGTCAAAGAAGAAGGAGAGAAGTCCATCTTCAAAAGGAAAGAGCAATCTGATGTTTATCAAAAATAAACATAGTGGTAGGTAAGTAAGAGCAAAGAAGCCGAGGCCAAACATTATCTTGGTGATGAATTTAACTGGTCTTCTGATAGCTGGGTTTTTCCCAATGTAAAAGATTTTGATGAAGATATAAGCTATCAGATAAACAATCAAATAAATGACTAAATAAATGAACATACAGATGATGTGACATTTTTCTTCAGTGGTGAAACTAGGATAGTAATTAAAAAATGAAGAAAACATACCTAGAAATGGAGAAGCTAAGTCAACCTCTGTAAAATTTGCACCTGCAATCAAGACAGCTAGATTCAAAACAAGAGCTGCAAAAGAACCAGCTAGCGCACAATAAAAATAAATCCGGATGCGGTTAGTCGTCATGATCAAAGCAGGAAGAAGAAAGATAGGAATCAAAATGAATATGATCAAAGAAAGAGACATCTTAACTTAGTCCTTTTAATGATTCCAAAATCTTCTTCTCTTTAGCAGGCAACTCAGAAGTGAAGACCTTATTGGACAGGTTATTAAGAGGAGTTGGTATATCATCTAAAAACTCAAAATAATAAGCGTGCAAGAATTGATTTTTGAAAGAGTACATCTTTTCAAAAAAGTCGTTAGTTTCGAAATCTCCGTACTTAGCATCACCTACTATCGGATGTGAGATGAGTGAGAAATGTGCTCTTAATTGATGAGTTCTACCAGTGAGAAGTTCCGCCTTTACTAATGAATATCCGATCGGATAAGACTTCTCTCTTTCATAAATCGTCTTAGCCTCTTTAGCCCCCTTCTCTACTCTTCCAGCCTTCATCAGTTTCTTATCAGGATCTTTGATTAATGGAATATTGATCTCACCGCTTTTCGATGTGATTCCTTTCACTAGGAGGAGATATTGTTTTTTGATCTTATCTCTTTCTCTAAAAAGAGTTTGTAAGACTTGTAAAGCTGGTAGGTTTTTACCAAAGATCATGATGCCTGATGTATTTCTATCAAGTCGATGGGCAGGAGCAGGGATAAAGCCATTGATATTAGATGGATTCCATTCTCTTTTACTCGCTAAGTAATTGAGAACCATATTTTGAAGAGTGATTCTCTTTTCCTCTCCTTCTCCATGAGCGAGAAGTCCTCTCGGTTTATCAGCTATCAAGATATTCTCATCTTCATAGATGATTTTAAAGTCAGCTTTCACCGGTCTTAAAAGAGCGTCTTTATGAAACTTATCAAGCAGATCTTGTTTGAGATAGACGCTTAATACATCACCTTCTTTTAAGATGAGATCGATGTCTGCTTTCTTACCGTTGACCTTGACATCTTTTTGCCTGAACATTTTATATATAAAAGACAAGGGAGCATCTTTCAGCATCCTTTTTAGAAACTTGTCTGCTCGTTGGTTGGCTTCATTAGTTCCGATGAGAAAATCCATACTTTGAATTATACCATTTAGTGCATTCATCATATGTTCTAGTGTGCATTTTCCCTTGACAATGATTTTCTGTTAGATAAAATTATCTTTGCCGTTTTTAATCAAGTGGAGCGATACTCAAGAGGCTGAAGAGGTGGGCTTGGAAAGCTCATAGACAGGTAAAACTGTGCGAGAGTTCAAATCTCTCTCGCTCCGCCATCTTATTACTAACATTTTGATACAAGTGATTGTTATCGAAATGATTGCATAAAAGCCCGAGCAATCGGGCTTTTTCTTATGTTTGGCTAATAAGTTTAGAGTTTAAAATAGAGAAATTTAAAATGATAACTAGGGTTCTATAAAATGCTCTATTAAATTCAGAAGAACTGTATTTTGACTTGAACTTTTTATACATTCTTTTTAAAGAGGCTGTGTTTCAGTTATTAGTGTGGATAAAATAACCGGTTCTAATTCTTCACAGCCTAAAGACTTAATGTTTTGAAATTAATGAAAAAATAATGTCGAAAAAAATGTCAGTTTGGAATAAAAAATGAGAAATGAATTGTAAGTGGATATATGATTTACTACAATAAAACTGAAAAAAATGTCAGTTTGGAGGAAAATTTATGACTATATTTAATAGGGAGTATTATCTAAATCGACTTATTAAAAAAGAAAACAATCATTTAATCAAAATTATCACTGGAATAAGACGATCTGGTAAATCGTTTTTACTTAACAATATTTTCTATAATTATTTAGTAAACGAAAAAAAGGTAAATCCAAACAACATCATCAGATTTGCTTTCGATAACGAAAACGATATCTTGAAGTTAGATTCCTATTTAACAAATGAAGCAACAACTAAAAAGGTTAAAAATCAAGTTTTAGTTAATGGTCATAAATTTTTATCTTATATCGATGATAAGACAAAAGATACTGAATTCTATTACTTGCTTTTAGATGAAATTCAAAACTTAGAAAACTTTGTAAGAGTACTAAATTCTTTTATATATAGAGGGAATTTTGATGTCTATGTTACAGGAAGTAATTCTCATTTATTATCAAGCAATGTAGATACTGAATTTGGGGGAAGAGGAGATAGAATCCATTTATTGCCTTTAACATTTAATGAGTATTTATGTGGATTATCTATCGATAAATATACTGCATTCAATGAATATATTCGCTTTGGAGGTATACCTTTAATTGCATCATTAAATGATGATTTTGAAAAAACAAATTTAGCACTTTCAATTTTAAAGGAAACATATATTAAAGATTTAGAGGAAAGGTATCCGAAAATTAACAAGAAAGATTTCAATGAAACATTACATGTTATCGCTAGTATGATATCGTCACCGATTAATCCGGCAAGGATCGCCCATACTTTTAATAGCGTTTATCATAGCAATGTCACTAATGATTCAATTAATGATTATATTGGTTACTTTGGTGAAGCTTACTTATTGAATAAAGTTTATCGATACGATGTTAAGGGGAGGAGATATATTGGGACTCCTTATAAAATTTATTTTGAGGATATAGGTATTAGAAACGCCATTTTAAACTTTAGAGAAATTGATGAAACGGATTTGATTGAAAACATTGTTTATAACGAATTAAGATATCGTGAGTTTAATGTTGATGTCGGTGTAGTCAAGATAAAAGATAAGACTGCTCGATTTGATAAAAATAATAAACCTATCTATCAAACTAAAGATACAGAAGTTGATTTTGTCGCTAATAAAGGAGGCAAAATCTATTACATACAAGTTGCATATGAGATAAGCAATTCTGAAAAAAAGGATCAAGAATATCAATCTTTAAGAAATATACCTAACTCATTTAAGAAAGTTGTAATCGTTAAAAATGAAGGTAAACATTACTATACAGAGGATGGTTTTTTACGTATTAGTTTATTAGATTTTTTAACTAATATTGATTCCTTAGATTGGTGAATGTGTTAGTTGTATAAAACTATATATGAATTTGGAAAGTAAGCGTCAATGAAGTCTATGTTCGAAATGATAGAATTTAAAACTCTTTATTAACTGATTTAGCTTTCTAATAACTTATCTTTTTACTTTAATTGGCTGTAATACATAGAACCATTAAATAGAAAACATATACCCGTTTAGAAGCATCGTTTCTTTAGATTTGTTTACTAGATCAAGGTCGTTAACGATATTTTTGATAGAAAATTGTTTTCTTTCTAGGTATTTTGAAACATCAATGTCAAACTTCACTCCAAACATATCTATCCCATAAGCTTCGATGCTGCGAGGAAGTTCTTTTCCTGGTGACCAAGAGAGTCGAGTAAATACTTCTTGGAAATTAGTTTTCTTAATTAATTCAATCGCCATTTGTCTAGCTTTAAAAGCGCCGCAAACATCGACCTTATAAGGATCTTTTCCAGAAATAGCGCCACCACCAATAGGAATATCAGGGCCATAGAAATCGACAACTAATTTTTTACCTGATAATCCATTATCTCCATAACTGCCACCGCATAAGAAATCAGAGGAGCCATTTACATAAAAATCCATTCTATTAAAGTTAACTAAATCACAGATGTTGGAAGATTTTAAACGTTTTTCAACGAGATATTTTAAGTCTTGATAAATAGTTTTGTAATCCATTCGCATGTGATGAATGCTTATCGTAACTCTTTCTAGGTTATAGTATTTATCAATGCAATCTAAATAAACTAAGACTTTATAATCACTTCCATAATTGATGTTATTTCTAAATAATTTATCTAATTCTTTACCGATCAAGTTAGCTAAATAGTGTTCCATCGGCAAATGAAAGGTTTTTGAATTTTGATTGGCGTAGCCTGTAACTACATTTTGATCATCACTAAGATGACGTTGTCTTCTTTCTTTATCAGATAAAGGTTCAATTAATAATTCTTTGTAGATTTGTATTTCTTCTTCAAAGGGATGATAAAAAGGTTTTCGATTCTTTTCTTTTCTTAAACGAGAATAGCCGGCATCTACAAAAACACTTTTAACAATATCATCGATTTGCGTTTCTGAAATAACCGGTTGTTTCTGACCAGCTGCAATTCTTCCATCGAGGAAAACTTTATCATGAAAAATCGCACATTCTAAGGCACAAAAACTATTTGTATCTTTAGCGATAACCTTGTCGATAATTCTTTCAACAATAGTATCACATAGACGATCAGGATGCCCTCTACCTACATATTCAGCAACTTTATACATTTATTTGAATACCTCCGTGAATTTAGTGATGCCTTTTAAATATGTATCGTTATTACTTCCGAAATATCCAACATTGACAACCACTTTGTCTTTTTTAATCAAGTTTTTATATCTATCATTAGGAAATTGGGTATATCCGTCGGTTAAAATTAATATGCTTTTAGGTCTTATTTTTTTATTGAGTGAGAAATAATGTTCAAATATACAGTCGATATCTGTTCCACCAGTAGATTCATAATTCTTATTGATGAAATTATCGTATTCAATTTCCTTTACTACAGTTGAAAATACAAACAATTTAATTTCCTTTTTAAAATATGGATTATACAGAAGCGGGAATATCTTACCTATATTATCAACTACTGAACTTGAGACATCCAAATAGACTAATGCTTTCAGGTTGCCATCCTCAATCTTTTTAATATTTAAAGATTGATTGAATAAAATCGGCGTACCATAAATCATAGTTTTAGCAAAAGCAAGTCTATCTCTGTAGTTTATAACCGGAAGCGTTACATCGATTTGACTTGAGTTCGGTCTCCTTTTATTTTGTGCTAAATTACCAGTCATTACACCGCTCTTTTTCAGCAAGATGTTCATCTTTTTTATATTTTCAGAATCGATGTTTTCAAAATTAGTTTTCTTCTTTATGACAGTTTCATTTTGTCCGATTCCAATACTATCTTTGACTTTAGGCCACTTGGAAGTAATTCTATTAATAGCCTCTTTCATCACTTCGTTTTCAATGTCACTATCGATATTGTCATGATTTCCAAGTAATTTGATACCTTCTAAATCAATTAGCCCAAAATCAAACTCGAGTTCACTACATAGTTTTTGATAGATCTCATAGTAAGTACCTTTATTTGTTTGATATAAGAGATTCATCAAATCTTGATATTTATCAGGTAATTTTGTTCCCGGTGGTCTTAAAAGCAACTCTGGAAATTTATTTTCTTTATAGAAGTTTTTAAAGAACGAAGTGTATTCTTCACCAGGATATTGTTTGCATAGCATTGAATTGATGATGGCATCAAAAGCGATGTTATCGATTTTATTGGGGGTTAAAAACAGGCGTGTATGACCTAAGATGATATGATAGAGCTCATGAAGGACCAGCATTAATAAATGCTCATCAGTTTTACAATAATTATCGATAAAGTCTTCATTTATATATAAAACCGGTTTTAGTTCACAAGTTACTGCGGCAGTATAAACTTTATCTTTAACTAATTTTATATCGGCGATTTTCAAAAACTCTGACATAAAAGTAGAACCATTAGGAAGCAGTGAATATAACCTGTATTTAATAGTTTCATTTTTATTCATCATTAAATACCTCAGCTTTTGAGAAATATAAGGTCTTAGTAAAATTGGAAGAATAAAAAACAAGTTTACGATTAGGAATGTAAATATCGTCTACAGTTGATCCGAAGATTAATATCAGTAAATACACATCGGTGCACTCTTCGATTTTTTTAATTTGATTATTAAGATTAATCATGTAGCCTTCAGGCTTAAAATGATCTTTAAATTTGTCTTGGTTATCTTCGACAAATTTTTGGCATTTCTTGGGAAGCTCACTAATCTCACAATTTAATAGACTAGCTAGTACCGCTGGTTTAAAGGAAATAGCTACATCAATAACTGAGTGAGAGATGTTAATGGTTGTTCTTGGCGGTCCACCTATATTAAAAAGCATTCCGTTAGCCATAAATTCTCTCCCACAGATTTTTAAAATACCGATGTACCCCTGTTATTTCTTGAATGTTGCTGTAATCTTCAGGGAAGAATGATAAGAGTAAAGCTTCTAAGTATCTTTTATAATTTTCATCATCCTTCTTATCATCGCAAACTTCATTATTGATTTGCATATAGAGCTGATTTTGTGGGTAATAGACTCGTTCGTATGAAAACTTAGTATATAAAACTTCTTTGATTTCATTAGCTATGCTTTCTATTGTTGCTGCTGGTAAATCACTTCTTTTTCTAACTTCTAAATAAGCAATTAAAGAAGCTGCTCTTCTTTCAAATTTATCGAGAGAAGAGATGGTGTTAGTAAGTAAATCACTTAAATCAAAAGTGGCAAATTCACTTTGATGTTTAATAGCTAAAATAAATTTTTCAGTCGGATCTTTTTCTAATAAGATCTTTTTCGGTAAACCTTCATCAAGTTGGCAAAGTTTCAAGGCTTCTTCAGCTACCATCATCAAATCGATTTTACTGATAGGTTTAAGAGCGGTTAGCGGAAAAGTATTTTGAATATGTAATAAGCATGTCGATTTAAAATCTAATGGATATTTGGGCTCAGCTCCATGATTATTTAAAACGATTTTAGAAGCCTGAATTGCCAGCAAAGTTTCTAAAAACATCGTTGCTCTTCTAGTAGAAACATAGCCAAACTTGTTTGCGAGCAAGTCCATCAGGGTAATAATGTAGTTCTTACCAAATTCCTGATAATTGTTTAGCACATGTTTGAATTCTATTTTGCTTTCTTCTATTAGAAGGTTGATATCAATAGCAAATTCATGTTTACCGGCAAATTTATCATCCAATACTTTCTTCTGATTTTCGACTGCTAAATCATTCCACGATGGAACATTAATGATAAAAGGAAAACGATCTGCTAAAGCCGGATCTAAACTGCTTGCACCTAGATAATTTAAATCAACATCTTCATCATCTAAAGAAGGTGGATTCATCGCTGCCCAACGATATTTCAATTTTTCTAAATTGATTCCCTGAACTCTTTTTTCATAAATGATCGGAAATAATTTATTCTGTAATTCAACCTTGGTTCTATTCAATTCATCAATAAAAACAACTTCAGCATCCCAAATTGAATTTGGATTAGAAATATATTTTAACGAAGTATTGTTATTTACTGGAACTGGAATACCTACTAAATCATCGTAATTGATTAAAGATGCGTTATAAAATCTGAATTCTAGGTGAAGTGCTTGTGCCAGTCTTTCTAAAATAAAAGATTTAGCTGAGCCATGCTTTCCTATTAAAAGCATCGGTTCTTCAGTTATTAACGAGGCTAAAATGACCGGTTCTAAATCTTCCCACCCATACAGGCCTAACGGTTCTGCAATTAAAGTTTTGTTTGTCATTTATTTCTCCTTATTTTGGAATATCCGATAAAGAGAAATAAAAAATCCCCATAGCAGATGGGGGCAATATACAACTTGATATAAGCACCCATCGTTCAAGCATTAGCACCCAACATTACTTGGGTTGCTGGTGGATCATAGGGCTTGTCCCTAACCACTCTCTTTATGGACGACTTCATTCTACATAGCTAGTAAAAAATTTACAAGAGAAATTTTGTTGTATGCAATTATTCTTTTTTAAGATTTAGTTCAAGAAAAAACACCGGAGCAGACTTAGTAAAATCAAACCTCGCTCATAGAGATATATAGGTTTTCCTTTATAATATTTTTGCTCAAGGAGGAAAGCATGAATTTTAAGAAACTATTGATAATTCTTCCAGTTTTTGGCTTATTAGCTGGATGTAGTTATTTTGAGAATGATTCAACCTCTTCAAATACTACAGATGAGACTACTTCAAGTACTATAGACGAGACTACCTCTTCTAGTTTTGTCGGCGATCCTGATGACAACATCGTGACTCTCTTCAGCATCAATGACTTCCATGGAAAGATTGAGAATACTTCTGCATATAACGGCATCATTGCTCTTCAAGGTGCTATCAGAGCTAATGAACATTATGAAAGCTCATCTTTGATCTTAGCTGCTGGTGATATGTGGCAAGGAAGTTATATCTCCGGTTATGATAACGGCTTATCGACTACTGAGTTGATGAACTCCTTCTCTTTCAGTGCGATGGCTTTAGGAAATCATGAATTCGATTGGGGAGTTGATACTATCAGAACTAATTTAGAAACTGCTGATTTTCCTTTCCTCTGTGCTAATTTAGTTGATGAATCAACCGGTAGTAGACCAGACTTTGTCACTGACCATGTCGTTTTAGAAACTGAAGGTCATAAGATCGGCGTCGTCGGTGCTATCGGTACCGGACTTGAATCGGATATCGCTTCTGAGATGATCAGCGGTTATTACTTCTCAAGCAGTCTTGACTTATTACAAGAAGCTTATGATGCTTGCATTGAGGAGGGTGCTGAAGTGGTCGTCTTGACTCTTCATGATGATCAAAACTCTTATTACACTAATTCGATTCAATCTTCTGATATCGGATTCATCGGTATCTTCGGTGGTCACTCTCATAGTTATCAAAATGAGTCAGCGGATGTCCCTTATGTCCAAGGTGGCAGTGATGGTGGCGGTTATTCCTACATGGTCATCAATCTTGAAGAAAAGACTCTAGAGACTATTTGGTATGAACAGATTGATGATTCATATGCTGGTTATGCTGACCAAGATTTCATCAATGAAGTTTATGCGTTGATTGAAAGCCGTCCTGCTGAAGAGATCGGCTATCTCCAAGGAAATTGGACTAAAACTTCTTCTGGCAAGTTAGTAGTCAGAGCTATGTTTGAAATGGCCAAGACGGTCAGACCTGATGCTGAGTATGATGAAGAGAGTTTGATCGCTTATCATAACTCAGGTGGTATCAGAGGTTCTTATCCTTCTTCTGATGAACCTCTTTTAGTCACGATGTCTGATATTCAGATCGTCTCACCTTTTGATAATGAAGTCGTTCTTCTTCCTGATAGAACGATAAGTTCTTCAGGACTTAGCGGAGTCACTTATCCTTCTTCAACTTTCCAGTTCAGCGGAAAAGTCATGGATATCGTCACTATCAATTATGTCTTAAATGATGTCGCTGGAACGATGTTATCAAGCGTCGGAGCTGAGCCTTTGAAAGGTGAAGGCGAGGATGTCTATTACATCTATGATGTCGTCGCTGATTATATCCGTAACAACTCTTCTGAAGATAATCCTTTAAGAGCTGAGGATTTCGTTTAAATAAAAGATTCAACTAAGATTTTGATTCCGACAGCGATGAAGATGAGACCGGATATCAAGGATGCATACTTTTCTAAAATGCTTCCGATGAATTTTCCTAAAAAACCGCAGATGAAGCTTAAGACTAATGTCACTATTCCGATGATTCCGAAGACTAAAAGAGCTTCCGAGACTATTAAATCTAAGTAAACAAAACCGATACAAAGAGCATCGATAGAAGTGGCCACTCCCTCGACTAAAATCATCGGGATGGTCACTTTTTTAATTTCTTTAACTGGTTCTTCTTTGCTTCTTCTCATCTCTTTGATGAAGCTATAGATAGATTTGATTCCTAAAAGGAGAAGCAGAGTGAATGCGATCCAAGGTATGTATTTTTCTAATTGGCTTTGAAAACTATAACCGATAAAATAACCGATCATCGGCATCACAAATTGCATGATACCGAAGACGACCGATGCGAATAATAGTTTTAAAACATTGATATTCTTCTCTGAGATTCCATTGGTTGCATTGACGCTCATCGCATCGGCAGCCATAGAAAGAGAAACGAAGGTAACCTCGACTAGATTCATTCTGACTCCTTTGTAAAAAAAGATCCCGATTGGGATCTTATGACTTACTGATTAATCGTTTTTTGGTGCTAAGAAAGTAGCTATACCCATGCTGAGCGCACCTAGAAGACAGGCGATACCAGAAGTGATAGCTCCATAGCCGAGATTCACTTCAGCGAAAGTATAACTAGAGAAAGTTATGTCTTCAAAACCACAAAGAGGAAGGGTGAGAAAGATTAAAACGCCAGCGACTAAAAGAGCAATGGTAGAGATCGCTCCGATACTTTTGCTGAGGGTAGTGCCTTTTTTGCCCCAGGAGAAGAGAAGATAAATGATAGCTAAAACAGCACCGGCAAATAAGAGATACATTGCGATTTGAGTACCCAGTTGTGATACATCAGAAGGAAGATTGATCTCTTGTGTGTTACTAGCGATTGATAAAGTTCCATCACCAGGGAAGGCGATTCCAAACCCTGAGAAATAGAAACCAACTGTGATACCTAAAACAGTGATCTCAGAAGAAACAAAAGGTGTGAAAGCAAAGGAGATAGCGACGATAGCTAAAACGACTGCGATAAAGCTGAAAATCAGCTTGAAAAACTTCTGGAAGAAACTACCACTCTTTGACTTAGCCATTTATTAAACCTCCGTCTAAAAAGCAAGCATAATTCTAACACATAGGAAAAGAAGTTATTAGGGGCAAATCAAATTTTTTCAAAAAGTTCAATCAGAGCTTTCGCCCCATCATAAGGACCGTTCTTTCTATCTAGAGATAGACGGGTATAAAGTTTTCCGACCGGAACCTTTTTATCAAAGAGACTTTTGAAGTACTCAGGCATAAAAGAATGAACTTCATCTTTTCTTTGGGCAGGGCCGAAAGGATTAGCGAAATAAGTAGAGACGAATCCTTTTTCACTAGTGGTATTTAATGCGACTCTCTCACCTTTTTCAAAATCCTCAATAGCGGTGTCGATATCTTTGTACATTTCGATACCTCTGACGGTATCGGTGAAGTTATCACAAAGAAGAAAAGCATCGACATGATGGAGAGTGTAAGTCATCATGAAGTCTTCAATCGGGATGACGACTCTTGAATTCTCCTCGTCAATATTGAAATACACAGCTCTATCTGCTGAGCGCAATGAATAACCTTGTGAGAGATCATCAAGTCTGACAAAGGCACCGATTTCAGTACCAGTAGCAAAAACATCTCCATCAATCAAATGGAAAGTGCCCATATCATCGAAGATGGTATCAATCTGATATTTTTTCTTGTAAAGAATTCTAATCGCTTCTAAAGTCTCACTCTTACCGGCACCTGAATCTCCTAAGAAGAAGAGATTTCTCGTCTTCTCTCCATGTCTGATTTTGACACCAGCTCCATGAATAGGAAGAAGCTTTTGATCGATCATGACTAAATTGAAGAGAGTGAGAATGATCTTTTTAGCATAGCCGAAGTAATGGATCTTAGCATCCTTAGGACAGACACCGACATAGGTATTCTCATCCTTGTAGTAGTAGCACTTTTCACCGGTATCTTCAGTTCCGAATAAAACGATGAAGTCAAAGCCTTCTTTACTATCCGCATTGAAGGGTTCAATCTCAAAGAGATTTCCAAGAGCGACTAAGAAAGATAGGTATTCTTTATCAACCACCACTAAACCTCTAGTGTTATAAACCTTGATGATGACTCCAAAGGAGTTTTTATGATCGAATTGTTCTTCTTTAACTCTTAAATTTTGTTCAAAGAAAACTCCTTTTCTCTTGTTATCTTTAGTCTTGATCATAAAAGGAGGTTGAATGACTAATGATTCAAGCAAATGAACATCATTTAAAAACTTCAAATCCTCGGGAAGAGTCAAGTTCTTTTTGTTGATCAAAAGACCAGCATTTCCACCGGAAGGGAGAATACGATAAATCGTCTGTTCTCTTCCTAAAACTAGCTCATAAATCTTTCTATAAAAATTGACGATGGATTCGGAAAACTCATGGAATTTTTTGATGAATTCTGAATGTGTGATAGGATTATCGACTTCCGAATTATCAAAATAGACATAACGGCTATTACTTCTCCAGTAGTTATAAACTGAATCGATAAGATTGAGAAAATCATCTCTTTGTTTACTATTCAGTTTGTTGATCCTATCTATCGCTTCTTTCTTGTTATAGATGATGTCTTTGGTCATCTTCTTGATGGTAGTAGCTACATAATCATGGAAGTATTCGGAGTTAGGTTGATCAGCTTTTCTTGAATCGTGATAATAGCTTTTTAAAAAGTTGAGGAAGAGTTCGTTTCCTAAGATCTCCTCATTAGTTAATTGGTGAACATTACTAAGTTTGATGATGTAATCACTCACTTGTTTTCTAATCTCCTTTTCAGTTCACTGATGTCATCTTTGTTTAAACCCGAGACAGCGATTCTCATATGTGTTTTATCAATAGGAGCAAAATAAATTTCTTTCTCTTCTAATTTCTTACAGAACTCATAGCTATCATCAATGTTGAAAGTGAGATAGAAACCACCTTTATAAGGGAAATGAGAGATACCGAGTTCATCTAAAACATCAGAGAGATAAGTCCCATTTTCAAACAATCTCTTCTTTTCTTCTTCAAGCTTGGCTCTGACATTACTCTTAGCTTTTTCATCTGAGAAGAAGAGAGCGATAGGCCCCATAGCTCCGTTATTAGCACAGCTATAAGTTCCTCTAGCATAAGCTCTCATATCATCTAAGATAGGATTGATATCTACTTTCTTTTGATAAAGAGAAATCAAAGCGCCGACTCTCAGTCCATATAAACCGAAAGACTTTGAACAAGAAAAAGTGAGATGAACAGGGAAAGAAACATCTAAAGAGAGAAGCATCTCTTCGTAATATCTATCTAAAGGATCATAGTCGATATAGGCAATATCTAACATCAAAGCCACTTGAGATGAGAAATCTTTTAATACATCAAAGAGGTTTTTATAGTCATCTTTACTCATGCAGTAGCCTAAAGGATTATGACAAGGGTCATTGATAACAAGAAGAACAAACGGATATTTAGAAGTCTGTTCTTCTAAAGCTTGGCGGATAGAATTGATATTCAATTTTCCATCTATGATGAAGTCGTATATAGCGAAAGGAAGATGATTCTCATGACAAATCGTGTCATAGTTTGGCCATCTGATATCAGAAAGAAGAGCGATTCCATTTTTAAAGGCGAGATTATTAAAGGCCATCGAGATAGCACCGGTTCCACCTAAAGTGACTGAAAAAGCGATGTTGTACTTTTCTTCAATATCTTTCTTCTTATCTCTAAAAAGCCAAGAGAGGACTCCGCCTTTATATTCCTTTGAGCCTAGAACTTCTGGATAGGCGAGATAATCATCAAAATTATCTCTGATCTTTTCATTTACATCATCATAAAGACAGAGTTCTTTATTGTCCTCAAAGAGCATACCAGCGCATCCGTTGATGACTTTGTTTCCTTTTTTTGCACTTGCGACAGCTCTCTCTTGAATAGAGAGGATATCGTACTCTAAATCTCTCATTTTTGACCTTCCTTTTAGTTAGAATTTTCTTTGATGAGTTTAACAGCTGTATTTAACTTCTCTAATTCTATTTCTGAGAAGAGGTGATCAGGGACGATTTCAAGTTTAGATTCTAATATTCTCACCGGAAGAGAGACACAGACATCATCAAGAGAATACTCACCTGTAACGAGTGTACATAAAGGAAGGATTCTCTCCTTTTTACTTGACAAAGCCTCAACTATCTCAGCGACAGTGTTTCCGATTCCATAATAAGTAGCACCTTGTCCAAGGACGATCGCATAACCGCTGAAGCGGACAGTTTTTTCGATTCTCTCTCTGAATTTCTCTTCATCTATATTTTTCTTAACGAGGATATCAGTGAGTTTTCTTCCTTTTAGAGTGGTGTTTGATAAATCGATGAAGGAACTATCTCCATGTTCTCCATAAACATTAGCATCAATATCTTTAACAGGGATAGAAAATTCCTCAGCTAAGATAGCTTTATATCTTGCGGTATCAAGCAAAGTACCGGTACCGATAACCTGTTCTTTAGGTAAATTAGAGCATTTCAAGAAGTAGTGAGTCATGATATCAAGCGGATTAGAAGCGATGATGACTTTTCCTTTGAAATCACGGTTCTTAAAGTTTTCTGCGATTGAAGAAATGATCTGTTTAGCTTTTTCTACTCCTAAAAGTCTTGTGATACCTGACTGGCTAGTACCAGCGGTGATGATGACAAAATCATATTCATTAAGGCGGTCATAACTACCTTTTCTAACTGAGATATTTTCAAAAGAGGCAGCGTGATTTAAATCGGCGATGGAAGCATTAAGTTTAGTCTCATCAAGATCGATGATCTCCAAGACATCAACTAGTTTTTTTAATATTAACGCATAACCTGAAGTGCTCCCAACATGGCCCGCACCGATTACCAACGCTCTTTTTATACTCATATTCTTTCCTCCCACTCTTTTTATTTTAAGATGAAAAAGGTACTTTTTCATCTGATAAACTCCCATTAAAGAAGGCTGGTGTATAATTTTGGGTATGAAAATCCTAGTTCTTAGTGACATTCACGGACAAAATGACATCTTAAAACCGATTTTAGATTTCTTTCAAAAAGAGAGATATGACCGCCTTTTTCTTCTCGGTGATATCACTAGAAATAGCATTCCTTTGTTAAATGAGTTTTCAGAAGTCATCACCGCTGTCAAAGGAAACTGTGATGATAAAGAGACAGTTGATGAAGCTTCCTTTTTGATGCCTGATTACACATTGGCAAGAGAGTTTCAAAGAGTCTTTTTCTTGACGCATGGACATCTATATAACGAATATGCTTTTTCAGATTTGTACGATGTCTTTCTCTCTGGTCATACCCACCATCCTCTTTTAAGAAGAAATGGTGAAGATAAAATCATCGCTAACCCTGGTTCTATCTCTCGACCGAGAGATTCTCTTCCTTCTTTCATCTCAATCGATGAAGAAGGTTTAAAACTATATGATGTGAATACTATGTCTATTTATGACACTTTAGATTTTTAAAAGGAGTAAGTATGAGATTTCTGATCGGTTCTGATATTCATGGTTCTATCAAGTATGCGAATCTGTTTTTTGAAAAGTTTGATAAACACGCTTGTGAGAAGATCATTCTCTTAGGTGATTTATATTACAACGGGGCGAGAAATGATCCTCCAGAAGGTTATGCTCCTAAAGAAGTCGTCAAGCTTTTGAATTCTTATGCCGGTAAACTTCTCGTCGCTAAAGGAAACTGTGAATCGGAAGTTGATCAAATGGTCTCTTCTTTCACCATCAATGATTCTCTTTCTATCTTCGCATTTGATAAAGTCATCACCTGTGTTCACGGACATCACAAAAATATGAATGATTTACCGATAGAACCTGGAGATGTTTTTCTTCAAGGCCACACTCATATCTCGGTTTTAGAAAAGAAAGATAATCTGATTTTAGGAAATCCTGGTTCCATCTCTCTTCCTAAGGATGAACATCATTCTTATATGGTCATGGATGATAGTAGAATCTACCTTTATGATCTTTTAAATGATCAGTTATTAAAATCCATCTCCTTCTGATTTCTTATCTTTTGGTTTCAATTTATATGTCAAATAGAAGGATACTCCTTCTTCTTTTCTTCTGAGATAAAGGTAGTACTTATAACTGAGGAAAGCAAAAAATAAAGCTACTAATAAGAAAGCTAAAATCGCTGATAACCACATCCACCAAGTTAATAAGCTGAAATCTATGATATTAGTTCCGAAGATACAGATGACTAAAGCACCGATGTTTCTAAAAATCAGTGTACAGAAGAAGTTATAAAGAAAACTCATGTTGGTCATACCAGCTATCAAAGCTAAAGAATCATCGGGAAAGAAAGGAAGAAGATAGAAAGCGGGTAAAGCTGCTTTTCCACCGGTGGTGAGAAGCTTCATCGTATTTTCACTAGCTTCTCTTCCTAAGATCCACTCGACAATTCTTTTCCCACCTATTCTTCCGATTAAAAACATCAATGAAGAAGTGAGAGTGATCGAAGCTGCACAAAGAGAGAAAGCGATACCCATTCCAATCCAAGTTCGATTATTGAATAAGAGATTAGCTAGTGTGATAAAAAACATCGATGAGATACCCGGTATCAAATTGATGATCGGAGAGAGAACTAAAAAGAGAACGATCGTTAAAGTTTTGTTGGTATCTGCCCATTCTAAAAAGAAATCATGAATGGCATTTTCACCTAAGAAGATGTTGAATATGAAAAACACAATCAATACAAGAGTGAGGATAGTCAAAAGCACACTGATGAGTTTAACTATTCTAGTTTTGATTGTTGATTTTACTTTAGTTGTTTCCATGTGAACTTGATTATATCCTAAACTTTTCAGGTTTTATACTACCATGATAAAAGTGAAGTGAAAAAG
>CAYRUQ010000006.1:0-58598 GCA_964427595.1 uncultured Clostridiaceae bacterium | reverse complement strand
GTGGGTCATATCGGACTTTATCGTGATGAAGTGACTCATGAACCTCATGAATACTTCTGCAAACTCCCCTTTGGAATTGAAGAGAGAGAATTCTTCATCCTCGATCCGATGTTAGCTACCGGTGGCTCAGCTATCGATGCTGTTAACATGCTGAAAAAGAAAGGTGCTAAACACATCACTTTCATCTGTATCATCGCCGCTCCTGAAGGCGCAGAAGCCTTCAGTAAAGCCCATCCTGATATCAAACTCTATGTCGGCGCATTAGACAGATGTTTAAACGAAAACGCTTATATCTGCCCTGGCCTTGGTGATGCCGGAGATAGAATCTTCGGAACTAAATAAAAAACAAACTTTTCTATATATATTTATTAAAAAAAGATATAAATCCCTCTTTTTCATGTTGACAAAATGAGAGTCCATCATTAAACTTTTATGTGCGAAAAACGAGATAGGAAAGCAGAACACCCGTTCTCACCCGATTGAATATTGTTTCGATGGGTCAAATGCCTGATTTCTCTAGCGATAGAGTTTTAGTGCATTTTGCGGGTTTCTGGTGGAGAAACCCGTTTTTTGTTCACAATGGAGGATATTCTTATACCTAAAGGTTATCAGCAGGGAAACAATGCCCGGTCAAGAAACAACAACGAATTAGTAAATGAAAGGATCCATTTCAAAGAAGTACTTTTGATTGGTCCGGAAGGTGAGAGCTATGGCGTCGTTCCGCTGAGAGTCGCTCAGCAGAAATCGATGGACATGCAACTTGACCTCTACTGCGTCTCCCCGCAGGCCAACCCACCCGTGTGCAAAATTCTCAATTACGGCAAGTTCAAATTTGACAAAGCCAAAAAAGAGAGGGAGGCTAAGAAAAACCAGAAGAAGACCGTCATCAAAGAGATGCGCTTTACTGCTACCACTGATACTCACGACTTGATGACTAAGGCTAAGACTACGATCAAATTCCTCGATGAAGGAATGAAGGTCAAAGTCGCCGTCTTCATCAAAGGAAGAATGATGCAGAGAATGGATATCGTCAAACAGACACTAGCATCCTTCCTCGATATGGTTAAAGAACACTCCATTATAGAGAGACAGCCCGAATTAGCTGGTAAGGACTATTTCGTCGTCTTAAGTCCAGCCAAGAAAACAGGAGGAAAAACACAGCATGCCGAAGATGAAGAGTAAGCGCGGTGCCGTTAAGAGATTCAGATTCACCGCTAACGGAGAAGTTAAAAAGTGGAACCAAAACACTTCCCACCTCTCCCACAACAAAACCCATAAATTGATCAGACACAACAGAAAGGCCAGATATCTCAAGCCTACTCAGACTAAGATTGTCTCCGGCATGATCAGCAGATAAGGGAGGATAGGATAAATGAGAGTCAAAGGCGGAACCGTCAGACACGCAAATCGCAAACGTATCTTAAAGAGAGCCGAAGGTTATTTCGGCGCTAGACATAGACTTTATAAGACTGCTAAAGAATCCGTCATGAGAGCGGATGCTTATGCATTCAATGGTCGTAAGGAAAGAAAACAAGATTACCGTAAGCTTTGGATCAGAAGAATCTCCGCTGCTTGCAAGGCAGAAGGAATCTCCTATTCTAGATTCATGTACGGACTCAAGCTTTCCAACATCTCTTTAAACAGAAAGATGCTCAGCGAAATCGCTGGTACTGATGAAGCTGAATTCCACGCTTTAGTCGATATCGCTAACAAAGCTATCGAACAAGAAGCTGCAGCTAAGTAATTACTCAATAACTAACATCAATGAAAAAGACGCCTAAAGGCGTTTTTTTCTTTGTTCAAATTTGACAGAACAGCATATTTGCTCTTGAATGCCCCTTGATGCTTTATTAGAATGCTTACAGATACAAATATTTGTGAAAGTCATATTTTACTTGTTTGTTGATGATTAAAACTAATAAATTCTATGTTCAAAGCAGATATAAAACCGAAGCAAACTAAGAAAACTAAAATCAATCAGTTGACAATTGATTTGCCAGATACAGGTTTAATTTGTTTTTTCAGTGATAATGTCTCAGAAAGAAAGAATATCATCCGTTTGCTATCAGGAAATGAGAAATTATCTGAATGTACCATAAACATCGATGATAAGTCTTATAGCAAAAAGCATCTGCAAAAATATAAAGCCGATGTTTCCTATATTGATATAGACGCTTTAGTGATTGTCGGACTTTCAGTACAAGATCAATTAAAGTGTTGCTACTCTATTTTAAATAAGCCCTATAATAGCAAAGAAGCTTTTGAGTTGTTAGAAAAGGTTGGTTTTATTGTTGATGATGCATTTGTAAATAAGCAAACATCAGTATTAAGTAAAACGGAGAGTCTAAAACTTGCTATAGCATGTGCATTGATTAAAAAACCGAAGATTCTCTTTTTAACTGATCTTTCTGATGATTTCACCGAAGATGAGAAGAGCGATTTATTAAAGTTACTAGAATCGATATCACATGAGCTTTTATTGGTGTTTACCTCCTCTCAAAAAGTCATCAATGAAGAAAATCTTACACAGTCTTATTCTGTTAGAAATGGTGAAATTTCTTTTATTTGTAAAGATGAGACATCAACTTCAAATTTAACAGCAGGCGATACTGAGCCGAATTTGGACTACAAACTATCTATCAAACAAGCTTTGGAGTTTCCTTTTATAAATCCAAAATCATTAAGTAAAAAATGCTTGTTAACTACCTTATTACTTTCATTTGTCTTTGCTTTAATCAGTTTACTTGTTCACTATTGCATGGTTGATTATAAGCCGATTACTTTATCAGCCTCTTATTCTAATAACATCAACTATATTGCTCTTAATTCTAGAGAGACCTCCTTTTATAACCATGGTGGATATGATGAGAATTCTGTTTTATTTACCGATAATCAAATCGAAAAAATAGAAGAGTATTCTAATTTTGATGTGATTTATACTGCTTCTTCTAATAGACTGAGTGAATATTGCCTACCTAATATAATCACCAAATTAAAAAGCGATAATTATCTAGATTCTGCTGATTCAGCAATGGTTATGTATTATCCGACCTCTAACCCTCTCAATCTTACAAGAGATTCAAGATTATCTGATCAAACTGAAAATCGTTTACCTGCTGATGAAAACGAGATTGCGATAACTTGGTTGCAAGCAAATTTCTTTATTAAATATGGTCTTTTCTATGATGATTTAAATCATGAAATAACAGATATAGATCAACTCATAGGCATGAAATTAGGTAATCAAACTATTGTCGGTATATATGAAACTGAAGATATGTCTTTTATAAATGAACATATTGAAAATTTGGAAGCGCCACTTGAAGGATATAGTCGTCTGCTTTTATCTAGTTCATTTGCATTATCTCGCTACTTAATCGCATATCAAAAAGAAGACATCAATACTTCTAATATCATTTGTAAACTTAGTATTGATTCTAAAAAAGATAGCGAGTTTATAAAAAGCCTAGATGAAAGAAATTTCTTAAAAATCGGAAGATATGTTGAAGTTAAAACCATTTTTGATGGTTTTACAATTTCTCAAGGGATGCTACAGTTGCCTGTTGAATTTACTTTTGTTGATTTCGTCATAATTTTGATAAGCGCATTTTCAGTTATTGTTGTTTTTCTTCTTAAAAGAAAAGTTCTTAGTGATTTACATGCTTACTATCAAATTAAAAAAGATTTCTTCTTAAATTATGGAGTGATGAAAAAGAAAGTAATTTTAATATCCCTTATTCCTCTCCTTGCTATCATAACTGTTGACTTTTTAATCAGTATGGCCTTGTTAAGTATCGCTTGTCTTATATTTAATCTTTCACGATTCTTACCGATTTTTTATATAGGAGTTCCACTCGCATTAGGATTATTACTTTGTATTGCTTTGCTAAATATCATCGCATTTTATCTACCACTCACTAATAAGTCGCAAAGTAATCTCTAATTGTTAGATAAGACAAATAATAGTGTTCTAATTTGACTCATTATGTTCATCTGTTTTTATGGTTAAAAATTTTCCAGGAACACCTCTTTCTCTCTATCTGACTAGTGAGTAATTCTTCGTTTTGTTAAGATAAAGCAAACAGCAACAGAGTCTTAATTTTAATAACAATACTGACTTATAAGGAGAGAAGAGATGGTTGAGTATATTTATGCTGAAGAGTGGAAAAATGATTTCATACCATGGCTTTATGGACTTGCAAACGCCGGTGGTGGAAAGTTTTATATCGGTCTAAATAAAAATAAAGAAGTCATCGGTTTAAAAGACGCTGAGAAAGTCGCAAGTGAAATTAAAAGTTCTTTAACTTCATTAGGTGTCAGTATCAAAGTATTAACTCAAAAGAATAAAAAATACATAGAGATCACTATATCTGCTTCCGGTATTCCTATTTCTTATGGTGATATTTTCTACTATTTTAGAAGTGGAAAGTTAAATATCATCAATAATGAGATATTAGTCGCTTATATGGCACATAAAAAGATAGGTTTGTTTCCAGATCTACCGATACCACCATCCAATTACATACAGGCAATGTCTAATCTTGATATCTGGGGTGATGAATAAATAGATTTCATCAACATTCCACTGCTACTAGCAGATAAATAAATATGAACCACAAATCAAATGATAGATTTGCATTATGACAAATTATTAAGAAAACATAAGAAATTATCTGTCATCATTACTTATAGGAGATATTCGTTCAAAAATATTGGTTAATTAGAAATTCAGTTTAAATACCTTTAATAAATAGTGAGCGGTACAAAATAGATATGTTTTCAGCACACTTAATATTTTTTATGCGAAAAACTGTAAGCGTCAATAAATCAGTGTCTTGAAAGAAACTAAGAAAAGAAGAATCAACTAAATTTGAAGACAAGAAAACTGATTTAGCTTAATCTTTTATCTATATTTTTATACATGTTATGTCGTTAACCAACTACTAATTCATATTTAAAAGATGTTTCTAAACCCACCTCAAACCAAATCACCGTATATTTTTTTAAAATAAATACCTTGATATGTAAAACCTCCTTAAAATGAGACGATTTTTTGTCTTTTCATAATTACTTTTAGTTCTTTAGTAATACAATAAACAAGGTTAAACAAATGAAAATCGGAGAACATATGGGTACTCGCATTAAAGAACTGAAACAGCGAGCTAAAGAGGATCTCCATTACACGAAAAGAGACGCTCTCATCGACAAACAAGATGCTAAAAACACAATCAAGATTTACCTTGAATGTCTCAAACCCTCTTATAAGCTCGTCATCCTTGATTTCCTCGTCATCTTATTAGATGCCTTATTCGAGTTGATGGTTCCTTATCTAAGTGGTCTATTGATTCGAAACGGATTAGAAGGCTATGGGAACTTAAGCGCTGAAGGACTGCCTCAACCGATCGTCTATGGTGAAGGACTAGCTCAGGGAGCCATGACGTCTGTCTGGCTCTATGGAGGTCTTATCATCGGTTGCGCAGTTCTAGCTATCATCGCTCAAGGTATCGGTATGAAGCTGTCAGCTATCATCTCAAGTGACTTCGCTGAAAGACTTAGAAACACGATTTTCTGGAAAGTAGAACAATTCTCGTTCTCTAACATCTCACACTTCCCTGTCTCTAAATTGACGACGATGCTCTCTAATGACTGCAACAACATCCGTTTCTTCCTCTTGATGATGGTAAGAATGGGATTCAAACAATCATTAGTCGCCATCTTCTGTTTCTGTTTTATCTTCTCTTTAAACTGGGCGATCGGTCTTATAACACTACCTATCTCACTACTAGCTTTCTTCATCATCATGGTGATCATCAAAAAGACGAGACCTGAGTTCATCATGATTCAAAGTGCCTTAGATAGTGTCAACAAGAATGTGGAAGAAGATACAGAAGGTATCAGAGAAGTTAAGGCTTTCTGTAGAGAACCTTATATGGAGCAGCGTTTTGCTAGATCAAATGAAAACCTGACTGTCATCACTTATTCTTCCGTCTCTAAAATCGGTTTATCATCTGCTATCACTACTTTAGCTATCAATGTTACCGTCGCTTTGATCCAGTACTTCGGTGGCTTTTCAATGATCAACACCGCCTTAGATAACACTATCTGGCAAATCATGAATAATGGTAGTGCTCTCTTTGATGCTGGAGAATTGTCGATGTTAACTTCCTTCACTGCTGTTTTAACGATGGCTTTCTCCTTTCTCTCAGTTCTCTTCCAACACTATGGAAGAGCGCAAGCTAGCAAAGAGAGAATCGATCGTGTCTTATGTGAGAAGATCGATATCTCTTATGCACCCAAAGAAAAGACAGCAGACTTTGATCCCGATTCTTTAAAAGATGGACATGTGAAATTTGATAATGTTCTCTTCTCTTATGTAGAAGATAGAAATAAAGCAGCGATAGGTCCTATATCTCTTGATGTTGAACAAGGAAAGATTATCGGTATCGTCGGTGGAACAGGTTCAGGTAAATCATCGCTGGTCAATCTCATTCCCCGTTTATATGATCCACTTGAAGGAGTCGTTTCTATCTCAGGTCATGATGTTAAAGACTACTCAGTGAGAGCTTTGAGAAACGACATCGGTGTCGTTCTTCAAAACAACATCCTCTTCACTGGAACGATCAGATCTAATATCTGTTGGGGAAAGAAAGACGCTACTGACGAAGAGATTTGGGAAGCTTTAGAGATCGCTCAAGCTGCTGATTTTGTCAGAGGTTTTAAAGAAGGTCTTGATACTCCGGTCACTCAAGGCGGTAAATCTGTCTCCGGTGGTCAAAAACAACGTCTTTGTATCGCAAGAGCGGTCATCAAGAAACCGAAGATCTTGATTCTCGATGACTCCACTTCCGCTTGTGATATGGAAACTTCAAGAAGAATCAACGAACAATTAGCGACTAAGCTTAAAGATACCACTGTCTTCATCATCGCTCAGAGAATAGATTCAGTAAAACGCTGTGATCAGATTTTAGTCTTAGATAAAGGAGAAATGGTCGGTTTAGGAACTCGCGAAGAACTATTAAAGACCTGTCCTCTTTATCAAGAGATAGATACCATCCAAGCAAAAGGAGTCGAATGATGAAAAACGATAGTAATCAAAAATTAAACGGCTTCTCTGCTTCTGGACAAGGTCCTTTAGTAAACGGAGTCAGAATCCAATACTCTTGCGGTAAAGAAGGTTATAAAGAGATCACAGAAACTTATTCAAGAAGAAAGAAAGGCTATGGTAAACCAGAGCATTCTTGGAAGTCTCTCGTGAGAGTCTTCCACTACATCGCTCCTGATAAGTGGAGACTATTAGTAGTCACTATCATCACTATCATCACCATCTTAATCAATCTTCTTGGAACCTTCTTATCAGCCCCATTAGTTGACTCTCTATTACAACCAGCTGTTTATTCAGCTACTGGTAACTGGTTGATTGGTGGTTCACTAGAAGGTTATTACTCTCAGACTATCGAAAGTCAGATGTTCCTCTACAGATATATCTTCAATCTTGTTGATTGGACGAGCGCTAACGCTGTTGATGTCGCCTTGATGTATCTAGGTATCATCATGCTGATCATGTTCGCTTGTTATATTCTCAGTTTCCTTTGTTCGCTAGCTCAAGTCTTCTTAATGACGAGGATCGGTTCTTCTTCACTGATGAGACTTAGAAACGACATGTTTGAAAAACTTCAAAACCTACCCCTTAAATACTTCGATAGCATACCGCATGGTGACATCATGTCGAGATTCAGCAATGATGTCGATAACATGGCTCAATTATTCAATACCGGTATCATGGAGATCTTCACTTCTTTGTTGATGTTAATAGGAATCTTAGTCTTCATCTTCATCTTAAACTGGTTATTAGCGTTGATCACAGTAGCTATAGAACTGCTAGCCGTCATGATCGTCGCTATCAATGTCCACAGATCAGTCTCCGCTTTCTCAGAGACCCAAGTCTCAATGGGTGAGTTTAACGGTATGGCTGAGGAAGTCTTATCCGGTCTTAAAGTCGTCAAATGCTTCTCTAAAGAAGAGGATATGTCTGAGCTATTCAAATCGATCGACTATAGACATACCATCCATAATAGACGCTCAGTCTTCCTCTCTTCTTTAAACATTCCTATCGTCAATAACATCAATAATATCGCTACTGCTTTAATCGCCATCATCGGTTGTGTCTTACTTGCTACTGGAAGTGGTAGTGGTTCTATCGTCTCTATCGGTACTCTTCTTTCTTTCATCACCTTCCTTAGAATGTTCTCAAGACCTTTTAACTCCATCTCCAACATGATGACGATGATTCAGGCTTCTCTTGCTGGTTGTGAAAGAATCTTCCAAATGATGGATATCAACCCTGAACCTAGTCTTAAAGAAGCTAAATGGAAGTCTTATAAAAACGAAGAGGATGGTAAATTCTACTGGAGTGATGGTACTACTACTCAGCCAGTCCTCGGCGATGTCAAAATGGAGCATGTCAACTTCTCTTATGTCGAAGGTCAGAAAGTCCTTGATGACATCACTTTATATGCTCACCCGGGACAGAGAATCGCTCTAGTCGGTTCAACAGGTGCCGGTAAGACGACCATCACCAATATGTTAACCAGATTCTATGACATCGATTCCGGTGAGATATTAATTGATGGAATCGATTTAAAAGAGATCGATAGAGTCTCGATGCGTAGATCGATGACTCTCGTCTTACAAGACACTCATCTCTTCTCAGGAACTATCTATGACAACATCCGTTATGGAAGATTAAAAGCCACTGATGAAGAGTGTGAAGAAGCCGCTAAGATAGCTTGTGCAGATGAGTTCATCAGAAAGCTACCTGACGGATATAACACTTATATCGATGCTGCAAACGCCTCTTTATCACAAGGACAAAAACAGCTTCTATCTATCGCAAGATGCGCTGTCTCTAACCCTCCTATCTTGATTCTTGATGAAGCTACTTCTTCAGTTGATACCAGAACCGAAAGACTGATCTCTAAAGGTATGGATAACATCATGAAAGGCAAGACTACCTTTGTCATCGCTCACCGTCTCTCCACCATCAGATACGCTGACTGCATCATGGTCATGGATCATGGTAAGATTATCGAAAGAGGTAATCACGATGAACTCATCGCTCTTAAGGGACGTTATTACGAATTGTGGACAGGAAAAGCGGAGTTGGACTAAACCAACTCCGTTTTTTTATTAATTAAATATTCCGATTTGATTTATTTATTTGAAATTGCTTTAACTTTTCTAGAACTTTATTGATTGTTGTCATGCATAGAAAACAAAATCTGAAGGATTTAAATCAAAGAGGTCAATCAACATTTTAATAATTTTAATCTTCCTATTATTATCATTGTTGGTCTCGATAAAAATTCCAGAGTTTAGAATTTCCTTTCCACGGTATAAATGACTTTCATCAAAAGAAAACAAATATCTATCTGAATTTTCTAATCTGCAATTTTCTCTGGCTAACTCTAAAAGACGATTTTTATCATATTTATAAAGTATGCCACAAAACTCGACCAACATTTCCGTTAGATTTCTTACTTCATGATGTTCACCACGGAAATCAAAACTCTTTGCTTTTAAACCTGAATAATTGTTTTCAAATAAAGTGTGTTTGCTTCCGTAATTTGAAATGTTAGCAAAAGACCTTGATGACTGAGTAATTGGTATAGTCGTAGATGATTTTTGTTGTTCGAAAAGCTCTTTTCTTAAATCGTCTAATAGTTTATTTGAGTTTTTATGAATGATGACCGTATAACAAGATATCGAAACATAAAAACTTTTAGCATATTTATCTGGAGATAGTGGAGTTCCATTATATAGGACATGTTTATTATCGATAACTTTTGCTTCTGAATTGGGTTTGTTTTCAATAAAAAGAACATCGCCAATATGAATCAATCCAAAATTCACCAAGTCATCAAAATGCAGAGTTTTATAGGAGAGATCTGTCTCGGAATTTGATTTTCTTGTTGATGAATCTTGTTGTTTTGTTGTTTGATCTGGATGTGAAACATAAAATTCACTAGCTAATTTAACCTGATTTTCATAACCGCTGATAGCAGCTATATCTTTTAAAACTTCATAACCTTTTTTCGGATGAATTCTAAAAAATTCTCTATTTTTCTGTATTCTTAAATCGGGATTTAGTCGATCTATTAGATCGTGAAACGGCGTGTCTGCTAATTCCTGCGAGGTTTCGTAATAGGCGTAAAGTTCAAACCGACCAATAACTCCGGATTGACTATTTAATTCGTGTAATCTTCTATCGATATTATTAGTAAAACCTATTTTAATGATGTTCTCACCATATTCGTGGTTTACAAATAAATAAACATACCCCCCCAAGGTGTTTTTCTCTTTCTTAGACATTAAAAACCTCCACACTCTTAAATCTTAAGAGTAATTCCTCTTTCTTTTAAGATTTTTACATATTTATCGTAGATGAAGTCAGAAACACTTTTAACATCATGATGTTCGGTATCGACGATGACATCAATCATTTTCTTCATATTGTCGTCTAATTTAAAAACTTCTCTATCATTCTTGATTCTAGATTGAATCTTCTCTTCAGCATCGCCTCTTTCATGCATTCTATCCAATCTGATGCTCTCATCTACTTTCATATAAAAGAGAACTATCATAGGATCGTTGAGGCTTCTATAAGTCTTAGCACCCTCTAATTCAACAGCCATACATTTATCTAATTTCACTTCTGCTTTAGAAGTTCCATAATAGTTTCCGTTATATAGAACAGTCTCTATAAAAGCATCTTCTTCTTTTAACTTTAAGAATTCATCCATGCTTACAAAATGATAGTCAACACCATCCTGTTCACCTGCTCTAAGAGCACGGGTAGTGTGAGTGACGACCTTCTTGATGTTGTAATGCTCCTGCAAATAGAGACAAGCAGCTGTTTTTCCTGATGCAGAAGGCCCTGTCAAAACTATCATTTCGAGGCTCCTTATTTAAAAAATATTAAAAAATATTTTACCCTTTAGAAGTATAGAATTGCAACAATCCACATTCGTATAATTAGTTAAATTGTTTTTGGAAAGGTATTTCAATAAAGCCATGATTACTTTGCTTAATAAACTCGTTTAAATTACTATTCTATTCAAGCAAACATTTAAGCTTTTCTATGTATGATTACTTGTCTATTTTTAATTCTTTGATTTTGGTAGCAATTTTAAAGCGTCATTTTTAAGATCATTCAAGTTGAAAACGTAACCATTAATCATATTTTCAAGTTCATCAAAAGTATCTTCTAAGTTGTTTTTAGCTGAAATCCAACCAATGCCATCAGTAATCCAAACAAAGTTAAAATTAGGAATATTTGAAATGTCAGATGCTAGCTGTTTATAACTTCTTGCCGTCTCATTTAGTTTGGAACCGGAACTACTATAAAAATTACACTCGCAAGCATATATTTGACCATCTTTCAAAAATACAAAATCGAAGCGTTTTTCTGCCTTCTCAGAGTTGCTTAATCCAGAAAGATCAATATTAAATTTTTCTTCTATCTCACTTTTATTCATCTGCCGATAATAGGGAAAACCAGATTGTACTAAGAAATACTCAACAAGAGCTTCCATGATAGCACCAGTTCTATTTTTTCTAGTATTAGTATCCATTCCGACCTCAACACCCATAACATAATCAAAGAGATTGCCAGTTATACGATTTGAAATCAATTCAAATAAACCAGTTTGTTCCATAAAATTTGCATATTCATCCGGTGTTTGATTTGGTTTCTGGAAATCAAAAATTCTCTCTGTATCTTTATCAATAACTTTGATTTGGCTCTCACGTTTTGCAATTAGTATAGGAATAGCTTTTAAAATCTGTGGGTGTTGATTATACAAAGCTAAAAAATCGCCTCTAATATTCTTAGAACCAACAAGACTATTTAAAAGATTTAGCTCATTCTTAATAGACTTAATCTTCTTATAAACTTTTTCAAAATCTGTATAGTAATCAAAAGTTGCTATACTATCCTTCATTGTTTTAAGCCAATCATCAAAATTTCTACTCATACATCTCTCCTTGTTTCTAATAAATCTAAATACCTTTTTTTAGTTAGCTTTAAATATTCCTTGTTATTATCAATCCCAATATAATTTCTCCTATTTAAAATACAAGCTAGCCCAGTAGTTCCACTACCATTAAATGGATCTAATACCAAATCATTTTCTTTTGAAGAAGCTAAAATAATTCTTGTCAACAAAGATAAAGGTTTTTGAGTTGGGTGCTTTCCAAACTTTTTTTCATCTTTACTAGGCAAAGATAAAACCCAAGCGTCCTTCATCTGCTTCCCACCATTTACTTCTTTCATTAATTGATAATTGAATGTGTGTTTGCCTTTTTTCTTAGGCGTCAATTGTTTTCTGGCCCATAAAATTGTTTCAGTAGAATTTGTAAAGCAGCGACATCCCAAATTAGGAGCCGGATTTGGTTTAATCCAAGTGATATTATTAATTATCGAAAAACCCTCAAGTTCTAATGCAACCCCAATACTATAGATATTATGAAAGGTACCACTAATCCAAATAGTTCCATTGTCTTTTAGGATTCTTCTACAAGCTCTTATCCATTCTCGATTGTATTCAATCTTTTTATCAATGAACAAACATTTGTCCCACTCAGCTTTATTTACGGATACCTGTTTTCCAGAATGACACGAAATTCCTCCAGATGATAGAAAATATGGTGGATCAGCAAATATCATGTCAATACATTTGTCATCAATATTGTTTAGCTTTTTAAAAGAGTCACCATATATCAATCGGAAATCATTATTTGTTGAAGCAAAATATAATGAATTACTCATAATTTGTAATAATTACCTCTTCAACATCCCCTCTCCCATCAGCTTTAGAATTAATCATTCGTTTTGCATTAACTACACGAATATTAAAGTCTTTATATAGTTCGTTAATAAAAACAGTATTGTGATTGCTTAGCATTACAAACACGCCAGCATCACTTAATTTTTTAAACAGATTTGCTAATCTAATTTGTTCATTTTTTCCAAAATCATTTTTTGAATAAGATGTAAAAGAATTCTTATTCTCAATTACATCATATGGCGGATCAAAATAAACAAAATCTCTAAATTGAGCAGTCTCTACTGCTTCTTCAAAATCACCATTCAGTACAGAAATATCATTATTTCTGAAATATTCCCTAAGAGCTTTGAAATTGTTCTCACTAAAAGTGATAACTTTCTCTTTTCTTCCAAACGGAACATTAAAATAACCCTTTGAATTAACTCTATATAACCCGTTAAAACAAGATTTATTAAGATAGATCATTCTTGCTGCTCTAACATAAATTGGCAAAGAGAAAAAATCATCATCTTTATCCATTGACCTAACCTGATAATAATAACTTTCCGAATGATTTGCTTCATGCTTTTTTAATTCTGTTTTAAGAGATTCAAATAAAAATTCATCTTGAAAACATCTATAAGCACATATAAGTTCAAAATTGAAATCATTAATGGTTGCTTTAGATGGTTCAATATTTAAAAAGAAGGAACCACCTCCAATAAATGGTTCAAAATAGTTATTAAAATTTGATGGCATATAAGCTAATAGTTTTTCGAGCAACTGAGTTTTACCACCAGCCCATTTAACAAATGGATGTAAAGAAACCTTACTATCTAATAATTTTGCAGTCTCAATTTGAAATGCTGAAGAAAGACGTTCCAAAGTCTCTAAGGTGGCATTAATTTTGCCTTGTTCTATTTTGGAAATTTGTGGTCTATCAATACCGGTGATTATTGATAATTCATCTTGTGAAAGACCTCTTTCGATTCTAAATTGCTTAACTCGATTACCTACTAGTTCTTGAAGCATATTATCACCTCACAAACTAATATATATTAAAAGTGTGCTAAACTCCACATTATTATTTGTGTGTGAAATAATTTGTCCACAAGTAAATAAATCGCTTTTTTTGTTTTGGTTACAAATTATGCAAATCGTTGTTAATTAACAAACCATCTCACCAATCTCATCAACTCTCTCTAATTGTTTAGTAGCCTTCAAAGAGAAAGAGGAGAGTTGTTCTTTAGTTGAATAACCCCATAAAACAGAATAGATATTAGGAATATGAAGATTATAAGCAGTTTCTATATCAGTGGTAGAATCACCAAAATAACAAAATCTGGAATAATCGATATCAAAAGAAGAAGTCTCTTTTAAGAAAGTATCAGGTGCTGGTTTAGTCTTACCTTTATAAGGAATACCGACTACTTTATCAAAAGTGTTCTTCTTGAAGCAAAAATTGATGACTTCAACAGCTAAATCATCAGGTTTGTTAGTATAGACGAATAACTTGATATTAGCTTTTTTAGCCTTATCTAAGACTTCCTGCATGCCTTTATAAGCTTTAGTTTTAACAACTGAATGAGTCATATAGTAGTGATGATAGATATCATAAAGCTTTTTAAATTCATCATCTTTTAAGATGATGTCTTTCAAAGCTCTTTTGAGCATAACTATTGATCCTTCACCAACAAAAGAAGGAAACTCACTTAGTTCTCTGGTCGGTAAAGAGAAAGATTGTAGTGCATAATTACAAGCCTCTCTAATATCAGGAAGAGTATCACAGAGAGTGCCATCAAGATCAAAAATGAATGAATCGTATCGGTTTTGCATGTGTTAAGAATACCACAAAATAGAGGGAAAGACTTCTTTATCTAGAGAACGAATTGTATGGGAGAATTTACAATAATTATCTCTTTTAAAAGAAATGTTATCCTAGATTTAGTATTCCTATCTTTGTACTGGCAACAAAAAAGTCACCCGGAGGTGACTCTGCTATTTACTAGCTATTTGATTGCGGAAGATGTGTTCAAACTCATCATCCTTGATGTTATCGATCAGTCCTCCATGAGTGATAGAGATTCTTCCAGTCTCTTCAGAGACGACGATCGTGATAGCATCAGTGATTTCAGATATTCCAAGAGCAGCTCTATGTCTAGCTCCAAACTTGCCGACAACTACTTTAGTTGATGGCGGATAGTAGACAGCAGCTGCGACTATCAAACCATCTTTGATGACGATAGCACCATCGTGAAGTCTAGTTCCTTCATAGAAGATAGTTTCGATAATCTCAGGAGTAACAGGACAATTTATGTGGGAGCCGTCTTTGATAAACTCATCAAGAGGAGTCTCTCTTTCAAAAGTGATTAAGGCACCAACTTTATTAGCACTAAGCCAGTTGACAGCGGTGATGATATCCTCAATCATCTTTTCCTTATCATAATCAACTTTGCTCTTAGAAATACCTTTGTTAAGAGAAATAGCGACATAAGAACGGATGATACCAGAGTTGACATAAAGGAAAAGAATCGTGCCACCGACTAGAATCACAGCAGAGATCAAAATCATATATGAGAAGTCGAAGATATAAGCGATGACGAAAAAGATATCGAAGACAGCATAGAAAGCGGTTGAAGCTAATCTTTTGATTTTATAGGCGACATAGAAAGTAATAGTCAACATGAAAAGAACCGTGATTACAAATTGAATCACGAAAGTTGGTGTTGAAAAATTGTTTATAAGGTTCTCAATTGTTGTCATGTCAATTATTTTTCTCCACACCTAAGACCGCTTTGTCCCAGTGCTTAAAATATTACTATATTTTTAACTAAAAACATACAGAAAACTACAAAATGTTGAGTTTTCAAAAAGTTGTTTTTATCTCTTCAGCAAGTTTATCAAGTTCTTCTAAGTTCTTTTCAGTGAGAGAAGAGAGGATGGTGATCTCAGTTTCAGTGTAGTTAAACTTAGCTTTTGCTAACTTGGCTTTAAGAAGATTTCCACTAGTTGGAGCCCAGGTTCCACTCTGTATGATACTTAAAGTACGATCGTGAAGATTCATCCTGAGAATATCTTCAACATAGTTATCGATAGAAGGGAAGATGCTTGCGTTATAAGTAGGGCAGATGATGACGATATTAGAAACTCTGAAGCTCTCAGCTACTAAAGTGGAAGCTGTCGTTTTAGAAGCATCATAAAGTTTGATAGCTTTCACTCCTTTTTCAGAAAGAAGATTAGCTAAGACATAAGCAGCATTTTCGTTATTTCCGTACATCGAACCATAAACGATAATGACTCCTTTATCTTCAGGAGTATAAGTAGACCAGTTGGTGTATTTATCAAGCATATAAGCGATATCAGTCTTTCTTCTGATGACAGGACCGTGAAGAGGAAGAATCATTCTGACATCTAAATCGGTGAGTTTCTTAAAAGCTGCTTGGACTGAAGTTCCATACTTACCGACGATGTTGGTGTAGTACCTTCTAGCTTCATCAAGATAATCATGTTCAAAATCAAGTTGATCAAAGAAGAGATTACCATCAAGAGCACGGAAAGTTCCAAAGGCATCGGCAGTGAATAACAAACCTTCACTTAATTCATAAGACATCATGACTTCAGGCCAGTGAACCATCGGAGTGAAAGCGAACTTAAGAGTATGTCTTCCTAAAGCGAGAGTGTCATTCTCTTTAACGACTAAACTTCTCTCTTCTAAGTTGAGTTCAGGATAAAACTGCTTGATGAAAAGGAAAGTCTTGGCATTACCGACCACTACTGTCTCAGGATGTCTGAGTAATATCTCTTCGATATTGGCGCAGTGATCAGGTTCCATATGATGGATGATTAGATAATCGAGCTTTCTTCCGTTTAAGACATGCTCAACATTCTCGATAAACTGCCTGGAAACAGATGAATCGACTGTATCTAACAAGCAAGTCTTCTCATCTAAGAAAAGATACGAGTTATAGGAGACTCCGTTTTCAAGAGGAAAGAGATTTTCAAATCTCTCTAATCTCTTTTCACTAGCTCCGACATAATACAAATCGTCAGTTATTTTACGAGTGCAATACATATTAAAAACCTCAAAAGCAATTATATCTTTTCTTACTTTATCTGCAATTTAAATGCTTTAAAATTGATTTTCAATTTTAGGATCTTGAGTAATTGATAGAAGTGACAGTGAAAGTGGTGGTCAGTTCTTCTTCACAATCAAGTGCACCATCAACAAATTGAGAACTGTAATCTTCAAGTGAGAAGGAATCGTTTGTTTTAAAGAGGATATTTTCAACATTAGAAGCGACTCTTCTAGAAGCATTTAAATAAGTGCCATCTTGAGTGATCCATCTGATCTCATCATAAGCGTTAGCATCATTAGAGATACCATTAAAACGGCTCTCTCCATAACCATAAGCATAGTCGCTATTAGTTTCAGTATTAGAGGTACAAGTATTTCTAATTCCGTGGTCATCAGCTAAAGCATCATCAGGATCTTCATAGAATGACCAAGTGCTTCCGTTTCTTTGAATCATTCTATTGTCGACATGATAAACCCTGAGTCCGTAATCCTTAACGGTCTCTACACCATAGTAATCATAATCGTAAGCATTCATACCATCGGGAACATAAAACTCTAAGACTAAATATTCATCAAACGGGTTGAAGAGAATCTTACCATCTTCATCAGTCTCGTAAGTCTTGCTATCGTAAGGGATGACGATCAACTGGTTGTGAAGTGAAGAATCGAGAGTGATATCACAATCTCCATAAGCGATATAAGGAGTCGTCCAACCCAACATCATCTTGGAATAGGCATTATGATCTCCGACATTGTAATCCATCATATCAGCATCGCCTAAAGGACCATAACCAGAGTAAGAATAAGAGTAGTAGTCGTTAAGACCGAACATATGACCAGTCTCATGAATCAAGACGTGAGCATCATCACCAGCATATTGAGATGATGAAGAACTAGTGATGAAATCAAGACCACACCAACCATAGTTGTTGACCTCAGGTGAATCGACATCTCCGCTATTAGAGACTCTTGAAGAGAACGCCCAATAGGTGGTACTAGAATTTGAAGAAGGACCGACATAAACAAGCCACATACCATCAATCAAACCATCAGAATCAGAATCATAATCTTGGAGGTTTAATCCATAGACTTCAGCAGCCCACTCAGCACACTCTTCAGCTAAAGTACCGACTCTATATTCAGAGATAGTAGAACTGGTGAAAACACTCGATTCATCAGCAGCATAGAAGTAATCAGTGACAGTTCCAATGATATCAAGCTTACCTAAACTAGAACGATAGTAATAAGAGTGGAGTGATTCAAAACTCATATCATCTGATTTGCCAAAGAAAGCATTCTCGATGATTTCTAAATTCTCTTGAGTAGCTGAACTCTCATAACCAGGAACGACGACAGGGACGACTAAAAGAGGAGTCTGTTGAGTCTCACCATCGCTTGAAGAAGCCGGTGCGTATTTCCAGTTATCATAACTATCTTTAGAGTAATCATAGAAATTAGAAGCTAACTTAACTTCATCAGGGCTGTAGTAACCCTTATCACCAGCACCTGTGCTCTCAGCGGTGATATTCTCCCCATCGATATGAACAGTTAAAGAGTTGTTATCTTCTTCAAAGGTAATTGTGTCATCCTCATAGACACTAGGTCCAGTGATGGTTTTAGAGATGACAAAAATAGCGAAGTTAGTAGTTAACTCACTACCGGTGTAAGAAGTAGCTGTGATAGTAGCTTCTAATCTAGTCGGTTCACTAGGAAGGACATAACCTTCAGCACTCTGTCCATTGATGGTGACTTCATAATCATTCAATTCATAACTGGAAGTCTTTTTTCCAGAATTGATGGTATAGAAGCTAGCTGATAATGAAAGAGAAATTCCATCAAGAGAAAAAGTCTCACCCGGATAGTAATAAGTCTGAGGATAACTATCAATCGTGATCGACTGAGTGAACTGAGTCACATTTTCAACACCGATTGTGAAAGTGGTGGATGCATATCCATCTTTCTCAACTAAGATTTCTAAAGAAGAACCAGTTGTAGTTAAAACATCTCCGTCAGAGAGAGTATCTCCAGTTTTGGAGATCGTGAGTGTATAATCCTCAATCGCCTCATTGGAAGTGATAGTTCCATTGACAGAAGTGATGGCATGAACCTCTAAACCGGTAGCATCGAATTGTTGATAAAGGAAGTACTCGCTGGTTTCCGGATAGGAGACGACACTCAAATAATATGAAGCCTCTAATTCTTCGCTGCTATTATCATCAAAAGAGCTAGAATCGATTGAAGAATCAATTGACGATGTTGAAGAAATAGCTTGATCACAACTAGTGAACGAAATCAAAGATACACTGGTCAATAGTGTTAAAAGAGTGAGCTTAATCTTTTTCATATATACATTTACCCCTTACGAACGAATCTAAACAATTATAAGTATTTCTTTAACTTATGTAATTATTTTTGTAACCGAATGAAACTAAATTCTTTTATTTTGAAAGAAAAACTTCGATTTCACTGGGCATTTTGGTGAAATCTTTGATCGTATATGAAACGCCTTTTACATTTTGTCTGGTCTCTCCTGTCGGTGAGATTGCGACGACATACCTAGCCTTTGAAGCGACAGCACTAGTAAGACCAGAGAAGGAATCTTCAAAGATGACCGCCTCTTCTTTTTCAATCCCTAAAGTTTTAAATGTGATTTGATAAATCAGAGGATCTGGTTTCCCTCTTTCAAGATTTCCATTATCGTAAATGATGTTCTTCTCATCAAAGAAACGAAGCAGTTCAAAAGTCTTTATATACCAGTCGACATTCGGTTTCATGCTGGCGGTTGCAATTGCTAGTTTGATTCCTCTTTCTTTTAAACTGAAGAGAAAATCTTCAAGTCCGTCGACTAAGTGAAGATTCTTCTTGTCTTGTTCACAGAGTTTTTGATACATCAATTCTTTCTTTTTAGCGTAGTTGAAGACCTCTTCTTTAGAGAGCTTTCTATCAGTCAGATAAGAAAGGATATCAGCGTTGTTCTTTCCATGGACATGCTTATCAAAATCTTCGTCCTTCAAGTCAAATGAGAATTCATCGAGAGCGAACTTCTTCCAAGATTCGATATGTTTGTCTTCATCCAAAAACATCGTCCCATTGAAATCAAATATGACACCTCTCATATGCTTTTCTCCTTCTTGATGATATCTGGAAAACACTCATCATAAGTCTTCTTTAAATCTTCTAGAGATATGTGTGTATAAATAGCTGTCGTTGAGACTGATGCATGTCCTAATAACTCTTGTAAGACTCTGATATCCATACCACCATTTAACATGAATGTAGCGAAGGTGTGTCTTAGCATATGCGGATGAACTTTCAAAGAGAAACCTGATTTCTCCCCACATTGAGAAATGATGTGTTCGAGTCCTCTTTCTGTCAAAGCTTCTCCTCTCTTATTTAAAAAGAGGATATCGGTTTTATCAAAGTTAGGAAATTTAACTCTGCTTTCTTTTATATAAAGCAAAATGCTATCTTTCGCTTTTCTACTGAAAGGAACGATTCTTTCTTTATCACCTTTTCCGATGATTCTTAAAGTTCTCTCGGAAAAATCAAAATCTTGGGTGCGACAAGAGATGACTTCCGAAGCTCTTAGACCCGAGGCAAACATCAACTCTAGTATCGCTTGATCCCTTTTAGCCAATTCATCACTTCTCTTCTCGTTAAGATTTAAAAACTCGAACATCTCACTAGCTGTCAAAAAAGAAGGGAGTTTCTTCTCTTTCTTAGGAGAGACGACACTCTCAAACGGATTTTCAGAATACTCTTTGTATTTACAAAGAAAGTTATAAAAGCCTTTCAAAGCAGAAAGATAACGTTTGACTGAAGAATGAGAGATCTCTTTCGCTCTCAAATCCAAAAGAAAAAGGCGGACTGTCTCTTTATCAGCCCTGCCTTTATCAGTCTTAGCTTCCTTTAAAAAGAGAAGAAAAGAAGCGATATCTTCTCCATAGGAAATAAGCGTCATCTTCGAATATCCTTTGACGTTTTTAAGATATCTCAAATAGTCGATCAGATCAGAATCATCGACTAAATTGATCCGATTATTTCTCTTGTTTTCCATCAGTCGCCCCATCCTTTTGAACATAGCGACATTTAGGATAGTTTGAGCAACCGATGAAGGTCTTACCATATCTGCTCTTCTTAGAGATGAGATGTCCAGTGTTACATCTTGGACATAAAGGAGCATCCTCAGGGATGACTATCTCCTTCTTCTCACTCACTAACGGATTACCATTTAAATCTTCCATGTGACGACATTTAGGGAAGTTAGAACAGCCGACAAACTCACCTCTCTTACTCTTTCTTAAGACGAGAGGAGCGCCACACTCAGGGCAAGTTCTTTCAACGGTTTCTTTCTCTTCTTTTTCGATGTAATGACACTTGGGATAATCAGAGCAACCGATGAATTCTCCGTATTTACCTTTTCTGACGACTAACGGAGAACCGCATTCAGGACAAGTTCTTCCCACTTCTTTAGGAGGAATCTTCTCCATCTTCTCATCAGCATTAGCAAAAAGCTTGGTAAACTCATCCCAGAAAGAGCTGAGAAGAGCGACTTTATCAGTCTTACCATCGCTGATGGAATCAAGGCTATCTTCCATCTTAGCGGTATAAGAGACATCCATATATTTAGGGAAGTATTCCTCTAACTTATCGACGGTGAGATCGCCTTGTTCAGTCGGAACAAGAGCGCCTTTAACAGCAGAGACATAGCTTCTTGAAAGAAGAGTGGAGACAGTCGGCGCATAAGTTGAAGGACGTCCGATGCCGTTTTCCTGCATCAATTTGACGACTTTACCTTCGTTATATCTGACAGGTGCCTTGGTGAAGTGCTGTTGTTCATGAAGTTGAAGAAGATCGAGTTTCTCACCCTCTGTAAGATTAGGAAGCTTCTTCTTAGAGTCATTTTCTTCATACTGACCATACGCAGCATAATAACCATTGAAGAGTTCCTTGCTGGCAGAAGTAGTGAAACCATAAGAACCGGCGCTGATGACGACAGAGGTGACTTCATCAGACTTAGGAGCCATCAAAGAAGCGATAGCTCTCGCATAAATCATCGAATACAATAGATGTTCTTCTTTAGAGAGGAACGACTTAACAATTTCAGGAGTTAAAGATAAATCGGTAGGTCTGATAGCTTCATGAGCATCTTGAACATTCTTATTAGATTTCTGCATATGAGCACGACCGATATAAGCATCTCCATAAGTGTTTTTGATGTGCTCTTTAGCCATATCTTTAAACTCATCAGAGAGTCTGGTTGAATCAGTTCTCATATAAGTGATCAAACCTGTTCTCTCACCATTTATCTCTTCACCTTCATAAAGCTTCTGAGCGATAGCGGAGGTCTTTTTGACTGAGAAGTGGAAATGAGAATAAGCTTCCTGTTGTAAAGTCGAAGTGATGAAAGGAGGTTTAGGTTCTTTTAACTTCTTCTCTTTCTTGATTGAATCAACTAAGAAGGTAGCACTCTCTAATTCATTGATGATAGAAGTAGCTTGTTCTGAGGTTTCAATCTTTAAAGACTTGCCATTTTTCAATGTTAAATCAGCAGCGATTTCATCTCCGGTAGCATTCTTAAAAAGACCATCGATCGTCCAATACTCACTAGGGACGAAAGCTTGAATCTCTCTTTCCCTCTCGACTATGAACTTCAAGACGACGGACTGTACACGACCGGCTGATGGTGACTTGATCTTCTTTTGAAGGATATAAGAGAGACGATATCCCATCAATCTATCGATGATTCTTCTAGTCTCTTGTGATTCAACTAATTTAAGATCGATATGACGAGGATTCTCTAAAGCTTTTAAAACAGCCGGCTTAGTGATTTCATGAAATTCGAGTCTATTAGTCGTCAAAGGATCTAGTCCTAAGACATCAGCAAGATGCCAAGAGATGGCCTCTCCTTCTCGATCAGGGTCGGTCGCTAGATAGACTTCATCAGCCTTCTGGACATAACTCTTCAGTTCCTTGACGACGCTTTCTTTATCTTTTGAAACGATATAACGAGGTTTAAAGCTGTTTTCAACATCGACGCCTAAACCCATTTTTCCATTACTAGCGAGATCTCTGATATGACCTTTGCTGGCGACTATCTTATATTCCTTACCCAAAAAACGAGAGATGGTCACGCTTTTGTGGGGAGACTCAACGATGATTAATTTCATATCTGCCCTCCTCAAGCTCAAAATTATATTATTTTTTCATCGTAGCATGTCAAGGAAGGCCAACTATTAGCATAGCTAAAAAATTTTACTCATCATTTCATCGCATCTATCAAATCATCAACCGAGGTGACACAAGTAGCTCCATCATGAATGAGACCATCACAGAAATCTTGTTTATCTAGGTCACCAGGTAAAGCTAAAACCTCCTTACCATTTTCAAGAGCCATACGAGCTGAAATAGCCGTTCCTGAACGCTTAGTTCCCGAAGGGATGAACATCGCCTTACAAGCAGCAGCTATCAATCTGTTTCTCATCGGAAAGTGATCTGATAAAGGTTCTACTTCACCTGGATATTCAGAGAAAAGAAGACCGTTTATCTTGCAGTAATCATAGATGTGTCGATTCTCTTCTGGATAACACTCCTCGATACCACAACCAAGAACACCGACTAGTGGAGCATTATGTTTCATCGCCACTTCCATAGCCGTTTGATCAATCCCTCTAGCTAAGCCTGATATGATTCCATACTTATTCTCTGTCTTAGCTAAGAATTCATCTAAAAGAAGAGTAGTCATCCTCTTTTGATATTCATCAGGATGTCTGCTTCCGACAACAGCTAGCAAAGGAGTCTCTAATAACGAGAGATTTCCATAATAATATAAAAGTATAGGTGGCATGTTCATCCTCATGAAACAATGAGGGAAGTCAATCGCCGTCACACAAGTATACTTCGAATATGTCTTAGCTTTGATATCTTCTAAAAGCTCAGACTTGAGCGGTCTTTTCTCCTTAACTGTCTGATACATCTTGTTCCAATCACCCTCAGCTTCATGAGAGATGATCAATAATACTTCATCGGCTTTGAGAATCATATGAGTTTCCTCCAACTATCATTAAGAGAGGAAAGCTCCTTTGTCTAAAAAAGAGATAATTGTTCGATTCCCAAAACCATATTCTTGACCGGCTGAAAAGTGAGGCGATGTACACCTTCTATATAGCCGTGTTCTTTTAAAGCAGAGAGATGTTTTTTAGTTCCATAGCCTTTGTTATGCTTGAAATCATACTCTGGATATTTCTTATCCAGTTTGATCATGTAATCATCTCTAGTGACTTTCGCTAAGATAGAAGCCGCAGCGACTGCAAGACTTGTCGCATCTCCTTTAGCGATGCTTAGGAGTTTGATTTTAGTTTTGATGTTGACATAGTCAGTGATGATATACTCGACATCCACTTTCTTTTTGATAGAGTCAAGACATCTTCTCATCCCATCTTTATCAGCTTCTAAGATATTGATTGAATCGATGACAGAAACAGGAACTAAAAGAACTTTATAAGCGAGAGCGACTCTCTTTATCTCTTCAAATAAAAGACGTCTTTCTTTATCAGTCAGCTTTTTAGAATCATTGATTTGTGGATTTTGATAATTGGGGGGAAGAACGACACCAGCCACTGCTAAAGGACCAGCTAGAGGCCCTCTTCCAGCTTCATCAAAACCTGCGATATTAGTGACTTTCTCATTCTCTCTGATCTTCTGATCAAAGAGAAAAAGGTCATTCATCTAAAGAAACTCCTCCTAAAACTCCTTCTCTAAACTCTCTTAAAAGCGTGTTTCTCGCTCTTAAACTATCCGGTTTATTTTGAGAGAGGAAGTTTCGATAAACAGCGATATTAAGGAATATCTCTTCTTCAGTACCATCAAAAGAGATCGGATATCTCCTCTTCAAGTTATCAAAATAATGCTCTTTTAAATAGTTGAGAAGATAATCAGTCAAGGCGATCAAAGGGAGTATCTCTGTCTTGATAGAACCTAATAGTGCAAGCTTAACGATGACATTCTTATCTTCATAATTAGGTTCAAGAATACCAGGAGAATCGATGACAGCGACTAAAGGAGATACTCTGATTAAACTCTCAGCTCTCGTCTTCCCCGGTCTATTTTCAACCGGCGCTTTCTTCTTACCGACAAGACTATTGATCAAAGTTGACTTTCCGACATTAGGTATACCTAAGATCAAAAATCTCTTCTCTGGAATAGGAAAACCGAGTTTCATATATCTCTCATCTTTTTGAGTTTTGATTTGTTCTAGCTTTCTGACGAGAATCTTCGTCGAATTCTTGTCAGTCAAATTCAAAGATATAGCGCTGATTCCTTTCTCTTTATAAGCCTCTACATGCTTTAAAAGAGCATCTTTATCAGCTAAATCAGCTTTGGAAAGGATGAAGAAACGAGCCTTATCTTTAGTGAGAGCGTCAAGATAACTCGGAAAAGAGGAGATTGGAGCTCTGCTATCTCCGACCTCGATGACACCATCACAGGTCTTAAGTCTCTCTTTGATGTGGTCTAAGGCTTTCTTCATATGGCCGGGAAACCAGTTGATCTCTTCGAGTTTGTTCATGCTTTTAAGATTATCTTTTAATCAAATATTTTTCAATTAAAGAACGAAGATGAGAAGATTAAATCGTGTTAAAAACGAATAATTTGTTTTTAGTAAATTTGTTTTATAATGTTTCCTATTGAAAAGAGGATTAAGCAATGCGACTGAACGACACTTTAAGAATGCTTCGTAAGAATGAGGATCTCACTCAAGGTGAATTATCAGAAAAACTTGATATAAAGCAATATTCGATTTCTGATTATGAACTGGGTAGAATCGAGCCGACTTTATCTGCTCTTTGTAAGTATGCGGATCATTTTGGTGTATCAGTCGATTTCCTTTTAGGAAGAACAAATCAAAATTCTGAAGCTGAACAAAAGACTTTAGATTATCTTTCAACAGCTTGTATGGATAAGTATTTGATCGAGATTTATGAAGAAATAAAAAATCTTAGCCCGAAAGCTAAGAAACAAATCATTGAAACTATCAAGAGTACGAAGAAAATCTTTTTAGAAGACGTCAGTACCGATACGTGTGGAGATGAAACTAGCGATCTGATCAGAAGGGATGCTGAGAGCGATTGAAAACTCGTAGACAAACAAAATCTTTAAGTTTTTTAAAAGTCGGCTATCAAAATCAGAGAAAGGTTTATTGTTCTTCAATCTCTCTTGTTTAGAACAAAGAAGAGTTTTATAAACTTTCAAAATATCGATTAAGACACCAGAAGAGAGAACTTGTTGGAAGCAGAGTTTCTTCTCTCTCGGATTTCTAGAGATATAAATCTCTAAGGAATTGTATTTATCAATCAAAGCCAAAGCTTCGTCAGCATTGATCGTCTTTCTCAAGAGGTTATCAGCTTTATCAACAGGGACGAAACATTGATAGCCAGGGCTGAAGTCATACTCAAAACAGGGTTTGAGAACAAAATATTTGCCCTCTCCGCCACCGAAATTCGCTGACTCTTCGTCGACGATAGTAAAAATCCTGCCGGATTTATCGACGACTTTCTCGTTTAATTCAAACAACCTAATGACCTCTTTAAAACTTTTTCGTCTTTACAGGTAAATTATAGCATTTTTCAAAATCAGCTGTAAGAAAAAACAAACATTTTAAAGTCTAACTTATATAAATGCAATCTTTTTTCTCTCATTTATAAATTTGCTATATCAGACTAGTTGTGACAGTCAAGAAATCTATATTCAAAAGTCACGATGATAAAGCACAAATATACTGATGAAGAAATTGACTTCTCAACAAGTCTTCTATTCTTGAAAGTAAGTGCCAAAAATGCTAGACTTAAGAGCTTTTTGGGATTATAGCTCAGTCGGGAGAGCGCTTCCTTCACACGGAAGAGGCCAGCGGTTCGAACCCGCTTAATCCCATTTTTTATGAAATACATAATCTTTACCTATAGAAAGTTTGTTTTATTAGAAATTTCAACTAAAATTAAAAGAATTATTGCAAAAGATGTTAAGTGCTAATTATCACACCCACACCAAGCGCTGTGGTCATGCTACCGGTGAGGATGAAAGTTACGTCTTAGAAGCCTTAGGAGCTGGTTATCGCTATCTAGGTTTCTCGGATCATGCTATGCTTCCTGGATATAGTGAACCTTACAAAAGAGGGGATTACTCTCTTTTTAATGACTACACAAATTCTATCAATGAACTGAGAAAGAAGTATGAGGGAAGAATCAAAATCTATCTTGGAATCGAAGCAGAAGCTTATCCTTGTTACTTTCCTTTCTATCAAGAATTGTTGGCCAATGGCGTTTTGGACTACATGATTCTAGGAAATCACTCTGCGATGAGAGATAACCATGAAGTCTACGCTCATTTTTCACATATCACTAGTGCATCAGAACTCTACCTTTATCGTGATTTAGCCATCAAAGCTCTCTCCTCAGGTATGTTCTCTATCTTCGCTCATCCTGATTACTTCATGGCTGGTATAAGTGAGTTTGATAGCGATTGTAAAAAGGTCTCGAGAGATTTGATTGAAACTTGTATCGCTTATGATGTCCCTTTAGAAGTCAATGTGGCTGGTATAAGACATGGTGAGAGAGTGATTGGAAATAAAAAGAGATACATTTATCCGACTGATGAATTCTTCTCACTAGTGAGCAAGTATCAAGCTAAATGTACGATCGGCATGGATGCTCATGCTCCTGAGCAATTGATGGATGACGCTGCTGTTTATATGGCTCTAAGTTTCTGTCGTAAACACAATTTAGAAGTGGTTGATATCCTAGATAAAATCAAACAACACTGAGGCATAACATGGAACTATTCAATAATATCGTCTGGTGGTTAAACATCGCTATCATCATCATTGTCGGTTCTGTTTTTCTCTTTCAGTTGCTGTTTATGCTTTTGTGTTTTTTTAAGCCTCGTTCTTATCCCAAGGCGAAGAAATACCATGAATTTACGATTGTCATCCGTGCAAAAGATGAAGAAGATGTCATCGGAGATGCTGTTGATTCCTGCTTCAAAGTCGATTATCCAAAGGATATGTACAAAGTCGTTGTCTTCTGTCATAACTGCACCGATAGAACAGCTGAGATAGCTAAAGAACATGGAGCGAGAGTCATCGAGATACACGACACTGATCCTGATCATTTGAAATTATCTTGGAATGTCTATCATGGCATGCAAGAGTTAAAGAAAGATCCTGAAGGTACTCACGAGTTCTTCCTTTCAATCGATGCAGATAACCAGATAGATAAGAATTATCTAAACGCTTGTAATGATGCTGTCGATGCTGGTGTTTTAGTCGGTCGCACTTTTGAAAATAGTAAGAATATGACCGACAACATCCTCTCTTGTATGTCTAGTCTCTGGTACATCAGAGATGATCGTTTCGCTTGCCGTGGTCGCTCTGCTTTGAATTTCGGTTGTGTCATGAACGGATGTTCATCTCTTATTAGAGCTGATTTAGCTTTTAATTGGGATGCCTTTTCCGCTAGTGAGGATATCGAGTTTACGATCAATAGACTTCTGAAAGATAACATCAAAGTCGAGTTTATCGATAAAGCTATCGTCTATGCTGATCAACCAGCTACTTTAGATGATATCTTCAAGAGAAACACCAGAATGGGAAACGGACTCAACCGTCTCTTCTGGAAGACTGGTATCAAGCTTTTACCTGCTTTCTTCAAAAATCTCTTCAGGAAGGATATGGATTTAGGGACCAAACTCACTTTCCTTGATCAGTACTGCAATATCGCTACTATCCCGACAGCTTTCTTAGCGATAGCTTGGTTTCCTCTTTACTACATTTACAACTTCATTTGGACAGCTTTAAATGGCCCGATTTATATCTATGGTCTCGGTTCTTTTTCTTTAACATGGTTCATACTCTTTGTTGTGATAGTCATACTAATTGTTTATTTCATCCCGTTTTGGATACAACCACTAGTCTCTTATATCGCTGAGAGAAAACGTCTGATCATCAAAAATAAGAAGACGATGTATATCTCAATCCTTCTTTTCCCTACTTTCATGCTCATCAATGCTGTCGCCATCGTCAAAGGTATCATCAGCAAACCTAAGTGGGAAAAGATCAAACGAAGCAAGACAAAAATAGATCAGTAATTTTCAGATATTCTTGTTCTTTACAAATTGCAATTTTTATCTCATTTTGTGCATTTATTTGTTTTTTCGTTCTTTAATAAGCAAAAAATACAGCAATATTGTTAATTTTAGTTAACATTTTGAAGAAAAAAGCACTTTCTTATTACACTTTCTATATATAAACTAATTTCTTGGAAGAATAATTATTATTAAGGAAGGAGGTTTCCAATCAATGATCAATCTGCGTCAGGAAGCCATTGCCATAATAATCGAGATTTGTGATCGCTACAAAGACGAGCCCTCACCTCTGATGCTGATCCTCTCTGATGTCCAAAGAGAGTACGGCTACATCCCTTTAGAAGTCCAACAGATCATCTCAGCTAAAACTGGCATCCCTTTATCTGACATTTATGGTGTCGTCACTTTCTACAACTTCTTTTCAATCGAACCCAAAGGAAAGTATGTCATCGATGTCTGCATGGGTACAGCTTGCTATGTTAAAGGCGGACAAAATGTACTCGACAAATTTGGTGAATTATTGAAGATCAAGCAAGGACAGACAACTCAAGATGGTCTCTTCTCCCTAGATGGAATCAGATGCTTAGGCGCTTGCGGTATCGCTCCCGCTGTCAGCATCAACGGGAAAGTCTATCCGAAGGTGACTTTAGCGGAAGTCCCTCAGATCATCAAAGAATATCGAGAAATGGAGAACTGACATGGCAACGACAAAAACGACAAGTAAGAAAGCCAAGGCACCTGCTCTCATCAAAGATTTCAACACCTTGGATAAAAGAATCTCCTCCTGCAGTGTCACCTTAGACAAGAAATTCACTGGCAAGGACAATATGCGCCATATCGTCGTCTGTGGCGGTACTGGTTGTCTTTCCTCTAACTCTGCTCAAATAGTTGAGGAACTTAAAAAAGAGATCAAAGCCCATAAGCTCTCCTCGAAAGTGAGCGTCAACATCGTCGGTTGCTTCGGTTTCTGCTCTCAAGGTCCTTTCGTCAAGATTTATCCTGAAGATACTCTCTATCACGGAGTCAAACCTGAGGATGCTAAAAGAATCATCGAAGAGGACATCATCAACAACAAGATCGTTGAAGATCTTCTTTATGTCGATCCAGCAACTAAAGAGAAGATCACCAAGCAAGACGATATCAATTTCTATAAGAAACAGATGAGAATCGCTCTCCACGGCTGTGGAACCATCGATCCTGAAAATCTCGATGAAGCTTTCGGATATGATGGATTCAAAGCTTTAAGAAAAGTCTTGACGATGGATAAACAAGCTGTCATCGATGAGATCACTAAATCCGGTCTCAGAGGCAGGGGTGGAGCTGGTTTCCCTACCGGTCGTAAATGGCAATTCGCTTTAAATCAAAACAGCGATATCAAATATGTCATCTGTAATGGTGATGAAGGTGATCCTGGTGCCTTCATGGATAGATCGATTCTCGAAGGTAATCCAGCAGCTGTCATCGAAGGTATGATGATCGCTGGTTATGCGATCGGCGCTACCCAAGGTTATTTCTATATCAGAGCTGAATATCCTGTCGCTTGTGACAGAATCAAGACCTGTCTTAAACAAATGGAAGAAGTCGGTCTTTTAGGAGATAACATCTTAGGAACTGATTTCTCCTTCAGAATCGGTTTAAGATACGGAGCTGGTGCTTTCGTCTGCGGTGAAGAGACCGCTTTGATGAACTCTATCGAAGGTAAGAGAGGTATGCCTAGACCTAAACCTCCTTTCCCAGCTGTCTCCGGTCTTTGGGGTAAACCTACTATCATCAATAATGTTGAGACTTTAGCTAACATCCCTTACATCATCAGAATCGGAGCTGAAGAATTCGCTAAGATTGGAACTCCTAAGAGCTCCGGCACCAAGGTTTTCGCTTTGGGTGGTAAAGTCAAGAATGTCGGTTTAGTCGAAGTCCCGATGGGAACGACTTTAAGAACTTTGATTTATGACATCGGCGGTGGTATCCAAAACGACAAGAAGTTCCAAGCCATTCAAACTGGTGGACCTTCTGGTGGTTGTTTGACCATCGATGAACTTGATGTCCCAATCGATTATGATTCCCTCATCTCTCACGGCTCGATGATGGGTTCTGGCGGTGCTATCGTCATGGATGAAGATAACTGCATGGTCGATGTCGCTAAATTCTATATGCAGTTCATCTGCGATGAGTCTTGTGGTAAATGCTCTCAGTGTCGTATCGGTACCAAGAGGTTACTCGAGCTCATGAACAACATCACCGATGGTAAAGCTAAGTTATCTGATTTAGATAAGCTCTCAGAGTTAGCAGAATCGATTTCAGTCGGTGCTCTTTGCGGACTTGGTCAGACAGCTGCTAACCCGATCACCTCCACTTTGAGCAAATTCCGTGACGTCTATGTCCGTCACATCATGGATAAGAAGTGTGATGCTGGTGTCTGTAAGACCCTCATCTCTTATACGATCGACCCTGTCAAGTGCAGAAAGTGCTCACTCTGTTCGAGAAACTGCCCTGTCAACGCCATCACTGGTGTCGTCGGTAAAGAACCTTACAAGATTGATCCAAACAAATGTATCAAGTGCGGTAGCTGTATCGCTAGCTGCCACTTTGGTGCTATCAGCAAGGAGTGATGAACATGGCCAATAAAATCACTATTTTTATCGAGAACCATCCTTATCTCGTTGATGAAGGTCTCTCCATCTTAGAAGCAGCTAGAAATTGTGGATTTAACATTCCTTCTTTATGTAACTGGCGTGATAATAAGTGCTCTTTAGCTTCCTGCCGTGTCTGTCTCGTCAAGGTGGAAGGAGAAAGAAGACTTATCCCTAGCTGTGCTTATCCTGTCAGAGATGGTCTTCATATCTCTATCTCTGATCCTGCCGCTGTCTCAGCTAGAAGAACTTCCGTTGAGCTTCTTCTCTCCAATCACTACTACAACTGCCAAGCTTGCCGTAAAAACGGGCATTGTGAACTCTTAGAAGTCGCTCGTGAAGTCGGTGCTAGAGCCGAGTTATATACCGGTGCTAAAACGCCTGTCACCACTGATGAGATCGCTCCTAGTATCGTCAGAGATACTTCTAAGTGTATCCTTTGTGGCCGTTGCATCGAAGCTTGTAAAGATACACAGGGAATCGGAATTTTAGGTTTCGAAAATCGTGGTTTCGAGACAATCGTCGCTCCGGTTGCTAACCGCTCCTTTGCAACTGTTCCTTGTATCCAGTGCGGACAGTGCACACTTGTTTGCCCTACCGGTGCTTTGATGGAACATAACGACCTTTCTAAGCTCGACAAAGCTTTCCAAGATCACAAGACCGTCATCGCTTTTGCTGCCCCGGCAGTCAGAGCTGCTATCGGTGAAGAATTCGGTGAGAAGATCGGTACTAACTCCACTGGAAAATTAGCAGCTGCTATGCATCGTGTCGGCTTCTATAGAGCCTTCGATTTAAACTTCGGAGCTGATTTGACCATCATGGAAGAAGCTACCGAGTTTGTTAAACGTCTCTATCAACATTCTGCTAAACCTATGCTCACCTCCTGTTCACCGGGATGGATCAATTACATCGAGCTTTTCTATCCTGATCTCTTACCTAACCTCTCTTCTTGCAAGTCGCCGCAACAAATGATGGGTGCTATCATCAAGTCTTACTATGCCGAAAAGAATGGTTTAGATCGTTCACAAATCTGTGTCGTCTCAATCGTCCCTTGTACAGCTAAAAAGTTTGAAAGACAGAGAAAAGCTGAGAATGTTGATGGTATTGATGATGTCGATGTCGTCTTGACCACTCGTGAGTTTGCTCAGTTAGTCCGTCGTTCTGGTATCATTTGGAATCGTCTTCCTGAAGAGGACTTCGATCATGATTTGATCGGTGAAAATACCGGAGCCGCTGTCATCTTCGGTGTCACTGGTGGTGTCATGGAAGCAGCTATCAGAACTGCTTATCACATCGTCACCAATAAGGAGATGGAACCTGTCAACTTCGCTCCTGTCAGAGGATTAGAAGGTATCAAAGAAGCTAGCTTATCTATCGATGGCACTCAGCTTAATGTCGCTGTTGTCTCCGGTATGAAGAACGCTTCCATCCTCCTTGATCAAATCAGAGCTGGAACTTCCAAGTATGATTTCATCGAAGTCATGGGTTGCCCTGGTGGTTGTATCAATGGTGGTGGTCAACCTTATGTCTTCCCCATCTTCCATCCAAACGAAGATCCCGATATCTGGTATACCTATAAAGAGAAGAGAGCGAAAGTTCTCTACGATGAGGATAAAAACAAGCCGATTAGAAGAAGTCATCTCAATCCCGATATCATCAAGCTTTATAACGATTACTTAACCAATCCTGGTTCTCATCTAGCCGAAAAGCTTCTTCATACTTCTTATAACTTCCACAGAGAAGATTATCCAGAAGTCACTGAAAAGACGACTCCGGTCACTAAAGGTTGATTTCAGGCCGCATCTCTGCGGCCTTTTTCATATCAACTATTATTAGGCGTCAAAAGTATTTATGTTCAATAAATGTGTAAATTTTTACTTATTGAGAACAATTATTACCGCAAGGGAATAAGCTCTTAATTTTCCACTACTACCTTGTTAGAATGTAGCAGGGGAAAATTATGTATATCTCATTTAATGGTTATAAGACATACTACGAGATCATCGGTGAAGAAAGCAAGTTACCTCCCATCATCTTTCTTCATGGTGGACCTGGTGGTAATATGTTAGGATTTTTATCTCTATCTGAATATGTTTCTTTAACTGAAAGACAATGGATTTTATATGACCAGATAGGTGGAACTGACTTACCTCGACATCTTTATAAGGTTGAGACTTATATTGATGAACTGAAGAATCTTATAAACACACTTCAAATCAAAGAATATTATCTTTTAGGTCATTCTTGGGGTGGACTTCTCGCTCTTCTTTATACTCTTAATGAAAAACCAAAGGGTTTGAAAGGCCTCATTCTTTGTTCAACTCTCACATCCTCAAAACTTTGGACGGAAGAAGCTCAAAGATTGATCAAATATCTTTCTTTGGAAAATCAAAAAGCTATCAATAAAGCGATTGAAACTAATGATTTCACCGGTCTTGAATATTTCACCGCTTTATATCACTACTACCAGAAATACATTTATGATGAGCCAGTCGATATGAATGTATTCATCGAGGAACAGCTTTCTAATTCAGGTATATCCAAAGATGAAAATAGCCCTTATAAGATTCTTTGGGGTTCAAACGAGTTTTATCCACAAGGTAGTTTAGCCTCATTAGATATCACATCATCTCTTTCTTCAATCACTGTCCCTTCTCTTATTCTTTCAGGAACTGACGATGAATCGACCCCATTAATTAACAAGACTATTTATGACAATTTAGGTGGTGAGAAGAAATGGGTTCTTTTTAAAGACTATCGACATGGCTCATTATACGATAATAAAGAATGTGTAGACGAAATTGCTAAATTCATTAAAGGAGTAGAAACAACTAATGGAATTAAAATTTGACCGCAAATTCAACAGAAACAATATCATCTCTTCTTACAAAGACGGATATATCATCTCGGATGATTTTCATATCACTATCACTGATAAGGATTTTAACCCTATCGAGGATAAGACAATCCTCTTTGGAAATGACATGTTTAAGGTGACTCCTGATCAAAGTAAATGTTTCCTTTTAGCTGGTGATTATGGACTTAAACTTTTCTCTCTTCCTGATTTTCAAGAACTCGGATTCTTACATTTATTTGAAAATCCTTATGAAGAGGTACGTGATATCTGTTGCAAAGATAACGATACACTCTTGATTTTTTCAAGAGAGATGGAACATTCGAATAATGGTTTAGACTTACAAGAGTATTTTGATAAAACCAATAATCCAAAATGCAGCTATTATTCACTTGATAATATCTCTCTTATCAGAAGTGAGAATATCAGAGAGGATTGTGAACAGATTGAAGTTGCTACAAATAGCACTCAAGAATTCATTTATACCAAGACTAACATCTATGCGAGAACTCCTGAGGGTGATAAAGAACTCGGTATCGAGCCGATTCCAGAAGAAGCTTATAAATGCGATGATAAGTTCTATATTCCAGTGGAAGACGGTTTAGCTATTTTCGATGCCTCCTTTAATAAAATTGATACCCTACATTTAAGAGGTAACTATCTCTCTATCGATGAGAAAAACTTATATCGTGTGGTAAAAGGAGGGATCAATCCTCGTGCAGCTTCTCGTTTCAAACTTCCTAATGAACAATTAGCATTTCATCTTTCTTCTTATGACATCAAAGACGATTACGCATATCTCGTCTTCCATCACTCTTTCACTGGCACCAATAAGCTTGTTGTCTTCTCTTTGAAGACTTTAGAAGAAGTCTATACAGCCACCTTCTACACGATGATCAGAAAGCTTTTCATCATCCATGATCATCTTTTCTTAGCTAAGAAAGACGAAATCGTTTCTTTTACTATCGTTGACTGATTGTTTGTTTCAATTTTTACCTTGATTTTTTACCCTTTTAGTTTCAGTTATAATTTATGAAGAAAAAGGGAGAGGAAATATGTTAGCAATCAAAAATTTGGTTAAAGACTATAAGAACGAAAACGGCGATTTTCGTGCTCTTTCTGATATCTCTCTAAGTTTCCCTTCTGTACAATTTGTTGCTATTTTGGGCCCGTCTGGTTGCGGAAAGACGACTCTTCTTAATCTTATCGGTGGACTTGATAGCATCACTGATGGAGATATCATCGCTGATGGTGTCTCTTTGAAGAACTGCAAATCCAAAGAATTAGATAGCTATCGAAATAACGAGATTGGTTTCATCTTCCAAGACTATTTTTTAATCACTAATTTTTCAGCCTTAGATAATGTGAAAATCGGTCTAGCAGTCAGAGATTACAAAGCTAAAGAAGTTGATGAGAAAGCTCTCAGTGCGCTAGAAAAGATAGGAATCAGTGATCTTAAAGATAAAAAACCATCTCAGCTTTCTGGTGGTCAACAACAAAGAGTAGCTATCGCTAGAGCTTTAGCTACAGACCCTAGAATCATCCTAGCTGACGAGCCGACGGGTGCTCTTGATAGCAAAAACTCTGAAGAGATCATGAACACCTTAAAAGAGATCTCTAAATCAAGACTCGTCATCATGGTCACTCATAACGAGGAGTTAGCTAACAAATACGCTGATAGAATCATCAGACTAAAAGATGGTGTAGTCGTCTCTGATAGCCTTCAAACTGAAGAAGTTCAAGTAACCCAAGAAGAATGTGAAAGCTATGTCAAGAGAAAGAGCCGACTTCCTCTTTTGATGAACATCAAGATGGCTTTCCATAACATCTTCACCAAGAAGTGGAAGACTATCATCACCTGTGTCACTTCTTCTATCGGAATGATCGGTTTAGCGTTTGTCTTCTCTATGAATACGGGTTTTAGCGAGTATACGACTGAGCTTAGTTCAGTGACAGCCTCCTCTCTTCCGATAGTCTTAACATCTTATACAACCACCACTCAGACGGATACTGAAACTTATGCTGAAGTAAACGCCTCTGTTTCTTATCCTGATGTCGAAGAAATCTATCCGAAGGTCTCACTAAACAGCATCACTAACACCTCTTATTACTACAACAACTTCACTCCGAAATTCATCAATTACCTTGATACCTTAGTCGATGAGGGATTAGCTTCTGAATATGTCATCAATTATTCCTTCTCAAGTGCGATGAATTTGATGACTGAGTTTCCAGCTTCGATAGATGGGGAAAGTGATGGTTATATAGGAACAGTCAACACCTCAATCACTAGTTCAAACTCTCTCGCTTCTTCAGCTGGTCTTCCTACCAATATCTTCCATGTCTTATATGGTGACTTAGATGACTATGATTTACTCACTGGCAAATTGCCCCAAGCCAAAAACGAGATGGTCTTAGTCGTCGATCAATATAACAGCGTCAGCTTTTCAATTTTGAGAGCTCTCGGCTTTTATAACAGCAGTGATAGTGAAGATGATGTCAAGAACGCTGAATTAGAGACAAAAGTCACTCCTATCTCCTTCTCTGATGTCATCGGAAAAGAATATAAAGTCTTCTTAAATGATGAGTATTTCTCCTTTTCAAGCGTCGCTTCTGTCACTGATGGCCTTGGTATCAATCGTGATATGTACACCTATTCTTCTCCTTCTTCATCTCAATTAGCTGAGTTTTACGAAAATAACGGAACAACACTGACTATCACCGGTATCATCAGAGCTAAATCAACTTCTAATTACACGCTTCTTTCTCCCTCTCTGTGCTATATGCCTGAACTTCAGAATGATTTTTATCAGGAAAATTTAGACAGTGAATTCTGCACCAATTTAGCCAATAACTTTTATGTTCGCTTCCCAGAAGGTAGTGATCAGATGACCTTCATCAGCGAATTAGAAGAGATTTTTGATTCCTATATGGAGAGTGATTCAAGCATCCTTCCTTCAACAGAACTAAACTCGTTCTTCAACACTTATTTCTATAACTGGGATATCACGAGCGGAAGAACTTACTCTGGTCTCTCTAATCTGATTTCTCAAGCGATGACTTATGGTTCTGATATCGTTCCAGATTCGATGAGAGGTATCGATTTATCTGATGAAGATAGTATCAACGGAATCATCGATGAAATTACTACAGCACTTCAAAATGGTGTCATTGATACTGTCTATCAGTACATGTTAGGAATCGCAGCTTGCCTATCTGGTTATGGACTTATCTCATCTATCATCATCATACCGACTAGTCTTATAACTAGAAATGATATCTTAGACGCTATCGATTCATTTAATGAGATAGTAAGTGATTCTGAAGTTCATGCTTCTTCAAGCTCAGAACAAATCTATTATGCTGATGCCAATGTCTCATGGATGATTGAAAATGTCGCTCAGACGATCGAATTAGCGACAACTATCTTGATCATTTTCGCCATCATCTGTCTAGTTATCACTATCGCTATGATTGCGGTGACCACTTCTAAGAATGTCATGGAAAGAGAAAGGGAAATCGGTCTATTAAGAGCACTGGGTTCTAGAAAATTTGATATCGCTCTTCTTTTTGAAATAGAAGCTTTGACACTAGGTCTTTTCACGGGTGTTTTAGGTTCACTTTTTGGTTATGTACTCACTTTCCCAGTCAACTCACTTCTTGCTTCTTACTATCCGAATTACAATGTTGAAAACATCTGTCACTTCACATTTGAGCATGCTTTAATCATCATCGCTTTATCTTTGATCATCGCCTTCTTAGCCGCTTTGATTCCCTCCTATCAAGCAAGTAGAAAGAATCCAGTTGACTGTCTTAAACCGGATGAGTGATCGCTTAAATCTTCTTTCGATACATGATTTTTCTATTGTCTATAAATGAACATAATTTATAATTATCTATATGAATTTTCTCCTTTTTTCATGGAGAAAACATATAGATAAGGGGTACTGAATATGGGCAGAGCACATGAAGTTAGAGCCAAGAAAATCGCACAGACCAACGCAGCTAAATCCGCTTTGTACAATCGTGCAAGCAAAGAGATTTATATGGCTGCTAAATCCGGTGTTCCTGACCCTAATGAGAATCTCGCTTTAAGATCAGCTATTGAAAAATGGAAAGCTCAGCACGTCACTAAAGAAGTCATCGATCGTGCTATCGCTAAGGCTAAAAGCAAGGATTCTGAATCTTATAATAGCGGCAGATACGAGGGCTTTGGTCCTGGTGGAGTCGCTATCATGGTCGACACTTTAACTGATAACGACAAGAGAGCTTTCTCAGCAGTCAGAGCTGCTTTCAACCATCATGGTGGAAAGCTTGGCGATTCTGGTTGTGTCTCTTATAGCTTCACTCTCTTAGGTGTTTTAGATTTTGAAAGTGATAAGACTGTCGAAGAGATTGAAGAAGATCTCATCCTCAACGATGTCGATGTCAAGGATGTCGATAAAGATGAAAACACCATCGAAGTTCAAGTCTCTTCTACGGACCTTGATAAAGCTAAGGAAGTCTTGAAAAATGATTTCAATATCGAAGACTATTCTTTAGCCGCTGTCACTTATGTCCCTAATGGTGAATATGTGACCTTAAATGAAGAAGATAGCGTCAAGTTCCAAAACTTGCTCGACACTCTCGATGATATCGAGGATGTTCAGGAAGTCTACCATAACGCCGATATCTAATTCTCCTAATTAAGACTCATCAAAACTGTGACTTACATGGTCACAGTTTTTGTTTGAACTAAGAAGAAATCCACGTCTTTTCTTCTCTTATTTAAGTAGATTTCTCACCTTCACTTCTCTATACTTTTTATTGAAATGAACAAGCTTAAAGAAAGATTTAAAAAACTGAGCAAACTCGACTGGGTGGAATTCGCCTGTTGTTTTCTCGTGTTTGTCATCTTGCTTTATTTTTCAATCGGAATGAGTATCTCTCTCGCTAAAGGTTTGACTCTGTTTGGTGATTCTAGTAACACTTCTAATTCTGTTGAGATAGAAGGACCGACCACTTCAGATGTGATCATCATCACCTTGATGTGGGTGCTGACTGTTTTGCTTCTTCTTATTTGGGCTTATATGCTCTTCTTTAAAAAACCGAGCGGGAAACTAGAAGTCACAAAAGAAGTCGTCAACAATAAAATCGTCGAGATGGAAGAAGAAAAGAAAACTGAAGGTTTGACTGATAGTGAATTTCTCTCCTCTCTTAGCAAGCTTGAAAAAGCAGAAAAAACAGAAGAATTAGAAAATACAGAGGATTCTAATAAAGATGAATCAACAAGATGAACAGCTTTCTTCTCTTCTTAAAAGATGTGAATTCATCCGTTATGAAAGAGACGAAGACTCCTTATCTTTTTTGATTGTCGATGACTCAAGTTGTGATGATAAAGATGAAGATCACTGTCATATCAACGGAGATTTATTAAAATTAGTCTTTAAAAATGTCTCATCTTTAACTATAGAAGGAGAAGAAGCCGATTCTTATATCTATGAAGAAGTTTCTTGTCTAGATTCTCATCTTCATATAAAGATGAAAGGCCGAAATTATCTCTCGACTGATACGACTTTGATCATCGATTTTGCTTTTGAAACCTACGAAAACATATTCTTAGAACACATCAAAGAAGCTGAAGTTTAAAGTTATAGATTGATTAAAAAGACCGCTTCCGAGTTAGGAAGCGGCTTTTATTATGCTCGATATTTGTACCAGAACTTCTTGTCGAAGGAAGCTTCGATAATCCTCGTCTTTGGGAAGAGTTTCTCACAAGGAACAGGACCATCAAGCCATTTGACACCTATCTCATCATCTTTGACTGAGAGGACTCTAAATTCACGGATTCCAAGTCCGTTAGCTGAACAATCAAAGCGAACAAAGTTGCCGACTGTGACTCCATACTTAACGATCGTGATAACACCTAAAGGAAGCTCAGTTGAGATCGAATCAAGAAGTTTGAAACGACCACGATGAGGAACCTTTTCAATTAGAAAAGCAAAACCTAAAACCTTAGCTCCCATATCATTGATGATAGAGAACATAGAGAAGTAAAGAGACCCACCGCAGATAGCGGAGCCGACGATTAAAACACCATCTTCTGGTGTTAAAAACTCACCTTGAGAAATAAGACCATCATAAGGATTTAAAACAATCAATCCTAAACCTAGTCTATAAGCTAAAGCAGAGGCGAAAGTTGTATCGCCAGTCGGACAGACGATCTTCGTGATTCTCTTATCCAGCGGGGTCAGTCTTCCTACCATACGCTCAATCGAATAGTGGAAAGCTTCCTTGTCAGAGAATAACGCAGAAAGATCCTTAAATGATGGGTGGTTAGGATCAGAAACTATAAGTTTATCGAAAACGGAATCATCCATAAATGGGTACCTCTTTAATTCAAATTATATACGAAAATAAGAGCTTTGGTCAGTAAGCTTTTAGTCCTCATCTTCGCCTTTGCTATCTTTATTTCTAGCTGTTATTTCTTCTCTGATACCAGCTAGTACTTCATAGATTTCTCTGTTTGTAGCATCAGGATGTTCTTTGATGTATTCATCAAACTGAGAGATGATAGCTCCATAATAGGGTTCTTCTTCTAAATCTTCTTCCTCTTCATCTTCATTGTGATGATGCTCTTCAGCTCTGACTGTATTTGAATCAGTCATGTAGAGAGGATAATCAGGATCGGTATGGATAACTTCACTATCTTCATCAAAATAAGAGAAGATGATGTGTTGATGAACAGAGACGTCATCCAAAGCTTTGACTAGTATTTCACTGACTCTCTCTTGGCAGTGACGATACTCATCACTAGCGATAACTCTCACTTCAATCCAAAAGGAAGTCTGCTCTGTTCCGTTATGAATGAGAAAAGAAGAAGGAGCATAGAAATTGAGGTCATCATCTGAGCAACCGAAAGCTTTGACTAAAGGATCATGAAGCTTTCGACTGAAGTCGATGGCTTGATACATATCCATTCCTAACAGTGATATTAAGATCATTTCTTTTCCTCCTAGATAGCTTCACCACCCGGATCAATATCGATCAGAATATCGACATCCTCATTGGCAAGCCTGATAGTTTTGATATCGTCAAGGATAGGAGAAATCTCCTCCCATACCTTATATTTTATCAATATTTGCCGGTAATATCGTCCATTGATATAAGGAATATAAGGGATAGAAGGACCATAAATATTAGCTCTCGCTTTTCTTTCAGAAAGCCTCTCAACAAACATGTTTTTAAGGTCATATGCGATGTCAGCGACTTTGTTTTTATTGAAACCTTTGATGACTATATTGACTAGATAAACATAAGGTGGGTATTGATATTTCTTTCTCTCTTCCATCTCTAATTGATAGAAAGTATCGTAATCCTGTTTGGCTGCTAAAAGAAGAACTCTGTTTTGTGGACAAGTGGTTTGAATGATGACTTTTCCTTTGAGATTCGCTCTTCCGGCCCTGCCAGCAAATTGAGATATCAAATCAAAGGTGTTTTCGTTAGCCATATAACTAGGGATAGTGATAGAAGTATCAGCATCTAAAACAGCAGCTAGAGTGACTCTAGGAAAATCATGTCCTTTGGCGATGATCTGAGTCCCGACGATGATATCAGCATCTCCTTCAGCAAATTCCTCTAAGACTTCATGTCTCACTCTATTAGAAGAGACATCGGAATCTAACCTGTGAATCTTAGCATTGGGAAAGAGAGATTTTAATTCGACAAATGTCCTTTCTGTTCCATAACCAAGCTTAGTAAATTCTTTACCACCGCACTCGCAAGTTAAATCAATCGTACTTTCTTGATATCCGCAATGATGGCATCTTAAAGTGTCATCTCTCTTGTGATAACTAAGTGGGATATTACAATTGGGGCATTTGATAGTCTTTAAACAATTAGAGCAACGATAGATAGGTGAATATCCTCTTCTGTTGATGAGAAGCATCGTCTGCTGATGCTTATTCAAGTTTTCCTCAATCGCTTTTTGAAGAGGAATGGAAAATAAAACAGAAGTGTTGAAATCAAGATTCTTAGAGTCGTTCATATCGATGAAAGAGACATCGCATTCTTGATTGAGTGAATATCTCTTATCCATCGTGACTTTTTGATAGATATTTCTATCCGCTCTAGCCATGTCGATGATACGAGGGGTAGCTGAGCCAAGAACAACTTTCGCTCCTTCTATCTCCTTACGCATCGATGCGACAGTGATAGCATCATAAAATGGTGTATTGTCTTGCTTATAACTAGAGGAGTGCTCTTCATCGATGATGATCAGTCCTAAGTTTTGAACAGGTGCGAAAATCGCCGATCTTGTTCCTAAAACGATCCTACTTTCTGAAAAGATCAATCGCCTATATTCGTCATACTTTCTAGCGTCTGATAAAGATGAATGTAAAACCGAGATGCTCTCTTTGAAATAGGATGAAAACAGCTCACTCATCCTATCAGTCAAGATGATTTCAGGAACAAGGATCAAAACACCTTTTCCTTGTCTTACGCATTCTTCAGCGAGCTTTAAATAAACTTCTGTCTTGCCAGAACCAGTGACTCCATAAAGAAGGACTGGTTTATCACTATTAGAGATTTCTTCATAGGCTTTTTGTTGATCTAAAGTCAAATCAAATGGCTTAGCATTAGCTATCTCCATCTCTGGAATTCTTGAAAGAGGGACATCTTCTATTACGACAGCCTTCTTCTCAAGAAGTTTTTCTAAAGCTTTTTTAGCAGTGATACGACTCTTCCTTATACCATCTTTACTAGCTGCTATCTTCTCAAAAAGTTCAGCTTCTTTCTTAGTTAAAGAAACATTAGCATCTTCTACTATTTTAACAAACTGGGCATATCTAGCTTGTGGCTTATTTAAAGCAGAATCTCTCGGCTTTAAAGATGGTGGGAAGAATGTATCTAATATTTTAATCAAGTCAGCTTTATACTTATCTTTCATCTTATAAGCTAGTTTGATAAGCTCAGGAGAAAGAATGGAAAAATCATCAACTGGACCTTTGATTTTAACAAGTTTAGTGAGATTATGAGCTTTCGCATATTCTTCAGGTGTAGAGTCAACTAAAGTCGGTTCTTCTAAAACAAAACCGACAGTAGACGCAGAGTTACCAAAAGGAACCAGAACTCTCATTCCGGCATGATAAGAATCATCGAAGGAGTAATAATCAAAAAAACGATCTAAGGCGATGACAGATCTACCTATCAGAACTTTTACAAGATAAAACATCAATTCCTTTTAATAATGTAATCTTGGGGAATCTCTCCTCCATTTTCAACTGCTTCGATATATTTTAAACGATTATTGACAGCTTGTTTAAAGCGAATAGCTGTTTTATTGATTGTGTAATTGGTGAGACAGACATCATATTGATCTTTCATCACCAATTCTTTAGAAGCTTTCTCAAGTCTTCTAAAGACTTCTTCATCATCCTCACTATGGCGGAAACGAATTCTCTTTTCGAGTTCTTCCATAGAAGGAGGTACAAGGAAGATAGCTAAAGTGTACATGCCACGATATTGTTCCATGACTTGAGTAGCACCTTCCACTTCAATCTCTAAAAGAACATTCTTACCTTCAGCCAACTTTTTATCAACAAAGCCTTTAGGTGTTCCATAGTAATTATCAACATATTTGACATATTCGATGAAATCATTGTCATCAATATGTTTAAGAAATTCATAGTGACTGACGAAATAATACTCTTTTCCGTTGATTTCTTTCGGTCTTTTAGATCGTGTGGTCATCGAGACGGAGAAGACGAGACCGAGATCGTTCTCCTTCATCAATTTTTTTCTAAGTGCGCCTTTTCCGACGCCAGAAGGCCCTGACAGAATGATTAGTAAACCTTGTTTCATGTCCCTATTTTATCATAGACAATTAAGCAGATAAGCAAAACAAAACCTAAAGAACATATACGGCACAAAATATGGCATTTCTTCCACAAATTGATGCTCTTTAGCCGCCTCATTATAATGTTGTTATGAGTTTTGAAACTGAGATTAAACATGGTCTTGAGCCATTCATCAATGAGGATAGTGAGATCCTAATTTTAGGTTCTTTCCCATCTGTTTTATCTAGAAAAGCTGAGTTTTACTATGCTAATCCAAGAAATCGTTTCTTCAAAGTCCTAGCTGGTGTCTTTGATGAAGAAGAACCTATAACCACTGAAGAAAGAAAACTGTTTTTAAGGAAACATAAAATCGCTCTTTTTGATGTTGTTAAAGAATGCGAGATAAAAGGTAGCTCAGATAACTCCATCAAGAATGTAGTTCCTAACGACATCGCTAGTTTAGTCAACTCTCATCCCATCAAAATAATCCTTGTTAATGGAAGTAAAGCAAACGAACTATATTTAAAACTTCTTCATCCGATTAAAAGTGTTGAATATAGAATGGTTCCCTCTACTTCACCAGCAAATACAAGATGCACAATAGCCAGTTTGATAAAGGCTTATAAGAGTGCGATTAACCTTACTGAAGATTGATAAAAACAAGGTTTTTTGCTAATATTTCTCTCACGGGCCTGTAGCTCATCTGGGAGAGCGCTTCGTTCGCAACGAAGAGGTAGCGAGTTCGATCCTCGTCAGGTCCACATGTATCTCGAAATATCGATTTTTTATATAAAACCATCGCTCTAAAGCATGTTTTTGCGTGTCTGAAATACTTCTAAAAACCATAATTCTCATTCAAAATAACGAAACGAAAATTGTTCTTTCTATATTAGTAAATCAGTTAACTTTAGTTATCTTTTTTATTTACCTAGGTTAACAAAAATGGTAAATTAATTTAGTTTGAACAACATGAAAGAAAAGACAGCAACAGAACTGAAAGCCTGGGAAAGAGAAAAGAAGCTGATACCAGTGATGATCAGAAAATATTGTCATCACTATCATCACACTAAGGGTAAAAACATCTGTGATGAATGCCAGAAACTGACTGAGTATGCAGCCTTCAGACTAAAAGTCTGTCCTTTTAAGAAAAATAAAAAGTTCTGTTCTTTCTGCAAGATTCACTGTTATCAACCACCTTTCAAAGAACAGATCAGAGCCGTGATGAGATATAGTGGTCCAAGGCTTACATTCACACATCCGATATTCGCTTTTTCTCATGTTTTTCAAATGATTAAATACAAAAAAATGTTGAAGAAACAAGAGGCTGAAAAACATGATTGATAAAGATTTATTGAAATTGTTAGGGCCGAATAAGAAATATGTGTTCTTGACTGTTTTGGTGATGGTCATCTCTCTTCTTGCTAACACCTCTATCACGATCAGCATCTGTTGGGCTATCGCTTACGCCATCGATAAAGTCACCACTTATGTCTATATCTATCCGGCCATCCTTCTTCTTTTAGGGATCATCTTAAGATATATATGTTCAAGGGTGACTGGTTCTTTAAAAGATTCCTTAGGAAGACATGTCAAAAAAGATTTGAGAGAGAAAACTTATAAGAAAATCATCTCTCTTGGTTTACAAAGCACTAATGACATGGCGATGTCTGGTCTCACTCAAATATCAATCGAGGGTGTTGAACAATTAGACATCTATTATTCAACCTATTTACCTCAATTCTTCTATGCTCTTCTAGCTCCTATCATTCTCTTTTGTTTCAATGTATCAATCGATTGGAGAGTCTCTTTGATTCTTCTTTGCTGTGTTCCTCTCATCCCGATGTCTATCGTCGCTGTCAGCAAATATGCCAAGCGTATCTTCGCTAAATACTGGGGAATTTACACATCTATGGGAGATAAGTTCTTAGACAGCATCAGAGGTCTCACGGAATTAAAAATCTTCAAAGCTGATAAAAGACAAAATGAGAAACTCAATGTCTATGCTGAAGACTTCCGCAAGGTGACGATGAAGGTTCTAATCATGCAGCTTGCTTCTACTACGATCATGGATTTAGTCGCTTATGGAGCAGCTGGTGCTGGAATCGCCGTTGCGATATTAGATCTCTCTAGCGGATATCTCACTGATATGGCTTCTTGTCTGTTTTTGATTCTCATCGCTGTTGAATTCTTCCTTCCGATGAGAGCTTTAGGAAGTGCCTTCCATGTAGCTATGAACGGAGTCAGTGCTGGAAGAAAGATCCTCAATCTTCTTAACATGCCCGATCCTATCTGGGGTGATAAGGAAGTTGAAGATACGACGATGAGTTTGAAGGATGTCACCTTCTCCTATGATGGTAAAAGAGATGTTTTAAGTGATATCAACATCGTCATTCCTAAAAACAAGATGACAGCGATAGTCGGAAAAAGCGGAAGTGGTAAAAGCACGATCGTCTCCTTGTTCACCGGTGCTCATCACCCTCAAAAAGGTGAGGTTTTAATCGGAGGAGATGATATCACCACTTTAAAGAGAGAATCATTCTATTCACATATCGCTGTTATCAGATACGATACCTATATTTTCAATGATACAGTGAGAGCCAACTTTAAAATGGCTAAAGATGACGTCACTGAAGAAGAGATAAGAGATGCACTTAGAAAAGTCAATCTTGAACACTTCATCCTCGACTCTTTCGGACTTGATAACAAGATTGAAGAAAATGCTAGCAATATGTCAGGTGGTGAAAAACAAAGATTAGCCTTAGCTATCAACTTAGTCGCTGATAAAGATATCTATATCTTTGATGAAGCTACTTCCAATATCGATGTCGATAGCGAAGAGATCATCATGAACAATATCAGAAAACTTAGAGAGACAAAGAGCGTTCTTCTCATCTCTCATCGACTTGAGAATGTTGTTCAAGCAGATCATATCTACTATCTTGAAAACGGAAGGTTAACTGAAGAAGGCACTCATCAAGATTTGCTCACTAAAAAGGAAGGATACTTCACTTTGTATAGCACTCAAAAAGAACTTGAAGAAGGCTATAAGAAGACTTTGGAGGTGGCTTTATGAAAGAGAAACTTCGTCGAAGTGGCCTCAAGATCATGTTCTCTTTGATCCTCCTTCTTGGTTCCCTTGCCTATGTCATGCTCTTGGCTGTCATCAATGGAAGCTTAGGTTATATCTGTGCGATGGGAGTGACTGTCTTTGGGGCTTTCGGTATCGCTAAAGCTCTTGGTGAGAGCATCGCTCTCTCTTGGGAATGGATCATCGGATTATGTGTTGGATGTGGAGCTTTAAGAGGACTATTAAGATTCATTGAGCAATACTCGAATCACTACATCGCTTTCAAATTATTAGCTGTCTTAAGAGACAAGATCTTCAAAGCTTTGAGAATACTAGCTCCCGCTAAACTTGAAACTAAACAAAAAGGATCCTTAATCTCGATGCTAACTTCTGATATCGAGACTTTAGAGGTCTTCTATGCTCATACTATCTCTCCTATCTGCATCGCATTTCTTGTCTCTCTTGCTACATTCCTCTTCGTCGGTTTCATCTCCACTTGGTATTTAGCACTAGTCGCATTAGTCGCTTACTTAGTCATTTCAATCCTTCTTCCTTTAATCGCCTCTAAGAGACTGAAAGAATCAGGTGTCAAATACAGAAAAGAGCTTGCCTCATTTAATGCCTACTATCTCGATAGCATCATGGGTATCAAAGACATCATCTTGAATAACAATGAAAAGAAGAGAGAAGAACAAGTCAATAATCGTTCAATTGAACTTCTGAAAGAGACGAAAAAACAAAGAGATGAGACCACTAAAAATAGTGCTTTGACTGATGTCGTCGTCTCTATCTGTATCGGTGTGACTCTAATCGTCGGTATCATTCTTTCTCTCTTTGATCAAGTATCAATCGGATACATGATCATCGGTGTTGTCACCATTTCTTCTAGCTTTGGTCCTGTCATCGCTATCTCTAATCTTCCTAGCAATCTCAATCAAACTTTCGCTAGCGGAGATAGAGTTCTCAATCTTCTTGAAGAGAAACCTGCCGTTAATGAAATCAAAGGTCAAAATGATTTCAAATACGAGAACTTAAAAATCGAGAATCTCTCCTTCTCTTATGACGAGAATGATCAAGTCCTTGAAAATATTAATCTTCACGCAAGTAAAGGTGAAATAGTCGGAATTGTTGGAGAGAGTGGATCTGGAAAATCGACGATCCTAAAACTATTATTAAGGTTCTATAAAAAGGATTCAGGAAGCATCAAATTCAATGATATCGACATCGAAAATATCAACACATCTTCTTTATTAGATAACATCACTCTAGTTCCTCAAAGCACTTATCTCTTCGATGAGACGATTGAAGAAAATCTAAGAATAGCTAAACCAGATGCCACCTTAGAAGAGATACAAGATGCCTGTAAACAAGCTTCAATCCATGACTTCATCATCTCGCTTCCTGATGGTTATCAAACCAAAGTGGGGTGCTTTGAAGATAATCTCTCCGCCGGTGAAAAACAGCGTATCGGACTAGCGAGAGCTTTCCTCTCAGGAAGAGAATTGATTCTTCTTGATGAACCGACTTCCAATGTCGACAGCATCAATGAAGGCATCATCTTAAATTCGCTTGTCAAACAGAAGAACAAGAAGAGCTTCATCCTCGTCTCTCATCGGAAATCAACTATGGCTATAGCTGATAGAACTTATCAGTTTATAAATAAACATTTGGAGGAAATAACATGCTAGAAGAAGAAAAGAAAGAAACAGAAATCGAAGAGTCTTCTTTATCCTCAGCCGATGAACTGATCTCTAATGCTGAAAGTGTCACTCCTGTCGAAGAGAGTGAACCCGAGAAAAAAGAAGAGAGTGTCGAAGATGAAAACAAGATCTTCAAGATGTTCAAGATCAAAGACATCGTCTTCTTAGCCATCATGACTTGTTGTATGCTAGTCACCTCTGCCTTCATGTCTCTTACTGCCCACATCCCTATCTTCGGCATCATTCAAGTCTGCTTAGGATTACAGTTCTCTCTCTTCCCAACTATCGGAATGATGAAAGTCAGAAAACCTGGTTCCCTCCTTTTCATGTCCATTTGCTGTGGTGTCATCTTAGTATTCATGAATCCAGTCATGTTCTTCTGTCTGTTGATCTGTGCATTGATTACTGAAGGTCTTACACTTCTCATCTTCAGAGGCTATAAGAAGAATGTTAGTTGTTTATTCGCAGGCACCATCTATTTCCCCCTCTCTCTTCCTTTCCTATATATTTACTACAACTTCATGTATACAGTGACTGATGAAACCGGTGAAGCAGTTCAAGCCTTCCTCAATTCTTCAGCTGGAACAGCTATCGGTATGTCGATAGCTGTCATCGCTATCTGTTTTGTCGGTTCTCTCCTTGGTGTCATCATCGTTAAGGAACTTAAAAAAGCTGGCATCATCAAAAAATGAGTCTTAAAACTTTTCGCCTAAAGCTTTATCCTCTTTTAGCTTTGCTGATCGGTCTTACCGTTTTAGTGGTCGGCCTTCTTTTGGCTAGCGATGTTTTGTATTGTTCAATTTACTTAGCTTGCATCTATGTTCTTCTTTTCATCTTCGGTTATTACAAAGAATGTTTGAAGGCTCTGCCTCCTTTTATCATCGTCTCTGGCATCTTCTTCATCATCTATTACTATCTGACGGATGAGTTCACTTCCGGTTGGACGATGGCTAATAGATTCGCAGCCTTCTTCGTCGGTCTTCTTCCTGGAGTTGGAACAACAGCAGTCAGAATGACGAGAAATCTCTCTCAATTAAAGACTCCTAGAGCTCTCACTTTAGGAATGTTGATTGCGATGTCTTTCATGCCTCTTTTAAGGCAAGAGATCAAGAGAGTCAGAGAAGCGATGAAAACTAGAGGAGCTGGTAACATCCTCAATCCTAAGATTCTATACAGAGCGTTTTTAATCCCGTTTGTGACAAGGCTAGTCAATATCTCTGATACTTTAGCTTTATCAGTTGAAACTAGAGGATTCACTTTAGCGAAAGTCCCTTACACCGTCTATAAACCTGAGAAATTAACTATTGTAGATTTGCTTTTTACTCTCATCTTCATCACTCTCACAGTATTGGTATTCGTCTTATGAATAAAGCGATTGAACTTAAAGATGTCTCCTTCTGTTATGAAGAAGATCAACCGATTCTAGAACATGTCTCTTTCAGCATTAATCATGGTGAATTAGTGCTTCTTTCTGGTCACTCTGGTGAAGGAAAAAGCACGATTTTAAACATCCTTTCTGGAATCATCCCAAATATTAATTACGGATACCTCAAAGGTGATGTCTTAATCGATGGGAAATCAATCATCAATCAAAAGATTGAAAACATCTGCCGAAAAGTAGGAGTCGTCCTTCAAAACGCCGATTCTCAGATAATTCAAAAGATCGTTGAAGATGAAATAGCCTTCTCTTTAGAAAACTTAGCTTTTCCTAAAGAGAAGATGGAAAATCAAATAGAACTCGTCACTAACATGATGAAGTTAGATAGAAAAGCAGAGTGCAGATCTCTTTCCGGTGGTCAAAAACAACGCTTGATTACGGCTTCTACTTTAGCGATGGGACAAAAGATCCTTCTTCTTGATGAACCTTTAGCTAACTTAGATAAAGAAGGTGGAAGAAACCTGATGACTACTTTAAAGAAACTGGCTCAAGCTTCTTATGCTATCATCGTCATCGAACATCGTTTAGATATGGTTCTTCCCTATGCTGATAGAGTCCTTGATTTACATGAAGGAAAAATCAGTGAAGTTGAAGCAAAAGACGATTACTTAAAGAAACAGACTAGAAGGATTGAAGATGCTTGCACTTCTTTTGACTCAGATACAAGTTGCTTTTCTTTAAAACAAGTCTCATATAAGGTGAAAGAGAAGACTATCTTAAAAGATATAAATGTCGATTTTCTCAAAGGCAGAAGAAGTGTGATATTAGGTGAAAACGGCTGTGGTAAAACCACTCTTCTTCGTCTTATTTCTAAGCTATCTAAACCTAGTGATGGAATGATCACACAAAACTTTGATCCTTCTTTAAAAAATAAAAAGAGAGGATCGAGAAAATGGTTTAAAAAAGTTGGTGTCATTTATCAAAATCCTGATTATCAGCTTTTCATGCCTACTGTTAAAAAAGAGCTTCTCTTCTCCGCTTTCTCCGAAGAGTATGCTCTTGAAATCGCTGAGATATTTGAACTCACTTCTTTATTTGATAGACATCCACAATCCTTATCAGAAGGTCAAAAAAGAAGACTTTCTATCGCAGCTATCATGGCTGGTAAACCAGATGTCGTCCTTCTTGATGAACCGACAGTCGGCCAAGATTATGATTTCTTAGAAAAATTAGTCACCGCCTTAAATAACATCCATGAGAAAACTAAAAATACGATGATCACAATCACCCATGATGTCCGTTGTGCAACTGCTTTATGTGATGATGCCATCTTAATCAAAGATGGTGTCGTCTTTAAGAAAGGTGGCAAAGAACTAGTCGATAGCTACTTTTTGGAAAACTAATAGTATTTGCTATACTCTTTGTGCTTTAAATAACTTAGTAATAAAAACGGAGATTATTTATGGATAGAAAACTGATTTTAGGTGCTTTATTATCTCTTTCCTTCCTAGCCACAGGTTGTTCTAATAGTGATAGTTCTACTTCATCTACTTCTACAACTGATTCTTCATCGGCCAGTACTTCAATTGTTTCTTCTGAAACTACTGATACTTCTTCTTCAAGTGGATATGATTTCACCACCTCTCTAACTAGCAATGGTGTGAGTGCTGATGAAGATTCTTATGTCATCTCTACCATTTCAGAAGATCATATCAATTATGCGAGCTCGAATTCTTTTAAAGCTTCTATCACCTTCAGTTGTGATAGCTCTTGGTCTCTTGTCACAGCTTTAAACTCCAATTACACAGTTTTAACTTCTGAAGATCAAACGATTATCCCTGATGATGCGATGGAGTTAAGTACCATCCTTGACACAGATATCAATGGCTCAAATGGAACAAATGAGATCGTCGGTTTAAGAATCAGAATCGATCGTTCTATGATCTCGGCCGGTACCACTAATGTCCTTTTACAAGTTAGACCTAACAACGGATCAAGTTCCATCTCTTCTGTCACCGCAAATCTCTGCGTTCCTGTCACTGTCGGTGAGTATGGAACTATCGAGGTAGACACTTATACAACTACTCTCAACCTTGATCTTTCTAATTTAGATTCTAAAGTTTCTTCTAAACTCGGCTCTTCTACACCGACCACTCTCACTTTCTATTTCTATGATAATGAGGCGGTTTATGGAGCTAATGAAACTTATACTATCAGTTATGATCTTTTAGAATTTAAAGATGACTCCTTATCTTTCTCAAAAATTAAATATCCGATTGGCCATACTTTCATGGTTTATATCTATGTTAGTGATGGCTCAAATGCTTATAGTCTCGCTTTCTCTTCTTCCGAAACTTCTTCAAGTTATGAATATACGATAGCTAATAACACTACCTATCTTGAGATTTTAGAAAATAATGCTTCTGTTAATTTGAAATTAGAGTAAAACCAAGTTGTTACTACTGTAATAAGTTTTTAATTTAAACATAAGAAAAACTACCACAAAAGCAGTACATTTTGTAGCGGTCGTTTGTATCAACAAAATCCATCTATTTCTTATCAGTAATTTGCCCGTAATAGGCGTTTTTACCATGCTTTCTTTCGTAATGTTTATCAGCGATATGTTTGGGAAGTCTTTTTGGATTGTCAGTGAGACTTTCAGTCAAGAAAGCCATCTTAGCTACTTCTTCAAGCACGGTGGCATGATAGACGGCTTGTTTGGCATCTTTACCCCAAGCGAAAACTCCGTGATGAGAGACTACGCACCCAGGAAGAGAGACTACATCTTTATCTTGGAAAGTCTCTATTATCGCTTTACCGGTGTTTTTCTCATACTCATCCATCTCTTCTTTTTTAAGATCTCTCACACAAGGTATATCTCCATAGAAATAATCAGCGTGAGTCGTTCCATAAAAAGGAAGCGAACGTTCAGCCTGTGCAAAAGAAGTCGCATAAGAAGAATGAGTATGAACTATACCACCGATATCTTTAAAGGCTTTGTAGAGTTCAAGATGAGTAGGTGTATCAGATGAAGGTCTTAAATCACCTTCAACCACATTGCCATCTAAATCAACGACGACCATATCGACAGGTCTCATCTTGTCGTAATCAACACCACTTGGTTTGATTATCACTAGTCCTGTTTCTCTATCAATAGCAGAGACATTTCCCCAGGTGAACAAGACAAGCTTGTATTTGACTAATTCAAGATTAGCTTCATAAACTAGTTTCTTATATCTTTCAAGCATCATCCACCTCCGAGGCAAGTTTCTCTACCGATAAATACTTCTTATAGTTCTTTAAGAAAGTTTGAGCTTTTTGAATCTGTTCTTCATCAGCAAGGATAGTGTTGATTTCAACATCAGCAAACACTTCATCAAGATATTCTTGTAAGCTTCCTTTTCCTTTTAAAGTATAAGAGGCAAGAAGAGCGATTCCCCAGGCACCGCCTTCTCCAGCATTGCTCATGATAGTAACTGGAGCATTTAATATCGCACTAGTGGCTATCTGACCGACTAAATCAGTCCTATAAAAACCGCCATGTGCGTTGACAACAGAAAGTCTCACATCTTCTTTTCTCAGGATATCCATACCTAAAGAAAGAGAAGCGATAGCCGAATAAATCAAAGCTTGCATGAAGTTAGAAAGATTGAGATTTCCATCACAATCTCTCACGACTAAAGGAGCACCTTTGATCGTCTCAGCTAAAGGCTCACCACCTAAGAAGTTATAAGCTGTTATCTTTCCTACTTCCTGATCACTACCTGCCGCTTTATTAAAGAGCAATCTAAATAATTCATCTCTATCAATTTTAGCCCCGCATAAATCAGCTACTTCAGAGAAAAGTGAGACCCATTCGTTAATTTCCGTAGTGCAATTATTAGTATGAATCAAAGCTGCTGGATAACCATCAGGAGTAGCTACGATATCAATTTGAGGATAGTAACGCTTGAGCGGTTTTTCTAAAACGACAGTGAAGTTAGCGCTAGTCCCTGATGATATTTGTCCAGTAGAAAGTGATATTGAATTAGTACAGACCATACCAGTGCCCATATCTCCTTCAGGAGGGCAGAAAAGTGCACCTTCTTTCAGTGTTCCTGTAGGATCTAAAAGAAGAGCACCTTCTTTTATTAGATGACCAGCTACTTTACCAGCTGATAAAACTTTCGGAAGTAGTGACTTTAAATCAGTATCAGCAAGTTTATCGAATTTTTCGATCAGTCTTTCATCATAGTTTTCTCCAAGAAGAGGGAACATTCCGCTAGCATCATTAGCGCCAAGAACATTCTCACCAGTTAATAGGAAGTGTACATAGCCAGCTAAAGTGGTAAGATGTGCGACTTTCTTAGCTGAGTCTTCTTTGTTTAAAAGAGCTTGGTAATAATGAGTCGCACTCCAACGTTGAGGCATATTAAACTCGAGAGTCTCAGTGAGTATCTTCGATGCTTCCGAAGTAGTGGTATCTCTCCAAGTTCTAAAAGGAGCTAATAGATTCCAAGACTCATCAAAAGCTAGATAACCATGCATCATGGCAGAAATACCGATCGCATCAAGATGTGTGATCGGAGTTTTATAATTCTCAGCTAGCTTTCTGTAACTCTCTTTTAGACCGAGTAAAACTTTATCTAACGGATAAGACCAATGCCCATCAACATAATCGTTCTCCCAGTCAAAATTACCAGAAGAGAGCACTTTACCAAATTCATCACACAGCACAGATTTGATTCGGGTAGATCCGAATTCTATGCCTAAAACCAATTTACTCATATTTAAAAGGGATTTTCTGTATCGTATTTCTCTTTTTGGTTATAGCCGATGCTTTCAACACCAAGATATTTGAATACTTCAAAGAGCTCTTTGCCATAGTGTCCGAAAGCTACTGCACCATGATGAGGGAATCCTCTTTCAATCAATACATGACGATAGAAACGTCCCATCTCTTCAATAGCAAAGACACCGATTGATCCGAAACTTCTAGTAGCGACAGGTAAAACTTCGCCCTCAGCGACATAAGCGAGCAATCGGCTATCAGCTGTTGATTGAAGACGATAGAAAGTGATATTACTAGGTTTGATATCGCCTTCTAAGGTTCCGAAAGTGACTTCTTCAGGAAGTGAGCGAGCCATGATCTTCTGATTCTTCATCACTGGATCACAGATGAGTTTGGAACAAGTGTTTCCGCAATGGAAACCCATGAAAGTATCAGTATGTTTATAAGGGAATTTACCCTTGATATCAGCTTCAAAGATATCTTTAGGAACCGTGTTATTGATATCAAGTAAAGTGACCGCATCACATGAGATACAAGTTCCGATATATTCAGATAAAACACCATAAATGTCGACTTCACAACTGACTGGTATTCCTCTACCCGTCAGACGAGAATTGACATAGCAAGGGACAAATCCGAACATCGTTTGGAAAGCAGGCCAACACTTACCAGCGATAGCCACATACTTACTCGCACCTCGATGAGCTTCTATCCAATCAAGAAGAGTGAGTTCATATTGAGCGAGAGAAGGAAGAATACTAGGTAGTTTGTTTCCTTTTCCAAGCTCTTTTGTCATGTCTGCGACTACTTCAGGAATACGCTTATCATCAGCATGTTTTAAGAAGCTCTCATATAAATCAAGCTCAGAGTTCTCTTCTATTTCAACACCGAGTGAATAAAGTTGTTTGACTGGCGCATTACAAGCTAAGAAGTTTTGAGGACGAGGGCCAAAGGAGATGATCTTTAAATCCTTCAATCCGACTAAAGCACGGGCGATAGGAACGAATTGATGAATCATATCCGCACATTCACCAGCATCACCGACAGGATATTCAGGAATATACGCTTTAACGCCACGAAGCTTTAAATTGTAGCTTGCATTGAGCATTCCGCAATAAGCATCTCCTCTATCAGATGAAAGGACGGGGATATTCTCTTCAGCAGCGGCGATGAACATAACCGGATATCCTCCAGTCTTAGCAGCCCACTTCTGAGCGAGCATGGTCTCAGAAATCTCAGGACCGAAATTACCAAGATAAACGACGAGAGCGTTGCACCCTGCTTTGAGAACATCATCAAGTGCTTCTGATGCTTGTGTCTCACTTTCAACTATGCAGATAGGGCATTCATAGATGTCTTCTTTCCCATAGCGCTTAGTGTATTCAGCACATAAAGCAGCCCTTCTATTTACAGAAAGGCTCTTCGGGAAGCAGTCACGTGATACAGCTACGATCCCTACTTTAATTTGCGGCACATTATTCATCTCGTTACTCCTTTGTAATCAAAGATATTTTACTCTGCTTAATTTAATGTGTCATAAAAGCATTACTATCAATGGAGATTTTTAATTGATTTGACTAGTAGAAGCAAAATAAAAAGTAGTATTTCCGCTTTCAATATAACACAAGAAAACACCCTTTCAAAGATAGTCAAATTTCAGTTCTTTATTCTTCTCTACTTGACGAGTAAAAAAATAACATTACAATACAGTTGACTTCGAAAAAAGTGGACATGTCCATTATTTTCTATTTAGGTGATAAATATGATAAAACGAGATCTGTATTTACAAAGACTGATCGACAGAATGCATAATGGTTCAATCAAAGTGATAACCGGTCTTCGTCGATGTGGGAAATCCGTCCTGCTTTTTGATATTTTCGGTGAATACTTACTCAGTCGAGGTATTGATGAAAACCACATCATCAAATTCGCTTTTGATTCAGAAGATGATCTTGAAAAGATTGGCGAAAACATGCTAGACCTTGCTGAAAACAAACGCAAAGTTGATCCACATAAATTTTCGGCATATATCAAAAGCAAACTTATTGATGGTGAAAAATATTACCTTCTTTTAGATGAAGTTCAACAATTGGGCTCGTTTGAAGCTGTTTTAAACGGATATTTATATAAAAAGACTCTCGATGTATATGTGACTGGCAGTAATTCAAGATTCCTATCAAGTGACATTCTTACTGAATTTCGTGGCAGAGGAGATGAAGTGAGAGTTTATCCGTTATCATTCAGTGAGTTTTATTCAGCAAAAGGTGGAGATAAATATGAGGCTTGGAACGAGTATTCGCTATATGGTGGCATGCCTGCACTCTTTGAACGAAATACCGAAGAACAGAAAATCAATTATTTGAAGAATCTCGTTTCTAAGGTTTATCTTTCAGATATAGTCGAACGAAACAACATTCAGCATCCAGATGAGATGGATTCTATTGTTGATTTCCTTTGTTCAGCTATCGGATCACTTACTAATCCAAAGAAGATTTCTGATACTTTGAAGAGCGTTAAAGGAAAATCAATCAGTGATGCAACTGTTAAAAACTATCTTAATTATCTAAGTGATGCTTTCTTATTTGCTAGTGCTAAACGTTATGACATAAAAGGCAAAAAGTATTTTGAAACCCCACTTAAATACTATATGACTGATGTTGGTTTACGTAATGCCCGTCTTAATTTTAGACAGATAGAAGAGAATCACATCATGGAAAATATCATCTTCAATGAATTGAAAGTTCGTGGGTATTCTGTTGATGTAGGCGTTGTTAAAAGCAAAGAAACTATCGATGGTAAAAGAAAACTAAAACAACTCGAAATCGACTTCATCGCTAATAAAGGCAACAAAAAATATTACATTCAGTCAGCTTATGAAATGCCTACTGAAGAAAAACTTTATCAAGAAAAACGTTCTCTAAATAAAGTCGGTGATTCTTTTAAGAAAATAATCGTAGTAAAAGATAATATCCGTCCTATCACTGATGAGGAGGGCATTGTCACTATAGGTCTTATTAACTTTCTATTAGATCCGAATAGTCTGGAGTTATAAAAATCACAAATACTGATTGTAGCTTTAATTTACTTAGCGTTTTTATTACTCGTTCTTCTTATCTTTAGTAAGGAAAATAAAGCCTAAAATTCCAACAAGACAAAAAACACCTGATAAAGCAAAGAAACCAAATGAAGCAGGAATTTCACTGACATATATTATTGAACCGCTCAACAATAAAAAGCAGGAAAACATCATCAACGCAAAGAAAAACAAATTTTTATTCATAATTCAGTATGGTTCCTTTCTAAACCTAAGAAAACTCAAAATTTTACAGCGATACTTAAAATCAAT
>CAYRUQ010000005.1:0-59267 GCA_964427595.1 uncultured Clostridiaceae bacterium | reverse complement strand
TTCTCAAGTAAGCTAAAAAGCACTACATTTTGATTAAAATTGGCGAAAGACAGGTAATACAAGACTAAAATCAGTTTTCAATTAAATGAACCTTGCCAAAACGGCTTTTTATCGGTCGTTTACCGCATTTGCAAGTTGTTTGATATCGGCGAGCAAAGTATAATTTTTGTGTAAAGCGCATTCAGCGAGGTGGAATACATGACTATCGAAGAATTGACTCAATTGTTTAAGGAACTTTACGGACCTGAAGGTGATATCAGAGGTTATTTTGCACCTGGTCGTGTCAATCTCATCGGTGAACACATCGATTACAACGGAGGACATGTCTTCCCTTGTGCGATCACAGCTGGAAATACGATCATCGCTAGACAAAGAGAAGATCGTAAGCTTTGTTTTTATTCCACTAATTTTCAACGTTATGGAATCACTCAGTCCAGTCTTGATGATTTAGTTTTCCATAAAAAACATGATTGGACTAATTATCCTAGAGGTGTCATGTGGGCCTTTGGTAAAAGAGGCTTCAAGATTGAAAAAGGATATGACATCTTAGTTCATGGGAATATCCCAGGTTCTGGTCTTTCTTCATCAGCCGCTTTAGAAGTCGTCACCGGTTTGATGCTCAAAGACACCTGTGGAGTTGAAGTTTCAAATACCGATATCGCTTTAATCGGTCAATATGCTGAGAACAATTTCAACGGTATGAATTGTGGAATCATGGATCAATATGCCTGTGCTAACGGAAAAGCAGGATATGCTTTATATCTCAACACTGGCACTTTAGAATGCCGTTATATCCCACTCACTTTAAAAGGATGCAAGATCATCGTCGCTAACTCCAACAAACCTCATTCTCTTTCTTCATCGCACTACAACGATAGAAGAAGAGAGTGTGAAGAAGCTTTAGCTGATCTTCAAAAAGAATTGGATATCAAAGCTCTTTGTGAATTAACTCCTGTTCAGTTTGAAACTTATCGTCATTTAATCAAATCACCTGTTGCTCAACTGAGAGCTGAACATGCTATCTATGAAGAAGATAGGACGAGAAGAGCGATCGCTGCTTTAGAGAACAATGATATCGAGACTTTTGGAAAGCTGATCAATGAATCAGGTGATTCGTTAAGATATCAATACGATGCCACTTGTTTTGAAATCGATGTTTTAGTTGATGAAGCTAGAAATCAGAAAGGTGTCTATGGTTCAAGAGAGACTGGCGGAGGCTGGGGTGGAAATACCGTCTCGATCGTCAAGGATGAATACATTGATGAATTCATCGCCAAAGTCGGTGCAGAATATAAGAATCAGACTAAGCTGACTGCTACTTTTTCAGTATTAGAACCTAGCGATGGAGTCAGGAGGTTATTCTGATGACAATTTATCAACTGATTAAACAATTGGCTACCTATGCTCTCGAGAGATATCTCATCTCTGAAAATGAGATAACTTATTCAATCAACTTGCTGTTAGATGTTCTTAATATCGATGAATATGTTGAACCTGAAGACGAATATCAGAATGTTGATTTAGAGACAACGCTCAAGGGAATTCTTGATTATGCAGTCTCTAATAATCTGTTAGAAAATGATTCTGTCGTTTATCGTGACCTCTTTGATACTAAGGTTATGAACTGCTTCACTCCTCGTCCTGATTCAGTCATCACTCAGTTTTATAACCAGTATTGGAATTCGCCTGAAAGTTGTACTGATTGGTATTATCAGTTCTCTAAAGATACCGATTATATCCGTTCCTATCGTATAAAGAAAGATTTGAAGTGGACGACTGAGACTGAATATGGAGACTTAGATATAACTATCAATCTCTCTAAACCTGAGAAGGATCCTAAAGCTATCGCTGCTGCTAAGACGATGAAACAATCCAATTATCCTAAATGCCAGCTTTGTGCTGAAAATGAAGGATATCGTGGAAGAGTCGACCATCCTGCTAGAGAGACTATCCGCATCATTCCTATCAAGTTAGATGGTGATGATTTCTTCTTACAATATTCTCCTTATAGCTACTATAACGAGCACTGTATCGTCTTTAATAAGAAACATATACCGATGGTGATTGACGAAAAAGCTATCAGGCATCTGTTTGCTTTCGTCAAGCTCTTCCCTCACTATATTCTCGGTTCTAATGCTGATCTTCCTATTGTAGGTGGGTCGATTCTCACTCATGATCACTACCAAGGCGGAAGATATGTGTTCCCGATGTTTAGAGCTGATGATGTCTGTGAAATCTCTTTTAGAGGATATGAAGATGTTAAAGCATCTTTCCTGCACTGGCCAGTCAGTGATATCAGACTTAAAAGTAGTGATCCTGAACGACTCATATCTTTATCAGTCAAGATATTAAATGCTTGGCGTTCATACACTGATGAGAAATCCTTCATCTATGCTGAAACTGATGGAGTCAAGCACAATACGATCACCCCTATCGTTCATAAGAAGAATGATGAGTATGTGATTGACTTAGCTTTGAGAAACAACATCACGACTGATGAATATCCGCTTGGTGTCTATCATCCTCACCAGGAGTTATGGAACATCAAGAAAGAGAACATCGGTCTTATAGAAGTCATGGGCTTAGCTGTTCTTCCTTCAAGATTGAAAAATGAACTCAATGCTGTCAAAGAGGCTATTCTTGCTGATAAAGATCTCGCTACTGATGAACTTGCTAACAAGCATAAGACTTGGGTTGATAGCTTTATCAAGAATTATAAAGTCACTGCTGATAACATCGATTCTATCCTTGAAAAAGAGACTGGTTTAGTCTTCAAGAAAGTTTTGGAATGCGCTGGTGTTTATAAGCAGAATGAGGAAGGAAAAGAAGGTCTTCTTCGCTTTGTAAAATTCGTCAATCAAAACTGAAGATTTTTAAGTCCATCAATGAAGCTCAAGCATGTTGATTTTCATCGACCTGAGCTTTTTCTTTTCTCAAAGAGAAAAAAAGTCTCTTTTTAACTCTGTTTTCTTTTCTCTTGTAAAATTTCGATTACTGAAAGAATGAAGGTCTTACTGTGGTATACTTTACTAGTGCATTTAAGGGTATCTATAGATGGAAAGTAATGAAACAAAAAAGAATAAATCGAGCAATTCATTGATTGTTCGTTGTGTCGGAATTGTTTTTATTTGTTTAGCGATTATCGGATCTACTAATCAGACCTTTTTAGGCGAGTTTCTCACTTATGGATTAGGCTTTTTATTCGGCTTTCTTTATCCAGTTGCTTTGATCGGCTTTTTAGTTGGTGGACTCTGGTTATTGATCAAAGGTTCTTTCTTCAAATTCAAAGGTCATATCCTTCAATGGCTTGGTGGTCTTCTTCTTTTCTTGATGGTTCTCTCTCTTTGCTCCTACCAGGTTTATCAAGCGGTTGAAGCGAGTGAGGATGTTACTTTCTCAACTATCTACTGGGAGAGGATGGCCGTCTTCTCTCCTGAAGCTTTCTCTCCTACCCCTTCTTCTGGACTTGTTGATTTAGGTGGTGGTTTTATCGGACTTGCTCTTCTCTCTCTACTTGGTGATGTTCTCACATCTATAGGTGCTATCGTTATTTATAGTGTCGTTCTTGCTTTAGCTGTATTCTTCATTCTTTTCTCACCGATTAAAAACATCATCAAACAGAGAAAAAAGAACAAGATGGAAGCTGAATATCATTCTCCTTTCCAAAAGAGCAATACTCCTGAAAAGGTGAAAGAGACTATTCCTGAAGCTCCTGTTAAAAAGACTGTCGATCCTTCTTTATTAGCTCCTTTAGGTGGAGAAGGTTTTGGTCGTACTACTCAAGCTAGTTTCATCGAGGAGACGAAAGCTCTTTCTCAAACTCAAAAAGTTGAAGAAACACTTTCTAGTCCTGCTGTTGAAGAGAGTGCTCCTTCAAGTGCTACTACTTCCTCAGCTCAAAGTGCGTTTATCTCTTCAGCTTCTACTTTCACTCAGTTGAAGAGTCAACTTGAAACTTCTCAAACTGATGAAAATAAACCCTCAAGTGTTCAACTTGAAAGTGGACAGGTTTCAACTCAAAGTGCTTTTGTTTCTTCAACTGCACCAGTAGAAAATCAAGCATTAGAAACACAACCTAGTGTTCAGGAAACTGTTTCTTATAAGACGACAAACGAAAATACACATTTCAATCTCTCGCAAGATGAGAAAGATATCCTTCTTAGAAAGGCACAAGCTTTTAAGAGCGCTAATACTTCAAGCTCTACTGTGACGACTACTTATCAACCTAAAGTGGAAGTGGCAACTCAAGCTCCTATTTCTTCTCAAGAACCTAGACCGGTTTTAGATGAAGATGATATCAGTCCTGATGCTTTCTTAGCAGCGGGTGCTCCTCAAAATACGAGTGTCAACAGAGTCAATCCTTTAGAAGCTCAAGCAGCTAAGGCGAGAGCTTATGGTGAGAAGAAGATAGGACCGATGGAATTCCAAGTCGATCTTCCTGAACCTGAGCCGGCTGAGGAAGAAGTTAAAGCACCTCTTGAAACTGAAGAATATCTTGAGCAGAGATATTTTGAGATTCAAAGAAGAAAGAGAGAGGAAGAAGAAGCTAGAATCAAAGCAGAGAAAGATGCCAAGAAAGCTGCTGTTTATAAATATGTCTCTAACAAGCCGAGAGTTTATGATTATCCGCTTCCTGATGATACTCTCTTTGAAGATATCGATGACTCCGCTAAGCTGATCACTAACTCGGAAGCTGCGCAAGAGAAAGCTAAGGTTATCAACAATTTCTTTGAGAACTTCCACTTCCAAGCTAAGGCTGTCTCTTATACGATCGGTGCTTCTGTCACCAGATTCAACATCCAGATGGAACCTGGTGTGAGAAGTGATAAATTAGCTTCTTTAGTCAACGATTTACAAATCGCATTAAACGGTGATAAGTCAGTCAGAATCGAGACGGTCGTCGAGGGGCGTTCCACCTCCGGTATCGAACTTGGAAACGCTGCTCCGATGACTGTTCCTTTCAAGGAAGTCTTCAGTGAGATAGAAAGAAATACGAAAGATAGTCTTTTACTTCCCATCGGTAAAGATATCTCTGGTAATATCGTCAATTTTCCCTTAAACGACATGCCTCACCTTCTTGTCGCTGGTACGACTGGTTCAGGTAAATCGGTCTTAGTTCAATCAATGATCTTGACTTTGATCATGAGAAACTATCCCTCTCAATTGAAGTTGATACTCATCGATCCTAAACAAGTCGAATTTGATCAATATAAGTTAGAACCTCACCTTTTCTGCCCAGTCGTCACTGATGCTTCTAATGCGATCGTCGCTTTATCAAAGCTTTGTGAAGAGATGGATAGACGTTATTCGGTTTTATCTAAGTGGCACTGTGTCAAGATTGCTGAATATCAAGAAAAGCGAATCGGAAGAGAAGACCAGATAGAAGAGATGCCTAATGTCGTCTGTGTCATCGATGAATTTGCTGATTTGATGCAAACAGGTGGTGAGGATGTCGCAGGCTATGTCCAAAGACTCACACAGAAAGCTCGTGCAGCTGGTATCTACTTGATTATCGCCACTCAAAGACCTAGTAAAGAAGTCATCCCTATGGTCATCAAAGGAAACATCGTCTGTCGTATCGGTTTGTCCTGCTCAAGTGGTGTCGACTCTCGTGTCATCCTTGATGAGAACGGAGCTGAGACTCTAATCGGTAAAGGTGACCTTCTCTTCAAGTGCCCTGGTAAGAAGTCCTTGATCAGATGTCAATCTCCATTCGTCTCTAAAGAAGATATTCAAAAAGTCGTCGATTATCTCCATGCTAATGCTGGTGATCCTTCTTATGATCCTAATTTCTTAGAGCTTGAAGTTGAACAAGATGAAGGTCCTAGCGTCGGAAAAGCTCAGTCATTTGAAGATCTTTACGAAGAGATCAAAGACTATGTCATGAAGACTGGTATCGTCTCTAAATCCAACATCATGAGAAACTTCTCTATCTCTTATTCCAAGACCGATCAAGTCATCGCCAAATTGAGAACTGAAGGTATCATCCAAGCCATTCAAGGTGGTAAAAATATCGTCGTTCAACGTCGACCGATGGAGGATTGATATGGCTATCAAAAATAATTATCTCTATAGCGAATCACTCGCTAAAAGACATATCCTTCAGATTGATTCTCTTCCTAAAGAAGAGGCGGAAACTTATGTTGTTCTCTCCAAGCTTTTAAGCGAGTATCCAAAGCTTGAGAAGAAAGAAGACTTCTCTTCTTTAGCGGATTTGAACATCAAATTTTCTCTTCTCTCTAGGGGTGATAAGTTCGCTTTGTTTGCTTCGTTGACTCAGATTGAACATCAAGCTTTAAGATATATCTTCACTAACCCTTATACCAAAGGGGTCGAGATTCAAAGAGAGATCCTCTCTTCTGGTTTTAAAGTCGATAACTTGTCGTTTGAAAATCTCAAAGCTTCTCTTATTTATCAAACCAAGAAAGAGAATAAGAAAGCTATTCATCTTTTAAGAGCATCTTTATCTTGTCTTTATTCTGCTCCTTATCTTTCTCATGAGAAGATTTCAAGAGTCTCAGTTTCTCAAGTCAACCAAGCTTTTGAAACCTATAGAGACAATAAGAAAGGCGAGCTTCTTTATTTTGGAAAGCCTTTGAAGAAGGAGTTACCTCCTCTAACTAAGTATAATTCTCTTTTAGATAGCGTGACTGATGTTTCAACAATCATCGGTTATAACACAATCAATAGCAAAGAAATCTCAGATGAAGCTGTCGCTTATATCTTTGAAATACCGACTCTTAAGACATTCAAGGAAATGGATGTTTTTGAGACCTTCTTAAGATCACTATCTCTCCTTTATCAGGAACACAGCCTTAGTCATTTAGGAGCTGAGACAAATGTCTCAATCGATTACATCGATGCTTCTCATCCTGTTTTGTTAGTGAGTACTCTTAAAAACAAAGGCGAGTACTTAGCTAAGAATGGAATACTCGGTATTGAGACTGCTCTCCCTGAAAAAGTCCAAAAGTATTTTGATGAAGCTACTTTATATAACCAAGAGAAGAGATTGAATCTTCAACTCGATGAAGAGATGACTCTCAAACGTTTCTTATTAGCTCATGCTTTCGGGTTATCAGGTGATGATTTCCTCGAGATTTCTGAAGATAGAGACTTGCTTCTTGAATACAGCAAGAGCGCTTCTATCAAAGCTATCGTCGTCGCTTGTGGAGGTGCTTCATGATCAAGTCTGATTACGGACATGTATTTTGTCCTTTCTATGAACAGAAGTTTGATAATGGTCTCAAACTGATTTTTATACCTTCTAAGAACCAAGTTAGAGGCGCTGGTGTTTATATCGCTCAAGGCGGATTTAAACGTGATTTACAGATCGATAAATCCAAGATTCCTTTCGGAACTCCTTATGTCCTTGAAAAAGTTCTCGCTCGTGATGAGGTCAAAGATAATTTCTTAAAGAAAGGTGTCGTATTAAAGAGTCATACTGATTTCTCTTACACGATTTTCTCTGTTTATACCTTAGGTGATGTCTTTGAACCTTTTAGAGAATTATTGAAAAGCTTAGTCCCTTCTTCTTTCTCGGAAGAAGATATCGAAAAAGTGAAGAAAACGATCAAAGCCGATCCTTTGACTGATCTCACTTATTCAGCTAAAAAGACAGTTGATAACCTCTTCTTCTCTTCTCCTATCAAGTATGGAATCATCCCTTCAGAAGCTGATTTGACTTCGATTCATTACTCTGCTTTAAAGAAATACCTGCAGAAGTATTACACACCTGCTAATATCACTCTCTTCATCATCGGTGATTACACTAATGATGCCGTTTTAAAAGGAGTGGAATCTTTAAAACTTTTAGGAAACACTTATCCGGATAGTAAAGAAGGTAAGTACGAAGAGAATTACACAGCTGTCAAAGAGAGTTATGAAGAGGAAGAAAGAGAAGATATCGATGCTTCGATTTTGACTTTAGGAGTCAAGTTCTTCTCTCGTGAACAGATCTATCAAAAGTATGGCCAATTGATGTTTTACGTTTATGAAGTCTTCATGGATATCTATTTCAGAAAGAACCCGGAATTCTTAAAAAACTTGGAAGAATTCTCTTGTGAACTTATCAATTGCGAGTTTAAACAAGGTGGTGAAGACTCCTATTTACTCCTTCAATTCAGAAGTGAGAAAGGCGTGGCTTTAAAGACTTATTTGACTAATTATTTCACTCATTTGAATAAGAAATTGAGCCATTCCGTCTTCTCTAGCATCATCGAGAATTACTATGCTAAGAGTTTAGGAACTTTGGTTTCACCTTCTGATTTGTTCTTCAATTTCGCTAGCGCTTATGCCAATAATATGCCTTATACCGGTCTTATTGCTGCTACTAGTAAGATGAACTATAAATCGTTTAAGAATTTCACCGCTGATTTCATGACTTTCCCGAGAAGTATCTTCTACTTGAAAAAGAAATGACGATCATCGGTGTTGGCGTTGATACCGCCTGTATTTCTCGCTTTGAAGACAAAGAAGATATCGCTAAAAGAGTCTTATCTGAAAGTGAGTTTGCTGAGTATATAGCTAGTGTAGATAAAGCTTCTTATCTAGCTTCTAGATTCGCTATCAAAGAAGCTTATGTCAAAGCTAGTTCTGATAAGATGGTCGATTACAGACGTTTGACTTTAAGAAAAGATGAAAGTGGTAAACCATCCCTGCTACTTGACTGCAAACCGCTGAAAGCCTTCGTTTCTCTCTCCCATGATCAAAATGCCGTAGCTATCGTTATTCTGTATCAAGATTGAGGAATATTTATATGAGAAAACCATTACTTCTAGCCACAGCCAAAAGCGACAATGTGATCGAAGTGACGATCAGCAAAGACTTCTACATCTCTCCTAAAAAAGTCTTTTCTCTCTTTGAAAATGACAAATTTATCATGGACATCATTCCGGTCAGTCAAAGTGAGTCCCAGTCGACTTTCATCTACACTTTGATCATTCATGATTTCGTTTATGTCCCCGGCAAGAAGTATGAGATTAAAACTAGCGAGAATTATTTCATACCTTTAGATATCTCTTATCTCGCTCAGAGTGAAGGCTTTGAAAAAAAGTATCGTTTTGATGGTGCACTAGGTGCTATTTACTCTTCTAAAAAGACCACATTCAGAGTCTTCTCGCCTTTTGCTGAAGCGATGCTTTTGAAGATCAAAAGAAAAGATTCAGAGACAAGAGAGATCTTTGAGATGATTCCTGATAGAGAGACTGGTGTCTTCTCTTATGAAGTGTCAGGAGATCTTGATGAAGCTTCTTATCTTTTTACTATCACTATCTTTGGTGAGACTAAGGATGTGGTCGACCCTTATGCATATTCATTAGGAACTAACTCAAAAATCGCTTATGTTATCAATCCTAAGAAGGTCAAACAGATAAAGACTAATAGGGAATTACTCCCTTCCTTCACTGAACCATTAAGCGCCGTTATCTATGAATGCTTTGTCAGAGATATGACTTCTAAAACATCTTTAGAAGATAAAGGCACTTTTAATGCTTTATCAAGAGATGGACTTACAGACAAAAAAGGTAATCCTATCGGCATCGATTACATCTCTTCTTTAGGTGTCAGTCATGTTCAATTAGGACCAGTGTTAGATTTTCATACGATTGATGAACAAAGACCGAGTACCGCTTATAACTGGGGTTATGATCCTTATTTCTTCTTCGCTTTAGAGGGCTCTTATTCATCTGATCCTGCTGACCCTTATGCTCGTGTAAAAGAATTTAAAAACCTCGTTTCTTCACTTCACGCAAAGGGATTAAGGGTCTTACTTGATGTCGTTTATAACCATGTCTTCTGTGTCGAATTCAACTCTCTTAATCTTCTCGTTCCTAAGTATTATTTCAGAACTGATAATAACGGCAATAATTCCAATGGCTCTGGCTGTGGAAACGACATTGAATCCCGCCATTACATGGCTAGAAAGCTTATTATCGACTCCCTGCTTCATCTGATTGATTTCTTTGATGCAGATGGTTTCAGATTCGATCTTATCTCGATATTAGATGTAGATACCGTCAATCTTATCGTCAAAGAAGTTAAGAAAAAGAGACCGGATGCTTTGATTTATGGAGAGGGTTGGAATCTTCCTACTGCCCTACCTGGTGATAAGAAGTCTGATATTGGAAACTCATATCAGCTCAAAGATGTCGCCTTTTTCAATGATCGTTTTAGAGATATCGTCAAAGGTAGCACATCTTCTTTAGGATTAAAGGGTTATCTTTCTGGCGATACTAACTATATCGATGGTTTCAAACATGTCTATTTAGGTTCAGCTATCGCACTTGCTTTTGCTCCGCTTTTTGCTACTCCTCTTCAATCAATTAACTATGTTGAATGTCATGATAACCACACTCTTTATGACAAGTTATCAGTCTGTTGTAAGGATGAGACTCAGGAAGAGATCTTCAAGAGAATCAAGATGATCAACGCTGCTGTCGCTTTCTCAAGTGGTATCTCTTTCTTCCATCAAGGACAGGAAGTCGGTTTATCAAAAGGTGGACAAGGTAATTCTTATAACGCTGGTGATGAGGTCAATGGATTTGATTATCAGACCGCTTATCATAGAAACAGCCTTCTTTTGTTCTTTAAAGATGTCATAGCTTTTAAAAAGAGATTCTTCGGAATGATTGATAATCTAAATGAGATTGATAAGCACATCTCATTTGAAAACTTAGCTTATAATGCTATCAAGATCAATTATATATATCCGGACTTTGAAGCTTATTTCATCTTCAATCCTACTAAGAACTCTTTCACTTATAATTTTGATGACTATGTCAATCTCGTCTTCACTGATGCAGGCAATGTTGAACATAACGATTATTACATCCGCTTAGCGATCATCAGCGGCTTATCACTCAATATCTTCATCAAGAATAAGAGGAACAAACAATGATCAAGTATGTCCGTATCGTCTTGAGTGCTATTCCTCATTTAATCACTCGTTATCCTAAGATTCTGAAGATGAGAAAGCACAAGGAAAAGTATGATTTACATACCCGTTATTCCATCTCTCAAAAATTGATAAGACAAGTCAATAAATCATCTTTCCATTGTGAATTTATCGTCAAAGGAAGAGAGAATATCTCATCTCAGCAGACCATTTATTATGGAAATCATACTGCTAACTTTGACCCGATTGCTCTTCTTACAATCATGCCTTATCCTGTTTGTTTCTTAGCAAAACAAGAAGTCTTAAAAATGCCGATTATCGGACCTATTGCGGATCTTATTGGTAGCAGATTCATCGATAGAATGGACTTGAGAAGTGAGATCAAAGTCTTCCGTGAGATTGATAATGATTTACAAGAGTATCCTGAACTCTCTTATTGTGTTTTCCCTGAGGGAACAAGAAGTAAAAGACCTGATTTTGAGATGCTTCCTTTCCATGCTGGTTCTTTTAAAATCGCCACGAGAAGAGAGCTTCCGATAGTCCCGATTGCTTTTTATATGACTGATAGAGTTCTTTATCAAAAATATCACTATAAAAAGTATCCGATTCAGATCACATTTTTAAAGCCTCTTTATCCTCAAGATTACGAACATATGACTTCTCAAGAGATCGCTGATTATGTTCAAAACGAGATCAGAAAAGAAGTCGAAAATATGAGAAAACTTGATTTGGAGTATGTGAAAAAACTCAATCATTTTTCTGATAAAAAAGCTCAAAAAGTATTATTATTACCAAACACTTCTAATTAAGAGTATTAAGTTTTTTCCTGTCTATTTTACCTATTTCGGTTCTAGGAAGTTTCTTAGTTATAATTATTTTTTCAGGTATTGAGTATTTAAACAGGTACTGGTTTAAATGCTCTTTTATTTCTCTTTCTAATTGTTCTTTATCTTCTCTATCACTCTCTACATAGAGGATGAAATAAGGATGTTTTTCATCATCAACATATGTGACTGCTGCGGATTTGACTCCTCTTACTTCATCAGCGTATTTTTCGATGTCAGAAGGGAAGACATTATATCCGGAGATCTTATAAACATCCTTAGCTCTATTGATGAAGAAGAGATACCCTTCTTCATCTAAATAACCGATGTCTCCAGTTTTAAGCCATTTCTCACCATTTTCATCTATATAAAAAGGTTGAACATCACTATTTAAATAACCAAGACATAAGGAAGGAGAAGAGATCAAGATCTCACCTATCTCTCCAGCCTTTAAGGGTTCTTCATAAGAGACTTCGTGATTGATGATTTTTGTCTTTACTCCAAAGAGTCCTTTTCCGACTGATCCTATCTTGTTGTTCTTTAATGTATTGACATAATTGACAGTGACAGTTTCTGTCAATCCATAACCTTGAAGAAGTCTACAATCACTACCAGCTTCTTTCATCCTATTGTCGAAAGCTTCAAAAAGTCTCTCTTCAGGTTTATCAGCTCCGATGAAAGTAGCGATTAGATTCTTCAGTTTCTTACCTGAGAACTTCTTATTAAGAAGAAGTCGATCAGTCATATAAGGGATAGTCAAAAGAACATTGAGATGATTCTTCTTGATGTCGTTGATGACCTTTTTAGCATTAAAAGAAATCATCAAGTCAGTCGCTGCTTCATTTGATAAAGGAGCATGGATACCCATAGCAAGACCAAAGCCATGAAAGATAGGAAGAAGACCGATCATCGATTTTCCAGTGGTATCATGACATAAAATCTCTTTTGATTTTGAAGTGACGAAGATGATGCTTTTCTCACTTAAAACAACGATCTTACTTTTTCCTGTCGTTCCACCTGAACGAAGATAAAAAGCTGCTTTCTCGCCATCGAGATTGAGCTCTGCTTTCAAAGAAGAATCTATATCCTTTATATATTTAGTTTTATCGATTAAAGAGAGCTCTTTTTTGTATTTGATTTTAAAACCTAGCTTCATAGCAAGAGAGAGATCAGGATAGGCGCTGATTAAGAGAGTATCTACATCATTCTTCTTTAAGACTTCTTGATATTTGTAAGCTAAGACATCAAGGACGATGAAGTGAGTGGTCTTAGTTTCTTTGATTGATTCATTTAAAACTTCCGGTGGTAATAAAGGATGAAGAAGAGAGACGATTGCTCCGATTTTAGATAGTGCATAAAGAGTGATGATAGCTTCTGGGACATTAGGTGAGAGTAGAGCGACTACACTATCCTTTCTGATCCCATGTGAAAAGAGTTTATCAGCTGTCACATTTACTCTTTTGAGAAATTCATGGAAACGAATTTCTTTTGAATTGAAATATAAAGCGACATGTTTGCTTTCTCTAAATAATTCAACTGTCGTGTAAAGGGTCTCTCTTTTAGTTATGTCCATTATTGATACCTATATTCTGAAACCTAACCCATACATCACACAGACAAGGACGATGAGAGCTATAGGTTGATGAAGGATATAAACCCAAAGGGTATGTGAACCGATGAAGGCGAAAGGTTTTAAAGGAATTTGATATAAACCTGGTTTGAGATAGGAAGTCTTTTTCTCTCCGTATAAAGCTAGTCCTATTCCGATACCGATGAAGATGAGACCCATGAAAGGAAGAATCGGCCACCAGTCAACATTGTTCTTATAGATACCTAAAGCCGATAAGATGATATCTAAAGGAGAAGAGAGATTAGAGAGAGTTATTGTTTTACTCGGCCAAGTATAAGAGCGACCATTGATGTTGATACCATTTTGTAACATGAGACCAACAAAGAAGATGATCAGTCCGATAGCCAGTGGGATGAGAGGATGCATCTTTTTCTTGAAGACTTTAGTAGCGAGTAATTCCATCAGAGAATAAATCAAAACCGAGAAGCCCATGATGTGAAGGATTCCCCAAGGGATGAAAAGATCCATTCCTAAGATGTATGAAAGAGCTAGCGTTCCTAAAGAGAGAAGGAGAGAGAGAAGAAGGAGGATCAAACTTCGCTTGAGATTGCTTCTAGAGAGGGCACAAGAGATACCGCAGGCAAAAAGGAACATACCCGCAAAGAGTGGCACGAGATAAGTGTGGACGATGCTGTTTGATCCAAGCGCTCCACAAAACGAGATTAAACTTTCGAGAGTTGGATAGTTGACGATGACTTTCGAATAATTAGATGCGATGGAAGGGATCATAGTCATATCGACGCTGAGGTGGTAGAGGACGACTATAAAAATCGGAAAGCCTCTTAAGAGATCGACCTCAATGACACGTGATTTTTTCTCGTGTCTAAAAACTCGTGATTTTTCCATGTCAAACATTATAACACTTAAATAAGCTGTTTTGGTTTAGGGCTTTTAGGCGGCTTGTACACACATCCAAAAAAAGTAAGTTGTTTTTTTAAAATTAGTGTTTTAGCTCAAAGAAAAAAATATTTTTCTTTTATTGTAATTATCAATACTGCTCAGCTATAATGCTTTTTGGAAAAAGTGAAAGGTTTATCATCTTGGCTAGATTATTTGATAGGATTCCCGGAGAATTATTTTCTCCATTATCAAGGAAATATAAATCTGTATACGCTTTCGCCCTCATCTGTCTCTATCATTGCATAAAAACTTATAAGAACGATATTAAGAAGAGTGACTTTGCCGCTTTGCTTAGATCGCAGGGGGAAGAGTTGATGGGTCTTTTTAATATCAAGACAGATCAACTCGATGATAAGGACGAAGATCAGGTCATTTCTGTTGAGACTAGTGATTCTGAGCTCAACGAGAAAGTCAACTATATCATCAGAAAGCTTTCCGCTTGCGGATGGTTCATCGTCGCCAAGAATGCTGAGAGAAATAATGTCGAATTCATTTATATACCTGCTTATTCGATTCAGCTTCTTAAGATTTTAGATGAGCTGACTTCTGATATCGGAAGTTATCTGCCTTTAGTCCATCAAACTTATGCTGAACTGAGCATGGAAGATGAGAAAGAAGACGACTATATGTATCGCTCTTTAGTCAACGCTAGAAATAACGCTGATGCTATCGAGATGGCCGTCACTTTGCTCAAACAACAGATCTGTGTCTTCGGAAACAGACTGACGACGGTTTTAGATCCTAATGTCGCTTTAAAACAGCACTTTGATGAATATCGTGTCTTGATTGCTGATAGATACTATCACCCGATGAAAACTTTCGATGCTTTAGGTCTTTATTCTCAACCTACTATCACTATTCTCAACAGATGGCTCAAGAGTGAGAGAATTATGACAATCTTAATCAAAGAAGCTAGGAAAGAAGCTATCAACAGCAAGAAGAGTGAGGAAGAGCTCATCACTCACATCATGAAGATGATTCAAGATATCATCGACATCTTCTCTCGTCTCACTGCTGAATTTAAACAGATCGATGCCGCTAATGCTAAGTACACGCAAGCCGTCGAGAAGAAAGTCAATTACTTAGCTTCCTCTGATAAGACTACTAAAGGAAAGATCGATAAAATCATCTTAGCGATGGCCACTGAGATTCAGGGAAATCCAGCTTTGAAATATGAAGAGATGCCGATCATCAACAAGGCGACTGACACTTTGCTTCTCAATCGTCAGGGGTATCTTGATTCAGGTTCATTGACGATGCCTTTCAAGCGTGCTCAAGCGGAAGAAAGCGAATTCTTACCTATTGATGATACCTTTGATTTTGAAGAACAATCGGCGATGATGAATCAGTTCTTGGATAGGGATGTCATCCGTTTCTCTGATGATACTATCATCAAATTCATCGAAGCTAACCTGAAAGGGAGAGATCAGATGGACACCACGGATGTGGATCTAAGCACCTTAGATAACTTGGTCATGTGGATTTTAGCTATCATCAAGGCGATGCATGGCTCTATCCCTTATGTAGCTGAGAAGATCGCAGATCAAGTCGAGTATGAAAATTTCCTGTTGCCTTTATACAGGTTTACAAAGAAAAAGGAGCACGGCAAGAATGTTTCAAGAAGAGTATGAAAAACTCACCCGTGGAGATAGAGCACTATTCTCTTCAGCCATCAATGAGCTTCTCCACCATCAATACATACTGAGGATGGATTATGACCAGAGAAGTCTGATGTTCAAGGTCAATCCCACCTTCCTTTTCATCGAGAAGAACTTCTCGATGATCGAAGACTATCTCTCCTATATCGATATCGATATCACCAAGGTCAATGATGAGGGTCTCATCTACATCGTCTCAGCTATCGATAAGAATCACATGCGTTTTGATACCGTCACCACTTTGATCGTCTATGCCCTTCGCTCCTATTATGAGGGTCAATTAGAAAAGGCACCGGAAAATGCCAATGTTTTAATGACTGCTAGCAATCTCAGAGTTTTCCTTAACGAAACTGGACTTTCTAATGTCAGTCAACGTCTCTCTGCTAATACGATCGCAGCTGCTTTAAGAGTGCTTGATTCTTATAATGTCGTCTGCCGTCATTCTGGAACTTATTCAGACTCGACTTATAGTTTTTATATCCGTCCTACGATCAGATACATCATCTCTACTGAGAAGATGACTGCTTTATATAATTTTTTGACTAAAGGTGATGATGAAGATAGCGATACCTCAAGTCTTTACTCACCTGCTCAAGTGAGTATGCAAAGCGAAGTTAGAACTAGCGCTGATGATGAAGCTACTCCCGTCGCTTTAAAGATGGGTGTTGATATTCCGGTCAAGGATGATAAGGAGGACTGAACGTGAAAAACATCATAAAACTGCGCCTTATCAACTGGCACTATTTCACAAATACCACTTCTGATGTCAAAAATATCACTTTCTTAACCGGCCCTAACGGAACTGGTAAATCCACTATCATCGATGCTTTACAGATCGTCATTTTAGGTACGACTAGACCGGAAAACTTCAACAAAGCCGCCAATGAGAAAGGAAAATCCGGACGTAATTTGATCTCTTATTTAAGAGGTCAAACCGGTGTCACTAACGACGGACAAGTCATCAATCTCCGTAAGGGTAATTTCACCTCTTATGTCGCTATTGAGATCTATGATGATGTCAACGATGATACTTTCAGCGTCGGTGTCGTCTTTGATGTCGATAGTTCCGATAACATCGATAAGCATTATTTCTATCTTAATGCACCTTTCCCTAAGAACAATTTCGTCTCGACTGACACTGCTACTTCTAAACCTTTGCAATACAAAGAATTATCAGCATTTTTCAAAGCTAATTATAAGGTTGGTTCTTTCAAATTCTTTGATACTGATACTGAATATAAAAACTTTATCAAAGTTTGTTTTGGTAATCTTCCTGATAAGTACTTCGACTTGTTTAAAAAGGCGGTTGCTTTCGCTCCTATCTCTGATATCGCTTCCTTTATCACTGAGTACATCTGCGATGTTGATAAGAAAGTCAATATCGAAGATATGCAAAAGACGATCGATGCCTATAAGATGCTTGAAATAGAGGCGAAAAACCTCAGGACGAAGTTAGAGACTTTAGATAAGATCAAAGAACACTTCGATAACTATCAGAAACTTCAAATTTCTATCCAAGCTTTAGGTTATGTTTCTGCCCGTGTCAGTTATGAAGAACAAAACCGGCTTTTAAGGAAGCAAGAAGAGAATCTTAAGAAAGGTAATGATCGAATCGCTGAGATCTCTAGAGAGTTAAATGATCTCGATAATAAGATCAATGATTTGAAGAAGGATCTCGACTCTTATAACGCTAAGAAAGCCCAATCTAGTAACTACTCTTTAACTGAGCGTCTCAACATGAAGAAAGAGAACATCACAGCTCAGATTGATGCTATCAACTCAGCAGTCAATATGGTCATGACTACCCTTAATAATTATCTCCATGATTATCATGATCGCTGCTTATCTTTCGTCACTTATTATTCTCAATTCAAGTCTCAAAAATTGGGTGAGAAGGTCAAACCCGAGTTTGATAGATTGATGGATTTATGCCGTGAAGTCGTCGCTGAAACGGAGACTTTAATCGTTGAATTTGATAACGGAAATACTGATTTTGCGGCTGTCAAAGCCTTCAGAGATGATATGGACTATCTCAGAAATCAGGCCATCAGTTTAAGACAGACTATCCAAAATGAGTTATTTTCAGTCTCGGCGAACATGACTCAATTAAAAGGTGTTATCGAAACTGGTTCTAAGCCTTTTGAGACAGTCAAAGGTATTACCTATACCACGATCAAAGACAGGCTTGAAGACGAGCTTAAGAGAAGACATGGCGATGCCTATCTTCATATCCTTTGTGATTTAGTCAATGTCAATGACGGTGAGTGGACGATGGCTTTAGAAGCCGTCTTATTCGGCCAGAAATTCAATTTCTTCGTCAATCCTCGCTATTATCAAGAAGCTAACTTGATCTTAAAAGGACTCTGTGATGAGTATGAGTATTATGGCGTCTCAATCGTCGATACTGAGAAGCTTTTACAGGCCGATATCAAGACTGATCCTCACTCCATCGCTGAGCTTTTAGATACCGAAGATGCTGGTGCGAGAGTCTATATCGATTATCTTCTCGGAAGAATCAGAAAGTGTTCCACCTTTGAAGAAGCGAGAGCTTCTGGCTCCGGTTTACTCTCTGACTGCACCGGTTATCGAGCTTATGCCACTTGGTATCTCGATAAGAAGAGAGCTCGTTACTTCTTCTTAGGCACCTCTTCTAATATCAGCAGTGATGTCTCTTCTAGGGATTATCAAGACGCAGCTAACAAGGTCAATCTCTACAATGAGTGCTTGTCAAAATTGCAGAATCTTCTCACTATCTCAATCATGTCTGAGAAGGAATGTGAGACTTATAAAAACGATATCGAAAATTCCAATAAGATCGCTATCCTTGATAAAGATATCCAAGCTGTCGATAAAGAGATGCACAAGGCTGAGCTTGGTGATATCTCTGATATCAACGATAGAATCAAGGAGATCAACGATGAAATCTCCCTCTTAGAGAGACAGAGAGATGAGATTCTCACCGAAAGAGGAAGAATCTTATCTGAACTCAATCGTCTCAACGGCGAGGAGATACCTTTGACTTCCAGTCGTCTTGAAGAATATAAAAAAGCCCTTGACAACTATGATAAAGAGTTGGTCAACACTCAATTTGAGCCTTTCTTCTCTCGTCTTTTAGAAGAACAAGGTCTCACTCTCGCTCAGATCAGAACCAAGTCTTATCAAGAGTTCACTCAGAATTCCAACCGCTTAAGAACAGTCAAGGATAATCTTTTAAGACTGCGTTCTGATTACTGCAACACCTATCATCTCTCTTACAATTACACAGATGATTCCAGTAATGCGGAGTTTGAAAAAGAAAGAGAGAACATCTCACAAGTCCTACTTCCTGAATATGAGCAGAAGATTCAAATCGCTCACGATAATTCAATCAAAGAGTTCAAAGATCACTTCATCTATCAATTAAGAAGCTCTATCTTGACTGTTCAAGAGCAGATCGATGAGCTTAATGATGCTTTGAAAGACTGCCGTTTCGGTCGTGATAGCTATGAGTTTAAAGTCTCACCTTCAAAAGATTACAAAGAGTACTATGACATGATCATGGACTCTGAGATGCTTCAGACTGGTGATGCGGAAGCTCTCTTCACTGAGAAATATCAAAACACGATGGAGAATCTCTTCAACTTGATCTCTTCTTCCACTAGCGCTAGAGGAGATGAAGTCGAGCAGATCAAAAAGACGATTGATCTCTTCACCACTTACACTACTTATATTTCCTTCGACTTGATCGTCCTTCGCGGTGATCAAAGAATCTCCCTTGATAAATCATTCAAATCTCAATCCGGTGGTGAGGGACAGACTCCGTTCTATATCTCTATCTTGGCTTCCTTCGCTTCTCTTTGTAGAGTCAACAACAAGAAAGATGACAACACTTTGAGATTCGTCATCTTCGATGAAGCCTTCTCTAAGATGGATGCTTCTAGATTCAAAGAAGCGACTTCCTTGATCAAATATTTCGGATTACAAGTCATCATCTCCACACCTAGTGAAAAGTTAGGTGATTTGATCTCCTTCGTCGATTTGATTCTCGTCACTATCAAAGATGAGAAGAAGAAACACTCCGGTCTTGACGTCTATCAAGATAAGAATAAAAATGCACCTTTAACACCGCCTAACCTAGAGATTCCAAATCAGTAAAGAATAAGCAGGCTCATTCGGGCCTGTTTTTCTTTTTGCTAACTATTTTCAAGTCCTATCTCTCAGGATTTTTTGTAAACTTTATTGTAATTTTGTCAAAATTTAGCCTATTTTCTGTGCCAGAAACAAAATTTTTTGTAATTTTTGTGTGGAAAGTTTGAAACAGCTTTCTTACAATAACTTGATTTCACTTTGCCAGTTTTATTTTTCTAAAAAAACGACAAAGATATATGGAGGAATAATGGAATCTTTTAAAAATCGTATCAAGACGCTTGGCCCTGGTATCTTCCTCGTTCTTGCAACCCTTTTATTCGCCATCGTCTCTCTCATTCTGTATGGTGTCGGAGTAGCTAATGCTGGCGGTTATCAGCATGTCGGTTCAATGGTGTGTTACATCCTTATCATCGTCGTCGACATCGTTCTTTTCTTCTTGATGAAAGCCTCTTTCATCCCCGCTTGTAACACTATCTTGAGCGCTGTTTCTATCGGTTGTTTCGTCCTTCAAGCTTACAACTATGTCGCTGCTGTTTACACTGGTGTCGATTTGACTTCTTTCAACACCGATTTCATCTTTTCTATCATCTTCTATCTTCTCACTTACGCTGCTAGCGTCGCTTCTATCTTCGTCCCTGTAGTCAGAGATAGCGCTGATGAAGAAACTGTTGAAGTTGAAGAAGAACAAGAACCCGTCAAAGAGTAGGGAGAAGTGAAATGTCAAAAAAATACACAGGAAGTAAAATCCTTTTAACTGCTGGTGCTTCACTCTTAGGAGTATCAGTCTTAGCCACTTACATCTGTAACAACAATGTCAACGCCATCAACACCTTCTTAGGAACTACCAATGTCACTACCGTTCAATCTGAATCAAGTGAAGAGACTGACACTGAGTACTACAAATCTTCTTATGAAGTCAGTGAAGAAGGCTTCTGGGAGATGATTGAAGACACCGATGAACTTATTCAAAAAGAAGTTGAAGAAGGTGCTGTCTTAATCAAGAACGAGAACAACGCTCTTCCTTTAAGTGCCGGTGATAAAGTCACTACTTATGGTATCGGAAGCGTCGATCCTGTCTATACCTCCTCTGGCTCTGTCTCTGACTCAGCTTGTGGTCGTGAGATCGACTTCATCCAAGGTTTAAAAGACGCTGGTCTTGTAGTCAACGAGACTGCTGTCAGCGCTTATGAGACCTATTATGCTTCTGGTAATTACGGCAATACTAGAAATGGTATGGGTACTGATGGCCCGATGATTGAAACTGTCGGTGAAGTTCCCTGGTCTGTCGTCAATAATGATGTCACCAATGTCTCTGAGTATGGAGATGCCGCTTTCTTCAGCATCACTCGTTATGCTGGTGAAGGAAATAAGGACCTCAACCACAACGGCACCACTGATACTTATAACGGAGATAGTTTGACTCTCTCCACTGATGAACTTGGTGTCTTAGCTGGTTTGAAAGCTAAGAAGGATGCTGGTGAGATCTCTAAGATCATCGTCATCATCAACGCTACTGCTACTGTCGATTTAGCTTTCCTTGATGATGAAGCTTATGGAATCGATGCTTGTATCTCTGTTTTAGCTCCTGGTACAACCGGTTTTGAAGGCTTAGGAAATCTCTTAGTCGGCAATGTCAATCCTTCTGGTAAGGCTAATGATGTTTATTGGTATAACAATTCCGCCAACCCGGTCTTAGCTAACCAATCCAGTTATGAGTGGGCTAACATCGATGATTTTGATCTTCAGACTGCTTCTAGTGGAAGCGGCGGTTATGAGTCTCACTACCTCGTTTATCAGGAGGGTATCTATCTCGGATATCGCTACACTGAGACTCGTTATGAGGATTATGTGACTGGTAGAGCCAACACTGGCGATTATGATTATTCAACCACTGTCTCTGTCCCGTTTGGCTATGGTCTCTCTTATACGACTTTCTCTTATTCTGATTACAACGTCAGCTATGATGACGATGAAGATGTCTACACCGTCTCTGTCAGAGTCACCAACACTGGCGATTATGCTGGTAAAGAAGCTGTCCAAGTTTATCTCTCTAAACCTTATGACACCTATAACATCGAAAACGGAGTTGAAGCTAGCTCAGTTGAACTCGTCGGTTATGGAAAGACTGATACTTTAGCCGCTAATGGTGGATCTGAGCTTGTCACCATCACCATCGATGGCAAATACTTAGCTTCTTATGATGCTGATAATGCTGAGACTTATGTTCTCACTCCTGGTGATTATTATTTCGTCTTAGGAAACGGTGCTCATGAAGCTACCAATAACCTCTTAGCTGCTAAGGGTTACACTCCTAGTAGCACCAACAACAGAATGGATGCTGAAGGTGATGCTACTTTAGCTCAGAAAGTCTTAGGTCAGACCGCTGTTGATACAGAGACCTATTCTGTCTCTAGTCAAACCGGTGCTGAGATCACCAATCTCTTCGAAGATTCTGATTTAAATAAGTACACCAACTCCACTGATACTGTCGAATACATGACTCGTAATGATTGGGCTGGCACTGTCCAATTAGAGGACTACTCTGCTGAAAATGAGTATGAGTATGTCAACGATAATCATGTCGTCGTCAATATGACTAACGGCATGCTCTCTGATTTCAGAGCTGGTTGGGATGGTTCAATGTTGACTGAAGATGATGTTGAATATCCTACTTATGGTGTCGATTCTGGTCTCAACTTAATCGATTTGAGAGTCGATGAAAATGGTGATGACATCCCTTATGATTCTGATGCTTGGGATAGGCTTCTGGATCAGCTCACTTGGGATGAGACTGTTTCTCTCTTAAGCGAAGGTATGAGAATGACCGCTTCTGTCGATACGATCTCTAAGCCTCAGACCTTAGACCACAATGGTTGCTTAGGTGTCACTCAAGCTTTCGCTAACTCCTCTGATTCCTTAGCTACTGAAGTCGGAATCGATAGTTCTGTCATGCCTTCAAGATTCGCAGCTGGTGGTATCTTAGCCTCCTCTATGAATCATGAATTAGCTTATGAAGTCGGTCAGATGTATGGTGAAAACGGCTTATGGGCTGGTTATTCTGGTCTTTACGGACCTGGTGTCAATCTCCATCGTTCTCAATATTCTGGTCGTAATTCTGAATACTTCTCCGAAGATGCTTATCTTTCTGGTATGGCTGCTGCTGATTTGATCAACGGCTTACAAGAGAAGGGTGTCTACGCTTATATCAAGCACTTCGTCTTAAACGATCAAGAAGTCAATCGTTATGGTCTCTCCGTCTGGCTTAACGAACAGAGCTTCCGTGAACTTTATCTCAGAGCCTTCCAGATCGTCATCGAAGAATCTAATCCTCACGCTATGATGACCGCTTATAGCCGTATCGGAACTAGAGTCGCTGCTGTCAAATCCAACTTGATGACCGATTGGTTGAGAGGTGAAGAAGGGTTCGATGGCTTCACTGTCACCGATATGTACATCTCCTCCACTTATGGAACTCTCACCTTCTACATCGGTTTGGTCAAGATGCCTGCTGCTATCTTATGCGGAAACGACCTCGTCGATGGTTCTATCTCAGGTGAAGGACAATTCGATGCTTATAAAGAAGGTTATGGTGAACTGGCTTGGGCGATGAGAGAATCCGCTCACAGAATCCTTTACACCGTCGTTCACTCAGCGGCGATGAACGGATATGATTCCAACACCACGATCAGTTATGTCTTAACCTGGTGGCAAACCACATTAATCGTCACTGATGTCGTATTCGGCGTCGCAACTGCGGCTGGACTTGTCTTCTTCTCATTAGAGTATTACAAGAGAAATCTCAAGAAGAAAAAAGCCTAATAAATCCAAGGCGACTTGACACTAGTCGGGTCGCCTTTTTCTAAGATGACAAGTTTTCAGTCATCTTTTTTTGAATTCAGGTTTTATTTGACTAGCAGGAGATACTTTCTTTGATATGTTCTTCATATTAATGAAGAAAAAGAGTATAATGTCTTTATTGAAAGCGTTTACAGGAGGCTATCATGAAAGAAGAGATGGTTGCCATGATTTTAGCCGGTGGCAGAGGTACCAGACTTAAATCTCTGACCAGCAAAATCGCAAAGCCTGCAGTCTTTTTCGGTGGTAAGTATAGAATCATCGATTTCGTGCTGTCTAATGTCGCTAATTCGGGTATTGATTGTGTCGGTATCGCCACTCAATACGAATCAACAGTTCTCAATAACTACATCGGTAATGGTGGAAGTTGGGGTATCAATGGAACTGGGTCTTTGACATCGACTCTCCCTCCTAGAGAAACCCCAGAAGGAGCGAGTTGGTATCTTGGTACTGCGGATGCTATTTATCAGAATATCGATTGGCTTGATAAGACCCATTGTGAGTATGTAGTTATCCTCTCTGGTGATCACATCTACAAGATGGATTATTCCGAGATGCTCAAGTATCACAAGAAGAATGGTGCTGATGTCACTATCGCTTGTATCAATGTTCCTATCGAAGAGGCATCCAGATTTGGAATCATCGTCTCCGGTAAGGATAATCAGGTCATCGAATTCCAAGAGAAACCGAAGAATCCGAAGTCCACTTTAGCTTCGATGGGTATCTATATCTTCACCTATAGTCTGCTTAGAGAAGCCTTGATCAAGGATCACAAGCTGAAAGACACTGACCATGATTTTGGTAAGAATGTCCTTCCTGATCTTTTAAACAATGGCAAGAGATTATTCGCCTATCCGTTTAACGGATACTGGAAAGATGTCGGAACGATCAAATCTTTATGGGAAGCTAATATGGATCTCTTAGATTCTGATTGTCTTCTGAAGCTTTTTGATAAGGATTTCCGTATCTATTCAGCTGATACCTGCTCTCGTCCTCAATACATCGCTCCTAGCGCTCAGGTGGAGGATTCAATCATCAACCAAGGCGCAGTCGTCAGAGGTAAAGTCGTCCATTCTATCATCTCTAATGAAGTCATTATCGAACCAGGAGCTGAGGTCATCAATTCCTTCATCATGCCTGGAGCTTATATCGCACCTGGTGTCAAGGTCGAATATGCGATCGTCGGTTCTTCGACGAAAGTCACTTCCGACAAGATAGGAAATAGTGAGGATATTCTCCTCATCAACGGCTAGGAGGCTATTATGTCATTAAAAGTATTAGGTCTAGTCGATTGCTTCAACAATCCCGATTTCGGTCCGATGACCAAACACAGAGCCATCGTTTCGACTTCCTTTTTAGGGCGTTATGCCTTCGTTGATTTCGCTCTCTCTAATTTTTTAAACTCCGGTATTCCTTCTATCGGTATCCTTTGTCAAAACCATATCCGTTCTTTAACGAGACATGTCGGAAGCGGTCGCCCTTGGATCAAGAACACCAAGATCGGTGATTTCCATGTCTTATATGATGAGCCCAATATCGCTAATTCCTCTTATAACACTGATGTCGCTTGTTTAATCGAGAACAGATGGTTTTTAAAACAGGTCGATCCTGATTATGTCGTCATCTGTTCCCCTCACATCGTGATGGAATGCGATTATGGAAAGTTGTTAAACGATCACATCGCTTCTGGAAGCAGAATCTCCCTTCTTTACGCTCATGTCAATAAACTGAAAGATTCCTTCATCAACGCTAAGAAAGTCTATGTTTCTGATAGAGGAAAGGTCACCAAGTTTGAAGTCAATCGTGGTGAGAGTCCTGAAGGAGATGTCTCTCTCGGCGCTATGATCATGGATTATCCGATGCTTGAAAGCTTGATTGAGTTCGCTTCCGGTACTTCTTCTTTCTTCTCATTAGTCGATGCTTTAAGTTACATCTCTCCTTCTATCTTGATCAGAGCAGTCAAGCACACCGGTTATGTCAGAAGCTTTGATTCACTCGCTCATTATCTCAAGTACTCCTTAGAGCTTCTAGATGAAGATGTCTTCAATTCTCTCTTTAAAGAGAATTGGCCGATTTACACCAAGACTTATGACACTCCTCCAGCTTTATATCAGCCCGGTTCTTTGGTCAAGAACGCCTCTATTGCTAATGGTACTATCATCGAAGGAACAGTCATCAATTCGATCATCGGACGTGATGTCAGAATCAAGAAAGGTTGCGTCATCAAAAACTCCTTCATCGGTTCTGGTTCATATATCGATGAAAATACGATTATCGAGAATGCAATCGTCGATAAAGAAGCTCAAGTCTTACATGTTAACGAGGTTATCGGTACCGCTGATGATCCTCTTTACATCGCTAGAGGAGATATCGTTTGATGCGTATTTTATTAGTCACTGGCGAAGCTCTTCCATACTGCAAATCTGGTGGATTAGCCGATTTCATTTGGTCTTTTTCGAAGGCTTTAGTCAAAGAGAATCAGCAAGTCTCGGTCATCCTTCCTTACTACAGAGATATTAAGAAAAAGTTCCCGGATATTGAAAAAGGATTTTATGACTCCTTTGATTTCAACATGAATTGGAAAAATCAAGGCTGTGGAGTCTTTAAAGTCACTAATCAGGGAGTCGATTTCTATTTCGTAGCCATGAATGAATGGTTTGATCGAGATGGTTTATACGGATATGACGATGATATCGGCCGTTTTGCTGCTTTTATGATGGCGGTCAACACCTTCATAACTCGTCATAATGACTTTGATGTCGTCCATTGTAACGATTGGCAGACAGCGGTCTTACCTCTATTACTTAGATACAATCCACACAGTATCAAGACTGTCTTAACCATCCATAACCCTGCTTATCAAGGCTATGCGAGAAGAGAGGATCTCTCTTATTACTTCAATCTCCATACCGACTTCTATGATAATGGTTTAGTCAGACTTGGTGATAGCTTCGACTTCTTGAAGACCGGTATCATGACCGCTGATAAGATCACCACGGTCTCTAAGACTCACGCTAAAGAATTACTTTCTGACCATGACGGTTTCAGTGGTATCGGGGCGGTCATCGATTATTTTAGACATTATGATTTTGTCGGTATCGTCAACGGACTTGATACTGATGTCTGGAATCCGAAGACTGATAAGAATCTTTTCGCCAATTATGATATCAACAGTTATGCGGAAGGTAAGAGACAAAACAAGCTTCACCTTTTAAATCTCTTAGGTATGGACTCTCACTTCAATGGTCCTTTATATTCCGCTATCACTCGTTTATCGGCTCAAAAAGGTGTTGAGAGACTCATCCAATGCATGCCTAATCTTAAAGAGTCTGATGGAAGACTGATCGTTATCGGAACTGGTGAGATGGAAGATGAGTTCCTCTATCATTCTTTGCAGTATCCGCAGGTTTATTTCGTCAAACGTTATGATGAGAATCTCGCTCATCTCGTATATTCCGCTAGCGATTACTTCTTGATGCCTTCTTATTTTGAACCTTGTGGAACAAGCCAGCTCATCTCGATGCGTTATGGAACCGTCCCGATCGTCTCTAATGTCGGCGGTTTAAATGATACTGTCAAGGATATCTCTGTCGGTGATGAAGCGACTGGTTTCGTCTTCAATAACAACGATTACTTCGGTTTCATCAACTGCTTCTATGCTTCTTCTAGTTATTACTATCATCAAGGTCTTGATAAAGAGATCAGAAACGGCATGAAAGGCGAGTATGGTTGGAACAACTCAGCTAGAGAATATCTCGCTTTATACGACTCAATCGATTGGAAGTGAGTCTTAATTAAGAAACAAAAAGAGCCTAGGTCAGTTGCCTAGGCTCTTTTATTTTATTTTGATAAAATCAAGCAGCGACTTCTGCACTCTCTTTGACTTTAGCATTCTTTCTGAGAGTGCGGATGGCAGCTGTAGAAACCTTGATTCTCTGTTTTCTACCATCGACAACGATGGTAGTCCACTGAAGATTAACACCGAAGCGTCTGCGGGTATGTCTCATAGAGTGGGAGACATTATTTCCGGACATAGGGCCTTTACCGGTGACAGGGCATTTCTTAGACATGTTGACTATCCTCCAACTGATTGTTATTTAGACACGTGCTCTAAAAATATACCACACAGCAGTATTGGTTTCAATGAAAATTTAGCAGTGACAAGAAGACTTTTTTAAGAAAAAATCCTCCTAGTTTTTAACTAGGAGGATTGAGATCATCTTTAATCAGTTGCCACCTAAATTTTCAGCTCTTTGCTTAGCAGTACCTTCTCTTAATTGAGCGAATTTGCTTTCGTAGAAAGCTTCTTGTTTAGCTAATTTCTCTTCTTTCTCTTTGAGTTTTTGATCGTAATAATCACGCTCTTGAGTAGTCATAGCATCGAGTTTAGCTTGTAATTCGTTTTGCTTCGTCTGTAACTTCTCTGCTTTGATACGCTCACTTTCCGCTTTCTTAGTAGCAGAGTCTTCCGCTTTCTTAGTTCTTTGAGCTTCGTAAGCTGCGATTTCATCTTCAAGATTCATCTCGACTAAATTAGTCTTGTTGGTCTTAGCTAATTGGCTAGCACGCTTAGCGTTGTTAGTTTCGACATGTTTTCTGATCTTCTCAAGATGTTCTTGATGGATCTCTTCTTCAGCTTGTTCTTCTTCAAGAGCGAGTCTGACAGCAGGATCAACCCATTCTGCACCTTCTTTAGCAGCGAATTCTTTTTGGTCTTCTAATATAGCTTTTTGATCGAATTTTGAGAACTTTTCAACTTTCATGAAGATGAACATGATAGCGATGATTAAATAGCAGATAGCTTCACCACCAAAGTAGAGGAAGGTATTAGCGATTTGACCAACTTCAGAATAGGTGACAGCGATGTTGTTATTGACTAATAAGATGATAGCATTAGCTACTCCAGGCATAGCGATCATGATGGAACCATAGATAGACATGGTGAAACCATCAGTTCTGATACCATAGAGAGCTTCTTGATGTTCAAGGACATCAGAGAGAAGTGCCATTGAAACATACATAGCAGGAACAGTACCTATAGCTTTTAAGCAGAAAGCACTGATAGATAAACCATATACAGCAGTAGTGTTGCCAGCGAGAGGGATAACGAGGAAACCTAAGGCACCCATTAACACCGCTATTAAAGCGCCGACTTTAATACAATTGGCTTTACCAAACTTTCTAGCTAAAGGCCAAATGATGAACATACCTAAGGCTGTAGGGATAGCGCCGACGATATTGATTGTTCCAGAAAGACCAGTTTCACCTGTGAACGCTTGAGAGAACCAAGAAGCACCATTGTTCTTCAACATACCGCCTAATTGATAGAGGAAGAAGAAGATGATAACAAACCACCAGAATTTATCGTGGAAGCAGATGGAAGCTTGTTTCTTAGTGGAGACTTTTCTAGCTTGAAGAGCAGCATTGTCAGGATTTTCTCTTCTGAGTTTGACTGTCTCTTCAGTGATTCTTTCTCTTGTGAAGAAATATTCACATAAACAACCGATAATTTGGACTACAACTAAGACGATGATTAAGACGACCCAGAGCTGGTTAGCTTCTTCCATAGCTTCGGCAGTAGCATTTTCATCTGGTAAAAGTCCTAATCCATCAATGATGAAGGGGAAGAACATACCAGCAGCACCGGAAGCGACGATTTGACCTGCATTAGAAGCGGTAGCCAGAAGTGATCTCTTAGAACCGCTACGAGTTGATAAGCTGACTAATGCTGAGTGAGAGGTGTAATAAAAAGGATAAGCGACAGCATAGTAGAGAATATAACCGACAGATATGAAGACGAGAGTAGAAATACTCGGATTACTGACAAGAGTTTGTGGATCACCTGGGAATGGAACTAAGAATAAGCAGAAGAGGGCGATTGTCATCAACGGCATACCAACAAGAATGTAGGGGCGAGCCTTACCAGCGATAGAAGGATTTCTTTCGAAGAGCCTACCGATGAGTAAGTTGCCACAGAAGATAGCGATGGTAGCTAATAGTGGCAAAAGCCAAGTGAATGTTGAAGCCCAAGTGCCAAGACCTAGAACTCTGTTCCAGTATTGGCTTAAGTAGGTGTTGACGACACTGTTGGCCATTAAAGCAAACGCTGGACCTACAAGATAACCGAGCGCTGTTTCAGGGAACAGTTTTACATCAGCTGTTTTGACTTTGGTGGAAAGCAATTTGGATTCCCATATGCTTTGTTTTTTGTCCGTTTTTTCCATAGTGTTTCCTTTCTAGAAAAATAGACTAATGTGCTGCGTTCGCAGCAACTTCACTACAATAGAATAGCGCTTTCAAGAGAGCAATTCAAACTATATTTATAAATAAAGATAGAAATAATTTTGACATAGTTTCTCCATTTTAAAAATCAATCCAAAAACTTGCTTTTTCAAAAGAGGTTCATGTTAAAAAACACATCAACAGACTCACTAAAAATGTCTAGTTCACAGATTGGTACAATTAAACAAATTATTTATATATGAGTTATTCAACGATTACTTTTGCTGAGGTGTCGACTTCTTCATCATAGGCGATATTGAGAATGGTATCCATAGCATCAATAGTTCCCTCAGCGGTGGCCTCAGTTGTTCCAAAATCAGCGGTAGTAGAGTATTCGATGCTTTCATAAACATTTTCGACTCTTGAGGTTATATGGCCATATTCATTAAAACCAACTTCAGAATACATCAGTGCATCGGAATAAAAAGTTGTCGTGATTTCTCCTGTGCTTGTCATATAGATAGACTTAAATAAGTAAGAATCACTAAAGTTAATATCACCTGAAACAAGATAACCGCCTTCGGTTCTTTTATAAACTGGATCAGTTAAAGAATCCATAATTGATTCAAGGCTTTCAGTAGTAACTATATTTTCTTCACTAGAAATAAAAGAAGTTAATGTGGATTTAATTTCTTGATCATATAGTTCTGTATCAGTATCAGTGATACTAGATGAAGTAGTTTTACCACTAACAGTGTATTCTTGCGAGACGATATAGTTTCCACTATCAGGTCGAATTTCGATGCTGAATTCAGTTGATACAGCAGTTTCTTCACCGGAATCAGTCAAAATAGAAGTAGAAGCTGTGTAAGTGTAGTAATAGTAATATTCTCCTTCAGTTGTAGTATCAAAAATTGCTCTCTGAGACATTTCTACATCTGTTGTTCCACTTGAAGTGACACTACCATCTTCAGAAGTGCCTTGCATATGCATCCAAATGGAATAATCAAGAGTCTTATAGTCTTGAATACTAAAAGATTCAGAAGCAGCTAATAATTCGTCCGCAGTCAAAGAAGAAGTATCACTATCTACAGAAGTAGAATCTTCAATAGAACTTTGACTGCTTTCGAATTGATTACTGGTATCTAGACTACTAGATTCTCCAGCGTTAAAAAGTGAACAACCAGTTAAGGCGAAAGTAGAGAGAAGAGTAAGTAATAAAAGATTTTTCTTCATTTTTTGTGACTCCTTGTGTGTCAACATTATAAATGAAGGTAAGAATATTAACGTAGACAAATTTAATAAGTTATGTTTAACAGAGACAATAATTTAGTAAGCACATCTTCTTCTAGTTTTGATTACATAAAAAAAGACCATTCTAGAATCTTCTAGAACAGTCTATTACTTACTTAATTATAGAAATCTAATTATCTTTGGACTCTACCGGAGGCATCTCCGTTCATTAAAGTCTCAACTTCTTCTTTAGAGACATGGTTAGTATCACCGGGAATAGTCTGTTTTAAAGCAGAAGCAGCGACGGCGAACTCGACAGCTTTCTTCTCATCTCCGTTATAGGCGATCAAGCCATGAATGAGACCGCCAGAGAAGGAATCACCACCACCGACTCTATCGACGATACGAATATCATACTGACGAGAGTGATGGAATTCTTTGCCATCATAAATCAAAGCAGACCAACCATTATCGGATGCAGAATAGGATTCTCTTAAAGAAGTAGCCATATACTTGAAACCGAAGCGGTTCTTCAATTGGACGAAGACATCCTCATAACCAGCGAGATTAAGTTCACCCTTGGTGACATCGCTCTTAGCTGCTTTAAATCCGAGGCATTTTTCACAATCTTCTTCATTGCCGATTAAGACATCGACATAAGGCATCAAAGAAGTCATGACTTCGATAGCTTTTTCACTAGACCAAAGTTTCTTTCTGAAGTTGAGATCACAAGAGATGGTCAAACCATGTTTCTTAGCGACTTGGCAAGCGACTTTAGTCAACTCCTGAGCTTTCTCAGAGATAGCGGGAGTGATACCGGTGAAGTGGAACCAATCCTTTCCTTCAAAGATAGCGTCAAAATCAAAGTCAGAGACATCAGCTTCAGCGATGGATGAGTGAGCACGGTCATAAACGACTTTAGAAGGACGCATCGAAGCACCAGTCTCAAGATAATAGATACCGAGTCTCTCTCCGCCTCTGGCGATATAAGAGGTATCGACACCGAATTCTCTTAAAGAGTTGATTGCACAATCTCCGATCTCATGAGCAGGGACTTTAGTGACGAAGTAAGCATCATGACCATAGTTAGCTAAAGAGACGGCGACATTTGCTTCACCACCTCCATAGCAAGCATCGAAGTTATCAGCTTGTACGAAACGGGAATAACCAGGGGTGGATAATCTGAGCATTATCTCACCCATAGTGACGATTTTTGCCATAAGTTTTCTCCTCAATTTTTCTTTCAGTTATTAGAGATTTCTAAACAGTGATTGACGATTTCTTCGTGAGTTCCTTTAGTCATCCAAGAACCACCGACAGCGATGATCTTCTCATAAGCTAAGTATTCTTTGTAGGTGTTTTGATCAATACCACCAGTCGGTAAGAACTTCAGATCAGGGAAGACTGAAGCTAAAGTCTTGATTCCTTTTAAGCCACCATAGAGACTAGCAGGGAAGAACTTGACGACTTTATGTCCTAAAGCGATTGCTCTGATGATTTCAGTCGGGGTAGCTACACCAGGAAGATAAGGGACACCTTGAGCTTTGCATACTTCATCAACATCTTCGGCTAAGCCGGGAGAGACGATGAATTTAGCACCAGCATTGATAGCTTCAACAGCTTGTTTAGCGTTGATGACAGTGCCAGCACCGATTAAAGCATTCGGATAAAGCTCACAGCTTTTTTTGATAGCTTCAGCTGCACAAGCGGTTCTGAAGGTGATTTCAGCGACTGGTAAGTTACCTTCGACTAAAGCACCGATCTTATCTTCGACTTCATCAACAGAGTTTAAGACGACGACAGGAACGACTTTCAACTCGTGAATTTTTTCTAGCAGATTCATAGCAAACCTTCTTTCTAATTTTTAAATTAATCCTTGGTGAAGAAATTCTCTGCGTTGTAGAAACTGATATCAGCGACCATTTTCTTCAAGAATTCCTCATCATTAGGATACTCGCCTTTCTCAACAGTTTCACCTATGAGATTACAGAGTAATCTACGGAAGTAATCGTGTCTAGCATAACTTAAGAAGCTTCTTGAATCAGTGAGCATACCGACAAAATGGGGAAGAAGAGAATAATCAGCTAAGGTTCTCATCTGTTTTTCCATACCGTCTCTATGATCGTTGAACCACCAAGCAGCTCCGAATTGAATCTTACCTTGATAAGGAGCTTTTTGGAAGCATCCAGACATCGCTAAGACAGTCTCATAATCGCTGGGTTGTAAAGGATAGAGGATGGTCTTATAAAGAGAATCTTCTTTTTCTAAGTCATCTAAGGCTTTAGTGAGAGCGTGGATGAGATCGGTATCAGAGATAGCATCATAACCAGTATCAGCACCGAGAGTTTCAAAGGCATGAGTGTTGAGATTTCTCTTAGCTTTGATGTGATATTGCATGACAAAATGATGTTTATAGCATCCTTTTCCGAAGAAGTTGAGGATCCAAGCTTGATAGATGGCTATTTCATTTTGAGTTAATGTCTCACCATTCAAGGCTTTTTTGAGGACTTGATCAGCTTCTTCATCACTTTTTCTTTCATATAAGAAATCTTCGAAGGAAACATCGAAAGCTCTACATCCATTTTCTTCAAAATAAGCAAGTCTAGCTTCTAAAGCATTTTCAAGTTCAGATAATGAATTGATGGGATGACCGACCACTTCAGCAAGATTGTTGATATAGTCTTTGAAAGTAGGAGCATAAATCTTGAGGAAGTTATCAGCTCTAAAAGCGGGATTGACTGTGACTTTAAAGGTCTTATCTTGCTTTAAGAGTTGATGATAATGAAGATCAGAGAGAGGATCATCAGTGGTGTAGAGGGAGTGGACATTAGAGTTGACGATCAATTTTCTGACGGAGAGAGATTTGAGTTTCTCATTTAATAAGTCATAAGTCTCACTTGCGTTAGATGCATTTAAAGGATAATTGATATCGAAATACTTCTTCAGCTCAAGATGAGACCAGTGATAAAGAGGATTGAGGAAAGCGTTTTGAAGAGTATCTGCCCATTTGAGAAATTTCTCTTTCTTATGGGCATCACCAGTGATGTAGTCTTCCTTTACACCATGAGCTCTCATCAATCTCCATTTGTAGTGATCACCGAAGCATTTACCATTTTGTTTTTCGACTAACCAAAGATCAGTGATTGAATCATAAGTTCTATCAGCATAAATCTCTTCGATAGGAAGATGGCAGTGGAAATCGAAGATGGGCAGGTTTTCTGCTACTTCGTGATACAGTTTCTTAGCTGTATCAGTAGTGAGCATGAAATCCTGATCATTAAATTGTTTCATCATCAGACACCAGCATAGCTAGAGAAACCGCCATCGATGGGAAGGACGACACCGGTGATGAAGGAGCTAGCTTTTTCGGAGAGGAGGAATAAGGTAGCGCCGAGGAGTTCATCAGGTTCACCGAATCTTCCCATAGGAGTGGCAGCGATGATCTTGCCAGTTCTCGCAGTAGGAGTACCATCAGCGTTGAAAAGAAGATTTTTGTTTTGAGCAGTAGCTAAGAAGCCAGGAGCGATAGCGTTGACTCTGATACCGACTTTGGAGAAGTGAACGGCTAACCATTTGGTGAAGTTGCTGACAGCAGCTTTAGCACCAGAATAAGCAGGGATCTTAGTCAAAGGAGTGAAGGCGTTCATGCTGGAGACGTTTAAGACGGAGCAACCTTTCTTTCCTAACATATCTTTAGCGAAGACTTGAGTAGGTAAGAGAGTGCCTAAGAAGTTGAGATTGAAGACGAATTGGATGCCATCGGAATCAAGATTGAAGAAAGTCTTCAGTTCAGAATCATCGATGTCACCAGGGCTGTAATATTCTTTATCGGTGTTAGCACGGGCGTTATTTCCACCAGCACCATTGACTAGTAAATCAACAGAACCTAAATCACGATTGATAGCTTTGTGAGCAGCGATAAGAGAATCTTTATCTAAGACGTTAGCTGAGTAACCGACAGCGACACCACCATCAGCATTGATCTCTTCAGCTACCTTTTGAGCAGCTTCTAACTTGAGATCTAAGACAGCGACTTTAGCACCAGCAGCTGCTAAGGCTTTGCTGATAGCAGAACAGATGACACCGCCAGCACCGGTGACTACTACGACTTTGTTATCTAATTTGACGCCAAGAGGCAATTCTTCATATTTCATTGTTTTTCTCCTCAATTATTTCTTCTTATTCAACTCAGCCATCTCGAAGAGACCATTGATGTAAGTGGCACCTAAGGCTCTATCGAAGAGACCATATCCGGGTTTTCCATCCTCACCGAAGATGTTACGACCATGATCAGGTCTCACATAACCATCAAAGCCATTATCAACTAAAGCTTGAACGATTCTAGCGAGATCTAAAGAACCCATCTTGCTATAGTGGCCAGCTTCAACAAAGGAGTCGTGATCACCGAGATATTTAACATTTCTCAAGTGAGCGAAGTGGACACGATTTAAAGCAGCATACTTACCAGCCATGTGAATCAAGTCATTGTGTCTTGAAGCACCAAGTGATCCTGTGCAGAGCGTGAGACCATTTCTCGTGCTAGGAACAGCTTTAAAGAGGCGGTCGAGATCTTCTTCGTTGGAGATGATTCTCGGAAGAGAGAAGACATCCCACGGCGGATCATCTGGATGGATAGCCATGTTGACATCACACTTTTCACAAACAGGGATTATTTTGTTTAAGAAGTAGACAAGATTCTCGAAGAGTTGTTCATGAGAGACATTATTGTATTCGTTAAGAAGAGCTTGTAATTCATCTTGAGAATAACTCTCATCCCAACCAGGTAAGTGAAGATTCTTAGGATCACATCTAAGGAAGTCTTCATAGATGTAAGCGAGTGAGTCAGAACCATCAGCATTTTTGTAATGCATCGTAGTTCTTAACCAATCGAAGACGGGCATGAAGTTATAACAGACACATTTGACACCATATTTGGCGACTAACTCAATGTTTTTAGCATAGTTTTCGATGAGTTCATCTCTGTTAGGTTTACCAAGCTTGATGTCTTCACTGACAGGGATGGATTCGATGACCTCCATCTCGAGGCCTTTTTCTTCGCAAAGACTCTTCTGTTTCTTCAAAGATTCTTCGCTCCAAACTTGTCCCGGCTTAGCATCATAAAGAGCGGTGACAACTCCGGTCATCCCAGGAATTTCACGGATGTAGTCTAACGGAATGCTGTCAGTCTCACCGTACCAACGGAAGGTAAGTTTCATGTCGACTCCTTTCAGGTCTTAAACCTATTTATATAATTCTATACCTATTAATTATAGGCGAGTTCACAAGAAAACAAATTGCAATTATTTTTCAAAAACATTGCAATTCGTGTATAATTGAAAGGGCTTATTCTGTAGCTCACTTATTTGTGTTACGCATACATGTTTTTCAGCATCAAACAATGGTAAAAAAGGAGACGTATTCAACAGAAGTTATTCCTTTCAGTTGAAAAATCTTTTCTATTCATTATAATTACTATTGTCTATTACATATGTTTAATTTTGCTTATAAGGATATTGACTTTTCACACAAGATTGATAGTAGCACTAAGCCGAGCGAAAGTTTCTCTCGACATATGCATTATTTCAACGAAATTCTCTTCTTTGTAAAAGGGGATGTCGACTATCATGTGGAGTCAGAAAGCCGTAAATTATCGCCTGGCGATATCGTCATTATCCCTAGCGGTAAATTTCATTTTGCAGTTTGTAATCTCAATCAACCTTATGAAAGGTTTGTTCTTAAATTTCCAGACGATATAATACCATCATTTTTAGCAGAAAGAATTAAATTGGTTTCAAATTTCAAAACGGAATCGATGAAATATTTTTTAAATTTCTCTGCTTTGGAAGAGTATTGTAATCAATTTGCATCTGATGAAGAGAAATATGCTCTCTGTATTTCTGAACTGATCAAGATTCTCGTCTATCTCTTCAATGATTCTGAGAAGTTGACAGAGAACAAGTTAAATATTAAACAGAATCAAATCATCAAATCCGTGATCGATTACATCGATGTTCATCTCAAAGAAAATATCTCATTAGAGGATCTTTGTAATCACTTCTATTTCTCCAAATCTTATCTTTCCAATTGCTTCAAAAAATACATGAACACTTCGATCATGCAATACATTCGTTCAAAGAAAATCATCGCTGCTCATCGACTAATCTTAAGCGGTGTTAAAAAGACTGTCGCTGCTGAACAATATGGATTCGAAAACTATTCAACTTTTTATAGGGAATATATAAAGATACTTAGCTTAAATAAGAAAAATAGTAATAACTAATAATAAATTGCAATCGCTTTCAAATGGTTGTATTCTTAAGCTACTTTAAAACAAAGGAGAAAGCTTATCGATGAGAAACACCACCAACATCAATCAAGGATGGAAATTTACAGATCCACTGACTGATGAGACTATTGCTATAACCATTCCTCATACCTGGAATGGTGAAGACGGGCAGGATGGCGGAGATGATTATTATAGGGGCAAAGCCACTTACACTTATGAGTTTGATGCTCCTACATTAGATGTTGATGAAGAATTATATGTTGAGTTTAAGGGCGTTAATTCTTCTGCAGAAGTTTATTTAAATGATCAATTAGTCGGTAATCATGATGGTGGTTATTCTACCTTCAGATTCAACCTCACTTCTTTCTTAGATAAAGATTCTAAAAATGTGCTGAAGGTTATCGCTGATAACGCAAAAAATGAAAGAGTTTATCCTCAGAAGGCGGATTTCACTTTCTATGGTGGCATTTATAGAGATGTCAATTTCATCATTGTCAATAAAGAACATTTTGATCTCGACTATTTCGGTGCTAAAGGTATCAAGGTTGATAGCGTCATCAAAGGAAAAGATGCCGATGTCACCATCACCGCTTATACCAAGAGTGAAAAGGCAGTCAATGTCGCTATTTATGATGCTGACGGAGTCAAGATCGCTGAAAACTCCAATGGAGAATTGATTTCTATTTCTGATGTTCATCTTTGGAATGGCGTTAAAGACCCATACTTATATAAAGCTGTCGCTACTTTAGTCTCAGAAACTGGTGAAGTTTTAGATGAAATTTCTACCAACTTTGGTGTGAGAAGTTTCCGTATCGATCCTCGCAAAGGTTTCTTCTTAAACGGAAGACCTTATCCACTTCATGGTGTCTCTCGCCATCAAGATAGACTTCATTTAGGAAATGCACTGACTAAAGCTGAGCATGATGAAGACATGGCTTTGATCAGAGAAGTCGGTGCTAATACCATCCGTTTAGCTCACTATCAACATGATGATTACTTCTATGATCTTTGTGATAAATATGGAATGATTGTCTGGGCTGAGATTCCGTATATCTCTCAACACTTAAAAGATGGTGATGAAAATGCCATTTCTCAGATGAAAGAGCTCGTTTATCAACAATACAATCATCCTTCTATCGTCGTTTGGGGTATCTCAAATGAGATCACGATGGTCAGAAAATATAAGAAGGAGATGTTAGCTTTAAATAAGAAGCTCAACAACCTCGTCCATAGCCTTGATAAGACAAGAAAGACGACTCTTGCTTGCTATGCGATGGCTGCTCCTTTTGATAAGACAGCTCATATCACTGATGTCGTCTCTTGGAACTTATATTTAGGTTGGTATGTTCCTTTCTTCTTCCTCAACAACCTTTGGATCTCTTTCTTCCACTTGATCTATCCTAAGAGATGTTTAGGTTATTCCGAATATGGTGCTGAGGGTATGCCTAATCTCCACTCAGCTAAACCTAAGAGATTAGATAACACCGAAGAATATCAGTGCATCTACCATGAACATTTGATCAAATGCTTTAAGAAACATCCTTATCTGTGGGCTACTCACATTTGGAACATGTTTGATTTCGGTTCTGATGGAAGAAACCAAGGTGATGATGCCGGTAAGAATCATAAGGGACTCGTCACTTTTGATCGTAAAGTGAAGAAGGATGCCTTCTATCTTTATAAAGCTTTCTGGAGTGATGAGCAATTCATCCATCTCTGCTCACAAAGATATATCAATAGACATGAGAAGACGACTCTTATCAAAGTCTATTCCACCCTTGACGAAGTCACTCTTTATCACGATGGAAAGAAAGTGAAGACTTTAAAAGCTGATAAGATCTTCAACTTCAAGCTTCCTTTACATAAAGGTGCTAACCAGATCAAAGTTGAAGCTGGTTCTTTCTCTGAAGAGATGACTATCAACAAAGTTGATCAGAAAGATCCCGCTTATATCGTTAAGACTGGTAATTCGATGAGTTGGGAGAAGAAAAAGAAGTAATATTTGTCCTCTATCCGGCGTGCAGAAATGCACGCCTTTTCAAAATGCACATTTACTGAAGGATTACGCATAAATTCAGCTATTTTGAGTGATAATTGCGCACAAAGTGAGCAAAACACACAAAAATATTATTATTTTGCTTATTTTAGCTTTACAAAAACACGCATCAACTTTTATAATTTTCAAGGTATAAGGAGGCGTCCAAAATGGAAGAAGAAGAGAAGTTAAAAGCTAGTGAATTTGGACAGCTCATCGAAAGAGTTCGTCAAGCCCAGCAGATTTATTCAACTTTCACACAAGAACAGGTTGATCACATCTTCGCAGCAGCTGCTATCGCTGCTAATAAAGCTAGAGTTCCTCTCGCTAAAGAAGCTGTTGCTGAGACCGGTATGGGTATTGTCGAAGATAAAGTGATGAAGAATCACTTCGCTGCTGAATACATCTACAACACCTACAGAGATACTAAGACTTGCGGAGTCATCGAATCTGACGATGATGCTGGTTATGAGAAAATCGCTGAACCTTTAGGCGTCTTAGCTGGTATCGTTCCTACCACCAACCCTACGGCTACTGCTATCTTTAAATCTCTTTTAGCTTTAAAGACGAGAAATGGCATCATCTTCTCACCTCATCCTAGAGCTAAAAATTGTACGATTCACGCTGCTAAAATCGTCTTGGACGCTGCTGTTGAAGCTGGTGCTCCTAAAGATATCATCGCTTGGATTGAAGAACCTTCTATTCAATTATCCAACCAACTGATGAAGTCTTGTGATTGCATCTTAGCAACCGGTGGCCCTGGGATGGTCACCGCCGCTTATTCATCTGGTAAACCTGCTATCGGTGTCGGCCCTGGTAATGCTCCGACGATCATCGATAGTACTGCCGATATCAAGATGGCTGTTTCCTCAATCATCCACTCCAAGACTTTCGATAATGGTATGATCTGTGCTTCTGAGCAATCAGTCGTCGCTTTAAAAGATATCTATGATGAACTCAAAGTCGAGTTCATCAACAGAGGTGCTCATTTCTTAAGCAAAGATGAGCTTAATAAAATCAGAAAGACGATCATCATCAATGGTAGTATCAACGCTAAAATCGTCGGTCAGAAAGCTACCACTATCGCTGAGATGGCTGGTTTCTCTGTCCCTGCTGACACCAAGGTTTTGATCGGTGAAGTCGAGAAGGTTGATCCTTCTGAAGAATTCGCTCACGAGAAACTTTGCCCGGTCTTAGCTATGTATAAAGCTGAAGATTTCGCTGATGCTTTAAATAAGGCTGAAAGATTAGTCAAAGATGGTGGATATGGTCACACCGCTGACATCTATGCTGATGAGATCAAAGGAAAAGATCACATTCAAGAATTCGCTTCTCGACTCAAAGCTTGCCGTCTTTTAGTCAACACTCCTTCCGCTTTGGGTGGTATCGGAGATATCTATAACTTCCGTCTTAAACCCTCTCTCACCTTAGGTTGCGGTTCATGGGGTGGTAATTCCGTCTCTGATAATGTCGGTGTCAATGATCTTATCAACATCAAAACAGTTGCTAAAAGGAGAGAGAATATGCTTTGGTTTAGAGCACCTAATAAGATCTTCTTCAAGCCTGGCTGTTTAGCGACAGCTTTAGAGGAACTGAAGAAAGTCTATGATAAGAAGAGAGTTTTGATCGTCACCGATAAGTTCCTCTATGAATCCGGCATGAGCAAGAAGGTCTCTGAACCTTTAACTAGACTCGGCATCCAATGCGAAGTCTTCTCTGATGTCGCACCTGATCCTACTTTAGCTTGTGCTAAAGAAGGTGCTAAACTTTGTAACTCTTACAAACCTGACTGCATCATCGCTTTAGGCGGTGGTTCACCGATGGATGCTGCTAAGATCATGTGGGTTCTTTATGAGCACCCTGAAGTTGATTTCTCTGATATGGCTATGGACTTCATGGATATTAGAAAGAGAGTCGCTACTTTCCCTAAGATGGGTGAAAAAGCGATGTTAGTCTGTGTTCCTACCACTGCTGGTACCGGTAGTGAAGTCACTCCTTTTGCCGTCATCACTGATGAGAAAGATGGAACTAAGTATCCTATCACCGATTATGAACTCTTACCTAACATGGCTATCATCGATTCTGATTTGATGCTCACTATCCCTAAGGGTCTCACCAAAGCTTCTGGTATCGATGCTCTCACTCACAGCATCGAAGCTTATGCTTCTATGTATGCTACTCCTTTCACTGATGCTTTAGCTAAAGAAGCTATCGCTGAGATCTTCCAGTACTTACCTAGAGCTTATAAGAATTTAGGTGCCGATCCGGAAGCTAGAGAACACATGGCTCATGCTGCTACTATCGCCGGTATGTCCTTCGCTAATGCTTTCTTAGGCATCTGCCACTCTTGCGGACATAAACTCGGTGCTTATCATCATCTCCCTCATGGTTTCTGTGTCTCCTTGATGCTTGATGAAGTCATGAAGTTTAATGCAGGAGAGAAACCTACCAAGATGGGAACTTTCCCTCAATATAAGTATCCTCACACCTTAAGAAGATATGCTGAGATCGCTGAATCTTTAGGCATAAGTGGTAAAAATGATGAAGATAAGTTTGAGAAACTCCTCGCTAAGATCGATGATTTGAAGAGAGAGATCGAACTTCCTATGACTATTAAAGAAGCTGGTGTTAAAGAAGAAGACTTCCTCGCCACCCTCGACCAGATGTCTGAAGATGCTTTCAACGATCAATGCACCGGTGCTAACCCCAGATATCCTCTTATCTCTGAGATTAAAGAGATCTATCTCAAAACTTATTACGGTGAGAGTGAATATGCTAAAAAGCACTCTAAATGATGGAAAAGAGGTATTGAAATAATGGCTAATGTTAAGGATTTAGGTGAACTCTTCCTCACCAGAAACCACAAGAAAATCTATCGTAAGGAAGGTGTCATCACCAAGGTTTATGATCATAACTACTACTCAGCTAGCGATGTTTTAAGAGAAGCCATGAATCAAGCTTATGCGCTTGAAATCGGCTTTAATGTTCCTAAAGTCTTAAATGTCTTCCCAGTCGGCGAAGACTTCGCCCTCTCTAGCGAAGAGATCAAAGGAAAGACTTTAGCTGAACTCATCCAAGAGAATCCTTCTGATAAGAAAAAGTACATCAATAAACTGATTCAGATTCAATTAGAAGTTCTCTCTCATAACTCCTCTAACCTCAAGCTTCCTAAGCTCAAGGATAAATTAAACGCCTATATCTCTGCTTCCGGTCTTGATGCTTCCACTAGATATGATCTCCACAGCCGTCTTGAAAATATGCCTAACCACTACAAGGTCTGCCATGGTGATTTAGTTCCTCATAACATCATCCCTGTTGGTGATAAGTTCTACATCCTCGACTGGGCTCACTGCACCAGAGGTAATTCTTCCGCTGATGCAGCTATGACTTACATCCTTTTGGTCTTACAAGATGATGAGAAGTTAGCTGATACTTATCTTAAAGAATTCTCCAAGAAATCTGATATCGCTATTCAGTACATCCAACAGTGGATCTCGGTAGTCTCTGCTACTAAGCTTGTCACCACTGAAGATGAAGCTAAGCGTGAGATGTTGATGAAAAACATCAACGTTGTCGACTATATCTAAACTTTCTAACTCTTAGGCCTGGCAAAAAGATGCTAGGCTTTTTTGTATCTTTTATTCAATATTTTTAGGATTTAGATGATTTCTGCTTTTTTGTGTCTTATCAACTGATTTAGAATTGTAATATGATCAAACCGGTACTGATTATCTTAATAAGCCTTTTGGTCTTTATTGGTTTATTTTTAATCATCTTTTTGATTGTCTATTTTTGTACTCGAAAGAAACGTAAATCAGATACAAAGTCTTCTGATAAAAGCAAAACTAAAACACAAGAACCTGATTATTTCATCCCTAAAAGACGAAAATATGATTTTCCAAGTAGCACTCCTATCAATCGTGATGATGATTTTTGGGATCGAGACTATAACAGCGGTAGTTATTTTGAGAGTCGACTTTATCGAAAATTGTATTCTATACCTGAACCTAAGAAGCTTCTTCGAAATTGTTATGTTCCTCTACCTAATGGATATCCAGTTGAGATTGATACGATATTAATCACTCGAGTTGGTATCTTTGTTTTTGAAGCTAAAGCTAGACATGGATTTATATCAGGCGCTGCGTATGATGAAAAATGGAAACAAGAATTAGGTGATGACAATAATGAATTTGAAAATCCTATATTACAAAACGACAAACACATTACTGCTTTAGCTGACTTTTTAGGAGAAGACGAAAATATCTTCTATTCGGTTATCGTGTTTGATAACAACAATTGCCATTTAGATATTGACCAAACAGCGGAGGACTACTTAGTTCTTAAACTTGATGAAGTGGTTCAGGAAATCACAGAGATTATAACCAACAATCGAGAAAAACTAGATGAAGACTATATTAATCTGTATTACAACAAACTCTATAGATGCGCCGAAGGTCAAGTGCCTAATAGTGTGATTCAAGAACATGATCGATATGTGAGTAGCAAATAGTTTTAATAAAAATCTAGATACAAAAATGCCTTATTCACTTGCACGGGTAACAAGTAATAAGGCATTTTTAGAAAGAAAATAAAGAAACAAAATAGGAAAGGAAACTACTTTGTTTCTTCAGAACGACTAATCTCAAAGTAGCTCAGGAGGCTCAAGCACTTTGAGGGCAGAAAGGTAAAAAAATGAACAAAACAAATTAAGAAAAGTGAGGTACAACCACATTATAGTTAGTTATCAAGGCTAAACCATGTCAAAATTCCTTATGAGTAAGAAAACGGACAGAAATTGTATACATTTAAAATTTTAAGGCTAATGAAATTGCCATAATTGTCTTACTACTCAGAAGTTGTTGAAAGAGAGAATATTTAAAAATGAATGGACAAGTAGGAATTTTTGAGATTATAGACGACAATATTTATTACCGAAGTAGGGACGTCGATTTCTCTAAAGAAAAGGATATTATTTCTGATGATGCTGGCGAATTCTTTCATCAAGATTTAGTCAAGTCTGTAATTCAAAATTGTTCACTAGAATCCAAAGAAAAATATAAGTCGACTAGTAATGGTTTCTTATTCTGTCCAAGAGGAAGAGTATCATATAATTTTGAATGTCAAAAATTTCAAGTTTGTTCCTGCAGAAGAGTGATAACTAATAAAGAACTCATCAGCAAAATCATGTCTCTTTTCAATTTAAGGAGAGAAGAGACTGTTATTTGTATCGACGCTTTTTACGAGCTAGATTAGTGTTTTTTTAAATCAATAACTTTCAATTTAATAGGCAAAATTCCTGTAAAACACTATTTTAAAGCGTTTTCACGAAATTTTATTTGAATAGTGTTTTTAAAGCTATTTTTTCAGTTTACTGATGGTTTCTTTGTTATAAACAAAGAATTTGTTGAAATTTCAACATTCTAGTAGACAAAATTTGATTTTTTAAACTCTCATAAGTTCATATCCCCTCTTTTTGGGCTAAAAAGGCCCTTTGCTATACTTGAGGCACAAAAAGGAGATACTTATGAGACACAAACATCTGTGGCTTACTATGCCACTCGCCCTTTTGGGATTAGTAGGATGTGATTGGGCTTTGGAAGATTCTTCTGTAACTTCCTCACCCGATACTGATTCCTCATCTGTCGAAACTTCTTCTGTAGTCGATTCGAGTTCCAGCGTAGAGGTAGTTGTTGACCCTGTTGAACTCACTGTCGAAGATGTTGAGGTTTTGCTTTCTGATCTTGCTGCTGCTTCCGTCAATGGATACACCTACTTAGAAAGAGTCTATAGTGACAGCTATATCGATGGCACAATCTACAATAACAGTTTAGAACTGATTAAGTTTGACATCTATGAGAATGCTTTCGATTCTGAGTTGACGATTTATAGTGATATCGAAAGTGTCACTTCCAAAGCTAGTGATACTAGCGCTGATGGTCGTTATGCTTCTTATGTTCTCAATGACGATTACTATCTTCGTGGTGTTCAAGGCATTTCAGATGATACTGATTATGTCGAATACCATGAGAACAACATGTATATTGACCTTAAAGCTAATGGTCTTGCTTCGTTAGATAATGTTGTCAGTAATGTGACTATTGGACTTGTCACACCTGATTCTATGTGGCCTTCCTCTTACGATTTCACAGTTGAAGAATTTTCAACCTATATCAATGATGATGGAAATATCGTCTGCACAGTTTCAGCTGATGCACCTGAAGAAGGTTGGTACGGTCATGAGATTGGAGAAGCTACACTTGAAGTCACTCCTGATGGAACTGAAATCGTCTCTCTTTCGTTTATGATGGCAATCTACGATATGGGTTATGAAGGAGATGATCTCGATGTTGGTGCTAATAGCTATTACTATTATAAAGTAAGTGAAATCGAGTATGGAGATCCTCTCACTGGTGATGTAGAGCCATTTGATTTTGATGCTATCGCTCCTGATCGTATCTACGACGCTCCTGCTGAAGTCGTCGAAAATATCGCCGACGGTGATATTGATGATGATACTGTTTTCCAAATTTTAGATAATATCGATGCCTATACTGAAGGTACGATTAGTTCAACAACTGATGCCTATATCTTAAGTGTTTATGATTCTGTCACTTGGGAAGATCTAGGTGCTGCTAAGTTAACACAACAAACCAATAGGTATCTTGATAATATTAAAATCATCGAGTCTACTTATACATTTGATGATGTTTCAATCGCTGATGTAACTTCTAAGACACAGTATCACGCTTTAGCAGAAGGTGTAGAAGTTGCTACTCAGGATTCTGCTGGAAATGTTTCAAGATATGTTATTAGTTCTGCTTATGTTTCCTCTTTAGATTATTATTTATCTGCTGCAGCTTTTACAAGCGACACCTATATCACAGAAGCTATCAGTTATGTCCTTACCTATGGCTTTACTTCTAATGTTCTTTGGACTTATTGGGAGTATGATGCTGAAAAAGTCAGTGCTACTAAATCTGGAGATACTATCGAAATCGTATTCAACTATGATTGTAAATTTGCAATAGGTGAAACTGTTTACTATGACAATAGTTATAAAGTTTCAATCAAAATTGTTGATGATTTCGTCACCAATGCGGATGTCGAAGAAGTCAATGAAGGTTTCTATTACAAATATACGATGACTAAAGGTGATTTGGTGGAATTCACCGGAACACTCATCTAATCAATTTGGTTATTAGAGGAAAAATCGTGGGCGAAAGTTCACGATTTTTTCTTTGCTTCAAAATCTAATTTTTCAAGTTGAAACTGATTGTAAGCCTTTTAAATTAAGGCTGTTTTGAATTTCTGTTTTTCATATCAAATGTGAACTAGAAATGGATAAGTATGCCTAAAAAATGGCCTTCCGTGCCAATTATTTGGTGTGAAAGGGCTTTTGCTTTATGTTCTGTTTACCGCTTTCATAAGGAGGATATTATGAAAAAAATTTTATTTCCGTTAGCTACTCTTCTTCTCTTTGGTGGCTTAGTCAGCTGTACGACAACTGATGATAGTTCTACTGATCCTATCTCTAGTCAAACTTCCGCTGAGACTTCTTCCACTTCTTCTGTCACAGAAACTAGCAGTACGACAGAAGAGATCGAGGATGTCGCTATTATCGATTCTTACGCCTATTCTGAAATCACTGATGGAGATTATGGTGATGGTAGTTATAACACCACCGCTTATCAGCTTCTCTTGTTTGAAGGAAATCTCTATCGTATGACCACCACCCTATTAACTTATGGTTATTCGATGAACTTAGGCACTTCTTCCACTATCGTTTATGGAACTTACGAGACTGGAACAAGTGAAGATGGTTACACTCAAGTCACCTTAAATGCTGCTAGTGAATTGATCGTCAATTCTTTCTCTTTAGCTGGTGGTTATTCCATCTCTATCAATACTGCTGATCCTGACCAAGGTTATCCTGTCGAACTCCCTGCTAAGAGCGAAGGCGAGAAGATTTATGCCAGTGAAAAACAGGATGTCATCGATTATTCTGGCACCGGTTATGTCGTCTATCTTGAAGATGGAAAGAATGTCTTCTCCTTCACTGATCCTTTAGATGAGACTAGCACCACCATCACTACTGTTACCACTGCTTCTGGTGATGTCTCTAGCATCGCTCCTTCTACTGTTAATTGGAATCAACTCAATTCTGTCTTTACGATGCCCGCTTCTTATGGCGATGGTTCTTATGTCGCTGATGTATATCAAATCTTAACCTATGATGATGGTTCTTATGAGCAGATTAAGACCACTGTCACTTATGGTTACACGATGAACTTAGGAACAGAAATCGTCTCTACCATCGGAGATAGCACTATTGGAAATAGTGAGGATGGTTATACTGCCGTCACTTTAAATGAAGCTGAAGATGTCATTCTTGATTCTTATTCTTTAGCCGGTGGTTATAACATTTCAATCAATACTACTGATCCTGATCAAGGTTATCCTGTCGAACTTCCCGCTCAAAGTGAAGGACAGAAGATTTACGCTAATGAAAAACAAGATGTCATCGATGCTTATGGTGAGGAAGTCACCTATTACTTCAATGACAACGCTCTTTATTTCTCCTTCACTGATCCTAACGCCTAATTTAAAAGCAGGTAATCAAAATGAAAAAAAGAAAGATGCCCCTATCAGCTGCTATCACCACTTCGGTGATAGGCGGCATTCTCTCTGTCGGTTTGATTGTCGGTACGGTAGTAGCATACCAATATGAATCCTTGATTGATGTCTTCTTTACTCAGAACTCTGGTGAGACATCGGTTGATTCTTTAGCTCTTTGTGAGGATGTTGTCGAAGAAGGTGTTGTTCTCCTTAAAAATGAAGATGAAGCTCTTCCTTTAAGCGATACAGAGACCAATTTGGCTCTTCTTGGTCAAAACACAGTTGATTTTGTTTATGGTGGTAGTGGATCTGGCTCTGTTGATACTTCCACCGCTCCTACCTTAAAGACCGCTTTAGAGGACAAAGGTTATACGATTAATGAGACATTGTGGGATTTCTATGACACCGGTGCTGGTAGCTCTTATCGAAAAGAGACTCCTGATAGTGCTGGTGATGGTGAGTTCGCCGTCAATGAAGTTCCTCAAAGCGTCTATACAACTGATGTCATCAATTCCTTAGCTGACGATGATGTTGCTATCGTCTCTATCGGAAGAAGTGGCGGAGAGAGTGCTGATATTCCTACTACTGATTTAGCGAGCGGATATAACTATTTAGAGATTGATGCTGATGAACAAGCTCTCTTAAAACTCGCTTGCGATAATTTCGATAAAGTCATCCTTCTTGTCAATACTAACAATCCGATTGAACTCGGATTCCTAGAAGATGAAGAATATTCCAACATCAAAGCAGCTTTATGGGTCGGTGGTGTCGGTCAAGAAGGTCTTTATGGTTTAGCAAATGTCATCTCTGGGGATGCTAATCCTTCTGGAAGACTTGTTGATACTTTTGCTTATGATGCACTAAGTGCACCTTCTAGTCAGAATCTTGGTGATTATGACATCACTAACAGTTCGGTTGATAAAGGAAATAAGTATCTGGTTTATGGTGAAGGTATCTATGTCGGATATCGTTATTATGAAACTAGATATGAAGATGTCGTCTTAGGCAATACCACCGGTTATGATTACTCGACTCAAGTGCAATTCCCCTTCGGTTATGGTCTTTCTTACACTGACTTTACTTGGTCTAATTACTCTGTCTCTGAAGAAGATGATCAGTTTGTCATCTCTTTAAGAGTCACTAATACCGGTGATGTCGCTGGTAAAGAGGTCGTTGAGATCTATGCTCAAAAACCCTATGTTGAAGGTGGAGTTGAAACTGCCTCGGTTGAGCTTGTTGGTTTTGCTAAAACTGATGTGATTGATGCTGGTAGTTATCAGAATGTCACCATCACAGTCGATAAGAGGGATTTGACCTCTTACGATTATGAGACATATGAGACTTATATTCTTAATCAAGGTGATTATTATCTCTCTGCTGGTAAAAACGCCCATGATGCATTAAATAACATCTTAGCTTTAAAAGGATATGATGTTTCTGACGGTATGGACTATGACGGTAATTCTTCCTTAGCATCTTTAGCTTTCACACAAAGTGAAATCGATTCAACAACATATTCAACTTCTGAACAGACTGGTTATGAGATCACTAATCAGTTTGAGGATGTCGATATCAATTATTATGCTGATGAAGAATATCAATATCTATCAAGAAGCGATTGGAACGGAACTTATCCTACTACCTATAGTGATGGAAGTTGGGAAGCTAGTTCTGAAGTCCTGAGTGATTTAGAGTTTTACGACATCGAAGAAGATACTAGTGATGATGAAGATGTCGCCAACTTCACTTTTGTTCAAAACAGTACAGATACTTCTTATGTTGTCACCGATTTGATCGGCGCTGATTATGATGACGAGAGATGGGATGATATCGTCAATCAACTCTCTTATAGTCAGATGACTCGTCTTATCCGTCTTGGTGGTTACTCCACTGTCCAGATCGATAGAATCGAGCTTCCGGCTACACAAGATAAAGATGGACCTAGTGGTATCTCAGCTACTTTAGTCGGTGGTTCTAGCACGATGGCTTGGCCGGCCGAAGTCGTCATGGCTTCTACTTGGAACACTGAGATGATCAATGACTTAGGTGTTCTCTTCGGTTCTGACTCGATCAAAGCTGGTGTCGCTGGTTTATACGGACCTGGTGCTAACATCCATCGTTCTCCTTTCTCCGGTCGTAACTTCGAATACTTCTCTGAAGACCCTTTCCTCTCTTACGAAATGTGCAAAAATGAGGTGGAAGGACTTCGTTCCAAAGGTGTCATCACTTATGTCAAACACTTCTTCTTAAACGATCAAGAAACCAACAGATATGGTGGTGCTATCTTCGCTAACGAACAATCTATCAGAGAGATTTACTCCAAAGGCTTTGAAGGTGCTGTCGATGGTGGTTCAAATGCTGCTATGGCGGCGATGAACCGCATCGGAACTAGATGGGTCGGTGCTCATAAAGGAGCCATGACTGAGCTTTTGAGAAATGAGTGGGGCTTTGAAGGTATGGTCATCACCGACCAAGCTTCGGTCTCTGCGATGTTCTATCAAGATATAATCTCCGGTCTCTGGGCTGGAACTGATATCTGGCTTAACACTAATTCATCCTACTGGTCTTTAAGTGACTACAGTGATGATGAAACAGTTCTCTACTACATCCATAGAGCTGCGAAAAACATCCTTTACTCAATCGTCAATTCTTGGGCTGTCGATGAGAGTTATCAACTCGATGATACCGGGGAGATCATCAAGAGTGAAACTTGGACACTTCCTTGGAGAGGAATCTTGACAGCTGTCGACTGTGTCGTCATCATCTTCAGCGTTTTAGCTATTGGTTATTGCTGGACGATCTACATAATCAACAAGAGAAGACCTCAGGAAGCGGAATTAGAAGGTTCTAAAGCGTCCGAAGAATGATTTTCCAAAGAGCTCGAGAAGGCCTCCTCTCCCGAGCTCTTTTTTCTACCTAGAAGCAGATAGTTCATATTGTTAAAATAAAAAAAGCGAGAAGATAAGAAAATGAAATATAGAATCGCTCTTTTAGAAGATGAACAAAGTGAAAAAGAGATCACTTTACTGATGTTGAATCGTTTTTTCAAAGAAAACGACCTTGAGTTTGAAGTCGTCACTTTTGATAAAGGTGATGATTTTTTATCATTGAATTTCTCTACTTTAGATCTTCTGTTATTAGACATCATTCTTCCCGGTGATAAAAACGGGCTTGATGTCGCTAAAGAGATAAGAAAGAAAGCGGAGAACGTCGCAGTTATATTCATCACTAAAACTGCTCAATTCGCAGTTGATTCTTATGATGTTGATGCCATCGATTATATTCTTAAACCCCTCTCTTATTTTGACTTTTCTTTAAAGCTGAAAAAGGCGTTAAAGCACATTGATTCTCAACAGACAAAAGAACTTTCTTTTAAGATCAAAGATGGATTAGTTCGATTGAAAGAAAAAGAGATTCTCTATTTTGAAATAAATAAACATTATCTTCATATTCATACCCTAGATAATGTTTTTATCACTAGGGAAACTATGAAGGATATCGCTTCTTCCGTCTCTTCTTCCTTTGCAAAAAGTGGCAACTCATTTTTGATTAATCTTCGACATGTAACTAAAGTTAGAAGACAAGAAGTTGAACTAGGTGATATCTCTATCCCTTTAACTAAAAACTACCGAGATAGTTTCCTTCAAGCACTAGGTGCATATGCTGGGAGAAGCTCATGAACTTAGTCTCTTTTGTAGCCTTACGTTACTCTCTTATAGTCATAGAGACACTTGCCGCATTACTTCCTCTTTTCATCAAGCAAAAAAGAGACAATATCTACCGATAAGACTTCTATGTGCAGCTGTCTTCTCTTTAGTAGTAATAACCGGGTTATCTTATTTAAATAGCTTTGTTTTATCTGGAAATAACAATTACACAACTTTAGGTGTTCTTTTGTCCATTTTTGGATATATCTGCCTTTTTTCATTATCGGTTTTACTATGTGTTTTTCTTCTTAAAGGAAGCATCTACGAGCTCTTTTCTGACTTCACCAAAAGCTTTGCCTTAAGACAGATCGCCTTCTGTTTATATATCATTCTCATTGAAAGCATCAATCCTGAACTTAATTTCTTAGATTATCGTTATGGAACGTGGCAAAACTGCCTTATCTACATCGCTATTTACTTTCTGATTTATGGAACCTCATTCGTTTTGATTTTTAGAAAGATATTCAAACTTTATGAGAATATCCTTGATATTCCGCTGCTGATTTTCTACATCATAGTCGTTTTAGCAACGATAATCATCAATTCAATCTCTGAATTCTTCTCTCAAGAAGACAAACTTTTTTACATTTTAGTTATGATTTGTGAGCTCATCACCTTAGTTTTGATCTTCGCATTTGATGCTTTCGTGAAGAGATCAAACGACTTGAAGGTTGAAAACTACATCTCTGCTAAGATGCTTAAACAACAAGAATGGCAGTATAAGTATGCTAAAGCTAGCTCAGATGAACTGAAGATCAGAGTTCATGATCTCAAGCATCAAGTCAGAATACTAAGAGAGGGTGGAAAGGATGCCGATGAGCTTTTAAAACAGCTCGAAGATGACATCAAAATCTATGATGATTTGATAGTTACTGATAATCAGGTTTTAAACATCGTCTTGCAAGAGAAATGGTATTACTGCAAGAAACACGATATTCGTCTCTCCACTATCGTCAATCCTGAGGCGTTTAAGTCGGTATCAAACACTTATCTTTATGCGTTAATTGGTAATGTTTTAGATAATGCGATTGAAGCAGTATTAAAAATACAAGACAAAGAGAAAAGAGTCATCTCTGCGGAGATCTCTTATAAAAATTCTTTATCAATATTCAGATGTGACAACTATTTCCAAGGTGAAATCCCTAAAGAAGATGAGGAGTTCATGACTAGCAAAGCCGATAAAGAAAGTCATGGTTTAGGAATAAAAAGCATCAAACATATCGCTTCTTATTATCAAGGTAATAGTCAGATCATCATCAACAATGATATCTTCACCATCATCGTGACTATCCCTGATAGTGAAAGCTGATTTCAGTTAGCTCTAAGTTGACTCTAGCGCAATATCTCGTAATTTAGTGATCTCTTCTTTGGTGAAATTTAATCCTTTTAAGAAGTAATTCTCGACATCACCATAGTCTTCTTTGATCTTATTTAAAGTGGCTTCTATCCAGTTTGGTCTTACACCAGTGATAGAGACAGCACTATTAATCAATACTTCATCCTTGATCAGATAAACATCTCTTAATACTTGTTCACGAGCTTTAGCTTTCTTTTCCACCATCTTATTAGTGAGTAGATAATCTTCTATAACGACTTTTTCAGGAACATTTAAAATGCTTAAAAACAAAGCAGCAGCTACTCCAGTTCTATCCTTGCCGTCTTTGCAATGGAAAAGAAGAGATTCACCATCTTTTAATTTCAGCATCGTCTTAAAAAGAAGAGAATAGTTTTCTCTTCCACAAGAAGAGAGAAGAAAGTCTAGGTAGACATTTTCCATCGCTTTAGAGATATCACCATTCTCATCTAGAAAGTAGATATAACCTATGATTCCTTTTAAAGCAGGGTCAGCTATATTTAAATCCTGTTCTTTTCCTCTTTTGATAGGAGAGAGTTCTTTAGTGATAGGAGCATGGATGAAAAGACATCCTGGAATCTCTTTATCTTTCTTCTCATCAATCTCACCTTGGCTTCTTAAATCGACATCAAAACGTAAATGATACTCTCTTTCAAAGACAGAAATATCACTTAAAGAAAGCTGATCTAAACTATCAGATCTAATGAACATTCTTCTTTTAACTCTTCTGTTATCAAGAGTTAAATACCCGCCTAAATCACGAGTATTGATAGTTCCTTCTAAATTGATTTTTCTTTCTTCTTTGTCCATGTTTTTCATATTGAAAAAGGAGGGAAAACCCTCCTTAAATCACTTCTTTTCTCCAGCTAATTTATGTTTTAACCAACTGAAGACTCCAGATTGTTTGCCTTCTTCGATATCCGCTACCTTCTGAATCAACTCTTTTTGTTCTTTATTGAGATTCTTCGGGAACTTGACATTGATAGTTACATACTCATCACCAGTCTTGTTAGTAGTGGCATTTTTAACACCTTGACCAGCCATCTTCAAGATCGTATTAGCTTCTGTGCAAGGTGGGATGACTAAGTCGGCTTCACCATAGACAGTCGGAATAGTGATAGTAGCTCCTAGAAGCGCATCAGTGAAAGCGATAGGAGCAGAGATATAGATATCATTTCCTTTTCTGGTGAATTTAGAGCTAGGTGCGACTTGGAATTGGATGATCAAATCTCCTTTAGGCCCACCATTGACACCACCATCTCCATAACCATCGATCTTCATGGTGTTACCATTATCTACACCAGCCGGAACATTGACGGTGATCGTCTTAGAAGTTTGAACTCTACCTTGACCATGGCAAGTAGGACACTTAGTCCTGACTCTTTTTCCACTACCTCCGCAATCAGGGCAATAGCTTTCTTGCTCCATCATGCCAAATATAGTTCTCTGTCTAGTTCTGACTCTACCTTGACCATGACAAGTCGGACAAGTCTCGATATCGCTAGCGCTTTTAGCACCAGTTCCATGGCAATGTGGACAGGTGTCGATGAAACTGAGATGTATATCTTTCTTAGCGCCTTTGACAGCTTCATCAAAGGAGAGTTCAATCGTGACTTTGCGATTAGCACCCTTTCTGGGGACATTATCACGTCTTTGACCTCTTTGGAACCCACCGCCTCCGCCAAAGAACTGAGAGAAGATATCTCCTAGATCACCAAAGTCATTCATATTAGCATTGAAACCACCAGCGTTGAATCCGTTCATGCCGTTATTATCGAAAGCAGCACTTCCGAATTGATCGTATTGAGCTCTCTTTTGCGGATCAGAGAGAATCTCATAGGCTTCGGTGATCTCTTTGAACTTATCAGCAGCGTCAGGCGAATGATTCAGATCTGGATGGTATTGTTTAGCCAGTTTGCGGTAGGCGCTTTTGATCTCATCTTGAGTGGCGTTCTTATCTACGCCTAGTATCGCATAATAGTCTTTGTTATCTGCCATCATCTGCCTCCTTTATAAGAGAAAGCCCGAAAGCAAATTCGGGCAGTTGTTATCAGTTGTTAGAAGAATTGTTTCCCTCATCGTCATTCTTTTCGGTAAAAGTGGCATCGACGACATTAGGATCAGTTTCAGTATTTTGAGTACTTCCAGCAGTTTCAGTGGAGTTGTTAGCCTGGGCTTGAGCGGAAGCTTGATAAACCTGGTTAGCAGCTTGTTGTAATTCAGCTAACTTAGCTTTGACAGCAGGGATATCATTCTTGTCTAAGAGGTCTTTGATCTCATTTCTGATCTTCAAAGCCGCTTCTTTAGTCTTATCATCGACAGGATGTTCTTTATCATCAAGCTGTCTATCGATCGTGTTGATGAGTTGATCAGCTTCATTTCTAGTATCAGCTTCATCTTTTCTCTTATCGTCAGCTTCTTTATTAGCTTCAGCTTCTTTGACCATTCTATCGATCTCTTCTTTAGAAAGACCAGCGGAGTTAGAGATGGTGATGTGTTGTTCTCTGTTGGAATCTAAATCCTTAGCAGAGACGGAGACGATACCATTGACATCGATAGAGAAGGTGACCTGAATTCTCGGCTCACCACGTCTAGCAGGACGGATACCATCGAGTTTGAAACGACCTAAGAATTTGTTGTCGTTAGCCATCGGTCTCTCACCCTGATAGACTTGAATCTCAACGCCAGGTTGATTGTCTTCAGCTGTGGAGAAGATCTGTTGTCTAGTGGTAGGAATCGTGGTGTTTCTAGGGATTAAAGGAGTCATGACACCACCTAAGGTCTCAATACCTAAAGTCAAAGGAGTGACATCGAGTAAGACGACATCGTTGATGTCACCTCTGATGACACCACCTTGAATAGCAGCGCCGACAGAGACAGCTTCATCAGGGTTGATGGACTGATTAGGTTTCTTACCATTGTTGAGTCTAGTGACGAAATCGACGACCTGAGGCATTCTGGTAGAACCACCGACTAAGATGATGTCATCTAAGTCGCTGACAGAAAGCTTAGCATCAGCTAAAGCTTTCTCGAAAGGTGAACGGCAACGATCGATCAAATCAGCGGTGATCTTTTCAAAGTCAGCTCTTCTTAAAGTGGTCTCAAAGTTGACAGGAGCTCCATCTTGGAAGCCGATGTAAGGAAGAGAGATGATAGTTTCACTCTGAGAGGAGAGGTTGATCTTAGCTTTTTCAGCTTCATCTCTTAATCTTTGGAGAGTAGGTCTATCTTTGGGGTTCTTTTCATCGATGATGATATTGCATTGATTCTTGATTTCATGGATTAACCAATCGATGATGTGTTTATCCCAGTCATCACCACCTAAGTGGGTATCACCGGAAGTGGATAAAACTTCGAAAGTTCCATCACCGATTTCAAGGATGGAGACATCTAAAGTACCACCACCTAAATCGAAGACCATGATCTTACCAGACTTCTTAGAATCCATACCATAAGCTAAAGCAGCAGCGGTAGGTTCAGAGATGACTCTGACGACATCTAAGCCAGCGATAGTACCAGCGTTTTTAGTAGCACTTCTTTGATCATCGTTGAAGTAAGCAGGACAGGTGATGACAGCTTTCTTGACCGGATAACCGATGTACTTTTCAGCATAGCTCTTGATGTAGCTTAAGATCTTAGCGGAGATCTCTTCAGGTGAGAAATTCTTATTGAGGCACTTGACATTAACTGTCTCTCTAGTACCCATCTTTCTCTTGATGGAATAGATGGTGTCTTGGTTAGTCAAAAGCATACGCTTAGCAGCATTACCGACGATCTCTTCACCATCTGCTTTGAACGAGACGACGGAAGGGCAGGTGTTAGTTCCTTCAGGTGAAGGGATAACCTTAACTGTTTTATCTTCTTGCATATAGGAGACGACAGAGTTAGTCGTTCCTAAGTCGATACCGAGAATTACTTCTTTAGCCATAATCACTTTTCCTCCTTATTTTCAGTTTCTGAAGTGTTTTGACTTTCTTCTGTTTGTTCTATTTCTGTGTCAGAATTTTCTTTCTTTTCTTCTTCTTCTTCTACTTTTTCTTCTTGAACCTCTTGTCTCTTAGTGGTGATGATGACACCAGAAGGTCTTAAGAGGTGATCGTATAATTTGTAACCTTTGGTGTAGATATCAGCTATCAAGTTATCTTCCTCTCCTTCGATAGTAGAGAAAGCTTCCATCGAGTGGGGATCGTAAGGGTCACCGACTTTTGGATCAATGATGATAACACCTAATTGTTTGAGAGAATTGAGTAGTTTTGAATGAATCATCTTGAAGCCGGCGACATAATTTTTAACCTTTTCATCAGTCGGTTCATTCTTCAGAGCCATATCGAAGCTATCAAGAACAGGGATGATCTCTTGGATGACTGAGGAGATGGCGTATTTCTTGAATTCTTCGTTTTCTTTATTGACAGCTTTTCTGGTATTAGCCATATCCGCATAAGCAGTGTAGTATTTGTTTTCCCACTCCTTAGCTTTATCCATCAGCTCATCTTTTTCAGCGAGAACTTTTTCTAATTTAGCTTTTAACTTCTCAACCTCTTTATTGACTTTTTCTTTCTCGTCTTTTTTGGTGTTTGTTTCATCCAGAGAGGTTTCTTTTTTTTCTTTATCGTGACTCATTTGCTTACCTCCTTTCCTCGACCTTTGGATTTAGTCGACTTCTTGTTGTTCTTAGGTTGTTTGATCTCCGTCGGTTCTGAGATGGGAACTAAAGCGGAGGTAGAAGCATCATCAGCGAAGTAACGATTGATCATGAAGACGACATATTCTAGAGCTGAGAGAATCTTCTTGTAGTCCATTCTCTTAGGCCCGACGACAGCGATTTCATCTCTACCATTAATCGGCTTTTTGATGATAGCTAGATCACCATGCTGTCCGTTGGTGAAGCCGACTTTGACTGAACCTAAGTCATCGTTATGAGAGATGTCATGTTCGATGCTGGTCGGATCTTCTAAAGCGTCGATAGCATTGAGGAAGGCTTGTGAATCATCTGAGAATTCTGGAAGTGCGAGAAGGTTCTTCTTTCCATAAACGACGAATCTCTTTCTAGCGAAGCCGATCAACGCTTCAAGGAGTGTTTTAAGTAAGAACTCGCCTGAGGAACCAAAGCTCTTAGTCAGAAGAGGAGCGAGTGAATCCATCTTCCCTCTCAGTTCCGATATCTTAGTTCCGTTTAATCTCTGATCGAGGACTTTGACAGCTGAGCAAGCAACTTCGAAGGTGAAGGAACTATTTTTAGGAAGAACGAAGGTCTGTTTTTCAATGTAACCCGAGTCGGTGATGAAGATACCCATGCAGGTGTTTTCAGCAAGTTTCAAGAGTTGAATAGAGACCAGATGTTCTTCTTCTGCTTTCGGTCCTAAGACCATCGTAGCGGTGTTAGTCAACTCAGAGAGCATCTCGCAGGATTTAGAGAGAACTTCTTCAACTGAGCGTGTTTTAGAATCAAATATCTGTTTGAACTCTCTTTGAAACTCCATGTCGATGTTGTTCATCATCGAGCTCTCATCTAAATAATTAAGGTAATATTGATATCCTTTAGCAGAAGGGACTCTCCCTGAGGAGACATGAGTCTTCTCAATCAATCCTTCTTTTTCAAGAGCGACCATGGTGTTTCTGATCGTCGCCGAAGAGCAATTCAAATCATATTTTTCCAAGAGGGTTTTAGAACCGACTGGAGCAGCGGTTTTGACAAACTCTTCAACGATACCTTTCAGGACTTGATCCTTGCGGGTTAATTCCATTTCGCACCTCACAGTTAGCACTCTTTTTTATCAAGTGCCACAGATAATTATAGTGATGAGTTTAGCAAATTCAAGTCAAGATTGCTAATTTATTATTAAAACTAAAAACAGCTGTCAATAAATTGACAGCTCAACATTATGTTAATAGTTCTTAATAAGACTCTAGAATGAACAGATAAAAAGG
>CAYRUQ010000004.1:0-74208 GCA_964427595.1 uncultured Clostridiaceae bacterium | reverse complement strand
CTATTTTATTATTCGAGCAATTAATCTTTTAATAGTTCGTCAAGTTCTTGAACAAGAGTATCCATTCTCTTGACGACGGCTAAGAAAGGTTCAGGTGTAGTCAAATCAACACCAGCAGCTTGAACTTCAGCGATCGGATAATCACTATCTCCGGAACGAAGTAAGGAGATGTGCTTTTCAAATGCACCAGGAACATTATCTTTAACTCTTGAATAGAGTTCTAAAGAAGCAGCGAAGCTAGTCGCATATTGATAAACATAGAAAGGAGTGTAGAAAAGATGAGGGATATAACACCATACTAATGGTTTATAGACCTCTTCACTGATATCAATTCCATAATAATCTTTGTAGAGTTCAACCATGATGTTAGAGAGAGTCTCACAATCGAGGTTTCCGCCATTTTCAACGATTTGACTAGCTTTATATTCATACTCTGCAAAGAGAGTTTGACGATAGAAAGTGCCGACGATTTCATCGATTGATTTCTGCAGTAAGACGATCTTATCTTCTTTAGAAAGAGAATCTTTCTTAAGGAGATAATCAAGAAGATTATGTTCATTGAAGGTGGATGCGATCTCGGCGACGAAGATCGTATAGTCTTGTTTCATGACCGGTTGAGCTTCTTCACTATAAAGAGTGTGGATAGAGTGGCCGGCTTCATGAGCGAGAGTAAAGACATCTTCAAGAGTTCCTTGGAAATTGAGAAGAATCATCGGTTTGAGGTTTCCGCCACCTCTCGAGTAAGCACCGGTTCTCTTTCCATCTTTAGGATCAACATCAACCATGCCTTCAGCGGTGACTTCTCTAGCTTTATCTTGATAGTCTTGAGAGAAGTGAGCAATCGAATCAAAGAAGATATCTCTTGCTTCTTCGTAAGAAACTTTGGTCTCGCTCTTAGCTAAAGGTAAGAAACGATCATAAGAGCGATGTTTTTCAAGTCCGAGGTGTTTTCTTCTGATCTCATAGTATTTCTTAAGGCTATCACTACCTTCATGAGCGACTTTAATCAAGTTGAGGAAGACTTCCTTAGGAATCTGATTCTTATCAAGATGTTCTTCTAAAATCGAGTTATAACCTCTAGTCTTCATCGTTCCTAACTGTTCTTGAACACCGAAGTTATAGATTTCTGCATAAGTGTTCTTATGCTTATTAAAATAAGAATAAAGAGTATCAAAGATAGCTTTTCTATCTTCTTGTTTCTCTTCTTTCATGATTAATGTAGTCCAGTTAGCGGTGGAGACAGTCACTTCTCTTCCATCTGATAAAGTACAAGAGGAAGGTGCATAATCACCTACGCTTAAGACAGAGTAGAGATTAGAACCGACTGAAGAGAAAGCAGAGTAATCAGCGATGATCTTCTCTTTATCACTGGATAAAACATGAGTTTGTCCATCAAAGAGCTTTTGGATGTGGAAATCAAATTGACTTTGTTCAGGATGAGAAGCGAAGAACTTATCCATTCTCTCTTTTCCAAGGGAGATGATCTCCGGATCAGCATAAGAGGTGACAGAATTGAGTTCTCTTAAAAGAGAGACAAGTTCATTCTCTCTAGCGACACTCTTCGTATTTCTTCTATCTAAGTCAGCGATGGAAGCGGCATAAGCATAAAGACGATTGACGAGAAGCTCGATTTTCAACTGTAAATTGAAGAAAGAGACTAAAGCATCATCGTCAGAAAGCTTTCCTTTAAAAGAAGCGAATTGAGGGATGATGTCTTTGAATTCTTGAAGGTCTTTCTCATAAGCTTCATCACTTGTATATAGGTTTGATAGATCCCAGTTATGATTCATTTTTATCTCCTTTTCTAAATTTTGTTTATATTAGCACAACAAAAGATTTTAATCTTCTTTGAAAATAAATAAAAAACGACCCAAGAAGGATTTGAACCTTCGACACTCAGTTTCGAAGACTGATGCTCTATCCGGGCTGAGCTATTGGGCCAACAGAAAAATTATAGCTAAAAATAAATGACGAACTTAGATGAGAATTGTTTTATTTAGGAAAGTTCAATCTTTTCAGGCAAACGATGTTCTTCGATAGCATTAGCGAAAGCTTTGACGACTTTTTGAGGAGTCTCTCTTGCAAACTCGATTCTATAGCTATCTCCTTCTACTTCTCTGACGACAAGAGATAGACCTTGATAAGTGAGACGATACTTGATCTTTCTTTGAACAGGGCCGATTAAAAAACCACCGATCAAGAAATCTCTTAAACATTCACCTTCATCTTTCCAAACCTTGTTGACTTCTCCTTCTCTAAGAAGGACATTGATAGGACGGATGATCTTGTTATCTTTTCTGACTTTAGGGCTTCCTTTATGAACCAAAGAAGAAAGTGTATAAGTCTTTCCTTTGTCATTTGATAGACATCTCAGTCTCAAGACATTATTAGCTAGAAGATTCTCACCAGGTGCATTGAAATAGATGTCTCTTTGGTAGATGGTCTCTTGAATCTGACTATTTTTTAATAATGTTTCAAATAGATCCTTATCAGTGAATCTTATCTCTTCTTTAGTCGTATAAAGCTCGCCTGCTCTTAACTCGCTAAACGTCATATCGTTATAAAGAATGATGTCAGCGTTGAGTCTATTAGGGAAGATCGTCTCTTTATAAGATTTGACGATGAATTTGAAGTAGATTGAGATGGTGAAGACATTATCAGCCGAAGTGGCTTTAGCATCTCTGACGATTCTTCTGACAAAGAGAGACTTCGCATTACCATCGATGAAATCACGGATGACATAAGGAGAGGATTTAAACTCATTGACCATGTCATTATCAAGAGCGTAAATACCCTCGACAATGATGACCTCATAGTCATCTCCGCTCATCACTTCACCGGTAGGAACTCTCTCTGATACGACTTTCGAATAGTTCTTAGCCGTTATCACACCGCCATCAAAGAGCTTTTTAACATCACCAGCAGCTTCTTTTAAATCATAGACGGAAGGTTCATCAAAGTTGACGACTTTCCATTCTTCATTAAGACCTCTTAAAAAATTATTTAAATCACTTTCAGAGAAGTAGCCACTGATTTTTTCTTTGATTAGAGATAAGGCTTTTTCATCGTATTTTTTATCAAAGGGAATATCGATGATGATGTCTTTGATTATTGATTTAATCTCATCAAGATGATCGATGTAACCATCAAAATAGTTATCTTTGACTTTATCAGGGATGATACCAGAGAGACCCCTGTTATATTGGTCAAGGGAAATGATGACAGAGCGATGCCCGTTCTGTCTTAAAACATCATGAAGATACCTAGCTAAATAAGACTTACCAGAGCTAGATGCGCCAGCGATGAAGACGATGGCTTTTTGCTTTTTTTCAAGGGCCTCCTCAATCATGTCGAGGTTAGCATAAGCCCACTTGTCAATATGATGATATGTGACCATGTTTATAGTGATATCCAATTAAAGAATGTGTTAGCCGTGTTATAGAAGAGTTTACCGATGGAGAAAGAAGAACCATTAAGAGCGAGGTCATCAGTCAAGAAATCTTGAAGGGTGGTGTAGCCAAAATTGACCATCAATTGATTGATGATGACGATGACGCACATCAATACTAGCATCAATAAAGCACCTTTGATAAAGCCTCTGATCGCACCGAACACTCTTCCTAAGAGTCCTTTTCCATCTTCACCAAAAATCAACTCTTTAAACTTGTTGAATAAGTAACCTAAGATGATGAACACGACGATGAAGAAGAAAAGGAAGAAGCAACCTACCAATGTCCAATAGGCAAATGAGGAGGCAATAGCATCTGCAACCGTTCCATCAAGGATGTATGCGTTAGAAACGAAGAATCCTCTGATGAAACTCGGAAAGTTCATCTCCGATAATGCTTCACTCATATAGGTCTGCTTTGTGACTAAATCAAGAGCACTTAAATCGGTCGCAAAGATACCTTCACTTGATATTTTACTAAGATAAAAACCAGTGATCGTCTCGGTTCCAAAACTGGTGGACATGATGGCGGTAGCAATCGGAATGCCAACAAAATAACCCAAGGCGAATCCACAAAGAAGAGAGAGTTTAAAGGGACGACTTTTTCCTGCGCCTCTGGCAAATCCAAAGACAACGCCTACGATTAAACAGATAGTGATAACCCAAGAAATAACTCCCATATCAATAATAAATTTCCTCTTTGATGTTGTTTAAAGCGTCCTCTCCTAAGAGCGTCTCAATGATCAGTAAAGCTAAGTCGATAGAAGCTGCACAACTTCTTCCAGTGATCAGTTTTCCGTCTCTGACTACATACTGATCGATATATGTGCCACCAAAATCCTCGTTCATCGAGGTGAAACAAGTGTACTTTTTACCTTTAAGTAAACCTAGATGTCCTAAGATAGTCGGTGCTGCACAGATAGCAGCGATATACTTATCATGAGAAAAGAAAGATTTAACGACGCTTAAAAAAGTCGGATTGTTCTCTTCCTCGATATATTCGGGGCCACCTGGAAGGAAAAGCATGTCATAATCCTCGATGTTGATATCTCTCCAATCAACTAAACCTTTGAGAGTCATCGAGTATCTTCCTGTGCAAGATGTTTTATCGATGCAGGCGATGGTAACATCCAATTTAGCTCTTCTTAATAAAGCGATGGTTCCGACGGCTTCCAATTCTTCAAATCCATCTGTGATTATCGCAAGAATTTTCATCATTCCCTCCTGTTCCTTATTATAACTTATACAATATAATATAATTTGATTTTTTAAAAACGATGAAAGCTGTAAATAAAGATTTAACTTCTATGGCAGGGTACTCATACCCTTTTGAAGGCGGTAAGCACGCCGCTACAATCATTCTTTTACCATATAGAGAAGACACTTGGAGAGACTCTGCCACTCCTGCATTAGATGAATTTTATAATGTGATTAAGGCAATCACTCCTTTTGAAAGAGTGGTTTTAGTCATCGATCCGAGAATCGATTATCAAATCGTCAAAAGATTCGAAGGTGAAAATATCACCATCTTAAGAGAAAGATACGATGATGCTTGGGCTAGAGATAACACTCCGATATTTTTAAAAGGTGAACAAGGAGTCATCGGTGTTGATTTTGGTTTCAACGCTTGGGGCGGAAGCTACAACGGTCTATATCAAAATTACCAAGACGATGACAAATTAGGAAGAAACATCCTTCTTGATTTAAGAATCCCTCGTTATCCGTATAAATCATTCATCTTAGAAGGTGGAAGCGTCATTTCTGATGGGGAAGGAACATTGATAACGACTTCCGAATGCCTTCTTTCTAAAGGGAGAAATCCATCTTTAACAAAAGAAGAGATTGAAGAGACATTAAAAAAGACTCTCGGAGTGAAGAAAGTTATCTTCCTTCCTTATGGAATATATCAAGATGAAACAAGTGGACATGTTGATAATATCGCCTGTTTCTTAAAATCAGGCACTATTTCACTAGCTTGGTGTGAAGATAAAAACGACCCTCAATATGAAAGATCCAAAGCAGATTTAGAAGTTTTAGAAAATGAAACAGATGCTGAAGGAAGAAGATTTGAGATCATCAAACTTCCTCTCCCTAAACCTCAATATCTCAATAAAGAAGAAAGTGATGGATTAAAAGTTTCTAAGGACGCTATCACCAGATTAGAAGGAAGAAGATTATCTGCCTCTTATAACAATCTCTACTTATCAGAGAAATTTCTTCTTCTCCCTGCTTTTGGTGATGAAAATGATGAAGTCGCTAAACGGATTTTGACTGACTTCTATAAGGGTGAAAAAGAGATCATTCAAATATATTCTAGAGAGATACTTCTCGGTGGTGGAAACATCCACTGCATCACCAAAGAAATACCTTATTCAGATGAGATTGAAATCGAACCAAAGGAGAATGAAAAATGAAAGTTACTCTAGCAGCTACTCAGATGGCATGCACTGATAACTATGATGAGAACATCAAAAGAGCTGACCATCTAGTCAGAGAAGCTAAGAAACAAGGCGGTGATGTCATCCTTCTCCAAGAGCTTTTTGAAAGAAAGTATTTCTGTCAGATTGAAGATTATGAACGCTTTTCTTTCGCTGAGGAATATAAGGATTCTAAGACGCTTGATCACTTCTCCAAACTTGCTAAAGAATTAAAAGTTGTTCTTCCTATTTCTTTCTTTGAAAAAGCAGGTAATTGTTATTTTAATTCTCTTTGTGTCATCGATGCTGATGGAAGAAGAGTCGGACTATATAGAAAAACTCATATCCCTACCGGACAGTGTTATGAAGAGAAGTTTTACTTCACTCCTGGTGATACCGGTTTTAAAGTCTTCAAGACTAAATATGGAAAAGTCGGTGCTGCTATCTGTTGGGATCAATGGTTTCCTGAGACAGCAAGAAGTCTCGCTTTGAAAGGTGCTGATTATCTGCTCTTCCCGACTGCTATCGGAAGTGAACCTGTCCTTCCTGTTGATTCTTCTTCTCACTGGTTAAATGCGATGAGAGGACATGCGGCTAGTAATATCATGCCTGTAGTCGCTTCTAATCGTATCAGTGAGGAAACAGATAAAGAGTCTAATATGACTTTCTACGGCAGTTCCTTGATTCTAGATGAATGCGGAAATGTCTTAAAACAGGCTTCCAGAGATAAAGAAGAGATACTGACCTATCAATTTGATTTAGATGAAATCGCTAAAAAGAGAGTCTCTTGGGGTGTCTTTAGAGATAGAAGACCGGAGATGTATTCATCTTTACTGAAAAATGATGATGGAGGTGAAGAATGAGATTAGTCTCTTTCAATGTCAATTCTATAAACGCTTATTTGAAGAAAGGACTGCTTGACCAACTTCTCGTTTATAAACCTGATATCCTCTCTATCCAAGAGCTCAAACTAACTGAAACCAGTCATGAGAACTTCCCTTTGAGTTTAGAGAATCACACTCCTTATTGGACAGTTTCAAAAACTAAAAAAGGCTATGCTGGTACAGCTTGTCTCACTTCTTTAAAACCTCTCTCCGTCAGATATGGACTTCACGATGGTTTATATGATGATGAAGGTAGAGCGATAACACTGGAATTTGAAGATTTCTATCTTCTCACTTTATATGTTCCTAACTCTGGTGAAGAATTAAAAAGACTCTCTTATCGAATGGAGTTTGAAAAAAAGTTAAGAGAGTATGTGATTGATCTTCAAAAGAATAAACCACTGATCGTCACTGGTGATTTAAATGTCGCTCATAATGAAATTGATCTTAAAAATCCATCTTCTAATCACCATTCAGCCGGCTTTACCGATGAAGAGAGAGAAGCTTTCTCAATGCTTCTTGATTGTGGTTTAAAAGATACTTTCAGGGAGCTTCATCCTAAGGAAGTGAAGTACTCTTATTGGTCTTATTTCTTCAAGGCAAGAGAGAGAAACGCCGGTTGGAGAATCGACTATTATTTAGTCAGTGAGAATCTGCTTGATAAAGTTAAAAAAGCAGAGATATTGAATGATGTATTCGGGTCTGATCACTGCCCAGTGTTACTGGATATCGACCTTTGATATATAATAGTGAAAATCTGCCGTTATTTTTGAGGTAATACAATGTCAAATTATTCAGATGCCGTTCAAAACGACAAAAGATATTATGATGCCGAAACAGGCGACTATCCCATCAAAGTTGTGGCTCTTGGTGGCCTTGATGAGATGGGTAAAAACTGTTATGTCATCGAAATTAACAACGACGCTTTCATCATCGAGGCCGGTATCAAATACCCAACTGATAAAATCCCTGGTATCGATGTCATCATCCCTGATTTCGATTACTTAAGAAACATCGCTAAAAGAGTTAAAGCTATCATCATCACTCATGGTCATGATGACCAATACGGAGCTCTTCCCTATCTTTTAAATGTCGTCCATGCTCCTATCTATGCTACTGAGACAACCATCACAATCATCCAAGCTACTTTTGGTAAACGTTTTAAAAAGATCGAACAAGCTGAGTTTATAACAGTCAACCCTTCTGATTCACTTGATATCGCTGGTCATCACTTTGAGCTTTTTCAAACAACTCACTCAGTAGCTGAATCTTTTGGTTTTGCTCTTGCGACTCGTTTTGGAAATATCGTCTATACTTCTGATTTCATGTCCGATTACTCACCGGTGAAAGGTTATCAATTCGACCTTCCTAAAGTGGCGAGATTATCTGAAAGCTCCAAGACTTTCCTTTTGATGACTGAATCCGAAAGCGCCGATAAACCCGGTATCGCTTCCCCTTCTCATAAAATCACTAGCCATATCCGTTCTGCCTTTGAAGATTCTGTCGGGAAGATTTTTATCTCTATTTATAATCAGAACTTCTATAACATTCAGGAAGTCATTAATTTAGCCGTTAAATTTAAAAAGAAAATCTGCATACCTGATAAAGAGATGGCTGATTTTATCGCTAAAGTTCAAAAAATCGGTCAACTCGTCATACCTTCTGATATGATGATTTATCCTGAGCAGATTGGCTCTCTTCCTTCTAAAGATGTCGTCATCCTTCTTTGTAATTCAGGTGAGAAGCTTTTCAGCTATATCAAAGATGTCTGCTATGGAAGCATCCCTGGTATCAAGGTTGAAACTAAAGATCTTTGGATCAACGCCTCTCCTTCTGTCCCCGGTACTGAGACTATCTCAACTGAAGCTGCTGATACCGTCTTCCGTACTGATTGTCATGTCATCACCTTAGATAGAAAAGTCGTCAATGCGATGCACGCCAAACAAGAAGACCTCAAGATGATGATCTCTCTCTTCCGTCCCAAGTATTACCTACCTGTCAAAGGTGAATATCGACTCTTGATGTCTAACGCTAAATTAGCTATCGATCTTAACATCGGACTCACTCACTTCAACACCTTCGTCTTTGATAACGGAATGGTCTTAGCTTTTGATGAAAATGGTAAGCCAGTAAGAAAACCGATCAATGTCAAAAACGGAGATATCATGGTTGATGGAAACTCCGTCGGCGATGTCAATGCCGATGCTATCCGTGAGAGAAATGACATGGCTAATGGCGGTGTCGTTTTAATCGGTATGGCTATTTCTTTAAAAGAACTGAAGACAGTTTCCAATCCTGATATTCAGATGCGTGGTTTCCTCTACTTGAAGGATTCTGAATCTATCGTCAACTCCATCTCAAACATCGTCATCGGTGCTACCACTAACTTCCTGACTAAGAGTGAGAAAAAGATGTCCATTGTCGAAATGGAAAATAAATTAGCTCACAAGGTTCTTGATTTCATCAGAGATGAGACTGGAAAAGATCCGATCATCCTTGTAAAACTCGTCAATGTCGACGAGATAAACCCGATTGATCCTAAATAATAAAATGGGCTGTTACAACTTACTTGATCCAGCAATAGAATCCAGTATAGTTGAGACAGCCCATTTTTTCTTTAATACTGACTTAAATTATTACTTAACGAGTTTGACACCATTTGAAGTGCCGATTCGATTAGCACCTGCTTCAATCATTTCAAGCATCGTCTCTTTATCTCTAATTCCGCCAGCGGCTTTAACACCTAAATCAGGGCCGATAGTCTTTCTCATCAAAGCAACATCTTCTTTGGTAGCTCCCCACTTGGAAAAACCGGTAGATGTCTTAACAAAATCAGCACCAGCTTCCTTAGAAAGAGTACAAGCTCTCACCTTCTCTTCATCAGTGAGAAGACAGCACTCGATGATGACTTTCAATATCTTATCCTGGCAAACTTTCTTAATCTCAGCAATCTCAGTTCTGACATAATCATCATCGTGATCTTTTAATCTACCGATATTGATGACCATATCAATCTCATCAGCACCTTCAAGAATGGCGTATTTGGTTTCAGAAATCTTGCTTGCCATCATGTTAGCACCTAAAGGAAAACCGATGACAGTGCAGACTTTAACAGGACTATCTTTGAGAATAGAAGCTGCTAATTTGATATAGCAAGGGTTGATGCAGACGCTTGCAAACTCATTTTCTTTAGCTTCCTCACAAAGTTTTATAACCTGATCTTTAGTGGCGTCAGCTGCTAATAAAGTGTGATCAATCAATCGATTGTATTCCATGTGTATTACCTCTTTTTCTATTTTACCAAAAGCGAGGGTGTCTAGTTTCTTAGAAAGAAAGATTCAAGTCTAAAATTATTGCGAAAGAGATACATGTTGTTCTCGATAATAAAGATTGTATTTCAGATTTATTTTTAACATTTAGTTTGTTTCTAAACATTTGAAAGTAACTTAATACTTTTGCTTGTATATCTGAATCAGAAATCTAAACTTTTCACGCTTATCTTAGTTTCAAATAAATGACGAGAAGATTTTCACTTTTTATTTGATAAAAACAAGATCATCCTATTTACAAATAATCAATGCTAGTCTTCATCAAACTCGGCAATCAATTTAGAATCATTTGTAAAACTCAATATTTAAAAATCGATTTTTTAAATGTATATTTATAAAAAACGCGAGCACTATGTTAACAAGTTCTGTTGCTTCAAGTTCAGTAACATTCACTCAGTTATTTGATCTTCTCGCTGAGAGTCCGCTACTTGTCATCACTATCGTGTTAGCTCTCGGCGTTGTTTTTATTAACGGCTGGACAGATGCCCCTAATTCAGTAGCTACTTGTATATCAACTAGAGCGATGGCTCCTAAGCAAGCCATCATCATGGCAGCTATTTTCAATTTCATCGGTGTCATGATCTTTTCTCTTGTCGCTGCGGGCGTCGCTGAATCAATAGCAGGTATCGTTGACTTTGGTTCTTTTGAAGGAGAAGAAGCGGTAAGTAACGCTCAACACGCACTAGTCGGTCTATCAGCTGGTATGGTTGGTGTTGTCTTGTGGGGAATAATAGCTTGGTTTTTCGGAGTTCCTTCTAGTGAATCACACGCTTTAGTTGCCGGACTTACTGGTGCTTGTTTTGCCATGATGGCTATGGGACTTAGTGCTACTCCTGGCGGTTCTTCTTGGGCGGATGTTGGTATCGGTTTTGTCGCTTCCGCTTTGATAGGCATGGGACTAGGTTTTGTTATAACAAAGCTGATTGAACAAATATGTAAGAGAATCCAAAGAAGAAAGACCACTATCTTTTTTAAATGGGGTCAAATCTTCTCTAGTGCTGGTATGGCTTTAGCCCATGGCGCCCAAGACGGACTTAAGTTCATCGGTATCATATACCTCGCTTTATTTTTGGGAACAGTCGCTTATCCAGATGCCGGTATATCTTTACTTGATCCAAACTCCTCTTCTTTCAGCATGAATTTCATCAATAATCCAAGTTTCTTATGGCTTCCTATCATCGTCTCAATAGTGATGGGACTAGGGACTTCAATCGGCGGATATAGAATCATCAAAAAGATCGGTATGGGTATGGTTGATTTACAACCTCATCAAGGCTTTGCTACCGATGTGTCTGCCTTCATCTCTTTGATCATGTCTTTAGTCCTCGCTTGGCCAGTTTCAACCTCACAAGTTAAGACTTGCTCTATCATCGGTGTCGGACTGACTAAAGGCGTTAAGCAAGTCAAATGGAAAGTCGCTTTAGACATGGTGTTAACATGGGTGTTCACCTTCCCAGGGTGTATCCTGATAGGTTTCATCATGACCTATATACTGTTTGCAATACCAGGGATAATATAAGGAGTCAGTTATGGAATTTTTCAAAAGAAAGAAAGTCAATTATTTCTTTGTACAGTTCGCTAAAGAAGGTGAACTAGCTAAAGTGGCGATGAAGACTTTAAGCGATGGAATCGCTAATCTCGGCACCATCGATCTTTTAGAGCTGAAAAACCAAGTTCATCAAATTGAACATCAAGCCGATGAACTCCAGCGTGAGACAGCAGAAAGACTCGCCAAAGAATTCATGACCCCTATCGATAGAGAGGATATCTATACTCTTTTAAACGATATTGATGACATGATTGATGCTATCGATGAAGTCTCTTACAAGATGTATTTAAGAAACTACACAAAACTTCCTGACAACACTGGTGATTTCATTCAATTAGCGATTGAATCAGTTGATACTATCAAAGAGATATTAGATAACTTCCCACATTTAACTGACCAAAAACTGATGTATCCTCTCATTGATAAAGTCACCGAAATCGAAGAGAAAACTGACCACTTATTAGAGAACAATGTCCATGCTTTATACATTCAACCTGATAAATATCCAAGGGCGGTAGTAAGAGAAGCTGAGGATGTCTATTCGTTATTCGAATGCATCACTGATAAGTGCCGTGATGTCACTAAGACAATCGTCACAATCATGTACAAAAATCTCTGAGTCTCACCCTGTAAAAGAAGCCACCAGCAGAATATAATATTAGGCGTGAATGGAGGAAAACTATGACTAAATTAGTCTTGATTCGCCATGGTGAAAGTGATTGGAACAAACTCAATCTCTTCACTGGTTGGACCGATGTAGATTTATCTGAAAAAGGTGTTGAAGAAGCCACCGCAGCTGGTAAGCTTCTCAAAGAAGAAGGTTATAGCTTCGATATCGCTTATACCTCAGTTCTCAAAAGAGCGATTCACACTCTTTGGCATGTTCTTGATGGTATCGACCAAGCTTATCTTCCTGTCGTTAAAGATTATCATTTAAACGAGAGACATTATGGTGCTCTTCAGGGTCTCAACAAATCTGAGACTGCTGAGAAATATGGTGAAGCTCAAGTCCATCTTTGGAGAAGATCATTTGATATCGCTCCTCCGGCTTTAGAACCTGATGATGAGAGAAATCCGGCTCTCCAAGCTCATTACAAAGGAATCGATCCTAAGGAGTTACCTCTTCATGAATCCTTAAAGGATACCATCGCTAGAGTCGTCCCTTATTACAATGAGACGATCGTTCCTGATATCAAAGCAGGTAAGAAAGTCTTAATCGCAGCTCACGGCAATTCTTTAAGAGCTCTCGTCAAGTATCTTGATAACATCTCTGATGAAGATATCGCTGGGCTCAACATCCCCACGGGCGTTCCGCTCGTCTATGAATTAGATGAAGATCTCAAACCTATCAAACATTATTATCTTGGTGATCAAAGCGCTGTCGCTGCCAAGATCGACGCCGTTAAGAATCAAGATAAAGCCCATAAGTAAATAACAGCAGGGCTTGAAGCCCTGCTTTTTAAAACTATTCAAGGAGAATAAATATGATTGTTTTACATATCAAAAATTACGGTGATATCACTTTAGAGTTAGATAGAGAAAATGCTCCTATCAGTTCCAATAATTTCGCCTCTCTTGCCAAAGAGGGTTTCTATGATGGATTAACCTTTCATCGTGTCATCAAGGGTTTCATGATTCAAGGCGGAGATCCTAACGGAAATGGAACCGGCGGTGCTAGTTACAACATCAAAGGTGAATTCGCATTAAACGGAGTCAATAACCGCATCTCTCATAAGAGAGGAACTATCTCGATGGCTAGAGCTATGGGCTATGATACCGCTAGCTCTCAATTCTTCATCTGCGATGCAGATGATGGTTTCTTAGATGGACAATATGCAGCTTTCGGACATGTCATCAGCGGCATGGAAGTCGTCGATCAAATCGCTAGCGTCAGAAAAGATGCTGATGATAAACCTTTGACTCCTGTCATCATTGAGAAAGTCGATGTCATCGACGAAGACATCGCTGATTTTGCAAAGATTAAATAATTCAAATGATTAAAGTCTATTTCGGAAGTGATTCTGGTCTCATCGCTGAAAAAGTAAGAGAAGATACCTCTGCTTTTAAAGATGTTTTAATCAAGTATGATGCTAGTAAGGATTCACCTTCCGATGTAGCCTTTGAATGTACGTCCATCTCTTTTGATGGTGGTACTAAAAAAGTTCTTTATAGTGGTGTCTCTTATCTTTCAACCTCTAAAGTAAAGGGCAGCAAGTCACAACAAAACGAGTTTAAAGAACTTCTTTCTTACATCAAAAATCCTGATAACAGCAGTGATCTTTACATCACTGTACCTGGAAATTTGGATTCCACAAACGAAATTGTTAAAGTTTTAAAAGACTTACCGGCTATCTTTGAAGAAGTGCATGAATTAAATGATGATGACCTCTACTTTAAAGCAGCAAGAAAAGCTAAGAAAGAGAATAAAGATATCTCTAAAGAAGCTGTTAATCTTCTTAAAGAATACTGCAGGGGCGACTACATGTTATTCATGAACAACCTTGACAAACTTCTTCTTTACACAGATAAAATTAGAGAAGATGATGTCAACCTCCTCGTCAATAAACCTCTCGAAGATAAAGTTTATGACTTAGCTGAAAAGATAGTCACCAAGAAAAAAGCCTCAGCTTTGCAAAGTTATCAAGAACTAAGAAAAAATGGAAGAGATGCGATCAGTATCTTAACTATCCTCTCTAATCAATTCACCTTTTTAGCTTTATGTTCCTATTTGATTAAGAAAGGGCTAACTAATGAAGTGATCGCCTCTGAACTTTCTACTAAGACTAACAAAATCAAAGTAGGAAAGATCTATTTCACTAGAAAAGCTTTATCTTCAACTTCTTATTCAACTTTAATAGAGACATTAGTTAAGTTAGGTCAGATAGAAAAAGACATCAAATTGAATCTCGATTCAGCTGATGAAAGACTAGAATCTTTCATTCTGACTTATTAAAAATCCTTCTTATTTTTAGTTTTTAATCACAATAAAAGGGCTACTGCAATTACCTCGGGTAAAGCAATAGCCCTTATTTGCTTTCTAAATATTTATCTCAGCACAGAAAATGATTAAGCCTGAGCCTTAGAAGCTCTCAAGCTAGCGACGCTAGCCATGCAATGAGCCTTCTGACGGCTGGCAGTATTGATGTGTTGAACACCACGACCGACGGATTTGTCGATTAAAGAGACAGCGATAGGAAGAGCCTTCTCAGCAGCTTCTAAGTCGCCAGCTTCAACAGCTAATCTGACCTTCTTGATAGCAGTTCTCATGCTGGATTTGAAGGAAGCATTAGCCATTCTTCTCTTTTCATTAGTGATGACACGTTTTTTCTGTGATTTAATGTTAGCCATATCTGATCTCCTGATTATTCTGTGCTTGTTGACACAAAGCTTTAAAATTATACCTACTTGACCTTGTCTTATTCAATATTTAATTTATCAAAAAAACCGTCGGTGGCTCATTCCGACGGTTTATATTAAAGGAGAAATGACTTTCAATACAGGCTTTTGCCACTTCGGAAAGCTAAAGCAACTTTTCCTTTGACCAAAACATAGGAGTGACTTTCTGGATCATAAGAGATAGCTTCTAACTTATCAGAGTCGACTTTCCCGTTCTGATCGAGGATTTTCTCATCAGCTAAGACAGAGATAACTTCACCTTTGAGAAACTCACTTTTTTCATCAAAGCTTTTAAATTTACACTCGAGAGTCAAAGGAAATTCTTTGATTAGTGGAGCATCCACATGAGGGCTCTTTTCTTGATGAAGATGAGCTTGACTGATTTTATCTTTGACATCATGACCACTGACTAAACCGAAATAATCGCATTCAACAGCTAAGTCTTTAGTCCCGATGCTGAGAGTGAAATATCCTTTCTTGAGAATATTTGAGACAGTCTTGTGATCTTTTGAAAGACAGAGAGTGACTTCACTGACATCGCTGACACAACCCCAGGCTGCTGTCATCGCATCCGGGTTATTCTCTTCGTCGTAACTAGCGATGATTAAAACTGGCTGAGGATAAAGTAAAGCCTTCTTACCTAGTTCTTTCATTTATTATCAGCGCCTAATTCCTTAATGATCTCTTTGCTGATCAAATCGGGAACAGGTTCATAATCCTCAAAGACACGGTTGAAGAAACCAGTACCTTTGGTGATCGATTTAAGTTCATTGGCGTATTCTTGAATCTCAGCCTCAGGGACGATAGCGATGATGTCGATCGTGTTATCGTTTCCTTCTTCTGTTGACATGATGCGACCACGTCTCTTTGAAAGATCACCTAAGGTGGCACCTAAATATTCATTGTGGACATTGACGGTGATCCTATCATAGGGTTCAAGAAGGATAGGACCTAAATCTTTGTAGGCGTTTCTGAAAGCTAAAGTTCCCGCATTCTTAAAGGCCATTTCATTAGAGTCGACAGAGTGTTGTTTACCATCGATTAAAGTAGCTTTCACCTTGATGACAGGAGCACCGACTAAACCACCTTTTTGTAAAGCTTCAAGGAAGCCTTTTTCAACAGCAGGGAAGTAGCCTCTATCGATATGACCGCCGAAGACAGTCGATGCGAAAGAAGTCTCATCGGCAGGTTCAAAACGCATATTGACGACACCGAAATAACCAGCGCCTCCGGATTGTTTGACATATCTACCTTCGGATTCGGCAGTCTTAGTGATCGTCTCACGATAAGAGATACGAATCTTCTCAGTGGAGAAACTGATTTTATATTCGTCTTTGATCTTCTCCATCAAATACGAGACATGAGTCTTAGATAGACCGCCTAAAAGAATCTGACTAGTGGTCTCATCTTTAGTTAAAGACATAGTCGGATCTTCTAAAGACATTCTCTCACCAGCTTGGAAAAGTTTATCTAAATCCTTCTTGCTTTCAGGAACGAGTGCCACAAAGTAAGTCGGTGTCGGATATGTGGCTGAAACGACCTTTAATGGTTTATCAGCCCCCGAGAGAGTGTAACCGAGACGAAGGTCATCAAATCTTGAGACGGCACCGATATCACCGGCGACAATCTCAGAAACATTAGTCAGTTTTTCACCGCAGACATTGAAAAAAGAAGAGACTTTATAGCTGCGACCATTGTTTAAACAAGTGAGATCATCACCGATTTTGATAGTTCCCGATTGGACTTTGAAGATGGAAATCATACCTTGGTAAGAGTTGTAGATGTTCTTAAAGACAGTCAAGGCTAACGGGCCATCAGCAGAAGTTTTCAAACCGACCTCTTTACCATCCTTATCAACCGCAGGTACAGGTTTTAAATCAGAAGGTGATGGTAGATAAGTGACGAGCATATCAAGAAGGGTATTGATACCGATCTCTTTAGTAGCTGAACCGACGATGATCGGATAAAGTTCTCCGTTTAAGATACCTTGTTTAAGACCATACTTGATCTCTTCGTTAGTCAAAGGAGTATCAGAGAAGAATCTATCTAACAATTCATCGTTGACAGTAGCGACAGCTTCGCAAAGACGATTGTGAAGTTCAAAGACGATAGCTTTCTTATCATCATAGATGACATCATCAACACAAGTGACTCCGTTATAACGTCTAGCTTTGAGATCGACGACATTAACAAAGCCATCGAAGTTTTCCTTTCTTCCTATCGGATAGGTGAAAGGAACACATTTCTTATCATCTAATTTTTCTTTTAATTCATCATAAAGCTTGTTGAAATCGACATTCTCTTTATCCATCTTATTGAGATAAAGGAACATCGGAACGCCTCTCTTCTTTAAAAGATTAAAGGCTTTAAGAGTTCCGTTTTGAACACCTTTAGAAGCATCGATGACTAAGATAGCACCTTTGACTAATCTCGTGACACCGATGGTTTCAAATACGAAATCATCATTGCCAGGAAGGTCGAGCAGATTGATTTTGCAATCTTGTGAAACGATAGGGACGATGCTAGTAGAAAGAGAGCCTTGTTTTTCTTTCTCTTTAGCTAAGTAATCGGAGATAGTATTCTTGCTTTCGATTGTTCCCTTCTCTTGAATCAGACCGGCTTTCAAAGCCAAAGCTTCGACCAAGGTGGTCTTACCACTGCCTTGGTGGCCAACTATGGCGACGTCTCGAATTCTGTCTGGTGTATATGCCATATTTCTGCTCCTTTTTTGTAAACGCTTACAGCAAGTATAGCATAATTAACTACTACAAAAAAGACACTTTTTAGAGAGCGCTTGCATAAACATCAATGACAGAGTTTAGATGATTCAAAAGGGTTTTAATCTCTTAAATATTAAAAGAGATAACAAACCTAAGAAAAAGATGAAAATAAAAAACTGACGCCATCGGCATCAGCGAATATCAATAATGTGACCTGGACGGGATTTGAACCCGTGAATGCATCCTTGAAAGGGATGTGAGTTGACCGCTTCTCCACCAGGCCATACAGCCTCCAATGGAGACCATATAAATGGCGCCTACTGTAGGACTCGGACCTACGACCTACCGGTTAACAGCCGGTTGCTCTACCAACTGAGCTAAGTAGGCAGCGCAAACAAATATAGCAAAAAGCACCTTTGTTTGCAATAGTTTTTAAAAAGGCAGAATCAAAAATTATTTCTTATTCTCGATGAGCTCTTTGACGTCTTTAATAGTTCTAACGTTAGCCATCTCCTCTTGAGTGAACTCAGAAAGGGAGAATTCTTGTTCGATATTGATCAAAAGTTCAGCAGTATCTAAAGAATCAAGTCCCAGTTCATCAAGACGAGTTTCAGGTGTTAAACTATCGATATCGAATGTTTTCTTTTTAACTTGCTTGGATAAAAGTTTCTTTAATTTCTCATAAATGTCCATGATGATACCTCCGTTTAGTTTGGCCATCGGCCAAGATAAATATAGTATAATCTTGGTGAAATTGCTAACAATATTAAAGGCATATATAATTTTAGTTTATGGGATCTAATATAGTTAAAAATATGCTGCAACAAGCTTTGTACACTCAATACCCTTTCATCATCCTTTATGTCATGATCGGCATCATGTTTTTAGTGATTGTAGCTGTCATTATCTATAACAATGTGACACCAAAACGTGGTTTCAAACCGAAGTTTGATAACAACATCAGAATCTATACATTTGATTATTTCAATAAGGTATTTACCTATTTCGATAAGATGAACATCTCATCTAAGAAGACTCTAGATGAGAAGGAATTTCTTGATCAGTTCATGGCTAGCGATCGCTATCGAGTTCAAGATTGGTTGAAGACTATCTCACAGGGAAAGCAAAGCAGTCAATACATTCAAGCTGGTATCAAAATCAACAAAAAGAATCGTTATGTGACTTCAATGATGGAACTAACTGGTTGCAATTTTGAAGCTGGAATCATCCACTTTGAATCACACCTTCTTCCCTTTGCAACTTTCACGAAGATTGAAGGTCCATTTGGAAATAAGAGAAAGTATCTCTTACATGATTTTCAAAGCGCTGAAGATTTCTTAAACAGCAATGCAGATAACGCTCTTAGTGCTGTTTATTTCTTCCATCTTTATCACTTAGATGACAAAGCTCCTCTTGGTGATTATAAGAAATTGACTGAAATCAATAAGGAGATCGTAGATTTGCTTCTTCATTACTGTAATAATCGCTCTAGCCTTTATGTTTATAGCAAAACAGAAGAAGTCATGATCGTGACATCATCACTTAGCAAAATCGCTACGATGGAGATGGCTTATACTCTCCTCACTGCTATTCAACAGCATCTCAACTTCAAAGTTCCTAACTCTAACTTGGGAGTAGCTATCGGTATCTCAACAAGCACTTACTATGGCAAGAATCTAAAGAAAGCTATCAATCAAGCTTCTTCGATGGCCGATGCTATCGTATCCGGTCTTATCCATTCACAGACTGCCTTATTTGATCCGAAGTTTTACGAACATCATAATAAGAAAATCAAACACATTGATGAAGTTAAGAAGGTCATTCAACATAAGACCTTCCGTATCTACTTTACTCCTACTATCAACTTAGAAGAGAGAAGACAAGATTTCTATTTCCTCACCTCTAAACCATATGGAACTGAGATCAATAACTTCACATCCTTATTGAGGATCTCCGAAAACATCCATGGTGGTTCTAAAGTCTTGATCAATGAGGTGTTAGAGTCTATCAAACAAGTCACTAAAGGGAAAGAGATAGAATTATCATTGACTATCCCGTTCAATCTAGCGAGACAGTTCATCAACTGCGTGAGTCTAGCCGGATTACATAACATCAAATGGATCATCACCTTTGATGAAGCTGACCTAGTCACTCATACTGATTACTTACAACAACTGATAGATCTTTTAACTCTCATCATCAACAAAGGACATAAAATCGCCCTCAACCTCAGCTCTGCAAACTCACTTCTTCCCAGTAAAATCAACACTCTCTTCTCATACTTCATCGTCGGTAAGAAGTTTACAACTAGCATGAATAACGATCCTGATCAGAACAATCTCAAACTGATAGAAACTGAATATAAAGTCTATCCAGGCGAAATCGTTTATGCCGATTTGAAGGATTTAGATGATATGTCTATCTGTGTCCACTATTCCGGTAAGATATTACAGTGCGACAGCGTCGCTCTTCCTTCCTCTCTACCAGAAATGATTCCAGAAGAAGTCATCAATGAATGTCTAGAAGATCAAAATTGCTAATCATTAAGGAGCATCAATATGAAAGCGAACAAAAAAGTCACATCAATCACATCTAAAGAAGAGAATCTGACTCAGTGGTACACCGATGTCTGTTTGAAAGCAGAATTGATGGACTACGCTCAAACTAAGGGATTCATCGTCTATCGTCCCGATGGCTTTGCTATTTGGGAAAGCATCCAAGATTACTTCAATAAGAAAATCAAGGCTTTAGGAGTCAGAAATGTTTATCTTCCTAGTTTGATTCCTATGAATTTGCTCAATAAAGAAAAAGAGCATGTCCAAGGCTTCGCTCCTGAATGTGCAGTAGTCACTATGGGTGGAAATAAAACTTTAAGTGAACCGATGGTTGTTAGGCCTACCAGTGAAACTCTCTTTTGTGATCACTTTAAAGATATCCTTCACTCTTATCATGATCTTCCTATCAAATATAATCAGTGGTGTTCAGTTGTCCGTTGGGAAAAGACCACTCGTCCCTTCTTAAGAGGCTCTGAATTCCTCTGGCAAGAAGGTCACACCCTTCACTATGACGAATATGAAGCAAGAGATTTCACATTGACGATCCTTCGTCTTTATTCAGAGTTAGGAAGAGATTTATTAGCCATTCCTTTCGTCGCTGGTCGAAAACCGGCTAGTGAGAGATTCGCTGGTGCTTGTGATACTTATACAATCGAAGCTTTGATGCCTGATTGCCAAGCTCTTCAATGTGGAACAAGCCACTACTTAGGAACTGGATTTTCTGAAGCTTATAACATACGCTTTGCTGATAAGAACAATGAATATCGTTATCCTCATTACACGAGTTGGGGTTTCTCAACAAGACTTTTAGGCGCTCTCATCATGGTGCACGGAGATGACGAAGGTCTCGTCTTACCTCCTAAAGTCGCTCCTACCCAAGTCGTCATCATCCCGATCAGACCTGATGCTGATAAGAGCGTCATGGAAGAATGCAAGAAGTTAGAATCAGCTTTGAAAGAAAAAGAAGTCAGAGTCATCCTTGATACGACCGATAAGAATCCGGGTTGGAAGTTCTCTCAATACGAGATGAAAGGTGTTCCTTTAAGAGTAGCCATCGGCCCTAAGGATTTAGATAACGATGTCGTAACTTTAACTAGAAGATTTGATGGTGCTTCTCTGAGTGTGAAACTCGATACTGTCGCTGATGAAGTCGTCAAACAATTAGATTTGATTCACGACGGCATGTATAACAAAGCTCTTAAATTCCTCAATGAGCACATCGTTGAAGTTCACTCTTTTGAAGAGTTAGGAGATGTTGTCACTAATGGCAAAGGTTTCGCCAAACTGATGTCTTCGGGTGATAGAGAAGAAGAATTGAAAATCAAAGAAGCTTTCAATGCTACACCTCGTGTCATCCCCTTTGATCAAATGCCTTTCGCTGATACAGATCCGATCACCGGAAAGAAAGCTGAAGATGTCATTTATTATGCGAGAGCATACTGAGAAGGAGTGAATTATGAGCGTATTTGATGAGAGAATTTCTAAATTACAGGAGCAGATGAAAAAGGATGGCATCAAAGCTTATGTCATCCCTAGCACTGATCCTCATATGTCTGAGTATTGTGCTGATACTTTTTCAGCTCCTAGATATTATTTCTGTTCTTTCAAAGGAAGCGATGGTACTCTTCTCGTCACTCAAGATGCTAGCTATATCTATACCGATGGTAGATACTGGGTTCAAGCTAAAGGTGAACTAGTAGGCACTTCCTGTCAATTAGTTGAAGATGGTAAACCTGGCATCCCTTCTTTAAGTGACTTTATAAAACAGAATGATCTCTATCCGTTAGGATTAGATGCTTCGTTGTTTTCAGTCAAACAACTAAGAAAGTTTTATGTTGATGATAAGCATCCTATCAAGCATGTCTCTTATCTCTCTTTAGTTGAAAATATACCCGCTCTTCCTGATAAACCTCTCTGGAGAGTATCTCAAGAACTTCTTTCTACTACTAGAAAAGAAAGAGTCGATAAAATCTTAACTTATGTTTTTAATCAGCAAGCAAAAGCTATCATCATCACCACTTTAGATGATATCGCTTATGTCTTAGGTTATCGTGGCGGAGATATACCTGCCACTCCCGTCTTCTACTCTTATCTTTATATTGAAGAAGATGGAAAACTTCATCTCTTCATCAATCAAGAAAAACTTCCTGATTATTTCGCTGAAGAGACAGATATCATCACTCATCCTTATGAAGATATCGTCCCCTTCTTAAAAGAGAGAGAAGATGTCGTCACTCTCATCGATCCTGATAAGACCAATGCGAGAATCGCTTCTTGTTTAAGAAAGAAAGTTTATGCAGTTTCTCCTGCTTATATAGATAAAGCGATCAAAGGCCCAGTTGAGATAAAAAACACGATCAATGTTCATATCCTTGATGGAATCGCTGTCTTAAAACTGGCTAAGTATATCGACGATAATATCGATTCTGGTGAACTTGATGAATACTCATTAAGTGAATACATCGATAACACTAGAAGAGAGAATGAGCTTTGCTATGATCTCTCTTTTGAAACGATCGCCGCTTGTGATGCTAATGCAGCGATGATGCATTATGCACCTACAAAAGAAAATCACGCTAAATTAACAAGAGATAACCAGCTTCTTTTAGTGGATTCAGGTGGTCAATACTATGGTGGCACCACTGATATCACTAGAACTTTCCTCGTGAATAAGAATCCGTCAGCAGAGATCATCCGAGATTACACTTTAACTTTGAAATCTCAAATCAATTTAACAAGACAGATTTTCATTGAGAAAAGTACTGGTCACACAATCGATATCGCTGCCAGAGAGATCATGTGGAGAGAAGGCATGGATTATAAGTGTGGAACCGGTCATGGAGTCGGTTATATGAATTGTGTTCATGAAGGCCCTATCGGTTTCCGTTATTATGATTCCCCTGATAGAGATGATAAAGCTGCTTTAGTCCCTGGTCATATCATCACTATTGAACCTGGTGTGTATAAAGCAGGTAAGTATGGAATCAGATTAGAGAACGAATTATTAGTCGAGAAAGCTTTTGAGACTGAAGATGGTCGTTTCTATCGTTTTAAGACGATCACTTTCTGTCCTTATGATAGAAAAGGTATCGATGTCTCTTTGTTAGATGATGAAGAATTAAATTGGCTTAATGACTATATGAGCTTAGTCAGAGAGACCTTAACTCCTCATATTCAGGATGAGGAGTTAAAAGCCTATCTATTCAAGCAAACTGAGCCTTACCATCGATGATCAGAATCGTCCTTTTTCAACCGGAAAAGCCGGCTAATACTGGAAACATCATCCGTACAGCGATGGCTTTAAATGCCAAGTTGACCATCATCAAACCGATCACTTTCTCTCTTGATGAGAAATCTTTAAAGAGAGCCGGCATGGATTATGCCATCGGTTTTGATATCGAACTGCTCGATGATTTAGATGCTTTTTTCAAAAAATATGAAAGCTATGATACTTACTTTGTGACTCGCTATTCAAAACAGGTCTACACCAATTTAGATTACTCAGATGTCACTAGGAATTATTGCTTTATGTTCGGTAGAGAATCTACTGGTATTCCTAAAGAAGTTTTAAAGAAACATCTTGATAAGACTATCAGAATTCCGATGATGGCCAACGCTCGTTCTTTAAACTTATCTGATAGTGTTTCAATCGTTTTAAGTGAAGTGCGAAGACAGCAGAATTTCTCTGGTTTATCCATTTACGAGTCGATCAAAGGCAAGAACTTTCTTGATAGCTGAGTCTAAATGTCACTATAATGAAATTACCTGGATGATGCGCGTTTCCGTCACATAGATTTATGAGACCTATATCGCCGGTGTTGCGTTGAACGCCGAAATCATTCGGAATCCCAATACACCCGCTGCGGTCTCCTCTTTTAAATAAAGGGAAAATGTTTAAATCCAGGAAGCGGACAGGCGACTGTCCGTTTTTTCTTTGTTTCTTATTGTGGTAAAATTCTATCAACAACACCGGAGGATTAAGTATGACTTTCGATAAGGAAATTCTAGCCGTTAATACTCTTCGTGCCCTTTCTCTTGACATGATTTCTAAAGCTAAAAGTGGCCATCCTGGCATCGCTTTGTCAAGTGCCCCTTTGATTTATACTCTCTTCACTAGACATTTAGTTGCTGACCCTAATGATCCTAACTGGATCAATCGAGACCGCTTCATCCTCTCGGCTGGTCATGCCTCTTCTCTTCTTTATGCGACCTTGCATTTAGCTGGCTATAAGATTCCTTTAGAGCAATTGAAACAATTCAGACAATTAGATTCTTTAACACCTGGTCATCCTGAATACGGACATACCCCGGGTGTTGATGCGACGGCTGGTCCGTTAGGGCAAGGTATCGCCCAAGCTGTCGGTATGGCTGTCGCTGAAGAACACTTAAGACATACTTATCCTGATGGTGAAAAACTGATTAATCACTATACTTTCGTCTTATGTGGCGATGGTTGTTTACAAGAAGGCATCTCTCAAGAAGCTATCTCTTTTGCTGGTCATCAAAAGCTCTCTCGTCTGATTCTTCTTTATGACAAGAATGACTGCACTTTAGATGGTCCGTTAGCAAATTCATCAACTGAAGATACCAAAGGGAGATTCCTCTCTGCTAATTGGAATGTCTTAGAAGTAGAAGACGGCAATGATATCGCTGAGATTGATAGAGCGATAAGCTTAGCGAAGTCCGCTAAAGAAAAACCTACTATCATCATCTGTCACACTCGTATCGGTTATGGATCTCCTTATGAAGGTAAATCAGCATCGCATGGTAAAGCCTTCTCTCCCGAAGAAGTTATCAAGACTAAAGAGAATCTCAACTTCCACTATGAAGCTTTTGAGATTCCAGCTGAGACTACCGAGATCTTCAAACGCACCTTCATCAAACGTGGAGAAGAAGAACACGCTTCCTATGACAAACAAGTCAACGAATATAAGAAAGCTCATCCTGAAGCTTACGAACAATTTGAAAGGATGATTTCTAATGATGTTAGAACCTATATCTTCCAAAATGGTCCCATCTATGAAAAAGGCAGTAAAAACGCCACGAGACTTGATAGTCAAGCTCTTCTCAATTTAGTCGCCGAAGAGATTCCTGATTTATTAGGAGGTAGCGCTGATGTCGCCGCTTCCGTCATGACTAAAGTCAAGAATTTTACCGATTTCACTCCTGAGAATAGAAGAGGCAATAACATCAACTTCGGTATCCGTGAGTTTGCGATGGGTTGTATTCAAAACGGCATCTTACTTCATAGAGGTGTCAGAATGTATGTCGGTAGTTTCTTAGTCTTCGCCGATTATATGAAACCAGCTATCAGAATGGCAGCGATGGAGAAACTTCCTGCCATCTATCTCTTCAGCCATGATTCAATCGCTGTCGGTGAAGACGGGCCTACTCATCAACCTATCGAGCAACTTTCGATGTTAAGAAGCATCCCTAACACTTACGTCTTCCGTCCTGCTTGTGCAACAGAGACAGCTGCTGCTTATAACTTCGCTTTCTCAAGCGTTGATCATCCTACCGCTATCATTCTCTCAAGACAGAATTTGACTGAACAACCAGAAGCTTCTTTTGAAGGTTCTTTAAAAGGCGGATATGTCATCTCTCCTGAGAAAGAGAAAAATGATTTGACGATCATCGCCACCGGTTCAGAAGTCGACATCGCTTGTCGTATTCAAAAAGAATTATTAGCTGATGGACTTGATGTCAGAATCGTCTCTATCCCCTGTTTAGAGCTCTTTGAAAAACAGAGTAAAGAATATCAAGAAGAAGTCTTAAACAATCCGTATGAGAAACGTCTTTTCATCGAGATGGCTAGCTCTGATAATCTCTATAAATATGCTAAACATGTCTATCAGTTAAAGACTTTCGGTCTTTCAGCCCCGGCTAATCAAGCTATCGCTAGCCTTCATTTCTCCGAGAATGAACTGATCAAGAGAATCAGTGAAGACTTCCCTATAATTGAAGATTAATTTAGATTTTTTGAACAAAAAGTTGATTTCCTCTCAACTATAGTTGAAGCAAGATCGTGCTTGCGGAGAGGAGTCAACATGACTAAAAGAAATAAAATCACGGTTCTTCTGTCGGTCCTTTTAAGTGGTATCGTCATCACCTCTGGTGTTGGTGTGATGACAAATGGTTTCACCAATTTCGATTTTGGAAACATCATCACTAACACCACCGACAATTTTGAAGTGGAGGAATTACATAACATCCACTTCAGTCAAGTTAAAGAGAGCGTCCTTTCTGATGGTACTATCAGAAAAGAAGTCACTTTCTCTTTGACACCTAATAACGCTGATACTACCAATCTCAATACCACTTTACTTTGGGATGAAGAAAGTAACGACAACTATGAGTCAGACACTTGGTATGAGGACAAAAATATCCTCGATTATGTCACCTATGAATTAGATGGTGAAAATAAGAAATTAACCTTTGATTGTTCAGGTCCGTTTGGTACCGGTATGATCTTCACTCTCAGCGCTAAAAATGATCCCTCTGTCAAAGCTAGTCTGAAACTCAATTACAAGAGAAGAGAGATCAAAGCTGCTAATGCCTCTTTAGTAAGTGATGGCTATGTCCCTGATGGTTCGATGAGAATCAATGCTAATCACGCTGTCTATTCAATCGGTAGCTCTGGAGATAGAGCTCCTACTGATCCCTTCTCATTAGATGTTCAATATATCAGCGGGACTGATTATTCTTTCGATAGTCTTTTTTCTGGCATTCAGACTACTGGCATATATGCTCAACAATTCAAATATAATGGAAAAGACTACACTGTCGCATCTTCCGTCTTATCTGACATGAAAGAAAATGTTAATAATTATCTCCTCTCATTACCCTCACTTGAAGAAGATAATATCTTTGAAACAGCCACTTTTAGAAATCTGCTCACTTATCAGTATGCATCTCATAAAACTTATCAAATCGTCTTTTCAGAAAGCACGCTCAACTTCTCCACTTTCATCGAAGAATATAACAAAGCTGTCGATAACGGATACGGATATCAAGTCACTGTCTCTCTTAATGATAATGTCCTTTTAAAGAAGCTTCTTCCAATAGAGATCACTCCTGATAACATCACTGATATCAATCTCTCGGAAGAAGAGATTGAATTTTGAAAACAAAAAAAGAGAGGCTTAGCCTCCCCAGTGTAGAAAACGCTCAGTGTTTTCTTCTAGCGTTCTCAGACTTGAGTTTCCGCTTAAGACCCTTCTTAAGGAAGAAATCGTGCTTGCGGTAGTCTGCGATGGTGCCAGCTTTGTTGACCTGACGCTTGAATCTCTTCATGGCGTCGTCAAGAGTCTCACCATCTCTGACGATTGTCTTTGGCAAATCTCATCACCTCATTTCTTTAAAAAATGCCAAGGAACATTTTAAAGGAAATGACATTCTCTGACAAGACTTTTTAATACGGTATTTCTTCAAAATCAGCGTTATAAGTCTTCGTGATGACTCCGCTTCCTAAAAGTCTTGAATCTTGATAAAGGCAAGCGATTTGACCTTTGGTGATATAAGAATAATTATCATAAGTCAGCCAAGCGCTTGTTAATCCCGGTCTCGGTGTGAACTTGACCTTCATATCTTTGCCTCTATAACGGAATTTACAGGAGCACTCCATACCTAAAACAGGCATATCATTTCCTATCCAATTGAGATTCTCAATCAAACATCGAGAGGAGAAACGATAATCGTTATCCTTCTCTTGAGCGACATATAAAGTGTTGGTTTTCACATCCTTTCCGACGACGAAGAAAGGATCTTGTGAATATCCTTTGATTCCTCCGATATTAAGTCCTCTATGTTGCCCACAAGTGTAGTAAAGGACACCATCGTGACTAGCTATCTCTCTGTTTGAGACGATATCGACGATGGGTCCTTTTTGTGCTGGTAGATAGTTAGCTAAAAATTGCTTGAAGTTTCTCTCACCGATGAAACAAACACCGGTGGAATCTTTCTTATCTTTAACTCCTAAAGAGAGTTCTTCAGCGATCTTTCTCACCTCTGTTTTAGTGATAGAGGCTAAGGGGAAAATAGCGTGTGAAAGTTGTTCTTGAGAAATCTGTCCTAAGAAATAAGACTGATCTTTGTTTAAATCATAGGCTTTATAAAGATGGGATTCTCCGTTTTCATCAATCCTTTTAGCGTAGTGTCCCATAGCGATAGTATCAAAGCCTAGGGTTCTAGCGAATTTCAAGAAATGACCGAACTTGATGTACTTGTTACAAAAGACATCCGGATCAGGTGTAAATCCTTTCTTATAAGTATCTAAAAAGTCCTTGAAGACATCATTCCAATATTCTTCGATGAAGTCCTTACGAATGATCGGCAAATCAAGCTCAAAAGCAGTCTCGACTGCATCATCATAATCGAGTTCTTGAGAGCATTTGCTACCGCTTAAAGTCGGATTTCCTAAGATGTCGTTGTTTGTGATCGAGTCCCAGTTTCGCATGAAACAACAGGTGACATCATAACCAGCCTTCTTTAAAAGATAAGCAGATACTGCGCTATCGACGCCTCCGGAGAGACCTAATAAGACTTTTTCATTCATGAAAGAGTTCCTTTGAATCTAGCATGATAGTGAAAGGCCCATCATTGATGAGACTCACTTTCATATCAGCACCGAAAACTCCGGTTTTAACCACTTCGACTCTTTCTTTAAGAAGAGAAATGAAATAATCGTATAACTCACTCGCTTTCTCTCCTCTTTGAGCAGTGACAAAAGAAGGTCGATTACCATCTTTAACATCCGCATATAAAGTGAATTGAGAAACAGCTAGTATCTCACCCTTCTTTTGATCTAAAGAGAGATTAGTCTTTCCGTTTTCATCAGGAAAGATACGGAGCTTCAAAAGCTTCTCGGTCATCTTCTTAACTAGCTCTTTATCATCAGAGACAGAAAAGCCGACTAAGATGAGTTCTCCATAGCCGATAGAAGAGAAGATTTGTCCGTCGATAGTGACAGATGCTTTCTCGCATTCTTGAACCAGAATTTTCACATGTATATTATAATAGAAACGCTCGCAAACAGCTGTAACAAGAGGTTGTAAATGCTCGATAAACCCTTAGCCTATCGCATGCGTCCAGATGAGCTTAAAGACATCATCGGACAGGAGAAAATCAAATCTTTTCTTGATAATCTAATCTCAGTCAAATCATTGACTTCGATGATTTTCTATGGCCCTCCTGGGTCAGGAAAAACGACTTTGGCGAGAGCTTTTGCTAACTCTTTTAACGCTCATTCTATCTTTTTAAATGCGGTAACGGATAATAAGAGCAAGATGGAAGCTGCTTTTGGAGAAGCGATAAGATTCAACCCAACTATCGTCATCATCGATGAGATACATCGTCTTGATAAAGCAAAACAAGATCTCCTTCTTCCCCACTTAGAAAACGGAAACTTCTACATCATCGGTTGCACAACTGCTAATCCTTTAATCTCGATAAGACCAGCCATCCGTTCTCGTTGTAGGCTTCTTGAAACAAGAGAACTGACTTCTTTAGAGATAGAGAAAGGTTTAAGAAGAACCCTCACTTCTTCTAAAGGACTTGATAACAGATGTAAGATTGAAGATGAAGCTATCACTTACTTAGCTAAGATCTCAGGTGGTGATATGCGTTTTGCCTACAATCAATTAGAAGCCTGCTACCTGAGTTTTTCAAAAAATCACCTGATCACTTTAGAAGAGACAAAAGAGATAGCCGCTCTTCCTAATTACTATGCTGATTTAGATGAAGATGAACACTATGACACCGTCTCCGCACTTCAAAAGTCAATCAGAGGGAGTCAAGTTGATGCTGCCCTTTATTATGCGGCTAAGATATTAAAATCCGGTGATTTAGAAGGCTTGATAAGAAGACTTCTGATCACCGCTTATGAAGATGTCGGACTTGCTAATCCACAGGCAGTTGATCGTTGTCATAACGCCTGTCAAACCGCACGGGAAACCGGTATGCCCGAAGCGATGATCCCTCTCGGTTTTACAATAGTCGACCTCGCTTTATCACCTAAATCAAAATCGGCTTGTCTCGCCATTGAAGAAGCTAGCGCTATAGTTGAAGAAAAACCGATCAGAGTACGTTCTTACCTCAGATTCAAACAAGTCGATAACACTGAATCTTACCCATATGATAGAAGCGATTTGTGGTCGGAGATTGAATATATGCCGGAAGGCATGGAAGATGTCCATTTCTATCATCCTTCTTTAACCGGTAAATATGAGAGAGCCTTAGCCGAACAATACGAAAAGCTATCTAAGATAGAAAGATCGACTGATATCAATAATCTAAAAAAGAAAAAGAGATAAAAAAGTGGCGTATCACTACGCCACTTTATTTATTCTGTAACAGGTTGTCTTTTCTTAAGGAAGTGAAAGACAAGAAGAACAATTTCAACAATCAGTGAGATTCCACCACATATCAATGCGACAAACATTATATATGAAGGAAATCCGATTAATAAAACCGTGCCAGCTATGATGATGACAGTTGCAATAAAGTAAAGCCATTTAAGATGCGTCTTATATCCGAAGATGGTCAGGATGGTACACACGATAGAAGGCACGAGTATCGTGTACCAAAGTTCTTCATATCCTCTGATAAAACAAAGAATGAATTCTCCATAACAAGCTACCAAAATCAAGATGGGAAGAGCGATATAAAGAATATGCTCAATCTTTTTTATTCTCTCGCTCATTTGAAGAACCTCAAAAGCGCATCATACAAACCGACTCTCCAAGACCTAGCTGAATGATAACCGAAATTGATCGTGACATATTCAGTGTTTTCACTATTGAAGTGATCATCTTCTAATAACTCATTGATCATCTGTTTATGTCCGTTATAAGCGAAGTCATAAATGCCATCAGCATTGAACATGTAATTGATTTCATATCCAACATTTTCAGATGCATTCAAAGCTTCTAAAATCTCTTCAGAATCAATATAAGAAGAGAAACAGCCGAAGTAGCTGAAGATATCAAAGTTATTGACTAAGCCGGCTCTATAAGTGAGACGACATCCATTTGATAAACCAGCTATCGCTCGATGATCTCTAGAAGCGATAAGGCCTTCATCAGTGGTGTCTTCAGCATAGGTAGAAAATAAACTTTCGATAACAGGGATGATGTCATTTCTTAACTCACTAGGGAAATTAGCGTTGGAGTTAGTTTTAGTAGGAGTCATCTCCGTGATTGAACTATTTGGATCATCATCGCCATAAAGCTCATAGCTATAGGTGCTGGGAGCCACGACAATCAAAGGATCAATATCACCATAATAGATGAGATTATCTAGGATGTCTTTCATCCCAATCGTATAAAGCCAAGTGTTTTGATGAACGACAGTTTGACGATCAGTTCCATGTAAGAGATAAAGGATATCATATTCTTTTGTTTCGTCATATCCATAAGGCAGATAGACATTGCAATACTTCTCTTCAGTAGCACCAGATTCTAAAGCATAATCGTTGGCAGTATATGTCACTTCAACGACTTGACCAGGTGCTTCCTCATTCTCTTGACGATACTTATCTGGCACCTCCCAGGAGGTGATTGCAGCAGTATCGTTACTCGTAGAACAGGAACTAAGAGAGAATGTGAAACAAAATAAAAAAGCGGGTAACAAGTACTTAGGTTTCAATTTAAATCCTCCTGAAGAAGAATCCTTCCTCCGCTTATTGCGGAGGAAGGACTAGAAAGGAGTAAACAACTAGATATCAGTTAGAAGCCGTAGTTTCTTCAACAGCTTCTTCTTCAGTAGCTTCTTCATCAGCTAAGAGTTTGTTGCTCTTAGAGAGACCTAATGCGAAGGCGACAGCAGAGACGATAGTAGCGAGAATGCTGGTGACGATGAAGGTGAAGAATGATGTTTCGAAGTAATTACCATCAACACCGAAGATGACGTTGGTGATGAAGAGCATCTCAGTGTTGAGTAATACAGCTACGACACAAGCATATAAGATTAAAGGAACGAAGGCACCGATCTTGAAGTCTAAGACAAGGACAGCGAGGTTGGTGAGGATAGCTAAGACGAGAAGAGCAACAGCAGCATTAGAGACAGGAGAGAGATAGTTTCCGCCTCTAACAGTGTAGACGATTAAAGTGATGATACCAAGAATTAAGCTGACGACTGATAAATACCAACCGACTTTCTTATTCTTGAGGAATCTCTTGACTAAATTCATTTTTACTCAGCCTCCTTTTCTTTGAGAACGAAGCTTTGAAGGATAGTAAGGACGAGAGAACCGGCTAAGACGACAGCAGTGACAGCAGTAGCAGCGGTTAAGGCAATCTCATACCAAGTGGCGATGGTGACGATCTGAGAATCAGAGGTGGAACCATTCATAGCAGCACTGTTAGCGAAGTTGTAGAGGTTTCTGTGGATAGCTTCACGCATATTGGACATGAGTTTGTAATCGGTAGTGATATCAGCACCTTGTAAGTAAGTGGAGAAGGTGGTACCAGAGGTGCAGAACATCGTGGTGCCAGCTTCATAAGCCAATCTGGGCTCCATCAAGCTGTTAGATTTTTGACCGAAGTCAGTGGTGATGTTACCAGTGAATCCCCACTCACCTTCCATGACGTTCTTCCAAAGGTTGGAGGAATGACCAGTCCAAGTGAGACCGATTCTGTTGAAGGCACCCATGACGCCGTTGCAAGCAGGATCATCTTCACCAGTTGTCTCAAAGGAATATTGGAAAGCTTTAAGGTAGATTTCACGTAAAGATTGTTCGTTAGCGAAAGTACAAACACCGATTCTGTTGGTTTCTTGATCGTTGAGGAAGAAGTGTTTGAGATAGGAGATGACACCCTTAGACATAGCGCCTTGAACTTCTTGTTCACAAAGCTTACCAGCTAAGAAACCATCTTCAGAGAAGTATTCGAAATTACGACCAGCATAAGGAGTTCTGTGAGTGTTGGCACCAGGACCATACCATCCAACACCTCCGCCCCATAAGCCTTCTTCACCGAAGGAAACACCGAGGTCATAAACGAGATCGAGGTTCCAAGTACCAGCGACGACAGTTTCGGTCGGATAAGCGACGCACTGTTCATCAGTGGTGGTGACGGTATCAGCCATGTATTGTTGAGTGTAATCAGTGATGTAGTAAGATTTGGTCCAAGCGGCAGGGCCATCAACAGCAGTAGTAGCAGGTTGGCCGACGCTTTCGATAGCGATTCTACCTTGTCTGGTAGATTCATAATAATCATCTAAAGTGAGCTGATCGAGGAGGATATCCCAAGCGAGATCATCATAATCAGCACCGATCATCATAGCGACAGTGTACTCAACTGAGCTACCGACAGTGATGGAGCTAGTATCAGTATCGCCAGGTGTGTAAGCGGTAGGAGTTTCACTTCCGTCAGTAGAACTGACATAGTAGGAAGCGATGACATCAACCATCTCTTGAGTGGCAGTGAAATCATCGAGAGTTTCAGGCCAAGTTTCATCCCAAGCAGAACGAGAGAGATAAGTGACAGCATCTTCATCATAGTAGTTGAGGTCGACATCATCAAATTGATTGGTGATGGAGACGTTTTGTGAAGAGAGTCTGTACTCATCAGCATCAAAATCATCCTTGGTAACTCTAACAGCTTTAGTAGCATCGCCGTTATAGTCCATACCATCGGAGGTAGTCATACCCTTTTGAGCTAAGATGTTATTCAAAGCATCATGGGCGTTGTCACCGATAGCAAAATAATAATTACCTTCATCCATGATGTAGGTCTTATAAGTCTCGTAGTCATAGCTAGCGAGATCACTGAGATCAACATCGATAGTGATAGTGGTAGAGGCACCAGGTGCAAGGTCGCCAGTCTTACCGAAGCCGACTAACACGACGGAGGACTTTTCAACTCCACCCTCTGTATAGGGAGCTTGAGCATAGACTTGAACAACATCCTTACCGGTATATTGAGAATTAGAATTGTTGGTGACTTTGACGGAAACAGTAGCGGTCTTGTTGTTCCAATCGACATCAACACCATTTAATTCCTGAGTGAATTCGGCATAAGAGATACCATATCCGAAAGGATATTGAACCTCTTCTGAATAATTCCAACCATCAGTGGATTCAAAGGCGCCTTTGGTAGAAGAAGCATTGCCTTGATCAAGGACAGTGTCTTCATATCTGGTTTCATAATAACGATAACCAACATAAATACCTTCACTATAAACGACATAGTTAGTGGAATCGCTGTTGACGATGTTATCAGCGTTTGTATATTCGAAATCACCGAAGTTCTGCATCGCAGGTGAGGAGAAGGAACTATAAGCATAAGTATCGGCTAAACGACCAGAAGGAGTGACCGCACCGATCAAGATATCAGTGACGGCGTCCATGCCGACTTCACCAGTACCACCGATGTATAAAACGGCATCGATGTCATACTCTTCAACCCAACCTAATTCCATGGCGTTGAAGGTGTTGAGAAGAACGATCTTCTTTTCGAATTGTTGCATCTCTTCTAAGACGCTTCTTTCGTCATCAGTGATAGCGAGATAGCCATCGCCTTCAGTTGAAAGATCGCTTCCTTCACCACCGATTCTAGTTATGATGTAAATAGCAGCATCTCCATAAGTGGTGTAACTGTTCTTAACATCATCGGTGAACTCAGAGGCGTTGATTTCATTAACAGCATCGACGCTACGGAAGTCATAAGAAGTTCCAGACCAAGATGATGTAGTTGTGATGAAACCAACCTGATTGTCATAGTTTTCTTCATAGAAATCATAGATGACTTCGTTGTAGTTGAGTTTTCCTTCACAAGCTGAAATCAAATCAGCTTCTCTCTCTTCAGAAGGAGTGACACCTCCTGAACCAGTTCCGCCATAAGCGATGTCGACTTGGTTATAACCGAAGAAAGTGACATTGGATCCAGAGGCTAAAGGTAAAACATTGTTATCGTTCTTGAGAAGAACGGTGCCCTCAGCTTGAATTTGATACGCCGTGTCTCTAGCATTGTTCATGACATCGGTGTAGTTGTCAAAATCGCTCTTATAATGGATCGGATCCTCTTCACCCTCACCACTGACGATAGTGGTGTTAGAGATGTTAAGGTACTTATTGATGTAGCCCGACCACTCAGAGGTGACGACAGTGCCACCGACAGCTAAGACTAGCAAGACACCCGAAACGGCGGCCAATGAACGCCATAATCCGGGTCTGCCAAATTTGGTGATCTTCATTTTAACCTCCATGTAAGATCTGCCTTATAAGGAGAATTTAAAACAGACGTTAAAATCTCCCGTTCAGCTTGGCATCAGTCTAGCATGGTAGCGGTTTCTCAAATTTAACTTGGCAAAAACTGATAAAAAGTAGGCAAAAACTGATAGCGCTTTACTATTTTTTAGCTTTAGGAACAGGGATGATGATATCTACGCAAAAGGTATCTTTGACTTTCCCAATCGTCAAATGTCCCATGTGTTTCTCAACGATATATTTCACGGATTTGAGTCCATATCCGTGTTTATCTCGACTTCCTTTAGTAGTCAAAGGAAGATTATCTTGAAACTCCAATGTATCAACAAAGTAGTTCTCAGCATGGATGGAGATTATCTCTCCTATACGAAGAACTTTCAGAGTGATATATCTCTTCTCTTTATCTTCGATAGTCATCTCATATTCGACTGCATTGCTGAGTATGTTTCCAAAGACAGAGACGATATCTCCTCTCTTCAGAAATGAGAGTTCCTTACCATCTACTAATAACGAAAGATGAATGTTGTATTTAGAACACAGATACATCTTCTCAGCCAAGATAGCATCAAGAGGAGCGCACCCGGTGTTTGGTTTAAGTTCATATCCTTCCACCGCTTCTTGAATATCAGCTAATTCACTATCATCCAAATCCTTGCCGTGTCTCAAATCTAAAATGAAGTGTTTGAGATCATGAGCTTTCATATTGATCAGATCAATATTGGCAGTTAAAGACTGGAAATGTTCATCTTCTTTGGCTATGAATCTTTCTAACTCAGCATTCTCATCAATCTTCCATTTGTAGTTTTGAAGGCCAAACAAAAGGAAGATAAGTAGAGCATCACACATGAGCAAAGGAAGACAAGTCACCCAAATAGTGTTGATCTCATAAATCTCAAGCATGTACTGCATCAAATAACAAAACAATGATGTTAAGAAAGCAAAGATAACAACACTATATCTCTGAATGGTCAGCTTTTTACCATTATATTGTTTAATTAGGAAGAAGTAGGCTAGCAGATAGACGATAAGCATCACACCAACCGAAAGGAAAAACCAACCAGCGTCATTGATATTTTCTGAAGATGGGAGATAGATGACCATCTCGATATTATGTGATAAGTTTTGCAGCAGTTGAGCACCGATGAAACAATATAAGACATCTTTAAAACTATGGAAACAAACGACACCTAAAACGAGTGAGAGAAGAAAAATGATAAAGGAATTCATACCAGGCAAGTAGTAATAAACGACATTAGTCAAAATGATGGATAAAAAAGTAAATCCGGTAAAACTACTTACTAATCTGATGGCAAAGTGATTTCTTTTCTTTAAAAGAAAAAAGAAAAGACATTCAGCTAAAAACAGCTGCAGAATATATCCATGGTTGATACGTATGGCAAAAATGTCTTGAATAGTCATCTTTACCTTCCGCTAGGAACTGCCCTCCCCATAAATCTTGTCAACTTATCAAGAAAAGCAGTCTTATAAATCCTACTCAGTGGCAATGTCTCACCAGCGACGATAACTTCACTGTTATTATATCCGTCGACAAAAGAGAGATTAACTAATAAAGAACGATTGATTTCAACAAAGTTGTTTTTAATGAATTCAGCCTTAATATCGTTTAAAGTTCCTCTCATCTTAATCTCTTTATCAGAGAGGTGGAAGAAGAGATAGTGCTTGATACTTTCCACATACTTGATGTCATTAAAAGGAACAACATAGGTTTCAGTAGCGCTCTTGATCAAGAAAGTTTTGGGTTGTCTCTTCTTCAGTATCGAACGACACTTATCTAATTTGATCGAAAAGAGTTCATAACTTATCGGTTTGACTAAGTAATCAAAAGCATCGACCTCATAACCTTTGATCGCATATTGAGCAAGACTTGTCATGAATATCAAGATGACTGTTGAATCAATCTCACGCATGTTCCTAGCGGTCTCGATACCATTTAATCCAGGCATCGCTATATCCATAAAAACGATGTCATAACCGCCGTTATAACTATCTAAAAAAGCTGAGCCATCTTTATATTTATCAACATGAAAGCTTAGGTTGTTCTTTTCGGCATACTGACTAATAAAGCCTTCAAAAACTTCAATTGCCTTCTCTTCGTCATCGACGATAGCAACTCTCATATTCTTTCCTTCCAGTTATTACTAGTTGAATTATAACGCAACAAGACAAAATATCAATTTTCCCTTTCACTGAGAAAAGAAAGTGTGGAAAAATTCATCGAACAAACTAAAACTTAAAATCAAGATTTCGTTTAGCGTTTATCAGATGTGGAAACGACTTATTTTTCTTCATCAATATCATGAACAAAGTGTAACTGAAGATACTGACTACTACTAACTCACCTAAGAAGACCCAACCGAAGTTGATCCAAAAAGCAACTTCACTTCCTTCAATCAAGAAAGTCAGTTCTGCTCCGACGATGACTCCATTAGTCAAAGCAGGAATCAAGCTAGCGAAGAACAGATGTCTCATCGGAGACATGAGAAGACAAGCAAGAAGGGTAGCTAGTGAGCCAAAGACCATATCTAAAGGTGAAAGGCCGGCTGTAACCGAATAGATATTAGCAAGCACGCAACCGATAGTAAGACCATAGATATAGTTAGGATTAAAGAAAACTAAAAGCATCAGAAACTCTGATATTCTGAATTGAATCATCCCGTATGAACACCAATAAAATGCATAGGTAAGTGCAACATACAAAGCACCGACTAATGCGTTAGTAGCGATGTCTCTTGTCGTCAGTTTGTAGCAACTGAAATACTCTTTCAGTCTTTCTTTGATAGTCTTTTTTTCAATCTCTTCTTCCATTAAAAAAGCCCCCTGTTAATGTTTTAGGTGGGGTATCATGGGTAGACCCACCAGTTGTGCAAGTATTCTATATTCATACTCTTGAAAAGACAAGATGATATAAGCATATTTTTGAGCATAATTAAGACATCTTTTCTATTTACGATTAAAATATCAGTGGAGGTAGAAAATATGTCTGAAGAAAAGAAGATTCACCATTTCCGTTGTTTGGTCTGTGGCTATGTCTATGAGACCGAAGAAGACGAAATACCCGATGATTACATCTGCCCACTTTGTGGAGTTGGAAAAGATCAATTCGAACAGATTGATTAATTCTTAAAAGTAAAAGCCTCGCCGACAAAACGAGGCTTTTTTAGTGCTTTATTGAAAGTATCTCTTTATTTGAGATATCTAGTAGAATTCCAATTTAATTAAGCGGCTTTAGCATAGATGACGGCCCAACGGTTATCATCAGCCAAAGTAGCAGGAGCGTTGAAATCGTTGAAGATTCTGATGTAAAGCTCATATTCCTTGGTAGGATTGCCGATATACTTCAAAGTGCTCTTAGGATTGATATAAATGTAAGTGGAATCCTGCTTATCATCTTGGACTGTAAGAGCATTGGTAGCTTCAAACAATTTTCTCGCTTCGCCTTGAAGAGTATAGCCATGAGCTTCAGGTTTATGAGCAGGGATTAAGTGTTCAGCACTCCCTCCACTGCTAAGATTTAAGGTACCTTTATGAATTCTACCTTTATAGAAGTATTCAACTCCACCATAGGGAGAAGCGACTTCATCAAGAAGATGAAGCTGTCCAAAAGAGACTTCATTTAAATAAACGCCTTGAACAAGGTTAGTCAAATCTAATTTTTTTGCGTTTTTATTCTTTGCCATAACTGTATTCCCTCCTAGATGCATACAATTTTTTGCTAAATAGATAAGAAACAACTATAAGTAAATTATAAACGTATATTAACTTTTATTAAAAGTGCTTAAAGAAAATTTAGATGCTATTACCCTTCCGCTTTCTTCGTCTGTTCACTGAGATCTTTATTCAAATTCATCCTGTTGAAGAGACTATCCTGAGGAAGTCTAAGTTGATAGGTAGTAAGCTTATTGATTCTGATCGTCGCTTTCTTGGAAGCAATTTTTAAAATATGACCGCCTTTAGTTAAATCATTTGATAAGAAGTGAAGGTGGAATCCTTTAAAGTTGATACCCTCAAAATAATCTGGACAATAGAAACCGACAACAACGCCATCGACATCCTGATAATCGAATGTCACTTGTTGTTCCACGACTTCATAAAAAGGTTTAAATGGTTTCTTTTGTTTAGGAATAGATCTAGTTTTGAGAGTGAAACGACCTTCCATCGTGAGTAAATAAAAGTAGTTTTTATCTAAATGAGTTAATACTTGTTTTCTTAAACCAGCATAGGTGTTGAAGGCGACTGGGATTTTCTTAACACTATCATCAAACTTTGCTCCGATAAAGAAAGCGAGTTGTGTTTCTGGTGTTAGCACCGGCAAATTAGTTCCATCTGCTCTGAAACTATAGGCATTTCCTTTATAGAATATTGCTTCACCATCTAAAGAATCATAAATTCCAATACCAACATCGGCTTTCATCAAAATCTCTCTGATGTTGATACAGCCGAAGTAATCTCCCATCATCAAAGCTTGCATCGTGGAAACTTGATACATCTTCGATTTCATACACCTTCTTCCTCCTGTTTTTATTATATGGGAAAAATGCTATTTTTTCATCGTTTGAGCCTATAAACACTTTAAAAACCAATTTTTTCTAAGAAAATCAATCAAACTAGTAATCTATGCGACTAATTTTTTATCTTTTGGAAAAGAATGAAATTTATTTGGATTATATACTATTAATCAACCTGTCATTCTTAATAGAAAATTCAGTATGTGAAATTGCCATTTTTATAAAAGATCAAACAAGTGTTTTAAATATTATAGTCGGTTATGTAAACTAAAGTTTTTCAGCAATCAAAGAAGTCATATATAAAGGGAAATAATTATAAATGCCATATTTCGTATAGTTTTTAGATGAAAGAATAATTGGGTTTATAAAAATTGATGAATATTTAATCATCGATTTATCTAAAGAGGTATGTTGAATATTTCTCGAAGATTTAACCTCTACAGGTACAATCTTTTTGCCCCTTCTAAGAAGAAAATCAAGCTCATAGCGATGTTTATTCTCATCTTGAAATGCATGGTAGTACAACTGTCTTCCTTGTGATTTAAATGCTTGAGCGACTACATTTTCATATAGCATTCCATCATTAGTGGAGAGTTTATCAGCTATCAAGCGATGGTAAATTCCATCTTCTAATGGCGCTTCTGAGTCTTGATAAATCATCGTCGTTAATAGACCGGTATCAGCAAGATAGAGTTTGAATTTGCTCTCTTCTGCATATTGATTGAAATCTATACTCGGTTGTTCTAAGAAACGGCAAACATTGACAATCTTACTATCTTCAATAGCATTGAAAGTGTTGACCCTTCTTGCTGAATCAGTTTGAAAGATTCTAGATGTGCGAAAGATTCTAGAATGAGATTCAAGTTCATTTGGAAGCAATCTTAAAACAGCATCGCATCTATATTTGTAGAGAGTATCTAACTTTTTTAAATCATCTTTATAAAGCTGTAAAATCATTCGCTTTGTCTTATCAATCTCTTGAAAAGAACGACCTTCAACATAATCATTTACAGCTTGTGGCATACCTCCTACAGCTAGATATGTTCTGAATAATTTCATTGCTTTTTGGTGTTGTGTTTCTAAAAGAGGCTTCTTGTCTTCAAAACATTGTCTGATATAGGAATAAAGAAGTTCGTTATCTGTAGCAAGACAAAACTCTTCAAAATCCATCGGATACATCGATATTCTCTCTTCTTCACTAGGAATAAGAATATCTTTAACATTGCTTTTGATGGATAGAAGTGATCCGGTAGCTATAAAGTCATAACGTCCATCAGCTACTAATTGTTTAAGAGCTTCTCTTGCTTTAGGAAAGAATTGAACTTCATCAAAAACAATTAGGGATTTTTCTTTAACAAGAAGAGTGTTGTAATTAAGCATTAAAACTCTAAAAAAAGAATCGAGGTCTGGTAGTTCGTCAAAAGCTTCAGTTGCTTTTCTTTTATCAGCTTGAAAATCTACAAAGATAAAACTCTCGTACTCATTTTTAGCAAATTCACGAAGAGTTGTCGTTTTTCCTATTCGTCTAGCACCTTCAACCAGCAGAGAATATTTACCTCTCTGCTTTTTAAATTCAAGTAAACGATTATAAATCTTTCTTTTAAATATCATCATTCACCCCTCTACTTTGAGATTTTAACAGCAAATATTGAATTTCCGCAAGTTTAGATATTGCTAAATATTGAATTTCCGCAGGTATATATAACCCCAGAATATTGAATTTCCGCAAGTTTACTGGCTAAAACGTCTAGTCTTTGCTTTATCAAAATAGACTAAGGTCTTCTTCGAAATATGATAATAAACAAAAAAATCTGACCGCCCTAGGAGCAGTCAGACATATTTTTAAGATGGTGGCCCAAAGCAGAATCGAACTGCTGACACAAGGATTTTCAGTCCTTTGCTCTGCCAACTGAGCTATCGGGCCTTGACAAGCCTTGTTATTCTATACCACAGCAAGATTTACTTCAAGTGTTTTTTCTTTGCAATCAAATTGACATTTTTTAGGGACTATTTTGGTATTGAAATGGGACTAATAGAGTTCAGAAAAATTGGGCTTTGCAATTTAATACCTAGAATAAGGCGAGGAGAATATATCGTGTCTACTATATATGATCAGATCTATTTAACTGGGGAAGAGTTGTTGAAGTCTGAGACTTCTAGCCCAGAAGCTCTATCTCTTTGCGCTTTTGAAAGACTGAGATACAAGATTGTTCTCGGTAAAAAGAGTGTTTTAAGAAGAGATGAAGTGTTGATGTACGCAAGATTATGTCTTGCAGATAATAATGATGAGATTCCTTACTCTCTAGTCATCGATTTGAATTCATTACGAAAGAAGAATGATGAGGAAGCTATTTATCTAATTGGCTTGTTTTATCTAAAGGGGATAAAACCTTATGGCAAAGATGATGTCCAAGCCTTTTCTTGTTTTCAAAAAGCTTTTGATGAAGGCTTACAAAAAGCATCTGTCAAACTAGGCGAGTGTTATTTCAAAGGGATAGGTTGTGAGAGAGATTACGAAAAAGCCAAACAGATGCTCTTACTAAATAATGAAGATAAGAAGTGTTTCACTTATCTAGGTTTTATTTATCTAAACGAAGAAAATGAAGAAGGTTGGAAACTCCTCACTAAAGCGAATGGTATGGAAGAAAAAGAGAGTTTCTATTATCTAGGACAAGCTTATTTTGATGAAAGATTCCACCATCAAGATTTTGATAAGGCCCGTTTGTTATTCAGAGTTGGGTCAGATTTAGGAGAACCAAAATGTCATCTGCTAGCTGGTAAACTTTGTTTAACTAGTACTGATCCTTTCTTAAAATCCCTTTCCAAAATCTATTTAGAAAGAGCAGGTCAAGATAAAGAAGCTTTAGAGCTTCTAGGTGATATCGCTAAAAGTGAAGAAGATATCACTTATTACAGTTTCTACCAAAGAAGTTATGAAAATGGTGGTGATGGCAAGAAATATGCGGATGAACTTTTGATGGATAAAGAGACTCAAAAAGAAGGATTATCCATCTTAAAAAAGTTAGCAAAGAAAGATGACCAAATTGATATGGAGCTTTATCATTTTTATCTTGAACATGAAGAGAACAAAGCTGCCATCTTCCATTTAAAGAGAGCTTTCTATCGTGGTAACGCTGAAGCAACTGAGATAATCACACATAAAAATAAAGATTAAGATAGAAGAATAACAGAGAAATTAGTAAAAAAATGGTAGAATATCATGCGTTATGCATACTCTATCTTTGTCAGTACATGATATCGTGGATACTCTCCTTAGAAGAGGCCACTTAGACATTAGAATTTTCAACCAAACCAGCATGAATGAGGGTAGCAATTTACATCGCTACTATCAAAGCAAGCAGGTCTCTGGTTATCAAGCTGAATATTCGCTTTCGGAGACTTTTTATGTTGATGATTTTCAAGTCAAAGTCTCCGGCAAAGCCGATGGTCTCTTCAACGATGGTCTTAATTATGTGATCGAAGAGATCAAAACCACCAATGCAAAACTTGATGACTTCATTCTTGAACAAGGTGAATGGCATTTGGGACAAGCGATGTTTTATGCCTACATGTATGCAAAACAACACTCTTTAGAAAACATGGCTGTTCAACTGACTTACATCAGTCAAAGAAACACGAAATTAATCAAACACATCAAACGAATCTACACCTATGAAGAACTCTCTTCCTACATCAATGATTTAGTCATCAGATTTGTCCGTTTCATCTCTAAGATTCAAAAGATGAAAGTAGAAAGAGATGAATCTTGGAGAGATATTCAGTTCCCCTTTGCATCTGTTAGAAAAGGGCAGCAAAGGATGATGGATTTCATCTCAAAAGCGGAAGATGAAAATAGAAATGTCTATATCGAAGCCCCTACTGGTATCGGTAAAACCGTCTCTGTCCTCTATCCGAGTCTTAAGAGATTCTCAGAGCATAAAGCGGATCAAATATTCTATTTAACTAGTAAAAACTCAATTAAGAAAATAGCAGTTGGCACTTTAAAACTCTTTGCGAACATGGGTTCTAAAGCTAAATGTGAAGAATTCACAGCTAGAGATAACATCTGTTTTAATGATAAGAAAGGACACTGCAATCCTGATGAATGTCCTTTCGCAAGAAATTTCTATGACAAACTATTAGATGTCATTTTGGATGTTCTATATGTTAACGACATCATCGACAAAGAAGTGATCAAAGATGCTTGTTATAAAAATGTGATGTGTCCTTATCAATTCCAGTTTGAGATCTCAAAATTCATGGATGTTTTAATCTGTGATTACACCTATATCTTCAATCCAGATGTCGCTCTTCGTTTTCTTGATGAAGGTGATCTTAGAAATAACTATCTTCTCATTGATGAATGTCACAACTTACCAGATAGAGTAAGAGAACTCTATTCAGCTGTTTTGACTAAAGAAGTACTCAAAGAAGCTCATCATTTAGCTAGTGGTGACGAATATAGACTCGTTCATAGAAATCTCGCTAAACTCATCAACTTATTTAACGAATTTGAGATAGATACTTCTTCTCAAACCTTCATCAAAGAACTCATTTACGAGATAGAAAATATACCTGAAGAAATCGTCGAGTTAGTCTCTGATTTGGTTGATGAATTAAGAGACTGTTTTAAGAAATATCCGGAGTTAGTCGAAGATAAACTGATGGATCTCTTCTACACTTTGATGGATTTTCAATCACTTCTTGAGATCAGTTCTAATGATAGAGAGAACTTCTGTTTTTATTTGATGTTAAATAGAGACGCCGAAGTGATAGCTTTAAAAATCGCAAATATCGCAAGTAGACAATACATCACTGATATCGTCTCTCGTTTTAAAAGTTCAATCTTCTTTTCTGCCACTCTGTCTCCTAAGGATTATTACATCGATTTATTAGGTGGTGGAGAAAATATCACTGATAGATTAGTTTTAGAATCTCCATTCCCTAAAGAAAATTGCAAGGTTCTAATCAGTACTCTCTATTCTTTGAAGTATTCTCAAAGAGAAAATACTCTTCCTCATATCTATGAACTGATCAAAGCAGCAGTCACTTCAGTGAAAGGTAATTTTTTCATTTTCTGTCCTTCTTATGAATATTTAAGTAATCTAAAAAGGTACTTTGAAACTGATCCTTTAGAAGATACTGATATTTTCTTCCAAGAGAAGTCGATGAATGAGTTAGAGAAAGAAAACTTCCTCAGTCGATTTCAAAGTGACAATGTTAAAACAACAATCGGTGTTTTAGTTTTAGGTGGCATCTTCTCAGAAGGTATCGATTTAGTCGGTGATAGATTAATAGGAGCCATCATCATCTCGGTTGGAATACCACAAATCAATTTTGAAAGAGATAAAATTAAAGAATACTTCGATGATGAAGAGAATAAACAAAAAGGTTATCTCTACGCTTATGCTTATCCTGGTTTAAATAAAGTCTTTCAAGCTGCTGGTCGAGTCATCAGAACACCAGAGGATAAAGGATTCATTCTCTTCATCGATCAGAGATTCGCAAACAAAACATATAAAGAAGAGATATTAGGAACTTATCCACAAGCGGTTAAGGCCATCTCACCTAGCCAAGTCAAGTCAACTCTCAAGCGTTTCTTCAAGGAGGAAAAAGTATGAACTTCGACAAAGAACACATCAGAAACTTCTGCGTGGTCGCTCATATCGATCATGGCAAATCAACCCTTTGTGACCGTATCCTTGAAAAGACGGGTGCTGTTGAGATGCGTGAACTTCAACCTCAACTTTTAGATGATATGTCGATTGAAAGAGAAAGAGGAATCACGATCAAACTCAACGCTGTCAGCGCCACTTACAAAGCTAAGAATGGAGAGGAATATCTCCTAAATTTGATCGATACTCCTGGGCATGTTGACTTCACTTATGAGGTCTCGAGATCACTTAGCGCTTGTGAGGGTGCGATTTTAGTTGTTGATGCTACTCAAGGGGTGCAAGCTCAAACCTTAGCAAATGGTTATTTAGCTATTGATAATGGACTTAAGATTTTACCGGTCATCAACAAGGTTGATCTTCCTTCAGCTGATGTAGAAAGATGCCAGTTAGAACTTATTGATACTTTAGGTATCGATCCTGAAAAATGCATCGATGTCTCAGCTAAGACTGGAAAAGGAATCGAAGAATTATTAGAGCATATCGTCGAAGACTTACCATCTCCTAAAGGTGATGACAATAAACCATTGAAAGCTTTGATTTTTGATTCTAAGTTTGATTCTTATAGAGGTGTCGTCGTTCTTCTTCGTGTCTTTTCTGGAACAGTCAAAGTCGGAGATAAGATCAAGCTGATGTCCAACGATTCTGTTTTCCAGGTCACCGAAGTCGGCATCAGAACTCCTAAAGAGAAGAAAACTGGTGAATTAAAATCCGGAGAAGTCGGTTATCTTTGTGCCTCTATCAAAGACATCAAAGAGATATCAGTCGGTGATACGATCACCTTAAATGATAACCCGACAAAAGAACCTTTAGAAGGGTTTAGAAAGACTCAACCAATGGTATTCGCTGGTCTTTATCCTAGTGATAATGGCGATTTTGAAAACCTTCATAACGCCTTAGATAAACTCTCTCTTAATGATGCCGCTTTAGTTTATGAACCAGAGACTTCAGCAGCTCTCGGTTCTGGTTTCAGATGCGGATTTCTAGGACTTCTTCACATGGAAGTCATTCAAGAGAGACTAGAAGATGAATATGATATCGACCTTCTCTGCTCAGCACCTTCTGTCGTCTATAAAGTCGTCTTTACCGATGGACATCAGGAAATGATTCAAAATCCAGCAGATTTTCCTAAAGATAGAACTAAAGTCAAAGAGACATATGAACCTTTTGCCAAAGTGGAAATAATGACTCCAAAACAATATGTTGGAAACATCATGACTTTATGTCAAAACCGTCGAGGTGAATACCTCAATATGAGTTATATCGATGAGACAAGAGTTCTTCTTGAGTACAACATGCCACTCAGTGAAATCGTCTTCAACTTCTTCGATAAGCTCAAATCAGTTTCTCAAGGATATGCTTCTTTAGACTATGAAGTCACGGGTTATGATAAGTCAGATGTCGAAAGAATGGACATCCTATTAAATGGAGAGCCTGTTGATGCTCTAACGACGATCGTCTTTAGGTTGACCGCCTATTCAAAAGCGAGAGCGGTCGTCGATAAATTAAAAGAAGTTATACCACGTCAACAATTTGAAATACCTGTTCAAGCCTCATTAGGTAACAAGATAATCGCTAGAACCGATATCAAAGCTGTCAGAAAAGATGTTCTTGCCAAATGCTATGGAGGCGACATCACTAGAAAGAAGAAATTATTAGAGAAGCAGAAGAGAGGAAAGAAGCGTATGAGAGAGTTTGGTAAAGTTCAAGTACCACAAGAGGCATTCATCGCTGTCCTCACCGTCGATGAGGGGAATAACTGATATGAGAAACGAACAAGGAAAGAGATTCACTGACATCTTTTACGCCACTAAAGAAGAGATCGCAAACTATTACAATACCGATGATATCGCCGATACTTTAAGAAAAGTCCGTGACTATCGAAGTTATTATGACTATCAAACACCTTTAAGAGATGGAGATGATAACTTCTATTCTATCTGCTTAACTTCTACGCTCCTTTCGAGAGCTTATGCTTTAGAAAGAAAACTTTTGAAAAATGAATTGAAATTCTTCTCTTTAACTTTGACAGAAAGATTTGAGCTTACTAATGAGTTCAAATTGAAAGCTCTCTCTATTCTTTGCCAGTCTAATGGCTTGACCCCAAGTGATAACTCTTTGAGAAAAATCATCTCCGGAAGCCTTTCTAATATCCCAGTTGAGCTTTCTATGGCCGAGGCTTATAACCACGCTTATATCAAGTTTTTGCAAGCTGATGAGATTAATAGAGATTTGATTGATAATATCAACAAGCTTCTGATAATGGAGGACGAAGAAAGTAAAACTCGTTATAGAGCAAGTACGATTGAGGATTTCTCAAATCCACTTACTCAACCTGACCACACTCAAATTGAAAGAATGCTTGATTCTCTTGTTGATACGATCAACGATCAAGAGATTCCTTTAGTTTTGAAGGCTATAATCATCGTTTATTTCTTCCTATCAGTAAAGCCTTACGAGTATTCAAATGAGGAGACAGCTTCTATCTTAGTTAAAGCAGTTCTAGCTAACTCTGGTTTCACTCTAGCTGCTATCTCTTTAGCGATTGAGACTCTCTCCTTTAATAAAAATAAGAAGATCTTCTCTAGATTGAAGGCGACTCAAGATAATTCAGATCTCACTTATGCAGTATTAGCGCTTCTCACTTCTTTAGAAAATAACGAAAAAGAAATCAGAGAGACACTCGCTTCTTCTGAAGAAAAACCTTCTGAAGAAACAGAAGAAACGGAAGATACTGAAAGCAATGAAAAAGCACTACCTTTCTTCCCACCTGAAACTTATATAGAAATCAATGAGATAGCAGATAGATTGATTAAGCTCTACCCTGATTTAAAAAGAAAACAGGCTCACTTCTATGCGGGACATTGCACGATCGGTCTTCACTACACAGTCAACGACTTTAAGGAAGCTGAGAAGACCGTTTATGAAACAGCTAGAACCTCGATGGATGATTTGGCTAGAAGAGGTTTCTACAAGAAAGATAAAATCAATAATAAGTTCATTTACTCACCTATTCCTAGAAAGGAGGAATTTTGATGTTAGTGTTAGCTGAGTTTCCTCTTTGGGGTACCACATTAATAGTCATCACCATCCTTGTGATGGTTATAGTTTTAATTTTAAAATTCGTCCCTATCTTCAAACTTCATAAAGAAGAGAAAGAAGAGAAAGAATTCGCTAAAGAAACGATCGATACTTATATCGTTAAACCTAAAGAAAAAACGATATTGAAAGAAGAGATAATCGCCTATTTACAAAAAAGAGAACAAGAGCTCGGCATCATCTTGACTGATATCGATATCGATAGTCTCATCGTTCAAATAAAACAGGATTATAAAGATTTCAATCGATGATAAAAGCACTCTATCTCCATATCCCCTTTTGTGATCATATCTGTGCATATTGTGACTTTCCTAAGGTGTTGAAATCCTATTTTGACACCTCTTTATACATCGATAAATTGATTGAAGAGATAGAGTCTTTAAACATTCCGTTTGATAGTTTGAAAACTATCTATATCGGAGGAGGAACACCCTCTGCTTTAGATGAGAAGGATTTGATCACCCTTCTTTCTTATCTAGAGCATCATTTCCCTAGTGTTAAAGAATATTCGATAGAATGTAATCCGGAGTCGCTTTCATCTTCCAAACTGCAGATATTAAAAAGATATGGAATCAATAGAATCTCACTCGGAGTTCAATCAAGCGATGATCAGATTCTAAAAAAACTAGGTCGTTGTCATACTTCTTCGTCAGTTACTAAAGCTATCAATCTGATCAGAGAAGCTGGGTTTAATAATCTCAATCTCGACTTCATTTATGGATTAGAAAACACTACTTTAAAAGATTTAGAGAAAGACATCGACTTTGCGTTGAGCTTCAAGCCTGAGCACTTATCTTTTTATTCTCTCCAAGTGGAAGAAGGAACGCTCTTTAAAATCAGACGAACAGAGACTTTAAATGAAGACCTATTATCCGAAGAATATAAATTCATCTGCCAACAACTGAGAAATCACGGGTATACACATTATGAAATTTCTAACTTTGCCCTACCTTCTTTTGAGTGTGAACACAATTTGACTTATTGGCGAGATGAAGAATACTACGCAGCTGGTTTAGGTGCTTCTAGTTATGTGGGAAATCTACGAACTCAAAACACACTATCTCTCACCGAGTATTTAAAAGGCGAGAACAAAAAGAAGAGTGAGGAGATCACTAAAAGTGACGAAGAATTTGAATTCTTGATGCTTTCTTTGAGATTAAAAGAAGGTATATCTCTTAGTGAATATCAAAGACGATTCAACAAAGATTTTCTCTCTACTTACAAAAAAGGTTTAGAAAAAGAAAAGGATTTTCTACTGATTACAGACCGATCAGTCGCAGTTAAAGAAGAATATTTTTATATCTTAGATAGTATTTTTCTTGGTTTATGTGATTAACACTAGTTTGTGTTTGTTAGTCTGTTTTGGTAGATAAGTCCCTTTAGAGTCTCATATTTTGTCAATTTCGTCTCATAGAAGGAGAAAAATCATTTAATTTTCGCAGAGGCTCACACAATGATATTGGACAACAAAAAATCAAATGCGCTACTCAACAAAAAGATGAAGGCAATCAGAGATGTCTTTCTCTCTAGTTGTAACTTTCTTTTTATCTCTTATCCAGAAGAGATGAGCGTTTTATTCGATGGGAAGGATGATATCATCCCATCTGTCAGAAAGACGATCAGTTTTGTCAAGACTGGTATTCTTGATAAAGAAAACGAAAGAGGAAGATATATCATCTCAATTATCTTTCTTCTCAACTCGATAGAGTCACAATACGGCAATATCCTTTGGCGTTCCTATTTTAGAGGCATCCACGACAACTGGTGGCGTGGCACTTACTCTAAATCAAGCTATTACCGAATGAAGATGAAGGCGATACATGAATTTCTCACCATGTTAGCTGATTGTCGTTAATCTTTGAACAAATGAAAGCTCCTTTTCTAACAATAGATGAAAGGAGTCTTGTCGATGAAAGATTTAGTATCTGTAATAAAAGACGATAAGACAGTCACTTTCGGACTTCTGCTCTGTTCGTTGTTTTATTTCTTTCTTTTCACCAACAAGTTGATCTCTCTTCTTTGTTTTCTTTTGACTCTGCTTCTCTCTTTTTTGATATTGAAAAAATGCATAACAATCAGAAAGCAAAACGAAGATAAGTTAGCTAGCTTTAATTTCCTCTATGCTTTCATGTCATCAATCGATCAAAACAAAAGTGCTAAAGAGAGCTATGAGAAAGCATCTAAATACTTAGTAGGTCATGTCGAGATCAAAGATTTTGATTCTTTTATCGACCAAGGTTTAGATTTGAAGGCGGACGAAGAAGAGAAGAAACTATTAGAACACTTGTGTCAGAAAGAGAAAGATAACGAGATTCATCTTCTCTCTTATCGAGAATCACTATCGATTATCGAAGGAAAAAGCACCTCTTTGAAGAAGAAATTGGATGGCCTTACTAGTACGCTTCATAGGACTCAACTAGCTCTTCTTTTTATGTTGCTCATCTTATCTTTGATAATCAATCTATCTCCGATCATCACTGCAGCATTAAGTTCAGATGTCTATAGTTTCATCGCTGCTATCGCTGTCAGTTTCTTTTATCCGTCACTACTTCTTGAATACTACTTTGGAATGAAAGGAGCAGGAAGATGATTGATAAAATCAAAGCAAAGTTTAAAACAAACTCAAAGGCTAAAAAGAAGGATGCTAATAAATCACTCTGGATTCTGCTTCTTAGTATCCTTGTGTTTCTTCTGCTACTATTTTTGACAATGAATCTTCCTTTAGCTTTGATATCAGCTCTTTGTGTTTACTTTCTCATCTACTATGTGTTAGATGGTTTAAAACTCAATAAAAAGGAGAAGAAAAAAGAATCTATCGAAAAAGAAAAACTTACTTTCTATAAAAACTTGCTTCTTTATGCTTCTTTAGAAAACGACTACAAAGAAGGTATTAAGTTAGCCTCTTCTTTGCTTCCTATCTGTGAGTTAAAAGATAGGTTGATAACCTATCAAGAAAATGAGTTTAAAGGTTCTCTTCCGGTTAGTGAGACTAACTCAGCTATCGATAATCAAATAGTCGAATTGATTAATAACAATTTATTTGCTGATGAGACTTCTAAAGATGTCTTAGAGAGATTAGAAAAACTGATCGATGATAGAGAGAAAGAACTCTCCTTTTCTAGGATGAATAGCTTTCCTTTGATCAATCTTCCTTTGGCTCTCTATCTTTTAGCTTTCACTTTAGCCTTCTCTTTGACATGAAGTTTATCTTTGCTTCACTTCTCTGTTTCATCTTTACCCCACTCATTCAAGATATCTCTACCTTAAATAATTTCTCTCTCCTCATTGAAAAGTATCAACCTGAAGTAGAAAACGCCTTAGAAAACGAAGGCTATCCTGGGCTCATACTACCTGAGAGTTTAAGATACATCTGCCATAGCGGTTGTTTTGAAGATATCTTTTCAACTGAAATCAAGTACACTTTAATGGGAACTAAAGCACTTTACTTAGCTGGCAAATACCCTCAACAAGACTTCGTTTATTATCGAATTTAATGTCAGAAAAGTATATACTCTAGAGTGCTTAGAACAAGAACGAGGTTTTCTTATGAATATACTTGATGATTTAGAAACAAGAGGCTTATTAGAGAGTTTTTCTAACAAAGAAAATATCCACAAGATGTTAGATACAAAACAAACTATCTACTGTGGATTTGATCCCAGCGCCAAGTCTCTTCAGCTCGGAAACTTCATCATGATCAAGGCTTTACAGAGACTTCAAAAAGCTGGTCATCGAGTCATCGCTGTTCTTGGTGGTGCAACAGGCATGATAGGTGATCCATCTGGTAAGAAATCTGAGAGAAAATTCTTAGGTGCCGATGATGTCTTAAAAAATTCTGATGCTATCCGTAAGCAATTAGAGAAATACATCGATACTTCTGATCCTGAAAAAGGTCTAATTGTCAACAATATCGACCACTGGAAAGATTTGAATGTTCTCTCTTATTTAAGGGAATATGGCAAGTTCTTCCAAGTCGGTTACATGCTTGCCAAAGAGACTGTTAAATCTCGTTTAGAAGCTGGTATCTCTTATGCAGAGTTCTCCTATATGATCTTACAGGCTGGCGATTTTGATATCCTTTACAACCAATATCACTGCACCATTCAATTTGGTGGCGGAGATCAATGGGGTAATCTCACTACCGCTCTTGATTTCGTCAAGAAAAAAGAAGGACAAGATGTCGATGCTGAAGTCTTCTCCTTCAAACTGATCACTGATTCTAACGGAAAGAAATTTGGCAAGTCTGAAAGTGGAGCTTTATATCTTGATCCTGAGATGACTTCACCTTATCGGATATATCAATACTTCATGAATGTCTCTGATAGTGATGTTCTTAAATATCTCTATATTTTCGATGATAGAGACATCAAAGAAATCGATGAAATCTATAAAGCTCACTTGGAGCATCCAGAAGCTAGAAATGGTCAAAAAGAATTAGCTAGAGTAGTAGTCAGTGCACTTCATGGAGAAGAGAGTGCTGATAAATGTGAGAAGATGTCATTAGCTTTGTTCACCGAAGACTTTTCCGGATTAAGTTCGACTGAGTTAGAAGAACTCACTGATGGTCTTGTCACAGTTGATGCTAGTGAACCTGTCAATATCCTTGACGCTCTCATCCAACTAAAACTCGCATCTTCTAAGAGAGAAGCAAGAGAATTTGTTTCAAACGGAGCCGTTAAACTAAACGGAAAGAAAGTCACTGATTTGAATTATTCAGTCAATGAAAATGATGCTGTTGAAGGTTATATCTTCGTCAAGAGAGGTAAGAAATTATTCGCTGTATTAAGATTCAATCATTAAGAAAAGCTAAGATATCATCAGCGACTTCTTCGTTTAATTGATATTCGTTTCGTCTATTTAACTGGTGGAGGAATTCTTTCTCCACCTTTTTTCTTTCATCTTCATCTTCAATCTTCAAGATGTTTTGATATTCTTTAACTAGTTCATGATACCTGTTTTGACTCTCTATAGTTAAAAGAGAGTTATGAAGACCATTTTCTGAGATATGAACTGTCGCAATTGATTTTGGGTGTTTTTGATAATAAACAGCAAGTGAGTTAGAAGGAAGAACCATCGGATCATCGCTAGCATAAATATATAAGACTTGAGTCTTATGATTTCTCTTTAGTCCCCTAGTTCCTTTCGTGAATCCTTTTCTTCCAAAAAGAATCAAATAAGAGAGATAAATTCCAGGTGTGAAAAGAAGAGTTAAAACAGGTTTCTTCTGTTTTAAAAGACTTAACCCTGCTTGAATCGGAGATGTGAAACCTGATCTGACTATAGCTTTTTTAACCTGCGGATAATGTTTTAAAGCTCCGCTTACAGAATAACCACCCCAAGAATGTCCGTACAAATAAAGAGGTAAGCCAGCATTAACATCATGTTTAATCACATTCCTAAGGACATTCTCTAAAACATAAACACCGACTGAGAGATTATCCTGATTTTTACCATCAGAGATTCCGTTTCCAAACTGATCATAAGCGAGAACTTTATATCCGTTTTTAGTAAGCCAACTGATATCTAAAAGATACTGGATATGAGTGCCAAAAAAACCATGTGAAAGAATGATAAACCCTTTGTACTGGCTGATGTTTTTATCGGAGTAGATATATCCTCTTATCGCTCTTCCATAATAACCGACGACATAATCTTCCTTTTGAAGTTCTGGATAATCTTCTTCTCTCAAATAACAAGGGTTATCCGGATCACTTCCTCTCACCCAAAACATCTTTTTGCAAACAAAAGCAGTGAAAATAAGAGAGACGATAACATAAAGGAAGAGCAAAGCGATGATGACGACTAAAACAATACCCCAGGTAGTCATAACTAAAATTATAGAGCAAAACAGAAAAATAGAAAATTTAAGAGTGGGATAAAGACTTTTTATCAAGGTTCAAATTATCTCATTTATTTCAAAAGCAACCTAGGCCAAATTAAGATATTTAGCACTCTAGACTTGAAAGTGCTAATTTGCTGACTATAATATTGAGCGAAGGGAGGAAATTTCTATGGCCGAAGAACAAAAATATACGACTAGAGTGATCGAAGCTCTCAATAAGGCTAGTCAAATTTCCAAAGAAAATCATCTGTCGACGACTGATATACCTTCTCTTTTAAGAGCTTTATTTGATCAAGATAATAGCCTTTATGTAAACATTTTAAAGAAGCTGAACATCGATGTTAAAGTCGTCTCTCAAGAGATTGATTCCTATATCAAAGATTCAGTTAAAACCACTTCTACTGCGTCTCCTAATTTCTCAGCTGATTTGAAGAATCTGATGTATTCAGCATCTAAATATGAGAAACAGATGTCCGATGAATACATGTCAGTTGAGCACCTTCTTTTAGCTCAGTTTGATACCAAACACTCTCTGGTAGTCAAGCTCTCTAAATTGGAAAATTACAATAAATCTCAATTTAAAAAGACTATCGATTCTATCAGAGGAAATAGCCATGTAACTACTGATAATCCGGAAATTCAATATGAAGCACTTCAGAAATACGGAAGAGATTTGGTTTCTGATGTTGCTTCAGGTAAAGTTGATCCTGTCATCGGAAGAGATCTCGAAATCAGAAGGGTGATGGAGATCTTATCTAGAAAGAGTAAGAACAATCCTGTCTTAATCGGTGATCCCGGTGTTGGTAAAACAGCTGTCGTTGAAGGATTAGCTTGGCGAATCTTCAAAGGCGATGTTCCTGAGTCGCTTAAAAACAAGACGATATTCGAGCTTAATGTCGGTTCTTTAATCGCTGGCGCTAAATATCGTGGTGAGTTTGAGGAAAGATTGAAAGCTGTCATGAAAGAAGTGACAGAAAGTCACGGCAATATCATCCTTTTCATCGATGAGATTCATACATTAATAGGAGCTGGTGCCGGTGGTGATTCTTCTTTGGATGCAGCAAACATTCTCAAACCGATGTTGGCTAGAGGTGAGCTTCATTGTATCGGTGCTACTACTATCAACGAATATAGAAAATACATCGAGAAAGATCCTGCTTTTGCAAGAAGAATGCAGAAAGTTTTGATTGATGAACCGACTATCGAAGATTCAATCGCTATCTTAAGGGGTATCAAAGATAGATATGAACAACATCATGGCGTGGAAATCACTGATGATGCTTTGATTGCAGCTGTCACTCTCTCTAAGAGATACATCACCGATCGTTATCTCCCTGATAAGGCGATCGACCTCGTCGATGAAGCATGTTCAAAGATAAGAATGCAAATTGATACGATGCCAGAAGAGCTTGATGAAGTCTCAAGAAAGCTGATGCAACTTCAGATTGAAAAAGTCTCACTTAAAAAAGATGAGACTGATGCTGCTAAGAAGAGACTTGAAGATATGGAGAAAGACATCTCTGATTTACAACAAAAGAAAGATGAGTTGACTGCTACTTGGAAAAATGAAAAAGCAGAGGCTGAAAAACAGAAAGTTATCAAAAAACAATTGGATGCTGCTAGACTCAACCTCGATAAAGCGATGGCTGATGCTGATTATTTAACAGCCGCTAAATTACAACACCAAGATATCCCGACTTTAGAAACACAATTAAAAGAAGCTATCAATAATACGAAAGAGGCGAGACTTCTCTCTGATGTCGTCTCTAATGAGACTATCGCTGAAGTCGTCTCTTCTTGGACGGGTATCCCGGTCAGTAAGCTCAATCAAAGTGAGTCACAAAAAATCCTTTCTCTTAAATCTGAACTTGAAAAGAGAGTCATCGGTCAAGATTTAGCTTTGACTCAAATCTCTAATTCAATCATCAGATCAAGAGCTGGTCTCTCTGATCAAAATAGACCGATCGGTTCTTTCTTGTTTTTAGGCCCTACTGGTGTAGGTAAAACCGAAGTAGCTAAAGCTCTAGCCGAACAGCTATTTGATTCTGAAAAACAGATTGTCAGAATCGATATGTCTGAATACATGGAAAAAGAGAATGTCAGCCGTTTAGTCGGTGCTGCTCCTGGTTATATCGGTTATGAAGAAGGCGGTCAGTTAACTGAAGCCGTCAAGAGAAAACCTTATTCAATCGTCTTGTTTGATGAAGTTGAAAAAGCTCATCCGGATGTCTTCAATATCCTTCTTCAAGTTCTTGATGATGGAAGACTGACAGATGGTCAAGGTAAAACGATCGACTTCACTAATACGATCATCATCATGACCTCAAATCTCGGTTCTGAATTCTTACTTAACGGCAATACTGATGAGGAGAGAGCAAAGGTCGAGATGCTATTAAAGAGAACCTTCAAACCCGAGTTCTTAAATAGAATCGATGAGACAGTTATGTTCAATTCTCTCACCGATGATGTCGTTGATAAGATCATCGAGAAATTCCTAAATCAACTTAAAAACAGATTAGCGAACAAAGAGATCACTTTCACTTATGATCAAAAAGCTATCGACTTCATCCATCAAAACTCCTTTGATATCACTTATGGTGCTCGTCCGATAAGAAGATATATTCAAAACAATGTGGAAACTAAAATCGCTGAAGAGCTCATCTCCGGAAATATAAAATCTGAGATCAGTCTCACTAGTGATGGTTTTTCACTTCAAATAGCTTGATAAAAGCTTAGGTTTGCCACCGCCTTTACCTCCTTTCTGCGGTGGCTTTTTCAATTCTCAACAAAAATCTTAAACCCGTCTAATTGTGGTATAATTGCCCTAGTATGAACAAACAAGAATTCATTGAAAAAATCACCAATCTTGATGAAACTAAACTTACTTTTTATACGGATGGGAAACTGAATACATCAATCTTTAATACCTCTACGACTAAAGGACATATCCAAAGTGGATTAGAAACAGATATCGCTCTCCTTCTTTATTCATATATCGAACATTTGATCATCGCTAAAGCACAAGGTAAAGAAGAAGCCACTAAAGCTTTAAAGGCTTATGACAAAGCTTTCACCGCTATCGTCAATAACCTCACTGAAGGAAAAGATGCTGCTTTAAATGCTAAGAATGATGCTTTGATCGTCATTGATAATTTTCTCTTTGCTAAAGTCACTATCGACCTTTCAGTATTACTGGCAAAACTCTCTCCAATAGCAATTTTAAAAATCGCATCTAAAGACGGAATCATCGATAATAAAATCCTTAAGACTTTTAAAAGTAATAGAGAGAAGATCTTCCATCAGGTCGTTCTTTTCGTCCGTGAATTATTTAATGGATATCTGACTGTCTTCGTCAATGATTCCTTCTTGATAAAAGACAATCTCCTCTGTCTTTCTTCTCCTTATTTCATCCATGATCAAAGCTTGATCATACCTATTGAAGCTGACGCATATACCTTTGATATGATGAAACAAGTCCTTCTTGATAAGTTAGAAAATGATGAAGACTTCTTCACTAACAATATTAATGCTAATAATGTAAGAGTTCTTTATCTACTTCGTGGATATGTTGTAGATTGTAATCTGAAGTTACAATAATCTCTTAGAACCAATTTGTAATAATTAAATTAAGATTTAAAAAAAGTCTGTATCAGTACAACCAGAGGGTCACGATACAGACTTTTTACTATTTAATCTTTTTTACTTTCTTCAATCTCTTGTTCGAGATTCTCTCTGCCGATAGATAACATCAGCTTGATTCTGTTTTCTTGGTTAACTTTAGGAGCACCAGGATCATAATCAACAGCTACGATGTTAGCTTTAGGATAAAGTTCTCTGATTCTTCTGAGCATTCCCTTGCCGGAGATGTGATTAGGAAGACAACCGAATGGTTGAGCACAGACGATATTAGGATAGCCAGCTTCAGTAAGCTCAATCATCTCACCGGTCAACAACCAACCTTCTCCCATCTTGTTTCCGTATCCGTTAACACCCTTGACGAGTTCTTTAACATGTTGATAAGTGGAAGGGACTTCAAAGTGAGAATTATTTCTGATAGCTTCTGAGAAGAGAGTTTGAATCTTCGTACAGTAATTAAAGAGCAGTTGAACGAAGAATTTCTTGAGACGATGTCCACCATAAAGTCTGATATCGTCAAGACGGTTATCAATCTTGAAGAGGACGAAATTCAACATACCAGGAAGATTAACTTCACAATCCTGTTCTCTTAAAAACTCCTCCAAGTTGTTGTTACCTAAAGCTGCATACTTGACATAAATCTCACCGACGACACCGACTTTGACACGCTTGACATCATCTCTTTCAATCTTGTCAAAATCAGCGGCTATCTTATCAAGATTAGCTTTGACAGTCTTTAATTTATAACCGCCAGAATGAAGAATCTCTTCCGAGAGTTTATCGACCCATTTGTTGACCTTAGCCTCTGTCTCACCTTTATGAATCTCATAAGGCTCTGCTTGGTTTTTAAGACACATCAACATGTCTCCGTAGATCAAAGCAGCCAAAGCTTTTCTGATCATCGTTAATGAGATCTTAAGACCAGGATTCTTCTCAAGACCGGAGATGTTTAAAGAGATGACCGGAACAGATTCAAGACCGGCTCTCTTGAGACCTTTTCTTAATAGATAGATGTAGTTAGAAGCACGGCATCCACCACCAGTTTGAGTGATCATCAAAGCGACTTTATTGACATCATAATCCCCGCTTTGAAGAGCGTGGATGAGTTGACCACAACTTAAGATGGCCGGATAGCACATATCGTTTTGAATATACTTCAAACCAGTTTGAGCGATTTCAGGGCTGGTACCTTTTAATAGCTCAGCTTTATAACCATAGGAATTGAAAACTCTTTGAATGATGGTGAAGTGGATAGGAGCCATCATCGGGAAGAGGATCGTATATTCCTTCTTCATCTCTTTGGTGAAGAGGACACGACCATTTTTAGCTCTTTTTAATTTAATTTCGCCCATGTTGACTCTCCCTTCTCTTAAGGGCTTCTAACAGCGATCTGATTCTGATTTTCACAGCGCCGAGATTGGTGACTTCATCGATTTTAATCTGCGTGTAAATTTTATTCTTTCTCTCTAAGATATCTCTGACTTCATCAGTGGTGACAGCATCAACACCGCATCCGAAGGAGACGAGTTGAATAAGCTGCATGTCATCATAATGTTCGATATATTCAGCAGCTTTATAAAGACGTGAATGATAAGTCCACTGATTTAAGACATGACTGACTTCCGGATTTTTCTCAAGCTTAGCAACGATATCCTCGCTGACGACTGAGCAATTATATTCCATGATCAGTTTATGAATATCGTGGTTGATCAAAGGGTCGATGTGATAAGGACGACCAGCTAAGACAATGATCGTCTTCTTTTCATCTCTGCTTCTCTTGATGATATTCATACCTTTTCTCTCAATCAGTTTGAGATAACGCTCATATTCAGCATAAGCAACTTTACTGGCTTTCTTGACTTCGCCAAGTGAGAGATCAGGATAATAATCATGGAGATACTCGTATATCTTCTCAGGGAAATAAGCTTTCTCAGAGAGATTGACATAAGGCTTGAGATAAGTGATCTGCTCGTTTCTTAAAGCTTTGACATTGGCGTTGATGACTTCTGAGTAATAAGCGACGACCGGGCAGTTATAGTGGTTGTCAGTCTTCTCTTCCTTGATGTTATAAGACATACAAGGATAGAAGATGGTCTTCACACCCTTGTCAATCAGATTGACGACATGTCCGTGAAGGAGTTTAGCCGGATAACAGACAGTATCAGAAGGGATCGTCATCTGACCTTGAAGGTACATCTTGTTAGTAGAACGATCAGAGAGAACGACTTTGAAGCCGAGTGAGTTAAAAAAGCACGCCCAGAACGGAGTGAGTTCATAGTAATTGAGTCCCATCGGAAGACCGATTGTTCCTCTCTTAAAATCAAGAGTTGAATTCTCGTAGTTATAACTTCTAATAAGACGATATTTGAATTCGTAGAGGTCTAAAGAGAGATCAGCGGATCTCTTAGTGACCGGCTTCTCACATCTATTTCCACCGATGAAAACACGATTTCCATCAAAGATAGAGATGGTGAGATGACATTTATTATTACAAAGCTGACAGATAGAGGAGACGACTTTACGATTGAATGTCTTCAATTCTTCACGAGAGATGATACTTGATTTCTCAAGCTTGAGATTCTTAGCATCTAAAGCCGCTCCATAAGCGCCCATCAAACCAGCGATGTTACTTCTGATGACATCGATTTCAAGCTCTTGTTCAAACGCTCTTAAAACAGCATCGTTTAAGAAAGTTCCACCTTGAACGACGACTCTCTTACCAAGTTCATCCTTAGATCCACAACGGATGACTTTATAAAGGGCGTTTTTAACAACAGAGACAGCTAAACCAGCTGAGATATCATTGATGCTAGCTCCGTCTTTCTGTGCTTGTTTGACTGAGGAGTTCATGAAGACTGTGCATCTTGAACCTAAGTTGACCGGTCTCTTAGCAAAGAGAGCTAACTTGCTGAAGTCTTCGATTGAATAACCTAAAGAAGAAGCGAAGGTCTGTAAGAAAGAACCACAGCCAGAAGAACAAGCTTCATTTAAGAAGAGATCATCGATGACTCCGTTTCTGATACGGAAGCATTTGATGTCTTGACCACCGATATCGATGACGAACTCGACATCATTAAGGAAGTGTTTAGCTGCATCAAAATGAGCCATCGTCTCGACGATACCATGATCAAGAGAGAAGGCGTTCTTGGCTAAATCTTCACCATATCCGGTGGAAGTGGCACCAGCGATATAAGCTTTCTCATTCATGTTGTCATAGATATCTTCGAGCATATCTTTTAGCAAAGCGATAGGATCGCCTTGATTGGAGACATAACGAGAATAACGGATGTTATCGTCTTTATCGATGACGACTAGTTTCAGTGTAGTAGAACCAGAATCAACACCTAAATATAAAGGTCCTTCATACTCATTTAAAGGAAGGGAAGGAACATAGTCTTTCTCATGTCTCTTTTTAAATTGATCATATTCTTCTTCACTTGAGAAAAGAGGAGGTAAGTAGGCGAAGTTATCAGAATTAGAATAGTTTTTAACTTTATCAAGAATCGTAGAAAGATCGACTTCTTCATCCTTTCTAGCCAAGAATGCAGCACCGATAGCGACGAAGTAAAGAGAGTTATCAGGAAGGACACCTTGCACTTTCAAAGTCTCATCAAAAGCTTTTCTTAACTCACTCATAAAAGAGAGTGGGCCGCCAAGATACATGACATTGCCTTTGATCTCTCTTCCTTGTGCTAAACCGGCGATAGTCTGGTTGACGACCGCATAGAAGATAGATTCAGCGATATCTTCTTTTCTCGCACCTTGGTTGAGTAAAGGCTGAATATCACTCTTAGCAAAGACACCGCATCTAGAAGCGATCGTATAAGTCCTCTCATGCTTAGAAGCTAACTTATCAACCTCTTCGATAGGAACATTAAGCAAAGAAGCCATCTGATCGATAAAAGCACCAGTACCACCGGCGCAAGTACCATTCATTCTGACTTCAACACCATCGCTCAAAAAGAGAATCTTTGCATCCTCACCACCGAGTTCGATGATACAGTCAGTATCAGGAAAATAATTCTTAGTCGCTTCTCTAGTCGCATAAACTTCTTGGTAGAAAGGGAAAGCACAGCTTTCGGCGATACCCATACCAGCAGAACCAGAAAAGGAGAGACGAACTTTGTTCATACCCTTCAAAGGTCCGGTTTCTAATTGAGTGATAACTTCTTCTAACTTCTCAGCGATTCGAGAATAATGTCTTTCGTAAGATTTATAAATGATTTGATTGGAATCATCTATAACAACTGCTTTAATCGTAGTAGACCCGATGTCAATGCCTGCAGAAATCATAGTTAATTGTCCTTTTCGTCTTTCTTATCATCAGTTTCAGAGAAATCGATGACTATCCCTGTGGGCTCCTCTCTTGTCTCGGAGGCGTTTGTGTTGTAATCAGTCTTTATATCAGCATCTTCTTCACTTTTTAGCTTTGAATCATAAGAGGTGTAAGGGTTCTGTTGGTTTTGAAAACCGCCAAAGCCACCCATACCACCAAAGCCAAACGGATTTTGATTGAAGGATTGATGTGCAGAGAAGGTATTATCATTTTCAGGAACGAAACAGCCACGAGCCGCTGATTCATCACCATGAACATAACTAGGGTTATTGTAGGCTTGATAGACGTAATTTCTCATATTGGCAGGCATTCTTGAAAGGAGATTGACCTGGTTCTCCTCTAAGAATGCATAGTCATTTAAGAGACAGAAGTAGTTGAGGAAGTAGCCGATGAACATCGAAGTGGCCGGAGCTGCCATGATGACAAGAAGCATAGCATAAACATTGTCGGTAGTGATGAAAGTGTAAAGATATAAGATCAGTCCATACGCACAAGTATAGGCTAGGTAATACGGCCAGTTAGATTTGAACTGGTGTTTGTATTTATCAATCGAGATGAGACGATAGAAGGTAGTTCTAGATAAGCTTCTTACTTGAGAAGAAGAGATGTTTTTATCAATATCTGGGATAACTATCGTACAAAGATAATGTTGGCAGAGATTGCTATCAATAGATATAAATAAGACAAAAAAGCTCGGGATGAATGCAATTATGCCAACGAATATTGATAACGGAGGACCAAAAGCAGCGATGTTCTCTTCAATGAGTGCCACCGCCTGTGTAAAGCCAGTGTCTGTCCCATCACTAAGGTGATTATTCACCTCATTAACAAGTTCACTAGCATCAGAAAAACAATTCACAATCGGATCAAGCGTGAATGAGAAAATCAAATAAAACAGAAGAAGGAGAACGATAGCTGAGAAAATCGTAGAGATGACTCCGAAAAGTCCCCCTTTAGTCGAGGTGAAAAAGTCTCGATAGCCATCCTTATAAGTGAAGTTCGGATTCCCGATACCATTGATTGCATACCTGAGTCTTTTATCGACTGTGTAAAACATCGGTAAGATGAAATAAATCAAAAATAAAGAAATCAGATAAGTGGCAGGGGCAACTAGAATCAAACCGACTAAAAGAAAAGTAGGTAGAATCAACAAAACGAGATTAAAAAGAAGGTCTTTGGAAAGAGCTCTTTTCTTTCTAGCTTTAAGTCTGTTTAAGTATTCGACATCTTTAACCTTCGGTTGTCTTTTTTCCATTATTCATTTCCCACTTCAAAATCATCATTAAATTATAAGTAAAAATATCTTTTTTATAAAAGAATAGTTAAATAAATACAGTTCAAAACACTCAAATCAAAGAAATGTTTTTACAAAGTCGGAGTGAAACCAGCTTTTTCAATACATTTGATAGCGAGTTCTTTTTGGCTATCATCACTGATTTTGACTTCATGATTTTCTAAATCAACTTCAGCTTGAACACCTTTCTTAGATAAAGCTTTCTCAATAGTAGCTTTGCAGTGAAGACAGCGCATGTCTAAAACTTTAATCGTGATCATTTCTCTTTCTCCTTTTCTGGTTTGTAAAGTCTCAATCGCAAGCTATTGATAGTCAGTGTCAAGTTAGACACGATCATCAACGTAGCACACAAATAAGAAGGGATGATTCCTAAGATAGCTAGTGGAATCATACAGATGTTATAAAGAATAGCCCAAATGAAGTTTTCGATGATATTGATATAAGTCTTTCTTGAAATCTTCAGAGCATAAAGCAAGATAGAAAGCTCAGGTTTCATCAAGATGGCATCAGCGCTTGAAGAAGCTACTTCACTAGCTTGATAAGAAGCGAAGGAGAGATCACTTTCTTTTAAAGCGAGAGTATCGTTGATTCCATCACCGACATAACAGATGACTTTACACTTCTCTCTGATTTCACGCATGATATCAGCTTTCTTAGCAGGATCAGCTTCATAGTAGACATTTGAAGATTTGATACCTAGGGAATCGGCGATTTTTAAAGCGTAATCCTTCCTATCGCCCGTCAACATATAACACTCGATATTGTTTCTCTTTAAAGCATCGATCGTCTCTTTAGCATCAGGTTTGATCTCATCTTCAAGAGAAAAGATATAAAGAACTCTTTCTTCATCGCTTAAGAAGACTAAAGAAGATGAAGAATGAGTTAAGACAAATTCTTTTTCTTCCTCGCTCATCTCTTTATCAACGATTGATTTATGACTTCCAAGCGTATAGATGTCAGACTTCAAACCGATGCCAGGTATCTCTTCAACAATGATGTTTTCTAAACTCTCAGTACTAGAGAGATAGTCAGTCAAAGCGATAGCTAAAGGATGAAGTGATTTTTCTTCCATCGCTTTGATAAGAGGAAGATACTTATCATCTCCGATAGAAGCTTCCACCTTGAGCTTTCCTTCTGAAAGGGTTCCTGTCTTATCAAAGATGACAGCATCGATCTTTCTGACTTTCTCAAAGGTATCTCCAGTCTTAAAGAGAACTCCGTATTTCATCGCTAGATCATAGCCAGATAAAGAAGAGATAGGAACAGCAAGACCAAAAGCGCAAGGACAGCTGATAGATAAAACAGAGACCGCTCTGACGATCGATGATTCAACATCAAGTGAGAAACCTAAATAAACAATCAAGAAAGCGATAAGAGCAATCAATAAAACAGCCGGTGTGAAGAAAGAAGCGATAGCATCAGAAAGTCTGCTTAATTTTCCTTTTTTGTGGTCAAGTGCGTAACTCTCATTGATGATTGAAGAATAAAGAGAATCTAAGGCGATCTTATCCGCTCTTATCGTGATAGGACCTTTGATAAGTAGCGTGGAACCTAAAACTTTCTCACCGACTTTCAAAGTTCTCGGACGGCTCTCTCCGTTCATATAACTCTCATCAACTAAGCCACTTCCGCTGATGACAGTCCCATCAACTGGTATCTGTTCCCCAGCTAATATCAATAACTCATCTTCTTCTTCAATTTCATCAACATCAATCTTAGTCTCACTATCAGAGACTAATCTCGCAAACTTAGGTGGTTCTAAGACAGCTTTGTTATAGTTCTTATCAGCTTTGATCTTGATGTAATCGATGATTCTATGTCCTAAGGTGATGACAGATAAAATCATTATTGTAGTATCAAAATAACCCATCGTATAACTAGGGTCATTCATGACATGCATACTAGTTAAATCAAGTCCATTCTGAATATTTTGAATAAAGATGTAAAGGGATAATATATAAGAAACAAGAGACGAGAATGAAATCAAGAAATCCATCCCTATGTTTTTATATCTCAAACCTTTAACCGCTCTGATGATAAATGGTATGCCTAAGAAAATCAAAGCGATAGATGCTTCAACTAGAAAAGTGATGTCATTTCCTAAAGCAAAGAAAAAGGCGTTATGAACGCCCATGTGATGAATCATACCAAGAAGGCATAAGACTAATAAAACAACCGAAAGAGGAAGAAGAATCAGATTGTAATCAAATCTCTTCTTTTGATCGATGATAAGTTCATATCCAGCTCTCTTAACTACTCTTTTTAAATATTCGAGGCTGAGTTTTGATTCATCATAAGTGAAAGTGACTGTGTTGTTAGATAGATTGACTTTAGAAAAGACACCGACTTGTTCTAGTGAGCTCTCAACGGCTTTAGAACAATGAGAACAATACATTCCCTTGACAGCTAGAGTGACTTTTTTCATCTTACCTCTTTGTTCTCTGTCTGATGTCCTCGTTTATATCATCTGAACGCTTTTTGATGTTTTTAGCTAAGATCTCTGTGTATTCAGCCGGGATCGGGGTGATGTTATCTTTTTCAATCTCTTTAAGAACTTTTCCTAGGTTCTTAGCTTTGATGAAAATAGAAGGATAATCGTTTTTCTTAAGGTTATCAGCAATCAGAAGAGAATCGTTATAACAGACGATAGAGAAGAAACAACTAGGTTCTTCAATCGTTTTTTTCGCCTGTTCTTTAACAAGATTCTCAAGCTGACTTGTCACCAATTCATTTTGAAGAACAGGATTCAAGATCTTTTTTGAATTGCCTTTGAGATCTTTAAGAATGAGATATTCATCATTGAGATTTCCAAATAAACCACCATCGGCGATGAAATCACTGACGACATAGACATATTTCTTAGTGAGAAGAATATGAGGGATGTGAGTAGGTTTTAAGTCCTCGTCTTCAGCCGAGAGATACATATCCACACCATTGACGAGCAATTCATCATTTTCTTCCACGAAATAGTGTAGAGTTCGATAAATCTTTTTGCGACAAAAATGCTCATCAAATGTTCTCTTGATATCAGAATAGAAAAATCCGATGATCAAGACTAGCAATATAAGGATGGCAAAAACAACAATGATGATCGAAGTTATCATTCTTTAATACATTCTAATGCCACTTTCATCATGTTGGTGAAAGAGGTGACTCTCTCTTCACTAGTCGTCTCTTGATGAGTGACTAAAGAATCAGAGATAGTGAGGATTGCTAAAGCTTCCTTATGAGCTTTCATAGCAGTGACATAAAGACCATAAGCTTCCATCTCACAACAGGTGATTCCCATATCAGCCCAACGAGACCAAACTGATTCAGGATTGTTATAGAAATTATCAGCGGAGAAAACTTGTCCGACTTTATGACGGAAACCGAATTTAACAGCAGCATCGACGGCTTGACGAAGAGCCTCATAGCTAGCACAAGCGCTTAAAGTCCCAGAAGGAAGCTCATATTGACTGACCCAGTTAGAATTAGTCGAAGCGCCATTAGCGATGACGATATCAAAGAGCTTGAGATCGGGTTGAATCGATCCAGCGCTTCCGATACGGATGATTCTATCGACATCATAAGTGTTATAAAGCTCATAAGAATAGATACCGATAGAAGGAATACCCATGCCAGAACCCATGACTGAGACTCTCTTTCCGTTGTAATAGCCAGTATAACCAAACATATTTCTGACAGCGTTAAACTGCTTGACATCAGTTAAAAAATTCTCAGCGATGAATTTGGCTCTGAGAGGATCTCCAGGCATCAAAACAGTTTTAGCGATATCGCCTTTTTTAGCTTCATTATGGGGTGTGGACATATGTTTCTCCTTTCATGTCTCTTAAAGATAATTCTAACATATAAAAAGTTATATTATGAAAACATAATTCTTATAACGCTCAAGCGACAGGGCGTCATCAAAAAATGTGTATTTACATCTTTAAAACACGCTGAAATTTCGGTTCAGAAATTCGAAAAAAATTCGTCAAAAAATCTTGACGAAAATTGATCAAAAAATCGATTGAGTTTTTTTGACGAAAATCGGGGTGATTTTTGAGTGAAAAAATTGATCATTTTTTCAAACGAAAATTTGAGAGACAACTTTTATATAAGTTTTAGATTTTCACTGGTGTATTTTCAGCTGAGATTTCAAAATTTGTCAATGAGATTTCAAAATTTGAGTCAAGTAGTTTCTAAAAGAAAAAGGTTTTGATTTTTTTGAAGATTTTTCAAGCAAAAAAATTGTTTGTTTTTTGAAGTTAAATAAAATACAATTTTTGCGTTTTAGAAAGGGGGTTAAAATGGAAACAAATCTACAAACTTACACCAACGATTCTTCCTACATCATCGAACTTAAAAATGTGACTAAGATCTTCGATGATGTGACGGTCATCGATAAGATGAATCTGAAGATTAAGAAGGGTGAATTCGTCACGTTGTTAGGTCCTTCTGGATGTGGAAAATCCACTACCTTAAGGATGATTGCTGGTTTTGAAACTCCTAACTCAGGAGACGTTCTCTTAAATGGGAAAGACATCACGTCCATGCCTCCCCATCTGAGACCGGTCAACACAGTCTTCCAACACTATGCGCTCTTCCCTAATTTGAATGTTTATGACAATGTCGCTTTCGGTCTGAAGAACAAGAAGATTCCGCTTCCTATCAAAGATAATGACGGAAATCCGGTTCTTAAGATCGATAAATCACGCATCAACGATCTCAAGAAACAAATTAAGAGAATCAAAAAAGATAAGTTGATGGCTGAAGAAGAGAAGAACAATCGTCTTGATGTTCTAAACCAAAAACTAGAGACAGCTTCCACCACACCTGTTCAAGCTTATAAGTACAGGCATTTAACTGATGCTGAGATTGATGATAAGGTAGTCAAAGCTCTCTCTATCGTCGACTTAGATGAATTAGAGGATAGAGATATCTCCACTCTCTCCGGCGGTCAACAACAGAGAGTCGCTATCGCTAGAGCTATCATCTGTGAACCTCAGATCCTCCTTCTTGATGAACCTTTAGGCGCTCTCGATCTCAAGATGAGAAAAGACATGCAGTTAGAGCTTAAGGAGATGCATAGAAAACTCGGCATCACCTTCATCTATGTCACTCATGATCAAGAAGAAGCCTTGACTATGTCTGATACGATCGTCGTCATGAACGATGGTGTCATTCAACAGATGGGAACTCCGGAAGATATCTACAACGAGCCTGAAAATGCCTTCGTCGCTGACTTCATCGGTTCTTCCAACATCTACAACGCTACTGTCATCGGGAAGAAACAAGTCAGATTCCTCAATCATGTCTTCAACTGCGTCGATGATTTTGAACTCAACGAGAGAGTTGAAGTCGTCGTCAGACCTGAGGATATCAATCTCTCTAACACCGAAGTTGAAGGAAGCGTCAAAGGTTATCTCCAATCAAAGGTCTTCAAAGGTATCCATTATCAATATGTCATCATGGTCGGCCATGATGAAGTCTTAGTTCAATCAACTAAGGAATACCCTGTCAACGAACCTATCTATCTCAGCATTGAACCTGATGGCATCCATCTGATGCACAAGCTTGATGACACTAATATCTATACCGATGCTTATATCGGTAAAGACCACTGTGTCTACATCGATGACAAACCCTTCGAGTGCGATTTATCAAAGCTCATCAACAATTCAACTGTCGATGAAGATGGAATCGTCACTTATGAGAAAGTCAAATACGATTTCAAAGACGCTGATGTCGTCGCTACTGTTCCACCTGATGGCTTTTCTATCTCCGATGATACCTCTGATGCTTCTGTCACCGGTGAAGTCATCTCCGCTGTCTATAAAGGTGATCACTACATCGTCTTAGTCAGATCTAGCGAAGATGAAGACTTCTTCGTCTACACTCCTTACACCTTTAATCCTGGTGATATCGTCGGTTTGAAGGCTGATAAGAAGAAAATCAGTCTCAGATTGAAAGGAAACTTAGACGACTATGAGATATAAGACATTCAGAAAGTCACTAGCTTTGCCCTTCTGGTTGTTTCTTATCCTCTTCGTCTTGATACCGATTCTGTTCATCGTCTTCTATGCTTTCACTGATTCTGATGGCTACTTCACTTTACAGGCTTTCACCTCTTTCTTCACTTCCACTGTCAAGTTGAATGTCTTGCTCGTCTCTCTGTTAGTCGGATTATTCAACACTTTCTTATGCCTACTGATCGGTTTCCCTCTCGCTTATCTATTAGCTAATCCGAAATGGAATAAAAACTACATGCTCGTTATGCTCTTTGTCGCACCGATGTGGATCAACTTCGTCTTAAGAACCGGTGCATTAAGAGACTTATTGACGATCGTGCTCGGGTGGTTTGGTACCACCACTGGTGAACATCCACTTTTAGGCACGATGATCGGTATGGTTTTAAACTACCTACCGTTCACTATCCTTCCTCTTTATTCGACCATGCTGAAGCTTGATAGAAGTCAAATTGAAGCAGCTAGAGACTTAGGTTGCAACTCCTTTAAGACTTTCACTAAATCGATCATCCCTCAGTCGATGCCTGGACTTGTCTCAGCCAGTTTGATGGTCTTCATGCCTACTATCTCCTCTTATGTCATCTCTGATACACTCTCTGAGGGCAAGATCATGCTCTTTGGTAATTCGATCTATCTCTCCTTCTCTAACTCTGATTGGAACGGCGGATCCTTCATGTCCTTGATCATGCTTATCATCATCTTCTTAGTGATGTTTTTCACTAGGAAGTTCCAAGGCAATGAAGCGAATGAAAGGAGTGGATCATGGTAAAGAAAATACTTGGTTATTCCTATATCTACATCGTCCTTCTCGTCCTTTATTTACCTGTCTTATATTTGATCGTCTATTCCTTCACCACTTCCGAAGTCTTAGGTCAATGGTCGGGTTTCTCCTTTGAACTCTACGCTGATCTCTTTGAAGATGAAGAGATCATGACTGCTTTAGGAAACACGCTCATCATCGCTGCTATCTCCTCTTTAGTATCGACTGTCGTCGGCACTTTAGGTGCGATCGGTGTTCACTACTGCAAAAAAGGAATCAAGAGAGTCACTGAAACAATCAACCAAATACCGGTCGTCAACGCCGAGATCGTCATCGCTATGTCTTTGACTGTCATGTTCGTCTTCTTAGGACAGAACTTCTTCGGTGGTAGTTCAGTCTTCGGTTTCTGGACTTTGTTAGCCGGCCATTGTTGTCTTGCCATCCCATTTGTCTATCTCAATGTCAAACCGAAATTACAACAGATGGATCCTGCTTTATATGAGGCGGCTTTAGACTTGGGTTCTAGTCCGACTAAAGCTATCCATAAAGTCATCATCCCGCAGATTCTTCCTGGTATCTTCTCCGGTTTACTCTTAGCTTTCACTCTCTCTTTAGATGATTTCATCGTCACCGCCTTCACCAGAGGTTCTGGTTTATTAAGCGGAAGCGCCCAGATTGAGACTCTCTCCACTTTAGTTCAAGCCAAGATCAAGAAAGGTACTGTTCCTGCTGAATTAAGAGCTTTGACTACGATCATCTTCCTTATCGTCTTGACGATCGTCATCGTCTATTCAGTTAGAGTCAACATCAAAGCTAGAAATAAGAACAAGAGGAGGGTTATCAAAAATGCGTCTAGATAGACTTTGTTTTGCTCTTCTCTCCTTCTTCCTTCTCTCTTCTCAAACAGGTGGTATAGCTACTACTGCAGTTGAGACTAGCAAAACTTATTTTGCCACTAAAAACGCCACTACTCGCACTTTAAACATCTACAACTGGGAGGATTACATCGCTCCTGATGATGAAGATGAAGATGGTAATGAGATCGCTGGTATCATCCAAGAATTCGAAGACTATTGTTTAGAAGAATATGGTGAAGTCGTCGAAGTCAACTACTCAACTTTCGATACTAATGAGACGATGCTTTCTGAGCTTAAGACCGGTAAGGGTAACTATGATTTGATTTGCCCTTCCGATTACGTCATCCAAAAGATGATTGCTGAGGATATGCTCGTCCCCTTTGATGATGATAGTACTCCTAATTATGATCAGTATGTCTCTCCCTTCGTCTTAGAGAAGATCTCCGGCATCAGCGTCGATGGTGAAACAGGCCTTGTCGCTCAGTATGCCAGAGGTTATATGTGGGGAACTTTAGGTATCCTCTATAACGATGGTTTCTCGACAGTTGAAAGCAGAGGAATCACCGCTGAAGAGATGGCTGAAGATATGAAGGATTGGACTTCTTTATGGGATGAGAAGTATTACAATCTCTTAGCTATCAAAGACTCGATGAGAGATACCTACGCTGTCGGTATCATGAAGACCTATGATGATGAGTTCACCGCTCTTAGAGAACAATATGAAGCTGGTGAGATCGATGATGAAACCTATAACACTCAAGTCACTGAGATCTTCAACCGCTGTGATGACGACACCTTGAACCAAATTGAAAAAGACTTGCAGGAATTAAAAGCCAACGCCTTCGGTTTTGAAGTCGACTCCGGTAAGACTGATATGGCTAAAGGTGATAAGTTCGCTATCAATGTCGCTTGGTCTGGTGATGCTGCCTATGCGATGGACTTAGCTGATGAAAACAACGAGGCTAACGAAGATAACGAAAACTTCACTCCTACCATCCTCAAATATGTCCTTCCTGAAAACGGAGCTAACATATGGTTTGATGGTTGGGTCATGCCAAATAGCGTCTTAACCAACGGAAACAAAGATTTAGCTCAACGCTTCGTCGACTTCATCTCAAGACCGGATATCGCTGCTCAAAACATGGAGTATATCGGCTATACTCCCGTCATCGCTGGAAACGAAATCTTAGAACTCGTTCAATCTTGGTATGACTTAAGATGGGATGAAGATGAAGAATGCATCGATGACTCTGCTTTAGATGATTTGACTCTCGTTACAGCCGATGAGATCTCTGATATCCCTGAAGATGAACAAGAAGACTATTACTACACCAAAGATATCAGCTACTTCTTTGAAGGAACATTAGAAGGTGATTTAGCAGATTCAGATTGTGTCTTTTGTCTCACTGCCGATATGAAAGATAGACAGTTTGATACTCAATATCCTGATATCACAATCCTTCCTTCCTTAGCGATCATGGAAGACTTTGGTACACAAAACGCCACCGTCCTCTTGATGTGGGAAGCCGTTAAAAACACCACTCTTCCTACTTGGGCTTATATCTTGATCTTGATTGTCTTCGTCGGTCTTGTCGCCTTTGCTATCGCTTACAAGGCTAGAAAGTACACAATCTTAAAGAAGAGACAAGAGAGAAAGAATGCTCGTAAATACACTGCAAAACGTTCTGAAGAACTCTTATCTATTCTGACTGAAGCTATTTGATTATCAATTTAATTTCAGTTTAATTAATGCATGAGTGACCAAAGCTTCTGCAATGTTGACTTTGGTCACTTTTTCTGTTTCTTCAAAAAAAGCATTCCCGTTTGCTTCTATAAAAAGTGGCTCTCCATCTTTCGAGAGAAGATCGATTCCTGCATAGTCTAATTTCAAAACTTTGGCTGCTGATATGGCTGTCTTTTCAAACTCAGTAGGAAGCTTATTTGTAACATCAAAACCGACTCCACCTAAAGCGATATTAGAACGGAAATCATTCTCATTGACTCTTTTGATACTGGCTACTGCTTTTTCTCCTATCACGATGAGTCGGTAGTCATACGCCGGTTTTCTTTCTATATATTCTTCATAAAGATGTGGTTGTTTTTTGTTTTCGAGATATGTCTTTCTTAATTCTTCTCTGTTTGAGACTAGTTTGACTTGTCTTCCTAAAGAACCATGAACTTGTTTGAAGACGAGCGGATAAGAGAGTCTTTCTTCAACTGAGAGAAGAAATTCATCAACTATGTTTGAATCTGGATCATCTACATAACAAAGAGGAGCTGAGATCGTCTCTGGAACTTTAACACCACTATTTCTTAAAGCTAGAATCGAGTGCATCTTATCATCGGAAAGTAAAAGAGACTCATAGGAGTTGAATAATGGTATCTGATACGAGATTACTCTTGCTAAATAAGCGTCTTTATCTAGATAGAAACAGAATGAATACTCTTTAAGATCTAAAGAAATTTGATCACCAAAAGAAGAGAAAAGAAGTGAGGAAGCTTTTCTGATATCAGCTTCTACTCCTTTCTTCTCTAACTCTTCTTTGAGTCTATTTGCTTTGTTAAGATTAGCTTTTTCTTTTGAAAAAGAATTGATGACGATCAGTGCTTTCATACGAAGATAATTTTAAAACAGAAGCAAAGAAAGTCGAATCGTTTGTTAAAGATATGTT
>CAYRUQ010000003.1:0-75013 GCA_964427595.1 uncultured Clostridiaceae bacterium | reverse complement strand
GCCGTTCTTTTCTTTGTCCGGACAAAGAAAAGAACAACTACTTACTACTCCACTTTTCTTATAAACACATAATTATTGTAAGTTCCACAATAGATTAGAGGGATAGTATTTTTGATTATAAATTGTAGTTGCCAGCACAAAGGTTAATATTTTAATTGATTTCAAGCACTTTATAGTATAAATTATTCGTACACAGAAAATAAATTTTGTGTATTAAAAGTTGGTTTATATGAATAAGAAAGAACTTATTAAAACCATTATTGAAAAGAATAACGGAATTGCTAAAACAGCCGATTTCTGTGCTGTAGGTCTTTCTAATTTTGATGTTGCAAATCTGTGCAAAACAGGATTTCTTAAGCGCATTAGACATGGATATTATCAGCTTGCCGAAGAGCTATTTATAAGTGAAGAACAAACTCTAGCTTCTTTGGTGCCAGGAAGTGTTCTCTGTGTTGAGTCGGCACTTTATTATTATGGATACAATGACTTTACTCCTAGGAAATGGTCGATAGCTGTTCCTCGAACATATTCAAGAACAAAACTGAAGAATTCTACCTTGTTTACAAAAGTTTATTATATTCAGACTAATATGTTCGAACTTGGTAGAACTGAGGAAGAGTTTAATGGAGCAAAACTTTTAATCTATGATCGAGAAAGGACAATATGTGATTGCTTTAAATATCGAACAAAACTTGATAGTGAGATATTTAATAAAGCTCTAAATTATTATGTTGCTGATAAAAACAAAAATCTCGGAAGACTCGCTCAATATGCAAAACAAATGCATCTTTTTGAGAAGGTTTTGAATGTGATAGGTGTTCTAGTGAATGAGTGATATAGCTGCTTCAGTTCTTGCAAAATTAAAAAATAAAGCAATTAAAACGAATCAGACATATCAACTTTGTTTACAATTTTTTTTGCCAAGAAGAATTTTTCCGACGTTTAGAAAAATCAAAATATAATGAAAATTTTGTATTAAAGGGAGGCTTTTTTCTTTATTCTTTAACAAATTTTGCCAGCAGGCTGACTTTAGATGTTGATTTTCTACTTTGCAAAGTACCTAATACACCGGAACGGTTAAAATCTGTAATAGAAGATATTATTTCTGTGCCCACGGGTAATGAATTTATAACATTTGAAATAGGTCAAGTAAACTTGATTTCTACTGCTAAAAAATATGCTGGTATTCAGGTGATAATATTTGGTTGTATCAAAAACACAAAAACACCATTTAAACTTGATTTTGGAGTTGGTGATGTTATTGTGCCCAAACAAGAAAAACGTTCAATTCCGACACAACTTTCCGGATTTGAATCACCAAAGTTAAACACCTATTCCCTTGAAACAACGATTGCCGAAAAATTAGACGCAATTTTAACCTTAATGGAGTTTTCTAGTCGAATGAAGGACTACTATGACATTTTTTATATTGCAAATAATTTTGATTTTGATGGATGTATCCTTGTAGAAGCACTCAAACAAACTTTTGTTAATCGAAAACACACTTTTACTTTAGACAATTTTATGTGGTTTAAAAGATTTGATAATAACATTACTGCCAAGGAGATGTGGCAAGCATTTGTTGATAAAACAAAAATTGAAATAGCTGATTTACGAATAGTATTAACAACTATCTGTGAATTCCTAACAGAGCCTTTTAGTGCAGTCATTGAGGACATATCTTTTGATAAGAAGTGGTCAGCTACTCAAGGCAAATGGAATTAAAAAATACCAAAGTTAATGTATTTAACAGGGCAAATGAGTTTACTCAGTAATTATACTTGTAGGCGCTAAGACCACGGCTTTGATCAACAACGACTACATCATCCACGATGACATCTTCCATCTTCTCATTAACGAAGTAAGGTTCATCGTTGTATAAAGAATAGCCATAGTTTTCTAAGTTGCAGATAATCTCATTTCTCTCAAGGAGATTTTCCTCAGAGATTTCATTTAGAGCGAAAGGATCAGAATCATCGATGATGATCCAATCGGGTGTGTTTTCGATGATGTAAGTTTCTAAATCGGGAAGGATGTTTTCTTCAGTCTCATCCTGCCAACTTTGGAAAGCAAAGTTGGCACATTCAGGTACATCATCTGTATAAAGCCAGAAACCAGGATTGACATCAATCGTCAGAATATCAGGTTCAATACCTTCTATTTCACTCTCTTCATAGATGTCTCCAATCAGTTCTTCAATCGCTTTACTTTTTTCAATGCCAGCCGAGAAGAAAGAGTAATAACCGGAACAATAATAGACGAAATAACCGACTGTTGAACAAGAAGAGATAAGAGTCAAAGCACAGATGAGAAGAAGACTTTTATTATCGTGTTTTATACCAGGAAGAGAGGATTTCTTATCTTTTTGATATGAGCTTTCAACGATAAGAGCGATGCTTGTCAAAAGGACAGGGAAGACGACGATGTAATAATGCGGATAAGTTGAGAAGTAAGCGAAGACGATTCCATTTCCGATGATACTGATTAAAAGAAGAAGGAGAATTTCACTGATATCATTTCTCTCTTTTCTCATCTTGATCAAACGATAAGATATCAACACAGCTAAGATGATATCAACAAACATCAAAGCGAATCTCTCAAATCCAAAATGTTGTGAAGAATACTCGATGTTCATCAAGAAAGTCTGCTCTATCATCTCAGTGAGATAGCCACCAAAAGTAGCAGTAACGATAGGAATGATGATGGTGATGATAAGAGGAATCACACAAACGATGAAGTTTAAGAAGAGGTCAGAGAATTTTCTTCTTTTAATCGCATAAACAACATAGTAACAGACTAAGAAAAACAGAGGGACTGCGTTAGTCAGTCTGACAAAAATCAAGATGCCAGCACCTAGACCACATAAGGCGTTACCGAGTAAAAACAAAGCTTTTGAATCACTTTGAACTGCCTTTATATAAATCAATAAAGCAGGAGCTATAAATAACAAAGAGAAGTCTTCAGTCGTGTTTCCTTCTCTGATGAAACAGGTGCAGAAGATGAAAAGAAGAGAAGTGACAAGACAGGTGAAATTAGATAGCTTAAGAGTACCTAGAGTTTTAAATAAACAGAAGAATGAAAATGAGTAAATCAACCACTCTAAGATGAAGAAACCGAAGGTAGGATGGATTAGATAACAGAGAGCCTCATACCAAAAGAAGTAGATTCCTTTATGATCGAAGAAATCAATATAAGGAGTACCACCTTCAGCGATGATCTTACCGACCACTTGGAAGAAATTAGAGTCGTTGAACATATAAGTGGTGTTTTCATAAATCGGAGAGGTGGAAACTGAAAACAACATCAATAGAATAAAAGAAGATGCTGCGATGAAAATGAACTGCAAAATATTTCTACTAACAGAAGAAAGGTATCTGAAACGGAAGAAATCAGTGAACTTAAAAAAACTTCCATCAACATTCTCACAACATTGATGAATCACATTCTTAGTACTTGAACTTTTTTCAGTGATGATTTTGCTATTAGATACACCATCTATATCTATGTCAGTCATACCAGTTATTTATAACTCTTTCTTAATTTTGATGATTAATAAGTTATCGAGATAATATAAGAACGAAACCACTAATAAGAAAAGAGAATTTTGATGAGAGACTACATCTAATGCAGGGCTTTCATGCTTTTTGGCGAGTCTTCTTAGATAATCTTTTAATTTATCTTGAGAAAGAGCAAGAGCGTTTCTTGCTTTGAGTAAAAAATCAGGGTGAACAAGATAAACTTGTTCAACAAACTGTTGTAACTCAAAAGCCATATCAGGGAAACGAGATTTGACGACAGAGGAAGTTAAGAAGTTATCAAGCATAGTATGGAAGAGAAGTTGATCAGGTAAAAAGACTTCTTTTACTACACCAGTGCAATCAGGAAATACATAACAGAATCTAGAATCAGAAGAACAGATAGGTTCATTGTTTTCGTCAAGTTCAAATGAGGGGAAGATATCTGAAAAATCACTGTTGTAATACATATAAAAGCCATCTTTTAACAACTGGTGTCTGAATTCAACTGTTCCAGTAGTCATCTGTTTAAATTTTGTGTCCAATCTCTTATGAGTATCTAAAGATGGGTATTTATCATAAGGGAAAGTTTCCATTTGACCTTCTCTGAAGGGATATTTGAAAGAATCGTTATAGATAAAATTGTTTTCTTTTATGACGGTTGCGATGCTAGCTCCCATTGATAACGGAGTTCCAGTTAATATAGCTGCCTTATAAGACCGATATTCTTTATTAGTTATATTAGATGTCAAATATAAACTAGCTTGATAAAGACGATTTAAGAGTTTGAAATCCTCTTTGGAAACATCGATGACTTTCCTCTCTTCTGTCATATAGGCATAAATCATATAACCAGGAAAAACCATCATATCTTCAAAGTAAATATTATTTAGGTCAATTAAGGGAGATTCATCATCTAAGCAAAGCTTACGATATTGATTTTCGATGTGTTCGTGAAAGCTGTTCAACAAAATAGTTTTCCCGATTAAAAGCGGAGGATTTATATCAAAATTAGGTGAATAACTAGTCAAACCAGTGACAAAAATTTCGTTGAATTTCTTTTTGTTTTTAAATAAAAGAAGCATCTCTTGAGTGATATAAGGAGGGAGGGAATCAAGTAAACGAACTAGTTCTAATTGTATGTTTTCTACAGAGAGAAACAAAAGAAGATCAAGGGATAAATTTTGGACTTCATAAAGCAAAGAAGTTCGTCCATAAAGTCCATTTCCAACCATCAAACCATCTTCAAGAAGAGCGTGTTCTACCATCAAGCCAGATAAGACATCATCTTCTTTAATCAAAGAAAGATGGTCTTCTCTATCAAAGAGAGAAATGTCTTTAGCAGTGTTAGAAAACACAAGTTTTCCAGTCGCAGAATCAACACTGACTGTATCACAGCTTAAAGGGAGACCTAATTGAAGATTTAAATTGTCAGTTATACAGAAATTCAAAGAAGGCAGATTTAAGAAACCGATATCGTAAGTGAAATTTCTATCAAACAAAAGCTTATAGAAATATTGGATTTTTTCGGCATCTTCTTTATCAAAATAGATAGGAGAATCTAAAGTTTCACTATATCCACAGAAGAAGAGACCTTTATGGATATATGGATATTTAAGATATGGATCATAAATTACTTCTTCTTGTGAGAAATAACTAATCGTCTCATCCATTCTGAATATAAAGTGGTCTTTTAAAGCTTTCTTACTAGATTCAAAAACATAAATAAAACCTATGTAAATCAACTTGATCAGAGCTTGAATGCTGAGTTCTTTTGAAGAACCGAAGACATGGTCATAAGCCTCAGTTAAAGAATAACCTTTAGAAAGAAGCTTAAAATAGGTTTCAAAGACTTCAATATTAGTATTAGAAGAATGTTTAAAGAGAAAAGTCTTGATGACTGCAGTTATATCTTTGTCGTAATGAGTATTAGAAGTTTTATCAAGCAACGCACAAGCTTCTATAAAAGTTTTATAGTCTCCATCAATCAATTTTCTAAAGATACTTCGAGAGGAAGTAGCTTTCTTATAATCGATGGCTATTATTGTATGATCAGAATTGATTCTTAAATAGAGAGGATCAGAGATGAAGAGACCTTCTTTCTCTGAATGAGTCAACAGGAAATAAATCTTATCATCAGCTTCTTCTGTTGTCAGAAATTTGATATTTCCATGGCCATCAGCAAACACTTGGAGATAATTGGTTCTATTGATATCGATATTCTTTTCAAAGTGAAGGAGTTTTTCAAAATCAGTGTAATCAGCGTTTTCAAAATCAAAGTATTCAAAAGTTTCAAGAAGAATAGAAGGAAGACCCATATGTTTGAGAAAGATAGCTGGTATATAAGGAAGATAAGGATGTCTTACATAGTATTGTTTAACTGAAGTATAAGCGACTCTTATTCTCTCCTTATCCTTCTCATCAAAATAAACAGGCTCTTCAGGAACAACTTGTTGTCTTATCGTTCCATCATCGTTATAGAGGTATCTTTTTCTCTTTCTATAACCATTGAAATGAACTCCGAAATAAACATACGAATAAGGAGTAGCAAGATTCATATCATGATCAAGAACACTAAGACCAGCCGGTTTCTTTTTCAACCCCGCCTTTATAAAGAATTCATTGAAGAGATCTCTGGCGATGTTTAAGAAATACCTTCTTAAAGCATTTCTGATCTTCAAGTCGATTTTTAAGGGAGAATATTCGTTAAATGCGATTTGAAATTTTTCTTCTAAAGTCATCTGATCAACAGGTTTACACCTGTTCATATAAGTTTCAGTGCTGTACTCAGGGTTAAGGACAAAGTCGACAATCAATTTATCGACAGTCTCTTCTTCCTGAATATATTTTTCAGGAAGTCTTTTGATATCGATCATCACTGGAGCGAAGTTGATAGGGTCACTGATCGGTCTAGTTATCCTCTCAGGATTGATGATATAAAAGCCTTTAGAGATGACATAGTTGATAGCATGAAGCATATATAGGTCATTTCTAGCGAAGAAATCATCATCAGAGAAAGTGGCGAAATTCTCACTATCTCTTCTTCCATCATCAAAGTTGAGTTCTTCGTGGAAAGTGATACTATCCATGATTTCCTCTTTGCTTTTAATAATAGTTTCACCTGTTTCTTTGTCGTCTAGATTCACCTTCTTAAGAAGCATTGATTGAGGAAGTCCGATGATTTGAATGTATTTAGATATAAGAGAATTCTCTTTTGCGTTGTTGGAATCTGATTCACAGAAAGACGGATAGGGTTTATCTTGAAACTTCTGATAGAAATCAAAACGAGCTAAAAGAGATTCTTTATCTTCTGATGCCATGTGGTAGTTTCCATCATAGTCGACATAGACATCATAAAAACCGCCTGAGATGATGTAGGCGTACTCTTTTCTCAGTGATACTTCTTTTTCTTCTTGAAAAAAATCAGCTCTGTATTCCATCAGTCTTTTGCGATTTCCTTTTCAAAGTTTTCTTCTTGTTTAGCTAGTTCATCAATGATGTTTTCAAACAGAAATGGTATAAAAATCAGAATGATTGAGCAAACCTCATCTTGTGTTTTCTCATCTTTGATGATCGTTTTTATATCTGGAAAATGATTAAACACGCTATCTCTTAAAGTTGAATTAGAAGGTTCTTCCCTAAAGTAATCAAAGAAGACATCTAGATTGTTCTTAAAAGTGCTGAAGAGGACATTTTTAAACAGAACTTTATTATCAGTACTAGCATGTAAAAGTCGAGGTTTAAAAGCTTCATATAGGATGGTGAGTTTCTCTTCATCAAAGTTTAGTTGTTGTTTAAACCAAAGTGCACCTTCACTATCAAGAGGAAGAATGATCGGAAAATACTGGTTATAAGTTGAATTTAAATCAGGAAGTTCACTATCATCAATACTATTTTGTATCAAAGGAACAGTCTCAATAACCGAGATATGATGATGAGCAAGTTTATTTAAAGCGAATGTTCTCTCTGCTATCATTCCTTCTCTTAGTGGATAAGCTTTGTAAAACGCACCATCAAACGCAGCATGAGAGTGACTGGTACATCTTCGACAGATACCCGGTTTGAAGTTTAACTGCTCGATTATTTCATCAACTGAGTAGGTTATGATGTTTCCATATTTTTGGATGTATTTATAGGTGACAATATAAGGTAAACCAGCATAACCAAAGAGGATATAAATCCTCAACACTGGATTGAGACCGGCGTTTTGATACATGACATTAAACTTATTAAAAATGAGTCTGATAGTCTCTTTTTCACATTCACAAAGATAGACTTCATCTGAATCAACATCTTCTGAATAGGCGTTGAAGATTCTTCCTAGATGAACATAAGGAAGAGGAAGCTTATCGTTGTGATCGATATTCAGACATTCAGTTGATGATAAATAAGGAACTTTTCTTTTGATCAAATCAACTAAGTAAACAGATTTAGCCAATAACAAGATATTGCTTATCTCCGAGAAAATATATCGGTAGTAATCAAAATTCTCTGAGTTTTCAAGCGGAGAAACTGATGTTAAAGCATCAAAGATCTCTTGGTCAGAAAGATCTAAGAAATCAGATATATATTCAAGGAAGAATTGAGTTCCAAATTGTTCGATAGAAAAAGAAGCTAGAAGAGCTAGTAAGTTTCGCTTTCTTAAATCTGTATAAGGTAAAAATCTCTTCTCTATCTTGTCTTTATCAAAAGCTAACAGAATCTTGTAATCATTCTTATTGATATATTGTCCAGTGAAGGTTCTATCAGCAAAAAAGACACCTTTTTCAGCACTGAAAGATCTTCCGTAAGTGGTGAAGTGATTGATTTGTGACCCCTCATTTTCAAACATCAAATTGTAAACGCACGGAGTGGAATGCTGACAGATATGACAGATATGATCTTTAAACTCCAGTTGAGGAATCAGTTCCTCATCAAAGTTAAGACTTGCAATCAACTTCTTAGGAAAGCCAGCAAACATAGTGACATAGTTATTTAATTCACGTCTGGCATGATTTTTACCAAAGTATTTTTCATATTTGTAGGTGAAATAATTGATGGTTGTGATTACGCTCTCCTTCTGACAGGAGCATAGATATGGTTTTGAGAAGTAATTCTTTCTAAAAGCGTAGTAATTCATACCGAAGCTGACATACGGATACATGAGACTAGGTTCAAAAGACTCATCCAAATTTCTATAACCATCTAAAGCTAAAAGGGATTGTTGATCGTTATTTTTAACTGATATCGTTCTAAATTCGTTATCAGCAGCTTTAAAAGGAACAAAGAGAACATATTCCATAAAAGAAAGAAGCGAGTCTGATAATTCATCCCTACAATCAAAAGCTTTCAGCATTTTAATAGTTGCACTTCTTAGTGTTTTATCATTAAAGCATCTGTAAAAATAAGACAAAGCCCTATTAGAAGAAGCTTCATCAATTCTTTTTAGACTCTCATACAAACGATTGAGATTGATATCAAGATGTTCCACTTCATAAGAAGAGAAAAGGAAACCGGATAAAGGAGTAGGTTCATCAAACAGAAGAGAGAGCATACCTTCTCTTTTCTCGTCAAATATCTGAAGAGTCAAATAAGTATCAGGATCGTAATCTAAAAGATCCCGTCTTTGGCCAAGGATATAATAGATATAGTCGATGCCTCGATTAGATAACCATCTTAAAAGAAAGACGAAATTATGTTGTTTTTTTCCAGATAAGAATGAGTAGTTTAAATCGCATCTCTTAGGGGAGAGATAAGAAGTTGAGATGCTGATATCATCTCTGAAAGGAAGGGCGGAGATGAATTTTTTAGGAGTAGAGAATGTCTTATCTTTAACATACTTATATCCAGCATAAGGAAGACAAAGATATTTATATAAACTCAAACCATCTCTTTTCTTGATTTCTTTGAAAGCATGTTTTGTTTGCTTTAATAAAGCGTCTTTATCTTTGAGATTGAAATAATAGTTTTCACCATCGGTCGAGTACATCTCGCCATCAAAAGAAGAGAGAACTTGATAAGTCTTATCAGTTTCTATCTTGACCGGTGTTAAGAAAGATAGTTTACCAGTGACTCTATTGAGAACTTCAAAAGAGTATTTATCAAACATGATGTTGATGATAGAAGCGACAAAGCGCCGCATATAGCCATTATAAAGGCCAGCGCCAATATCAATTTTTGAAGCCAGTTCTTTGATCTCTTTATCGGTAGCATAATCTACGAAGTGAAGGAGTTTTCTTTCAAAAGGAATGGCGTCTATCTCCTTATAACAATTATCAATAAAAAGTTTTCTAGCGTCGTTGAAATTAATCGTGAAGAAATCAAAATCACATTGATCAATCAATGCTTTGATATCGGCAGGTAATCTTCTTTCATCGATGAAGACTGGATATCTAACTTCACCTTTTATAAAGGGAATCGTCTCTTCTTGAACGAAGTAAATTCCGTGTTTGAAAAGATAAAGTTTAAAGTCATCTGTATAAGGATGACAACCATTGTTATCAGCGTATTCAAAATAGACTTCTTTCTTTAAATTGGAGAGATTAGGTACAAACTTGATCTGATTTACAATCGGGTTACTAAAATTAAGAGTTTCGAATAATTCATCAGGAAGACCGAAGAATTTATTCTTACCTTTCTTAGTTATATTTCTAAAGAAACGGAAATTAAAATTTAATTTATATTCCTTAAGCTTGGTCCTATAGAATTCTTCCAACCACAAAAGAGGTTCTCTATCTTCTTCAGCCATCACGAGTTCTTGTTTGTTATTTTTAAACGCTAAAAAAATAGAACCTATATAAGCTTCTTTGTAATCTGAGTTATTAAAGAGATTTATTTTTCTATAAGCTTGTTTGATTCGATTCATATTGCTGAAAAGCGCAAGGTGCAGGAATCATCATTTGAAGAAAGAACTTCAAAACCATAATTAGGTGTAGTTCCATCATCGAAGATGAATTCATCATATATGCCACCTTCAAGGAGGAATTCATCTCCTTCTTGATACAAGTATTGGTTGATAGTTCTTGAATTCGCATAATAACCGGATATCTTTCTTCCGGTTGCCGAAAGTAATGAGATCAAGGCTCCTCTATAGAAAGTTGAAGCATTCTCCATCTCATAATAAGAATAGCTTTTAGTGTTGCTGAAGATGTAGTAATAACCCTCATAACTAAGCAAAGCGCTAAGAGGTTTAAGCATATCATAGGCATAACCATCCCAAACGATGGAACCGCCACTGACATAGATACGACCGATTGTCGCATTGACATGATAAACAAGGACACCAGGTTCAGTGTAACAACGTAAAGTATTGTTATAGATTGCTTTGGAATCTTGTTCGTTAAGATTAGTGGGTGTGTAGTATTCAATCAGCAAATACTCATCTAAAGCGGTGTTGTTATATTGCATCTCTCCATCATCTGTATAGGATGGAAGAAGGAAAAATTGACCAGTTTCAGTCTGTGATGAGAGAGTCAAGGTATAGTCGTTTTCTTCAAGATACTCTTCAGTGATGATGGTCGGCTCATACCAATCTAAGAAGTATTTAGAGAAGGAACAATTATCACCGATATTGAAATCCATCATATCGATACCACCGACGGGAGTATCGGTATTGGAAGAGCCATCATAATCATAAGAATAATAATCATCTAATCCTAAAAGATGACCGGTCTCATGAATGAAGGTGTGGGCGTCACCATTTAATGTATCTGATCTGCTTGAACTATATCCGCCTTCATAAAGAAACTCGATGCTCGCCCAAGAATACTGACAATAATAAAGATCATCGAAAGTATTATAATCACTCGCCCAAGTTGTATAAGCCCAATAGAGATCAGAATCTCTATCATAAGAAGCTGAATAAACTAACCAAACAGCATCGATGACACCATCGCCATTAGAATCATAATCTTGATAATCGATGCTAGAATCTAAAGCCTCTAAAGCCATTTTGACGATTTCATCTGTGTAATTGCCACTATAGGTTGCAGCGACTCTTTCTAATTCAGCGACAGTCATGTCAAGCTTACATTTATTTGTAACTTCTCCAGAGAGTCTTAACTTTCCACCACTAGACTCATAATAGTAAGAATAAACAGACTGCCAACCAGTCTGATTTTCGCCGCCAAAGAAGGTATTTTCTAAAGTTTCTAATTCAGCAGTAGTGAAAGTATCATCTTCAAATTCGATGGGTATGACTAAGATTTTGCTGTCACCTGTTGAAGGAAGAAAGTATTGTCCAACTGTACTTCCAACTAAATCTTTATTGAGATTGCTAGCTGAGTAAGAGCTGTTGTAATTAGGAGTCTTATAAGTCACATTTTCACCATAAGTAACAGGTATGTTTATCGAATAATCATAAACACATGATGAAAGAGCGAGAGCACAGCACATCACACTAGCAAAAGTAGATACTTTATTTCTTTTTCTATTCACTTTCAGTCTCCGTAATCAGAACCACGACTCTTATCTTCAACTAAAACTTGGATACGATTTGCGACATCGATAGCAGTGAGATAGATAGCACCTTCACAGACGACAATCGGGTTATCTTCTTGACCGACGAAGACAACTTTTCTGTTCTTTCTGACAATCTTATCCATCTCTTTTAGAATGTCATCGTATCTCTCAGGTCTAAGATCTTTGTAGCCTTGTAAATATGTATAAAACTGAGGCTCTATATAGAAGATAGAACCATCATCATTTTGATAACAAGTTGCGAATCTATTTCTCAAATCAATCAGAATATTACGATCACTCCACTCTGGATAATTCTTCATTCTTCAGGCTCCTTAATGACGAATTCTTCAAAATTATACTAAGTATAATTATTGAAGAAAAATCACTTTTTTCAACAAAACAGCTCTATTATTGGACACACTTCAAACAATCAGCGATATTTTTAAGAGTTTCAGAAATCCACTGATAATCAGTTTTAAGACTAGCTGTCTTTATATAAGAGATAGCTTCGTTAGCGTGGGAACTCAGTGTCTCTAGAGAGGATATAATCTTTTCTCTATCAAAATCGGATTCAGATGAACTATTTTCGATATTCACAACTAATTCATCAATCAAGTCAGCAGTATTTTTATCGTTGTATTCTTTAGGAAAAGGACTTTTACCAGAGTTCTTTCTGTTATTAAGTTTATAAAACATCTTAAGCACTGGAAGTGAACTTGTTAGAAGTGCTGAAGTAGAGGTTGTAGCTTTTGAAACTAAAGCACTAAATTCACTCTTACTCATAATTCCTCCTTATTTCTGCTAAAGCAGAGTTGATCAAATAGATGAGTTGCTCAGGGACATTTTCTACAGTGAAGAAATGAGCTGCATTCTGTTGACAAAGTCTAGAGACGAAGATGAGTGTATCTTTGAATAATTTCTTTGTTTTCGTCTCACTTATACAAGAGACGACATCAGTGAGATTCTCAATAAGAGTGATATAGGATTCAAAAACAGAAGAGATCCTATCTAACTCCTTGTCAGTGTAAGTTTCTTTTTTACTCATCTCAAAAAGAAAAGCGTCCTCATAAGAAAGCTTTTCAGAAGCCTCAATCAGAAGAAAGAAATTCTCCCTCAATTCTTCATCTAACACTGTTTGATAATACTGGCATAAAGGAATCAAAGAGAGAAAACAAGCAGAACCACAATAGTACTCTGATGTACTATCGGAAAGTCTTGAATAAACTTCATCAATTTGTCTCACGCATGCACCTCCGATAATATTTCACAGATGGAAGAATGAAAGACGAGATTCGCTCTTTCTTCTATAGCTATTTTAGTTTTATTAATAACAACTAGTTTATCTTTTTGATAATAAGGAACAAGAGAAGAAGCAGGAAAGACTGATAAAGAAGTCCCGGCAACAATCAGAACATCAGCTTGTTGAATAGCTTTTAAACTTTCAAATAAAAAAGTCTCATCAAGCGGTTCTTCATATAAGACCACATCTGGTTTGATGATGCCACCACAAGATGGGCAATGAGGAACGATCTCTTTACTATTTTTGATGAATTCGGCGTCGTATTCTTTATGGCATTTCAAACAATGGTTATGGTGAATAGAACCATGAAGTTCTATCACATTTTGACTTCCAGCTTTCTGATGAAGACCATCGATGTTTTGTGTGATTAATGCTTTCAGTTTATTTTTCTTCTCTAACTCTGCTAAAAAGAAATGTGCCCTATTTGGCTTAGCAGAAAGTATGAGCATTTTATCTTTATAGAATCGATAAAATTCATCTGGATATCTTTTAAAGAAAGAAGCAGAAAGAATCGTCTCTGGTGGGTAGTCATACTTCATCGAATATAGACCATCTTGACTCCTGAAATCAGGAAGACCAGATTCAGTAGATACTCCAGCACCACCAAAAAAGACGATATTGTTTGAGTTTGTAAGCCAATCTTGAAAAAGTTTAATTTTCTCTTTTTGTTCCATCTTTCACTCTTTGAGGTTTAGAAGCATCAATATTTATTATAGTTTAATAAAATTCAAAACCCTTAAGAGAGAACACGGATATTAATCACGTTTATAAGTAAGAGATGTTTTTCTTTGAAAATTACAGTTTTAAAGTCGTCAGCTTTCCGTCTTGGAATGTGTACTTGATAGCATCATCATAGATGATTGTTTCTTCTTCAGCATCATAGTCGATATTAGTGAAGTTGATAGAAGAAAAATAATCGACATAATCTTGGTATCCATAATCGGTTGTGAATTCTTTTTCTGACTCGGCGTTAGAACGTCCAGTTAGAAACACAAACATATCTGTTGATTCGTTGACCAAATGAACAGGTGAATAAAACGGAACATTTTCGAAAACGTGAGTAGCATCTTCAAAACCACATTCTCTGATGCAGAAATAATAGACGAAATTTTCATTAGTGGTTTTTATAGAAAGGAAATCATCTTCTAATTTGGTGACATCATAACCATTTTCTTGTAAGGCATATTGATAATCGTCAAGCGTATCATCGTTTTTGAAAGAAAAATAAACATCATTTGAATCAGAATAAACTTTTCTGATTCTCATATCAGTTTTAAGTTCAAACTTGAAATCAGATTGATAAGAAGACACCTCTATTGATTTTGTGCCGAATTGTTGACCTACCCAAATAAAGACGACGCATAGAACAATAATCAAAGCAAAAAATGCGATGAATCCAAAAGAGATTAGGAATAGTTTTAGTCCAGCTCTTTTCTCAGATTTTTCCATGATTTATGCCTCCTTTTTTAATTTCAGCATCAGTAAGTGGAAAATGACTATCGTGAATGTGACTGGGCAACCCAGTTGCAGAATATACAAAATGTCCAATTTGTTTATTACATTCTAACCTTTCTAGTTTTTTCCTGTCAATTCGAGTAGAGACTCATGAAGATGAATATTTACCACTAAAAAAGGCCGGCTCGTTTGAAGCCGACCTAGTTTTAATTCAAGAATCTATCAAATGATTTGAACGTTTCTTTTTCTGAAGATGGGAGCTAATATTTCGTGGACAACGAGAGGAACGATAGCGAAGCCTACTAATTCAAACCACTCATAATATTCTAAGTGAGTAGTTCCAAAGACCATGTTCATACCATTGACTTCAGTGACTAAGACTTGTAAGGCGAAACCAAAGACAAAGGCAACAGCTAACATCCAGTTCTTACCTTTGAAGACGTTGATGAAGGAATGCTTGATATCAGTCATACCGACCATATGGAAAATCTGAGCCATAGCTAAGACGGTGAAAGCGAAGGTCTGAGCTTGCTCATGGACGCTTAAGACATTACGGCTGAATTGAACAGCGTTTAACTCTGATTCAGTTAAGTAGCCAATTGTATCGGGCTCCCAACCGCCAGTACTACTTTCAACAACACCGAGATAGACAACCAAATCTTCGCCACCTGCATTAACGATGACGGAGGAGTTCATACAGTTCATGAAGCCGTCCCAAGAGAACTCCCACCCGGCTGTGATCTCATACTCTATACCATCAACGAAAACTTTACTGCCAGCAGTGATATCACCCATATGTTGTAAGACAGGAAGCAAGAAGGCGATAGCTGTTATTAAGAAGATGACTAATCCATAGAAGAGAGTGAATTTCAGACCGCCGTGAGCGAAGACGCCATCTTTAGGATCTCTTGGTTTTTGATCCATGATTCCTTTCTCTTTGTCATCCATACCTAAGGCGATTGCCGGTATGGAGTCAGTGAGAAGGTTGATCCATAAGATATGTAAGGTAGCTAACGGGAGGATGATTCCGTATCTAGAAGAGGCGGTGAGAATGGTGAAGAAGAACATGACTAAGACTTCAGCGAAGTTAGAAGAGAGGAGATAGAAGATCGCTTTCTTAACATTGGAGAAGATTCCTCTTCCTTCTTCAACAGCTTTTTCAATAGAAGCGAAGTTGTCATCAGTCAAGACCATGTCAGCAGCGCTCTTTGCGACATCGGTGCCAGTGATACCCATAGCGATACCGATATCAGCAATTTTAAGAGAAGGAGCATCGTTGACACCATCACCGGTCATCGAAACGATGTTGCCGTTAGCTTTTAAAGCCTTGACGATTTGAACCTTATTTTCAGGAGAGACACGAGCGAAGACACAAGCGGATTTGACGGTCTCTTGTAAATCAGTCTCACTCATCTCGCTTAATTGATCACCGCTGACACATTGAGAAGGATCATCAGCGATGCCGAGGTTTCTAGCGATCGCATAAGCAGTATCTTTGTGGTCGCCAGTGATCATGACGGTTCTGATACCAGCGTTCTTCAAGGTGGCGACAGCCGGAGCAGCCTCTGGTCTTTCAGGGTCGATCATACCCACCATACCAGAGTAGATGAGGTGTTCTTCACTCATTCTTTCATCAGAGTCGTTGTAGCGATAAGCGAAGGCGAGAACACGGTAAGCTTCTTTAGCCATATCGCTAGAAGCATTGTTGATATCCTCGATATCTTGAGGAGTGATAGGTCTTACTTCTCCGTTGATATCGATATATTCAGTATGTTTAAGAATCGAATCTAAAGCACCTTTGGTATAGATGATCTTCCTTCCATCAGGTAAGCGATTCTCAGTAGACATCATCTTTCTGACGGAATCGAAAGGAAGTTCATCGACTCTAGGTTCCTTGTTCTTCTCAGTCTCTTCTTTTTCAATTCCTAAGGTATATGCGTAATCAAGAAGAGCTAATTCGGTAGGATCACCATATCTATCACCATTGATGGAAGCATTGGAGCAAAGCATCATACCAGTAGCTAAGAACTCAGTGTTGACAGCTGTCTCAGCATCATAAGTAGTTTTGTTGACATAGACCTTCTTGACGGTCATGCGGTTTTGAGTCAAGGTGCCAGTCTTATCAGAGCAGACGACAGTGACAGAACCGAGTGTTTCAACTGAAGGTAACTTTCTGACGATGGTGTTGACTTTAACCATCTTACCGACACCTAAGGCAAGAGCGATAGTGACGATAGCCGGCAAGCCCTCAGGGATAGCAGCGACTGCTAAAGCGATGGCGTTTTCAAATAATTCAAGGATATCGAATCCGACATCAGTCCAGACACCAGCTTGGGCGCATCTGATGATGGTAGCGATGACACCGATTAAGAAGGTGGCGACGACGATGACAAGACAGATGAGACCGAGTTGCTTAGATAAGACAGCCAGTTTCTTTTGAAGAGGAGTCTGCTCATCATCAGTCTCTTTTAACATCGAAGCGATCTTACCGATTTCGGTATTCATACCGGTGGCGATGACGATACCGCTACCTCTTCCGTAAGAGATCGGACAAGACATGTGGACGATATTAGATTGATCAGCGGTTAAAGCATCAGAAGCTAATATCGCTTTGGCATCTTTATCAGCAGGAACTGATTCACCTGTCAGAGATGATTCATCAGATTTTAAGTCGACTGAAGTTACGAGTCTTAAGTCAGCAGGGATGATGTCGCCTTCTTCAAGAATGACTAAGTCGCCAGGAACACATTCTTCAGCTTTAATAGAGACGAGTTTTCCATCTCTTTTCACTGTACATTCAGGAGTTGACAGCTTCTTAAGAGCCTCAAGAGATTGTTCAGCTTTCTGTTCCTGAATAGAACCGATTAATGCGTTGATGATGACGATGGCTAAGATGACGATACAATCAATCCACTCTTCAGATTCTTCACTTCCAACAAAGGTGTTGAAAAGGAAGATAGCAAAAGAGATCACTGCCGCAATCAAAAGGACGATGACCATCGGCTCAGTGAATTGTTTTAATAACTTGATTATGAAGGGGACTTTCTTTCCTTCTTGAAGTTTGTTGAGGCCGTATTTTTCAAGACGAGCCTTCGCTTCTTCAGAAGTTAGACCGTTTTCACAATCGGTTTGGAAATGGGTTGCCGTTTCCTCAATCGATTTATCGAAGCTAGTGTAGCTTTCTTCAACCTGCGTTTCTGACAGATTCTCTTTTTCTGTATCCATTTGAAGATTCCTTTCTGCTTTCAGGTCTCATACCTAATAACGGTCTCATTCCCGGCTGATTTTAATCAGCGTATTGACGGATAAAGAGATTAAATTACTCCCCTAAGAAGCGCTCATCTATTGTATATAAAATTTATCTTCTATATCAATATAAAAGGACTTTTGAACCATTATTTGGTTGCAAAAAATTACTGAAATTTCTTATTTCTTAAACCATTTCGTTTGGATGAAAGTCAGTGTTTCATCCAAGTTTTCTTCAGCCATAGCAGCGATAGCAAAGAGGTAAGAAGGCATCGGTAAAGCTTTCTCGGGATCAAATTCGATTGAATCACCGACATTTCCTGTTTCAGAGAGGATGATATAGTAGCGATTTTGACTGAGAAGCAAAACCTTATTTCCTTCAATCATCAGCACTACACCAGTAATCTGTTCAGCCATAATACTATCCCTCCTTTAACTCCCATAATTGCAATGAAAAATATTTGTAGAGATTTATAATCTATATATAGTCTACTTCAAGTTTTAAGCAGACTTACAACAAAAACAAATTGTTTATTTTATGCAAGCACTATCAAACTAAATCGTTTACTTTTAACCAATATTTCTAACCGTTTTAAAACATTTTGCCCATTATTCTCTTCTTGTAGGGACTATTTCTAGATTCGTTAAGCAAACTTTTAATCGAATAGGAAATAATGAAAAAAGAGATAACAACTGTCTTTTCACAAACCAAGAAAGACCGCATCGACCACATCATATTCATCTGTCTTACTTGTGCTTTAGCACTCGTATGTCTGAAAGGCTTTGAATTTGATGGTGAACGTGCAAACGCTTGGTTTGGCATCGTCTATTCTTTTGATAGAGCTATGCCTCTAGTAGTAGCTATACCAGTTATCATTCTCTTTCTTGGTCTTTGTGTCTTATTCATCATCAGAAGAAAAGTTCAGTTTCATCGAAAAGAACTGATAATCACATCAATTTTCATAGTCATCGCTGTTTATAGAATACTGACATATCTCATCTTTCCAACTGGTGAGATCGTCTTTCAATTTTTAGATCCCTACACCTCTTCAGAGATAACATTGACTTATTCTGACTATTTAACTATCGATAAGGTGATTGAATGTCTCTCTGAAGTGTGTTTTCTCTTTTATTTTTATGTCGCACTGGCTTTCTTTACAGACATCAAAAATGATGATGGTTTGATTACAGAGATCGTTTATCACTTATTTGCGTTAGTAGCAGTGGTGATGACATTCTATTCGCTGATCTTTGAAACAGATGGTCTTATCAATAATTTCTACGATTTGATCGGAGTTCCAGGTTATAACTTCGTTGATGTCACTAGTTTTACTAGTCATCGTAATGTCTTCGGTTTCTTTATAACTTTAGCGGTTATAAGTGAGATAGTTGTTTTCTTTAGAAGGGCTAATATTGTTTCGTTAATTTTGATGTTTTATCTCACTATTTTCTCAATTTTCATTCATAGCCGAACCACGATTTGTATTTGTTTGTTACTATGTTTCTTAACCGCTGTTTTATTCAGTATTTTTAATTTCCAAAAACACAAAGTCATCTCAGGAATCTTTATAGGATTATTTTCATGTGCTGTTGTGTTTGTGATTGTATTTTTCGCAGCATTTAGAGATAGTGAGATAGTCACCATTCTCATATCGCAAATTGAAAGTTTCTTTAATTTTCAAACTTTGTTCTATCGTGGATCTCATATCTATACTAGTTTTGCATTATTGATGAGTAATCCATGGTTCTTCTGGTTTGGATTTGGAAGAGTTCCTTACACATCCATTTATCACCAGTATCTAGTCACTATCGATTATGAAGTAGAGATAGTCACCAGCCACTGTGGATTCATCGAACCCTTCTTATATCAAGGCGTGATTATGGGCGTTTTACAGCTTTTTGGTTATATCGCCATCCTCGGTTATATCATCTATATGTTCACTCAAAAACGGACTGATAGAGCCTGTGGTTTTATTGTTGCATTCTTCGGACTTAGTCTTCATTCCACCTTTGAATCAAGAGGTTTATTTATTTTTGACAGCACTTCCGTTTTATATATGCTTGTCCTACTTCTTCCTGTTTTAGAAGAATACTCTTATTATTCTGCCCACAAAACAGCTATCATAAATGATAGGCGTGTCGAGTTATTAACTTATAAATTATAGGGGTATTCTATGTATCAAGAATTGCAGAAGGGATGGATTGAAATCATCACCGGCCCGATGTTCGCTGGCAAATCAGAAGAGCTTATCAGAAGAATCAGAACACTCTCTTACGCTCATAAGAAGATAGTATGTTTTAAACCGGCTATCGATAATAGATATGATGATGTAGCTATCGCTTCTCATGATGGGGGGAAGATCGATGCTTTTCCTATCCTCTCTGCTAAGGAGATATTAGATCATGTTCTTCCTGATACAGAAGTGGTCGGAATAGATGAGATTCAATTCTTCTCGAATGATATCATTCAAATCTGTGAAGATTTAGCTGATAGAGGGGTCAGAGTCATCGCCGCCGGACTAGATTTAGACTTTAAAGGAGAACCCTTTGGTCCCGTCCCTGAGTTATTAGCGAGAGCTGAGTTTGTCACTAAGCTCACAGCCGCTTGTACTATCTGTGGTTTTGCAGCCACCAGAACCCTTCGTCTGATTGATGGAAAACCTGCTAAATACGATGATCCAGTCATCCTCGTTGGTGCTAAAGAGAGTTATCAAGCTCGCTGTCGTAAGCACCATGAATTACCTGGTAAGCCTGAGTTGAAGAAATATGAGTAGGAAAAGAAGCAAAGAACAAACTAGTCAAGAAATCGAGAAGACTGAAGCTTCTTCAAGTGAAGTTGAAGAAACAGTTCAACCTTCAGAAGCTATAGTTCAAACTAGCAAGAGAAAAAGAAGAAGTAAGTCTTCAACCCAAGACACCTCTGCAGAGAAGGTGGAAGTTTTAAATGAGCAGATGACACCTGAACCTGAATCAAAACCCAAACCAAAGCCAACACCTGCTGAAGAGATCAAGATAGACCCTGCTTCTAAGAATCTAAAGGACATCGATATCAGAGATGTTGAGAGATATAACCCGTCTTTAAATGAGGGTTTAACTGAGAAACAAGTCCAAGCTAGAAAAGCGGAAGGTCTTACTAATCAGATTAAAACTCATACTGGTAAGAGCGTATCTCAAATCGTCATCTCAAATGTCTTCACTTTCTTTAATATGCTTCTTTTATTGATTGCGATCGCTTTATGGATATTTGGAAAAATAACATCCACTTATTTCTTATTAGTAGCTGTTATCAATACTCTGATAGGAACGATACAAGAGATCAAAGCTAAAAACACGATCGATAAATTAAAGCTGGTCACAGCGATGAATCTCAATGTCATCAGAGACGGAAAGAAGACTACTATCCCGGTTGAAGAGATCGTCTTAGATGATATTTACACTCTCGCAACTGGTGATCAGATACCGACTGATTCAATCGTCAAACAAGGTTCAATAGAAGTTAATGAATCTCTTTTAACTGGTGAATCTCTACCGATTAAGAAGAATACGGGTGATTTCATCTATGCGGGTTCTTTTGTCGTTTCAGGTTCTGCTATCGTTCAAGCAAATAAAGTCGGCGATTATAACTATGCCTCTGGTATTCAAGCAAAAGCGAAAGAATATTCAAAACCCAAATCAGAGTTAGTTAGGTCGTTAAATTTGATAATTAGAGTAATTGCCATCATCATCATTCCTTTAGGAATTGCTACCTTTGTGACCCAGTGGTTCAACGTTTCTAACAGTTCTTCTTTCGCTGGTTTATCTAACTGGCTTATCGCTTCTGAGACGATGTCTAGAACAGCAGGTAGTGTCGTCGGTATGATCCCATCTGGCATGTATCTTCTCACCTCAGTAGCTCTGGCAGTCGGAGTCATCAATCTTTCTAAGAAAAAGACACTTGTTCAAGATCTCTACTGTATTGAAATGTTAGCGAGAGTCAATGTTCTCTGTCTTGATAAGACGGGAACTTTAACTGATGGAACGATGAAGGTTGATGAAGTCTTAGTCATCGATTCTAGTGTTGATTTAAACAAAACGATGGGTTCTTATCTTAACGCCTTCAGAGAATCAAATCAGACTTCTATCGCTTTATCAAAGAGATACCCGTTAAAAAACGATTATAAAGTCAAAACCTCTATTCCTTTCTCATCAGCAAGAAAGTATTCAGCGGTCACTTTCTACGAATATGGAACCTATGTCTTAGGAGCTCCTGAGTTCATTTATAAAAACAAAGAGAGAGTCATCGCTAACTACATCACGAAGAAACAATCCAAAGGCTATCGTGTCATCATGATGTGTAAAACTGAGAAAGATATTGTCGATGGTGAGATAAAAGGAAGACTATCACCAGTGGCGGTCTTCACCTTAGAAGATCACATCAGACCGGAAGCTCCTTCCACCATCAAATGGTTCTGTGAGAACGATGTTCAAATCAAAATCATCTCTGGCGATAACCCGCTTACCGCTTCTGAAATCGCTAAAAAATGCGGAGTTCCTGATGCTGAGAAATGTATCTCTTTAGAAGGATTATCAACAAGAGAAGTTCAAGAAATCGTCGATCAATACACAGTCTTCGGTCGTGTCTCACCCGAGCAGAAAGCTGCTATCATCAAGGAACTAAAGAATAGACAATATACAGTCGGTATGACTGGTGATGGTGTCAATGATATCTTAGCGATGAAAAATGCTGATTGTTCTATCGCTATGGCTACTGGATCAGCTGCTGCTAGAAACACCGCCCATCTCGTCCTTCTTGATTCTAACTTCGCTTCTATGCCTGCGGTCGTTCAAGAAGGAAGAAGAGTTGTCAACAACATCCAACGCTCATCCTCTTTGTATCTGATGAAAACGATGTTCACAATCGTCTTCACCATCATCGTGTTACTGACTTTCATCGGTGGTTCTGGTATCAATTATCCCTTTGAAACCAACAACATCTTGATCACTGAGATAGTCGCTATCGGTATCCCTTCTTTAGTCTTATCGATTCAAAAGAACAACCAACTGATCACTGGTCACTTCCTAAGGAATACCTTCGCAAGGGCGATACCAGCTGCACTATGTTTGATTCTATGTATAGGGTTAAATTACATATTTAGGAATATCGATTCTGGTGGTTTCTTAGAGCTATCGACTAATTCTGATTATGCTAATAACAGTTTCACCACCTTCTGTTCCATCACGATGGCGGTAGTCGCACTAGCGATGGTGTTTAATTGTTGTCAACCACTCAATCGATTTAGGGCGATATTATTCGCTGTCGTTATCTTACTCTTCTTCTTACTAGTCTTCGCTATGCCTTTCATACCTGCTTTCTCAGCTAATCCTTATACAGATTCAAGCCTCTATTGGAACTTCTCTGTTCAGATATCAGGAATCGACTTCAGATATCTGACTAAGCCGATGTGGTTCATATTGATCATCTATGCGTCTTTATCTACGGTCTTGTTAAATTTCTTCCTCAGGGTCTTCAAATGGATGCAGAATTCAAGTATGCCGATACCTTTCCTTCATCGAAAGAAGAAAGACGCTGAAAAAGTAGTTTCACCTGAAGAACTTGATATAAACGATCAAGATAATGATTCAAACCTGCAAGAAGTCGGATAGTTTTAATTACACTCGTCAACTTTCTGTTGCATTCACACCAAAAAAGAATTACAATTCATAAGCTTGCAGCGATGGATCATTAGCTCAGTTGGTAGAGCAACTGACTCTTAATCAGTGGGCCTAGGGTTCGAGTCCCTAATGATCCACATTGAAAGAAAAAACGACCGTCATTCTCAGAGGGTGGCGGTTTTTTCTTTGATATCGCTTTTCTTTAAGTAAGCGATGAATGAATTGAATGTATAAACACGAGAATGATGGAAGTTGACTTTGATAGTGTGAGTATCATCTTTCTCTCCGCAGATGTAATAATCAGGTGCTTTATTTAAAGTCTTCAGAAAGATGAATCCTTTCTCTTTTAGATATTTGGCATATTCTTCTAAAAGAATCGGTTTTGAATAAAAAACAGAAGGCTTGATGAAGATCGTTTTCTTGAAAAAATGTTGATCAATCTTCTCTAGGTTGATCTTATTAGGATCTGATTGATAAAGGTCGTTTAACATGTCTTTAACATGTTGAAGCTTCTTTTTCTTCTCTACTTGCAGTTTCTTGTTTTTGATGAACTGATCTACGCTTTTAACCACCTGAGGATGTTGTTTGATTAACTTAGAGAGATTCATTTTAGAATCAGAGACTAATCGAGAAAGGATCTCCATAGTCATCAAAGCATCTTCATCACTTTTATGACAGACGCCTTTTTCTAATCCAAACGATTCGATAAGAAAGCTCAGCCCTCTCGGTTGTGTAGAAGAAGAGAGAACCATATCAAGGCTTTGAACATCAAGATAATCAAAATAGAGAGTAGGTAAGTTATATCTCTTACAAGTGTAGAGAAGGAAATTGATATCTTGATCATCAGCAAATCCGATTGGAAAGTGATCTTTTGAAAGAAGAAGTCTTCTTATCTCTTGATAGTAGTAAGGGAAGGTATGAGCCCAATCGAATCTGAAAAGCGGATAAGCGAGTTTGATTCCGTTTCCGTTTTTACCGTTTCCTAAAAGGAAAGGGGCTTTCGGATTGATGATGATATCTCTCTTTTTGAGCACATTAAAATTCTCATCGGTGAGGACATAACCGAATGAACAGATTTTGCCCTCACCATTGAGACAATTGGCGCATTCTATATCGAAAAACAGATATTTCATATGAAGTGAAAAAGTCTCTCTTTGCAGAGAGACTTAAATGCTTTTTAGAAGAAAACGCCTCTAGCTTTTTCTTTCATTTCAGCTGAGGTAGAGAAAGGAATTCTAGTGGTATAGCCTAACTTAGCAGCGACGATCATCTTGGTAGGCCAAGCTTGGATGTCAGCGTTCCAACGATAAACGGTATCGTTGTATTGTTCTCTAGCAGCGGTGATTTCTCTCTGCAATAAGCTGTTTTGTTGTAAGCATTGTTTGATTTCATCATGAGCTTTGAGTTCGGGATAGTTCTCATAAGCTAAGTTGACCTGAGCGAAGAGCTTATCGATGTTGCTAGCAGTCTCATTTCTTAAGACATCGGTGTTAGTGTTAGGAGAACCACTTCTGCTTCTGTAAGCAGCGATTTTAGTGAAGGTATCTTTATCTAATTCGATAGCTTTATCAAGAAGTTTAGCGGCGTTTTGAAGGATGATAACTCTTTGCTCGAGATAGTTATCAACCTGAGAAGCAGTGTGTTGGATCTTCTGCTGTAATTGTCTGAGATAAGTTCTAGCATTGACCTTCATGATTAAGAAAATCAATCCAGGAATGATACCTAAGACCCAGAGAATGACTTCAAAGATTTTTGAACCGATGCCAACTTGAACAGGAATCTGTTTTTCGATGACATTGATATCTCTACCTTCAGGATTTACGGGGCCAGTAAGTTCATCTAATTCATTTGCCATTTTTAGTCCACCTTTCTATTTATATCTAAATACTTGTTGATGAGAGAGGAAACTCTTTCATCTTGAGCCTTAACATAATTGTAATCGCTAGGAGCATAAAAACCTAAAAAATTATGATTTCTGGTATTTGTTCTGGACATAACTTTATCTTTTTTGAATTCTTCATCCCTGACAAGGTTCTGATATTGGAATTTGTTTCCTGTAAATTTTCTGGCACCGATAGCGGATTCTTTATGGAGAGGATCATATCTAAACCAAGGGACAGGAACTTCATGAGGAAGACCATCACCTCCCATCACAGTGACAAATTCGACTTGGGGAACTTTCTTAAAAGCAAAAGAATCAACCTTGAAGAAGTCCGTTTTACCGACAGTTCTTTGATAAGTGACTTTAAGAATCTGAGGAGTATCAGAGCCTTCCGGCATGAACAATTTAGAATTCATGCTGTTAGCCATCGCCTCAGCATCATAATCAGAGACATTTCGGTAGTGTTCAGTGACATTGAAATCGCCAGCTTCCGTCGTTTGATAAAGAGGGATACAAAGAAGAGGAGCCATCTCGAAATAAAGAGAGTTGAAACACTCAGTGATTTCATTGACGAAACTTCTTCTCATTTTCGAGATATCAATCATACCGAATAACATGTTGGGGTCATAAGGCTCCGTATATTTTCCGTGTTCAGAAGAGATGATATTTACCTTCTTCTTCTTATAGAAAGTGAAGTCATCTTTATAAGGCTTTTTTCTCAAGATAAGTTCACACATATTCTCTTGAGCAAGAGGAGTGAAGAGAAGACGATATTGTATTTCGTGGTTACGATCATAAGCACCGAAAAGACCTTCAAATTTGGCATTAGCAAGAGGGGTGAAATTTCCGCCTTTTGAAATTGACTTTTGAGCTAAAGAAGCAAGATGTTTTTCTTGGTTACTCTCGAATTTACGCATCTCTTTCTCAGTCATATCCGGATTGACACCAGAAGGGCCTCTAGAGAAGGTGAGATCAGGAGCAGCCTCGTTTCCATATATGACATAAGAACCATCCGAATAATAAGCAGCCGGTCTTGAGATACTGGCTACAAGAGTTTCAGTCCTGACGACTGTACGGAAGCCACCTTGTCCATCACTGACCCGCTCTGTCCAACTGATAGGAAGAGAACCGGTGTAGGTGGTATTTCTCATTCTTTGAATGAAGAGACGCACATGGATATAAGGATTTGTTTCTATCTCACCAGACATGACTTCGACGATGGATTCATTGACTTCTGGTTCATCTTTAAAGCCATAAAGTTCTCTTAACATCAAGAGTTTCTCATGGTCAACATATGGATCTATCGAGAAAATCTTGGTTGTTTTTTTAGTGATATTGATAAAGTCTGAAGAATCAAAGAGAGAGACAAGCGGAGCCACTTGATTTAAAGCTTTTTGTTTCAGTTTGTTTATTTTCTCTTTGCTTTTGTTTGATACTTCTTCATAATGGTTAATCTTCTTATTTAGGTATAAGAAAATCACTAATATCGAGGCTATCAAGACTATCGGCATGATGATAACGAGAACTAAGAAGGCCGTATTATCATCAACTCCTCCGTTATATAAATTGAAGGCGGATAGTGCGATTAATATCAAAGCAACGACAATTAAAATAGTCAAAAAAGTTCTGATGCCATTAAACATATTGAGACGAGATTTCTCGTGGCTATGTTTAGTCTCCCATTTTGTTATTTCAGTGATAAAATGTTTATTTTCTTCCTCATCAACTTTTGATTTTTCTAAGAGATCATCAAAATATGCTTTGGCATTTTCAGGAATTTGTTTTGCCAGTTCCTGATCATAGTAATCCATCGGATCGAATTCTAAATCTCGATGTTCCATTTGTCCTCCATAATTAACCTGATGTATTTCAGGCGTCATGGAAATATTATAATAGACACGATGAACATAGGTGAATTACTTAAAGACATTAAGGGAGTTATTTTTGACTTAGATGGAACTATTGTCGATTCAATGGGTGTGTGGCAAGAAATCGACAAACAATATTTCCTGATGAAAGGATATGAAACAGTTCCTGAAGGTTATGCTAATAAGATTTCTCATATGAGTTTTTATGAGATAGCTAAATACACCAAAGAAACTTATCATTTTGAAGAGACTATTGATCAGATAATTGAGATTTGGGATATCCTAGCTAGACATGCTTATACTCACACCGTCATGGCAAAGCCAGGTATTAGAAAACTGCTTGTTTATCTAAAACAACATGATATAAAAATCGCTCTCGCCACTTCTAATACACGGAAGTTATTCACACCTTGTTTAAAACATAATGCCATCTATGATCTGTTTGATTTTTTATTCAGTGGTAGTGAACTAGGAACTTCAAAATCTGAACCGACGATTTATTTGATAGCCAGCGATGCTTTGAAAACGAAGCCATCTGAGACTCTTGTTTTTGAAGATGTGTTGATTCCTTTGACAACAGCTAAAAACGCCGGGTTTAAAACAGTTGCTGTTTATGATAAATCGTCTGAAAAAGTAGATGATGAAAAAAGACAAATATCTGACTTTTATATCAAATCATATATGGACATTGAGTACTAAGAAAAAAAGAAACTTCTAATTTCAAGACAAACTTGGATGTTTAAAAGGAGAGACAAATGAGTGAAGAGGTTAAATTGAAACTTTCAAAAATACCAGACGAGTGGAAGACTCTTTTATCAAACTTCTTATCTTCGCCTTCTTGGGAAGAACTTCTTGATAAAGTATCTCTTGAGTATGAGAAAGAGACTGTTTACCCACCTGTTGCGAAAGTTTATGACGCATTAGAAAAAACAGCACCGAGAGATGTCAAATGTGTCATCATCGGACAAGATCCTTACTTTAATCCAGATCAAGCAAACGGACTGGCTTTCTCTGTCAGTAAAGGAACTAAATTCCCACCATCTCTTCTCAACATTTATAAAGAACTTTACTACGAGTACGGATATCCTGTTCCAAAGAATAATGGAGATTTATCTTCTTGGGCTAAACAAGGTGTTCTTCTTTTAAATGCTACTTTGACAGTCAAAGCTGGCGAGGCGAATAGTCACTCGTCTTTAGGCTGGAGTATGTTTACTGACGAAATCATCAAAGCTATCGATTCATTAAATCAACCGGTCGTCTATCTTCTCTGGGGAAGATATGCTCAAGCTAAAGAAACTCTTATTCATAGTCCACTTTCCTATATCATCAAGACGGCACACCCTTCTCCGTTATCAGCAAACCATGGATTTTTCTGTTCCGATTGCTTCATAAGATGTAATCGCTATCTTAAAGAACACAATTTAGAAGAGATAGATTTTCAAATCAAGGATTAAACATTCTTCGTATCTATTAATAAAAGCGCTTAAAAAGAGTATAATTTCTTTACGTATTGTTATTTAAGGAGCCAACAATGGATAACACTGAATTTCTGACAAAAGCACAAGCTATCGTTGATGAAACGAGCAAAGCTCATTTTTCCACTACTGTCTTAACTCCCATTTATCAAGAAAACAAGGAAGACGGCACTTCCGTCTTATATTGCTTAGCAGCTGATACCCCCAATCCTTTCTATCGTATTTTCTTAGCTGATAAAGATGGCGTTGTCACTGAAGTGAACAATGCTAAAGATGCTTCCACTTACATCGATCATTATGCTCTTGATATCAGACCTAATCAGCTCTTCAAAGAAGTTTCTCCTCACACTTATGAATCTACTGAGTATGAGATCGTTTTAGAAAATCGTATCGAAAATGCTCCCACTGAGCTCAAACTTAGATCTTCTAACGGAAGAGATATCACGATGAGAGAGATCTACAACTACTATGATGTCAACAGAAAGATCTTCTTAGTCTCTGCTATCACTCTCTCAAACGGAATCAACTTCCTCTTCACTGTCACTCCTGATTCCAAGCACTTAAGACTCGTTTTGAGAGTCACCGATGCTATCAGAGAGATCTCTGACATGATCAAAGAACTTTGGACTAACAGAGTTCCTCTTCCTAGATATAACACTATTGAAGCTACTACTCGTGCTCTTCATACCCCTGCTACTCTCAGAGGTAATGATGCCAATGGTAATGCGAGAACCTACATCTCTCAATACCGTTATGATGATCCTGTCAGCAGACTCAAATTCGGTTTCTTCAGAGAAGCTGCTAGCTCTCAGAGAGAGCTCGTTGTCATCGTTGATAACTACGGACCTCAAGTCAGAACAATCACTCCTCAACACTGGACTGATGAACAAAGAGCCATCTTCGATAGAGTCAGAAGACTCAGAAGCGAAAACCAAGCGGAATTCAATAAGAATGTCGTCCCTTACAACACTGATAACCTCGACTTCAGATATGCTGATTTCAAAGCTGGTGTCTTAACTGGAACTCAACCTGCTGAGGCTACAGTTGCTGAAACTGTCGCCCCTAGCGAACCTGCTCAAACTAGTGAATCTACCACTGAAGAGAAAAGCGAGTAAATGGCCAAAAGAATAACTGATTCACGTTTCGTCACTCTCAACAATGGTCTCGGATTGAAGGGAACCTTCACCTCTGTTGGTGCGGGTGTCTATTCATTAAGTCTTGATGGTGTGCCTTTGATACTGACACCTAGAAGCCACAAGACTTATCTCAACTCTGAACAGTTTTTTGGCAAGACCTTAGGTAGAGTAGCTGGAAGAATACCCTGCACTCTCAACCTTGATTATTTCTCTTATAAATTGAATGAAAATGAACCCGGAGTCTGCCTTCATGGTGGTGTTTTAGATTCGCTTTCTTTCAAGGATTTCGATAGCATCATCGTCACGAGACCTGATGCTACTTATATCATCTTCGATTATGTCTCACCTGATAAAGAAGCTGGTTTTCCTGGTAATGTAAAACTCACTATCACCTATTCTTTTCCACATGATGAAAACACTTTGAGAATCAAGTATCAAGCTAGCTCTGATTCTGCTACTATCCTCTCTTTATCCAATCATATGTATTTCAATTTTGGAGATGAGAGCGTAGAGAATTACAAGCTTCAAGTCAACGCTTCTAAATGTGGAGTCATGGAGAAAAACAGCAAACTGATTGAGAGATTTAAAGCTGTTCCTGAATATTTAGATTTCAGAGACGCTTCTGTTATCAAAGAAAAATTGCCTAAATCTAAATCGATTGATGATACTTATCTATTTGACAATATCGACTCTTCTATCCCACAGGTTGTTTTAGAAAGTGATAAGATCAAACTTGAATGCTTTACCACTTATGAAGCTGTCAATATCTATATCGATGACTCGATGAGTGATGTCAAATTCACCAATCGTGTCGGAATAAAAAGAAGAGCTATCGCCATCGAACCACAGATGTCCCCCATCACTCCTTTCCTTTTAAGACCAGGCGTCGAATATCGACAGACCGTCTCTTTCAAATTTAATAAGAAATAAACCAAATAGGGGGGTAATACAAAAATGTCTAAGCTGAGTAGTGAAATCCTAAAAAATGTCCCTGATCTTTCGGGGAGAAAAGCGGTCGCTTTAGAGACCACTGTTCTCACTCACGGCATGCCTTATCCGCAGAATGTGCAGTGTGCTCTCGAATGCGAAGAAGAAGTTAGAAAAGCAGGAGCTGAACCCTACACCATCGGTATCATCAAAGGCCAAATCAAAATCGGATTGACCAAGGATGAGATCATCGATCTTGGAAAAACGAGCTATCACGATGCTGTGAAATGTTCTCGTCGTGACCTCGCTTTTTGCATCGAAAGAGGACTCACTGGTTCTACCACTGTCAGTGCTACGATGATCTTAGCTCACCTCGCTAATATCAAAATCTTTGCTACTGGTGGTATCGGCGGTGTCCATCGTGGATATGCAGAAACTCTTGATCTCTCCGCTGATCTTGATGAATTCTCCAAGACTCCTATCAATGTCGTCTGTTCCGGCCCTAAAGCCATCCTTGATATCCCTAAGACTATCGAATACTTAGAGACTAAAGGTATCGCTATCGTCGGTTATAAAACGAGAACTCTTCCTCTCTTCTATACCAGCACTTCTCCTTATAAGTTAGAAGCTTATGCTGATACCCCTGAAGAGATCGCTAGAATGATCAATGTCAACGACGCCTTAGGTCTCAAACAAGGTACTTTGATCGTCAATCCTATCCCTGAGGGTTATTCACTTGACCCTGAATACGTTGAAAGAAAGATTCAAGGTGCCATTGCTGAGATGAAGGCTCGCAATATCCAAGGTAAGGATGTCACCCCGTTCCTCTTAGATCGTTTGGTTGATATGACTGACGGCAAATCTCTCTTCTCTAACATGGCTCTCATCCGTAACAACGCTCACTTAGCTGGTGAGATTGCCGCTTCTCTCGTTTAATCTCTAACTCTACTTATTAAGTATTAAGGTTGTCAAACCTATAGCGGTTTGACAACCTTTTTATGTACAAAAATTAAAAATATTCAATCTTAAAAACGCCGAGAAATAAGGGTGTTTTTTGAACACACTTTAAATATTTAGCACTTGGCACTTGAATTTGCTAATCGGTTGTTTATAATAATTGAAGTCGCCACCAAAGGCGCTTTGGAGGATAACAAAAATATGCTTAGACCATTAAGAGATTATGTTGTATTAGAGAAGATTCCTGAAGAGAAAAAAATCGGTGGAATCATCTTAGCTACCAATCATGATAATGACTCTGCTGTCGCTACTGTCATCGCTGTCGGCCCTGGTTATACCGATAACGAAGGACATGTCATCAATGTTGAAGCTAAAGTTGGAGAGAAAGTCATTTATAAGAAATACTCCACTACTGATTACGAAGAAAACGGAAGAAAGTTGATGTTGATTCAGGATAAAGACATCCTGGCTGTCGTCGAATAATTATTAAAAGAGGTGAATTAAAATGGCTAAAAAGATAACTTACGGAAAATCCGCTAGAGACAATATGCTCATCGGTGTCGATGCTTTAGCTGACACCGTCAAACTCACCCTCGGTCCTAGAGGTCGTAATGTCGCTTTAGATAGAGGTTATGGTTCTCCGATGATCGTCAACGATGGCGTCACCATCGCTAGAGAGATCGAACTTGAAGATAAAGAACAGAATCTCGGAGCTAAGCTCGTTTATGAAGTCGCTAACAAGACTAACGATGTCGCTGGTGATGGAACTACTACTGCTACCGTCTTAGCTCAAGATATGATTCACAGAGGTTTCCAAGCTGTTGACAAAGGTGCTAACCCCGTCTTCTTAAGAACCGGTATCGAAAAAGCTGCTAAAGCTGTCAGTGATGAACTCTCTAAGATTTCCAAGACCATCTCTACTTCTGAAGAAATCGCTAATGTCGCTGCTATTTCCTCTGGTGATGAAGAAATCGGTAAAACCATTGCTGATGCTATGGATAAAGTTGGTAAGAATGGTGTCATCACTGTTGATGAATCCAAAGGCTTTGATACCACTTTAGAAGTCGTCCAAGGTATGCAGTTTGATAAGGGTTATATCTCCCCTTATATGGTGACTGATTCCGAGAAGTTAGTCGCTGAATTAGAAAACGCCTATGTCTTGGTCACCGATCAAAAATTAAGCAACATCCAAGATGTCTTACCTGTCTTACAACAAGTCTTAGAAGCGCATCGTTCACTCCTCATCATCGCTGATGATGTCGATAACGAAGTCGCTTCTACTCTCATCATCAACAAGCTCAGAGGAACCTTCAATGTCGTCGCTGTCAAAGCTCCGGAGTTTGGTGATAATCAGAAGAACACTCTTCAAGATATCGCTATCGTCACTGGTGCTACTTTCTACTCCAAAGACCTCTCTATGGAACTTAAGAACATGAGTATTTCTGATCTCGGTTCTGCTAAGAAAGTCAAGGTCACTAAGGATTCAACCACCATCATCGAAGGCGCTGGAAGTCAAGAAGCTGTCGATGATAGAGTTAGAGAACTCAGGGGACAGATCGCTGAGACCACTTCCGACTATGACAAGAAGAATCTCCAAAAGAGAATCGCTAAGTTAGATGGCGGTGTCGCCGTCATCAGAGTTGGTGCTACTACTGAGTCTGAACTTAAGGAAAAGAAACTCCGTCTTGAAGATGCTATCAATGCTACTGCCGCCGCTGTTGATGAAGGTGTCGTCGCTGGTGGAGGTATCGCCTTATCTATCGTCTATCGTACTTTAAAAGGTAAGCTCACCGATGAGAACGCCGATGTCCAAAAGGGTATCGATGTCGTCATCAATTCTCTCTTTGCTCCTGTTCGTCAAATCGCTATCAATGCCGGTTATGATGGTGATGATGTCGTTGAGAAACTCAAGAATGCTAAAGATGACAACGGCTTTGATGCGAAGACTGGTAAATGGACTGCTATGCTCAATGCCGGTATCATCGATCCTACCAAAGTCACTAGAACCGCTCTTATGAACGCTGCTTCTATCACCAGCTTATATGTCACTACTGAATCTGTCGTCACCGATATCCCTAAGAAGACTGGTAGCGCTCCTGCCAGTGGTGATGCTGGCGGAATGGATTATTAATCCTTAAATAAAAAAACCCTTAGGCTGTTTTACAACCTTATAGGTTGTGACGGCCTTTTTTAGTGCTTGATTAAGAATGTTTTGTGTTTTAACCGGGGATGAAATTAAAGAACTTTATTGTTGAGGATGAAGGGTAAGAAGCTTATAATTTAATCACCATCGTGACTGAGTCGGCTGAACCTGGTCAGGGCCGGAAGGCAGCAGCCATAAGGTTTGGCTCAGTGTGCGGTGGCTTTTCTTTATGACAAAAAAGACTTTACAAGAGATAAGTGATCAACTTTATCAAAGAGCAAAAGATGCATTAGAAAGAGGAGAGATTCCTGTTTCTTGCTGTCTTTTGACTGAAGATGGTCAAAAGTATTATTCATCAAATAAAGTTGAAGAAGAATCTGATCCGCTCGCTCACGCAGAGATCTTATTGATTGAACAGGTTTTGAAAGAAAAGAAAGTTAAATATCTTAAGAATTCAGTTTTAATCGTCACTTTAGAACCTTGTCTGATGTGTTTAGGAGCTATCTTAAAAGCTAACATCAAAAGTCTTTATTATTTTCTTGATGATGAAAAAAAAGGTGGGCTTTCTTATTACCACACCTTTGTCGATGATGTTTTAGAAGTGACAAGACTTCACGATGATAGATTTCTTGATCTGATGAAAGAGTGTTTTTCTAAGCTAAGAAACTAAAGATAAAAAGACATATCCATCAAATTATCGGCTAATACGATCGTATTTGATAAAGATAATGTTTTTTGAACATCGATCGCCCGTTGATTTCTTGATCCTCTATTGTTGATTTCAAGTGATCTTAGAGGAAGGATGAAACGACCATCAATCAAATAATCAAGCTTCTTAAGAAGGGTATAAAACCTTTTATCTTGAGAAGCGTTTTTAATTATTTCTTCAAAAGTGTATCCACTATAAGCGATCAAGTTTAAATCATATTTATCTTTGACTAACTCCGCTACCTTGATAGCATCATCAAGAACACAGAAAGGATCTCCACCGCTGAGAGTGACTCCGCTTGTGTATTTAAAGTTTCTTTCTATAAGTTTATCAATCTCATCTAGAGAGACCTCTGTTCCACCATCAAAAGACCAGGTCTGAGGATTATGACAACCTTCACAGCGATGAAGACAACCTTGGAAAAAGATGGCGACTCTTACGCCAGGTCCATCGACGATTGATTCTTCAACAAAATCTGATAATCTCATTTCTTTCCTTTTAAAGAAAGCCCGCTTGAACAAGCAGGCTTCCTAGTTTTATTTTCCTAATTCACTCTGATCAGAGAAACGGTTGTGTTTGACTCTATCTTCGACTTCCGCTTTCTTAGCGTTATTGAAGCGATCGAGCGTACCGACTAAATAACCGGTGATTCTTCTGATTCTTTCAAAGTTGACACTCTCATCTTGTTCGTGTCTTCCACACTTAGGACAGGCATCGTTGATGATACCGTTGTATCCGCAGATAGGATCACGGTCGATCGGATGGTTGACGGCTCCATATCCGATTCCTTTTTCCTTCATATGACGGATGATCTTTTCAAAGGCGTCAGGGTTTTTAGCGACATCGCCATCAACTTCGATATAAGTGATATGACCACCGCTAGTCAAAGCATGATAAGGGGCTTCGATATCAATCTTTCTGAATAAGGAGATGGGATAGTAAACAGGGACATGGAAGGAATTGGTATAGTAGTCTCTATCAGTGATGCCTTTGAGTTTTCCATATCTCTGGGCATCGATTTTGACAAAGCGACCGGATAAACCTTCAGCAGGAGTGGCGATGATGGCGAAATTGAGATTGTATTTCTCACTCGCTTCATCAGCTTTCTTATTCATAGCTTGGAGAATCTTAAGACCGAGCTCTTGAGCTACTTCACTTTCCCCATGATGTTTTCCAATCAAAGCGACTAAGCATTCTGCTAAGCCGATGAAACCGATCGTGAGAGATCCGTTTCTGATGATCGAATCGATCTCATCATCCCAGGAGAGTTTATTAGAATCAATCCAGATGCCTTGACCCATCAAGAAAGGCATGTTCTTAACTTTACGGTGTCTTTGAATCTCAAGTCTATCTCTCAGTTGTTTGATGACTAAATCACAGCAGTCATCTAACTTTTTGAAGAAGAGATTTAAATCACCTTTAGATTCGATACCTAAACGGGGTAAGTTGATCGAAGTGAACGAGAGATTTCCTCTTCCGCAAGTGACTTCATTATTTGGATTCCAGTGGTTACCCATGACACGGGTTCTGCAACCCATATAAGCGACCTCAGAATTATAATCGCCTTTCTTGTAGTATTGGAGATTGAAAGGAGCATCAAGGAAGGAGAAATTAGGGAAGAGTCTCTTTCCAGAACAGATGATAGCTTCTCTGAAGAGATCGTAGTTAGGATCTTCAGGATTGTAGTTGACTCCTTCTTTGACTTTGAAGATTTGGATAGGGAAGATAGGAGTCTCTCCATCTCCTAAACCAGCTTCAGTAGCTTTTAAAAGCATGTGGATGACAAGTCTTCCCTCAGGAGAAGTATCAGTTCCATAGTTGAGAGATGAGAAAGGAACTTGAGCACCCGCTCTTGAATGCATCGTGTTGAGATTGTGAATGAGAGCTTCCATAGCTTGGAAAGTCTCATTTTCAGTCTCTTTAGCAGCGAATTCAATGATGTTATTTTTGATTGTCTTCCAATCGATATCAGGAAAATCTTTCTCTAAAGCAGAGAAAGTATCATCGATAGTTTTTTGATTCTTATAACGAGGTTCTTTATTCTCTTTGATCAGATTCTTGAAGTAGTCTTTTAACTCTTCTTCATAACGGTCATCTCCGGTTAAGAATTCAACCATTCTGATGCAGTTATTTCTGAAAGCTTTATTGAATGTCTTGATGACACCAGGAGCCATTGAGTAATCGAAGTTGGGGATGGATTGACCGCCATGCATATCGTTTTGATTAGCTTGGATGGCGATGCAAGCTAATGAAGCATAAGTCCTGATTGAGTTAGGTTCTCTGATGAAACCATGACCGGTGGAGAACCCTTTCTTGAAGAGTTTGACGCAATCGATTTGACAACAGGTGAGAGTGAGTGAATAGAAATCGAGATCATGGATGTGGATATCACCATTTTTGTGGGCGAAAGCGATTCTCGGATCGATCATCTTCTTGATGTAATACGCCTTAGCCGTCTCAGAACCGAACTTGAGCATCGTGCCCATAGCGGTATTGCCATCGATATTGGCGTTCTCTCTCTTGTTGTCATTTTCGGAAGAATCTTGGGTGGCGATGCCATCGATAGTGGACATCAAGTCAGTCTTAGCTTCTCTGACTCTGTTTCTATTAGCTCTATAAAGGATGTATTCCTTAGCTGTTTTAGCGTAATTATGCTCGATTAAGACATCTTCGACGATATCCTGACAATCTTCGACAGTAGCCGGATGATCGACATCAGAAAAGTTGCGATTGATGATAGAGACGACTTCATCAGTTAAAGGGCCTAAAGGAAGAGTCTCAGAGGTGACTTGAGCAGCTTTTGCGATAGCAAGGAGAATTTTTGTGCTATCAAAAGACACGACACGACCATCTCTTTTGACGATCTTAGTAACTAAATTGGTGGAAGCATCATAGGGGTTTGTTAGTCTAGAAATCATGTGGGATTCTCCTTTCTTGTGGTTATCAGAGAGTCTTTAAAAAAGACTACTGAATCGAATTCTTAAAATTGGACTGACTTTTATAGTCAGAATTACATTCGGAAATACAAGGCATATTATATGTGGTTGTTTTTAAAATTTAAAAATAAGTAAACAACTTTTAATTTAAGGTTTGGTTGTAGTTTATATAAAAACATTATTTATCTTGCTGAAAACTTCAGATTACAAAAGCTTGGTAAGTAAGAAGTAAAAATTTTTCTCCTCCTCTTGCAAGAGAGAAAAACTGACAAAATTTGTATTTTTCAAGTTTTTAAGAAGGCGAAAATCAAACTCTAGATCTTCCTTTTAAGGTCAAAAAGAGGTTTTAAGGTTTACAATAAGTATTGTGTTTAACTTATTAGTCAATTTTGTCTATAAAATCAAAGAGGAACTCAACCTATGGATTACATCAAAGAGCGACTGAAAACGATGAAGAAGAGACTTGAAGATATCGATGAACGCTTATCTTCTGGTGTTTTAGATGTCAAAGAAGTCGCTATTTTAGCTAAAGAAAGAGCCCTTCTTGAGGAACCGGTTCAACTCTTTGATGAGCTTGTTTCTTGTGAGAATAATCTCATGGATGCTAAAGAGATGCTCAACGATTCTGATTCTTCTATCCGAGAGATGGCTAAAAATGAGATCTCTGACCTTCAAAAAAGAATCGAAAAACTCGAGAAAGATATTCAGATAGCTCTTCTTCCTGCAGATGAAAACGATGAGAAGAATGTTCTTATGGAGATAAGAGGAGCTGCAGGAGGAGATGAAGCTGATATCTTCGCTGGTGATCTTTACAGGATGTATTCTCACTATGCTGATAAGAAGAACTGGAAGATTCAGGTTCTTGATTCTCAACCTACACCTCTTGGTGGATATTCACTAATCTCCTTTAAAATCAACGGAAAAGGTGCTTATTCAAAACTTAAGTTTGAATCAGGAGCACACCGTGTTCAAAGAGTGCCGGTGACGGAAGCTAACGGAAGAATTCAAACTTCTACCGCTACGGTTTTAGTCATGCCTGAAGAGAAGAGCATCGACATCAAGATCAATCCCGAAGATTTAGAAGTTGATACTTATCATTCCTCAGGAGCTGGTGGACAAAATGTCAATAAGACAGAATCCGCTGTCAGAATCACTCATAAACCGACAGGTATCGTCGTCTCTTGTCAGATAGAGAGAAGCCAGATTCAAAATCGTGAGATAGCGATGCAGATGCTTTACTCCAAACTCAAAGCTAAGTACGAAGGAGAAGCTGATGAGAAGAGGAGTAGTGAGAGAAGACTAAAAGTCGGAACTGGCGAAAGAAACGAGAGAATCAGAACCTATAACTATCCACAAAACAGAGTCACTGATCATCGTATCTCTTGGAACACACTCAATCTTCCTAGGTTTATGGATGGTGATATTGATGAACTTCTCAACGCTTTAAGAGAAGCTAATCAAGCTGATTTATTAAAAGAGGAAACTAAGAAAACAGAGGAGCTTTTAAATAACAAAAATGAAGCTCTTTGATGTCAGACGAAAATTTGAAGAAGCCGGTTTATGTATCGCTGATATCAAGCTTTTAATTGAAGAGGTTTTTCATCAAAACTTTTCTCTTTCTTATGATTTAAATGATGAGACAGATGTTTCATCTAATGAAGTTGAAAGAATAATAAAGCTTGTTAAAGACGACTATCCTATCGCTTATATCATCGGATATGTGGATGTTTTAAATGTCCGTATATTTGTTAACGAAGATGTATTGATACCAGAAGTAGAGACAGAAGGTTTCTTATACGATTATGTCTTCAACAATTTTGACCTCAATTCAAAAAGCGTTCTCGATTTAGCGACAGGATCTGGATTTATCGCTCTCGCATTGAAAAGAAAGTATTCTAAAGCCGATATCATCGCTTCTGATATCTCAGAAGCTTGCCTTAATATGGCTAGTAAGTCTGCTTCTTATAACAAACTTGATATCAAGCTCATAAAATCAGATTATTTTGAAAACATTAAAGGTAAGTTTGATTTCATCATTTCAAACCCACCTTATATCCCTTTGAATAGCCCTTATTTAAAAGCAAAATATTCACCCTCATTAGCTTTGTTTGCTGGAGCAGATGGACTTGATGCTTATCGAGAGATATTCAGAGATATAGATAAACATCTTGAAGAAGCTGGAACGGCGTGTTTTGAACTAGAAAGCCCAGCATCACAAAAGATTGAAAAATTATTTTTGGAATTTAATCCTGACTATCAAACAAAAATAATCAAAGACTTAAATAACAGGGATAGATATTTAGTCGTCTCTAAAATTAATCGTCCGGTTCAGCACCAGTCCAAATCCTTCCTTCAGTGATTAAAGTCACTAGAAGTGAGATCACATTAATAGAGATAGCTATGATGAAGAACACTGGAGATAAACCTGCTCTTCTACAACAGATGAGACCGGATATCTCAAATATGATAGTTGTGTAATAAAACAAGTATTTGTAATCTTTGGGATAGATGATGGTGAAAGCTATCAAAAATAGTGATACTAAAAGACTGATCACTAATACGCTCCACAAATCTGAATCTCCGCTTCTAGCTAGAATGTTAAACATATAGAAGAAAACACAAGTCAAGAAGACGAGATAAGATAAGTTTCTGACAAATCTTGATAATTTTATCTTCTTCACTATCGGCATAAGACTTGGTTGAGAGCTTGATTCAACTAAGGCTTCAATATCTTTTTCAATCTTTTTATTGATAGGTCGAGCATTTAGAAAATCATATAAAGAATCACCATTAGTAATATCTTTGAAAGAATATTTGTTAGGTCTTTTCATGTAGTATTTGAGCATAAATATGGTGTTGAGAAATAAACCGAGACTCGCATAGACGATCTCTGTTGTTGAGATGGCTGAAAGATTCATACCGATACCGACGACGGAAACATAGATGAAATTTTCTCGATACATACAGAGAATGACTAATAATTCTAAGAAGTAAAAGATGGATAGTTTGGTCGGTTTATATAAGGTGAATAACCCAGTTCCTATCAAACATGATAAAAGCATGATGCAGGGAAGAATCGTAGTTAAATAAGTGTTGTAATCATCAACCATATAAAGGACATAAGAAGGAAGTATCAAGAAAAGAATCATCGATATGAAGACGATGATCCGGTTGAAAATATCGATTCTGAAGATGAAAGCTATAAACTTTTTTAGTGTTTCTTTCATATCAAAAATTATAAGGAAATTTAAGTGTATTCCAAGACTACGACTATCTCTTAATCACTTTGTCCGAATTAATAACTACTTTATTTATAGAGACTTCTATAAATGAAGTATGTTGTATAATTTAATGGATTTTGAGGAACGAACATTGTCATATCAAGCTTTATACAATAAGTACAGGCCACAGACTTTTGATGAGGTGGTAGGACAGAAAGCTGTCACCACCACTTTGAAAAATGCGCTTAAAGAAGACAAGATTTCTCATGCTTATCTTTTCTGTGGGCCGAGAGGCACTGGAAAGACCACGATGGCGAGACTTTTTGCCAAAGCTTTAAATTGTGATCATGGGATAGGAAATCAGTGCAACGAATGTGATTCTTGTAAAGCTATCACGAATGGAGATCACATCGATGTCATCGAGATTGACGCTGCTTCTAATTCCTCAGTAGAAAGTGCGAGACAGTTGATTGAGAATGTCGCTTATCAACCGATGATGTCTCGTTTCAAAGTCTACATCATCGATGAAGTTCACAGCATGTCTACTGCTGCTTTCAACGCTCTTTTAAAAACCTTAGAAGAACCGCCTTCTTTTGTGGTTTTTATTCTAGCGACTACTGAACCTCAGAAAGTCTTACCTACTATTCTCTCTCGTGTACAAAGATTTGATTTCTCAAAAGTCAGCAGAAATGATCTCATCACCAACATGAAGAGAATCTTAACGAAAGAGAAGATCTCTTATGAGGAGGAGGCTTTAAATCTGATCGCCTCTTTATCAGATGGGGGAGTGAGAGATTCTCTCTCTCTTCTTGATCAAGCGGTCTCTTATTGTGATGACATTCTTAAAGTCGATGATGTCAATTCTTTATTCGGACTTCTTTCTACAGAGGAAGAATTAAAACTGGTCTCTTTGATTTCAAAAGGAGATGCTAAGAAGTGTCTTTCTCTAGTTAAAAGTAAGTATGAACAAGGTGCTGATATCACTAGACTTCATACTGATTTAATCACGGTTTATAAAGATATTTTGATTTATCAGACCACTAAAGATGAGACTTTGCTTGAGAAACTTAATTCAAAGCAAGCCGCTTCATATAAAGAAGACAACGCTCTTCTAAGTGATAAGATTGATTACTTGATCTCTTCTAAGCGTGAATATAGAACTGCAGATAATTTCCTTTCTCATTTTGAACTCACTCTTCTCCACCTTATCTCTTTAAATACTTTGACAAAAGAAGTCATAATTGAAAATAGAGAAAAAACAGTTGTTGAAGAAAAGGTTAAAGAAGAAAAGCAAGAGATTGACGAAGAAGAAAAGTTAGCCAAGTATGATAGCAAGGCTGAGTTAGTTAAGAAGGCTGATAGTAATTCTGGCTTCATTGCCAAAGCACCTGAAATCAAAGAAGATGAATCTCCTATCGGATATGATGAAGATGAGCTTGTCAATCTAATGCTACAAGCAAATAAGACTGCAAGAGAAAAAATCAGCAATGACTGGGATAAGATCAACCAATACACCAGTTCAAATAGTGCGTATGAAGCTCATGCTTTATTGAAAAGTAAACTCGTAGTCTTTGCATGTGACATTCTTTTAGTGACAAATCCTCTATCTTCAGAAGTGATTAAAATCAACACTAAAAAGGCACAAAACACTCTTCGTGATATAGCTAAAGCTGTTTTTGGAAAAGACTATCACATCTTAGCCATTACCAAAGCTGAGTATGCGAAGGCGGTTGAAAAGTATAGAACTGTTAAAGGAAGTCTTCCTCCTCGAGAGCCAAAAATCGATTTTGGTGAAGAGAAGAAAGCGGATGATTCGACTTCATTATTCAATGAATTATTAGGAAATTAGGAGGTGTGTTATGTCCGAAGATGAAAATATTAAAAAGTCAGAACAAGCTGTCAAATTAGCATTGCTTCAAGACAAAGCAAAAGAGTTTCAAGCTAAGAATCAAGAGCTTCAAAGCAAAGAATATTCAGGACGTGTTCAAGGTGTGAACATCGTCATGAAAGGCACTTTTGAAGTCATCAGTGTTCATATCGATCAAACTTATTATGAAACTGCTAGTAAGGGGCAGATTGAGATTGCTTTTATCAAGTGTCTCGCTAATCTTTATGAAGCAGTGAAAACAGATATCGAGACTGTCACTAAGCAGTTTGAGAGCGACATCATGCGCATGCAAAAGGATAGTGATGAAAACTATTGAGACCATTTCTGAACTCATCGCTTGTTATAAGAAATTACCTGGTGTTGGTAATAAGACAGCTGAAAGACTCGCTTATGCGACTTTAAAACTCTCTAAAGACGAGAGAGACAGATTCATTCAAAGTTTTTTAAGCGTTGATGAGAAAGTCAGATGCTGTCCTACTTGCGGCACCTATTTTGAGGATAAATGTCCTATCTGCTCAGATGAGAAAAGAGATCACTCTACTCTCCTTGTCGTCTCTGATAGCAAGGACATCATGTCTTTAGAAAGAACCGAGAGTTATTTAGGTATGTATTTTTCTTTGAAAGATACTCTTTCTCCGATGAAGAATAAGACACCTGAGGATATCGGTATTACTGCATTAAAAGAAAGAGTCATTAACGAGAATATCAAAGAGGTGATATTAGCTCTTCCTACTTCTCTTGAAGGAGAGACGACTTCTTTATATATCACCAAGACGCTTTCTGATATCGAAGGTGTAGTCGTTTCAAGATTAGCCTATGGAATACCAGTAGGAACTGATCTTGAATACCTTGATGAGTTGACTATTTCACAATCTCTCAAAGGGAGAGTTACCATTTCAGGAGATAAATCATGAACAGAGGACTTTTTATCACTTTTGAAGGATGTGATGGGTGTGGTAAAACCACCGCCATGAAAAGCGTAGCTAATAAACTTAGAGAGTTTTCTTTACCGATCATTGAGACTCGTGAACCGGGTGGAAGTAGAATCGCTGAAGAAATCAGAAATATCATCTTAGATAAGAAGAATGTTGAGATGGATTCAAGAACGGAAGCTCTTCTTTATGCTGCTAGTCGAAGACAGCATTTGGTTGAGAGCGTCTTACCGGCTTTAGAAAGCGGACATATCATCCTTTGTGATCGTTATTTAGATTCTTCATTAGCTTATCAAGGTTATGCGAGAAAAATCGGTGTTGAGGATGTTATGGCCATCAACGCTTTTGCGATTGATGAGACTTTCCCTGATCTCACTATCTTCCTTGATTTGAGTCCTGAAGACGGATTAAAACGTATCTCATCTAATGATAAGAGAGAAGTTAATAGACTTGATTTAGAAGCCTCTTCCTTTCACAAGAGTGTTTATGAAGGATATCTTTATCTCTTAAAGAAATATCCAGAGAGGATCAAGAGGGTCGATGCTTCTAAGTCAGTAGAAGAGATAACTAAAGATTGTTTAGAACTGATACTTAAGAAAAGAGATGAATCATATCACGCTTCTTGATGCTGAGCCTAGACTCGCTCGTCTTTTCGTCAACTCGAGAAAAAAAGATAGGCTAGCTAATGCTTATCTACTTTTTGGAAACAGCAATGCTCCTTTGAAAGAGACTGCTATGTATTTAGCTAAATCTTTGTGGTGTGAAGAAGATTTGCTAGCTTGTGATAACTGTGATAGCTGTTTGAGATTCAATAAAGGAATAAGACCAGATTTTTATTTGATTGACGGAAATAACACGACGATTAAGAAAGAGGATATCAAAGCTTTAGAAGATTCTTTCTCATTATCTTCTTTTGAAAAGAATCATCGGCTTGTTTATGTCATCAATCAGATTCAAAACATCACTCCAGAAGCTGCTAACGCCCTCCTTAAGTTTTTAGAAGAGCCAAGAGAAGGACAGGTAGCTTTTCTCACCGCTTCTAATATCGAAAGAGTTCTTCCTACTATCCGTTCTAGGTGTTTAGAAGTGAGAGTAGATCCACTCAGTGATAAAGAGTTTGAAGAAGATATCACTGGACTTGAATTCACCTATGGAAAAGAAGTCAAAACTATCTCAGCTCCTGAGGCTTATATCTTGAGCAAGTATTATTCAAATATCGACGAAGTGAAAGACACTCTTGAGGATAACAGTAGCTTTTTTGAAGGATTTGCAGCTGCTGAATCTTTCCTTTATGAGTTAGTCGTCAATAAGAAAAAAGCCTCTTATCTCCTTCTTAAGGCGACATACCAGCTGAAAGATAGTCAGTGTTATAATTGGATGTATCGCACTTTAAATGTGATCTTCACTAACGCCTTGCTATTAGAGAAGAATGATTGTCCATTCTCAGATGTGATAAAAGAACTGAGTCTACATACAACAGCTATCAGCGACCTGGTGGATGTCATCAGAGAAGCTATCTCTTTAAAACAGCTCAACCTAAGCCCTCTTTTGATTGTCGCTAAGCTAATTAAGATTATTGACGAGGAATATTGATATGACCAATTTGATAGGAGTTTCCTTTGATTTCACCGGTATGTGTTACTACTCCACCAATAAGGATGTGGAGAAAGGAACCAAGGTCGTCTGCTCTACTGCCCATGGAACATTCATCGGTGAAGTTAAGAAAATCAGAACACCGGAAGAAGAAGAATTACAAAGAGATGACTTTATAACGATCTATCCTCCTATTGATAGAATCGCTAGTTTTCAAGACATCGCTTTTGATAGAGAAGCTAAAGAAAAAGAAAGAGAGATAACTAAAACTACTCAAGAAGAGGCTGATAACCTCAATCTTGATATGCGTATCCTCTCTTCTTATTTAGATATCTCAGGTGATAAGGTTTTGATAACTTTTATCGCTGAAAATCGTGTTGATTTCAGAGAACTAGTTAAGATACTGATCGGATTATTCCATCTCAGAGTTGAGCTTCGTCAAATCGGTCCTCGTGATCAGGCTAAATTAATAGGTGGGATTGGGCCTTGTGGACTACCTTTTTGCTGTACGACTTTCTTAACTTCTTTTGATGGCATCTCCATCTCGATGGCTAAAAATCAGCTTCTCGCCATCAATATCCCTAAGCTTTCTGGACAATGTGGAAAATTGATGTGTTGTCTTAAGTATGAGGATGATGCTTATACTGAAGCTAAGAAAGATTTCCCCAAAATTGGAGATAAGATCAATTATCGTAAAACTGAATTCGAAGTCACCAGTCTCAATGTCTTAAGCGGAATCATCACCACTTACAATGGTGAGAATTATGAGTACTTCACTTTAGAACAGTTTGAAAGAGTCAAACAAGGTTTAGATAAAGGCGATGAAAAAGAATTGATCGCTGATGTCAACGCCAATGTTAATCTCTCTGGAAGAGGCATCAATGATACTAATGATAGACTCGAACAGATCAAACGCTTCGAAGAAAAACACTCCGAAGAAGTAAGAAAAGAAGTATCTTCTAAGAAAAACGAGAGATTTAACAAAAACAATAGAAATAATCATAGAAACGATAATCACCATCATCACCAAGCTAGAAAAGTTCAAAAGGATAGTGGATTTATCCCTGTTTCACAAATCGCTGACCGTGAAGTTTTGAATGTCAAAGCTGTCAGAAAAGGACACGAGGATGATGAGTGACGCTTTAGTCATGCTCGTCTCTACTCCTATCGGAAATTTAGAAGATATCACTTACAGAGCGGTTAACTTTCTTAAAGAAGCTGACATCATCGCCTGTGAGGATACGAGAAACACATCAGTCTTACTAAAGCACTACGATATTCATCCTAAGAAATTGATTTCACTTTATTCACAGACAGAGAGCAAAAACTCTGTCTCTTTAATAAAGGAGGTTAAAGAGAAGGGATTAAAATTAGCTTATTGTTCTGATGCTGGAATGCCTGGTATCTCTGATCCTGGTTGTCTTCTTGTTAAAGAAGCGATCAAACAAGGTGTCCAAGTCTCTGTTCTTCCGGGAGCGAGTGCCTGTCTCTCAGCTTTAGTCATCTCCGGTTTTGATAGCGCCGATTTCTCTTTTTATGGATTCCTTCCATCAAAAGCAGGTACTGCTAAAAACTTTCTTAAGAAATTAGTCGATAGAGAAGAGACTTTAATCTTTTATGAATCACCAAATAGAGTTAAAACCATCTTATCAGTGATGAGTGAAGTCTTTGGGGGTGACAGACAATTTGCCCTCGTCAGAGAACTAACTAAGATGCACGAAGAAGTCATCAGAGGAAAGCTTTCGGAAGCTTCTGAATTGATCGATGAAGTCAAAGGCGAATGCGTCATCATCCTCAATAAACAAGAAGGCGAAAAACAGATCGACGAAGAGAAATTAAAAAAAGAGATGAAGTCTCTTTTAGCTGATGGTCAATCAGTCAAAGAGATATCTTCAACTCTTTCTAAAAAATACGATTTGAAAAAGAATTATCTTTATGAATTGTGCTTAAAGGTCAGTAAGTGTTGATATCTTTTTCTTGTTTGTTATGAATTCTCGCAAGTTGAGACTGACAGTCCATCTTATCGATGATGAGTTTGACGATCTGCTCAATCTTGCTTCCTTCTGAGTAGTTAGCTTCACAGATGAAGTCGACCCTCTTGTCGGAGAAGAGTTTAGAAGCTAAAGGTTTCTTATTTCTTGAATAGACGGCGATCGATTGGCCGCCTTTTTCTTTGACTAGTTTCATACAAGGAACATCAGTGAGTCCATCAGCAATGTAAATCATGTTTTTAAAGGGGATGATCTTCTCTGATTCGGGAGTCGATTCGTTGATCTTATCGTTTTCGGCGATATCAAAGACACCCTTATTGATACGGAAAAGGAACTGAGTTTTAGTGGTGTAATTGACGACGCTTTTTGGCCAGACAGCTACATCATCAACATAAAGGAACTCACAAGCGAAGACTTTATGGAAGTATTTGTAGATGGAAGATCCCTCGATGATCTCAGCATTACCAGAGGAGATGATATAGTGATAGATATCGATATTCTTCGCTTTAGCATAAGCATTTATTCTAGGAAACCAACTTTCAACACCTTGGAAGAATTTTATATCCTTACCCATTTGAACAAGGCTCTCTCTATTGATGTGAAGATTCTTTTTCTTAGCCTCTTCAAGCATCAGATACATATAGGATAAAAGAGGCTCCATATGATTGGCTTTAGAAATCTCGTTACATTTGTTCCAAAACTCACTTGGCTTGATGTTTAAAGAAGGGATGAAGGAGTAGTTTTGCATATCGGTAGTACAGAGAGTTTTATCGAAGTCATAGAGAAGAGCGATTTTGGTTTTATTCTCCATGTTGTAAGTCCTTTTTTATTTAATGCTTGATTTTGCATTTTCATTTTAACAGAAAACAAAAAAAGCGCCAAATATTAACTAAATTCGGCGATTTTCAAGAATGCTAATTTACTCTTTCAAAACTAAAATCGGATGTTGTTTTCAAAAAAATCTTTCAGTGTGAGATATTTTTACTTGATTTTATCTTCTTTCTGAAAAATAATAATTTGGCTCAAGGAATAAAAAGAGACCTTTTGTGTTAAGAAAGGAGGATAAAAAATGGAAGCTTTTACTCCCGAAAATTATGAAGTAAAAGAAGAGAAAACTAGACCAATAGCTAGGGAATTCCCGATGACTCGTGTCTTCATATGGCTTGGTATCGGGTTATTAGTCACAGCTGTTGTTTCTTTGTCTTTGCCTTATATTCTTCTTAATACGGATAGTGCTGCTAGCTTTACCACGTATGTTGTTCTTCTAGTCGTCTCAGCGATCATCATGTTCCCTTGTATGTTCATCATCAACATGAAGAGCTTCAAACCTAAATCAAAAGGTGTGATGATCGGTTATCTCATCTATGCGGCAGCGATGGGTATTCTTCTCTCATCAGTGTTCTTGATGGTCATGGTGTCTCTCGGTTCAACAACTGATGCGATGTGGACGATCGGATTAGCGTTTGCTATCACTTCTGGTTGCTTCTTATTGATGGGTCTTATCGGAAGTGCAACTAAGAAGAATCTAAGCATCGTTTTCCCGCTTCTATCCTCATTGATGATCGGTTGTCTTGTCATCTCTCTCGTCAACTTCTTCATCGGCTCTTCGATGGTTTATTGGATCGTCGACTTCATCATGTTAGGTGTCATCCTCGTCGTCACCGCTGTTGATATCAACAGAGTCAAGAAGTTAGCAGAAAACAAGATGCTTGATGACAACAAGAATTCGCTTTCTATCTATTGTGCTTTCAATCTCTATGTCGATTTCATCTACATCTTCATCCGTGTTCTCATGTATGTTCTCATCTTTGCTGGTCGTCGTAAATAAGTAGTTAATAGTTGTAGTTAAAAAAGAGCAAATGTAATATTTAGCCGGGGTGAAATGCCTCGGTTTTTTTGTTGAAAACATGAACACTAGTCCGGGTGTATCAATTTTTGAAAAAAAGTTTACTTTTATAAATTGACTTTCGATTTTCATCGTATATAATTTTGCTTGTCTTTGCACGGGCTTTGCCCCGTTCTTTTTATGGGGAGAACGGAAAACGCCCGGGTCTGTGGACAATAAAAAGCATTAAAGCATTCGGGAGGAAAGAAATGCCGACAATCAATCAATTGGTGCGTCATGAAAGACGCAAACCCGTCTACAAGTCCAAATCGCCTGCTTTGGGTAAGAGATGGGATTCATTAAACAAGAAGGAGAGATATATTCCTTCTCCTCAAAAGAAGGGAGTTTGCACCCGTGTGGGTACTATGACTCCTAAGAAACCTAACTCTGCTGCTAGAAAATACGCCAGAGTCAGGCTCTCCAATGGTTATGAAGTCACCGCTTATATCGGTGGTGAAGGTCACAACTTGCAAGAGCATAAGGTGGTTTTGATCAGAGGCGGTCATGTCCGTGATCTCCCTGGCGTCAGATACCACATCATTCGTGGTGCCTTGGAGTGCTTCGGTGTTGAAAACCGTAAGCAAGGTAGATCACTCTACGGAACCAAGAGAGACGGCAGCGTCCAGAAGAAGTAATCTAAGAAGAAGGAGTATTGTGTATTATGCCTAGAAAGAATGGTTCTGTTCAAAAAAGAGATGTCCTCCCGGATCCTATTTATAACTCTAAATTAGTGACCCGCTTGATCAACCGCATCATGTTAGATGGAAAGAAGGGCACTGCCCAGAAGATTCTCTATGGTGCTTTTGATAAAGTCACCGCTAAAACCGGTAAACCCGCATTAGAAGTCTTCGAGATCGCCTTAGGTAATGTCATGCCTGATGTCGAACTCAAAGCTAGAAGAGTCGGTGCTAGTAACTATCAAGTCCCTGTCGAAGTCGCTCCTGATAGAAGAGTGACCTTAGGACTCAGATGGCTTGTCACCTATGCTCGTCTTCGTAACGAGAAGACGATGACTGATAAGTTAGCTGGTGAGATCATCGATGCTGCTAATGGAACCGGTGGTTCTGTCAAGCGTCGTGATGAGATGCACAAGACCGCTGAAGCTAATAAAGCCTACGCTCACTATCGTTGGTAATAACCTCAAAAGGAGAAATGAACTATGGCAATGGATAACGACCAAGCGAGAATTGCGACATACAAAGCCGTACCGCTTGATCATGTTAGAAACATCGGCATCATGGCTCATATCGATGCCGGTAAAACTACTACATCCGAACGTATTCTCTTCTATACAGGTAAGACTCATAAGATCGGCGAAGTTCATGATGGAGGCGCATCAATGGACTTCGATCCTCAGGAGCAGAAGAGAGGTATCACCATCTACTCAGCTGCTACCACCTGCCTTTGGAAGGACTATCGTATCAACTTGATCGATACTCCTGGGCACGTCGACTTCACCGCTGAAGTCGAGAGATCTCTCCGTGTCTTAGATGGTGCTGTTTGCGTCCTCGATGGTAAAAACGGTGTTGAACCTCAAACTGAAACCGTTTGGAGACAAGCAGATAAGTACAACATCCCTAGAATCGTCTTCGTCAACAAGCTCGACGCTATCGGCGCCGATTATGAAATGTCTGTCGATTCTATCAAAGAGAAGTTGGGAGGCAATGGCGTCGCTATCGCCTACCCCATCGGTCTGGAAAACAGACTTCTCGGTCTCATCGACTTGATCACGATGAAGGCTTGGTTATGGGATCTCGATCCTAAGAAGTCATCCTTGATGGCTCCTAACATCGTCGATCTCGATCAAGTTCCTGCTGATTATTCTCACGATGTTGAGCAAGCTAAGGTCTATCGTGACACGATGCTTGAGCAATTAGCTAACTATGATGATGACATCATGTCCTGCATCCTTGAAGGTGCCGAACCTAGTGTTGAAGCTATCAACAAGGCTATCAGAAATGCTGTCATGTCCGGTTCCATCTTCCCTTGTATCCCTGGCTCTGCCTATAAGAACAAGGGCGTTCAGTACTTACTCGACGCCGTCACCACCTTCCTTCCTTCTCCTCTTGATGTCAAACCTTCTGTCGGTAAGGATGAAAACGATGCCGATTACATCTGCAATCCTGATCCTAAGGCACCTTTCGTCGCTTTAGCCTTCAAGATCACCACCAACCAATTCGGTAACATGTGCTTCTTCCGTGTCTACTCCGGTACGATCAAGTCTGGTTCTTATGTCTACAACGTCAGAAAAGGTATCAAGGAGCGTGTCTCTCGTTTGATCTTAGTCAACGCTTCTTCTTCTGAAACTATCAATGAAGCTAAAGCTGGTGAAATCGCTGCTGCTGTCGGCTTCTCCTCCACTAGAACTGGTGATACTTTAGTCGGTGAGAACGATCCGCATGTCACTCTTGAAAGCATCAAGTTTGCTGATCCCGTCATCTCCGAAGCTATCGAACCTGTCTCTAAACATGATCAGGATAAGATGGCTGCTTGCCTCATCAAATTCACTGAAGAAGATCCTACCTTCCACTACTACACTGATAAAGAGACTGGTCAAGGTATCATCGCTGGCGTCGGTGAGCTCCAACTCGATGTCAACGTCACTCGTTTGAGAAACGATTACAAGATCGAATGCCGTGTTGGTGCTCCTCAAGTCGCCTATCGTGAAACTGTCAAAAAAGTCGCAGAATGCGAAGGAAAATACATCAAGCAATCTGGTGGACACGGTCAATATGGTCACGTTGTCTTCCGTATGGAGCCTAACCCTGGCAAAGGCTTAGAATTCGTCGATGCCATCACCGGTGGTGTCATCCCTAAGGAATACATCAAACCTTCTATCGAAGGTCTTAAAGAAGCTATGGAGAGAGGTATGATCGCTGGCTATCCGGTCATCGATGTCAAGGCTACCTTAGTCTTCGGTTCATACCACGATGTCGACTCTTCAGAAGCTGCTTATAAGTTAGCTTCTCAACAGGCATTAAAGGCTGCTGCTGAGAACTGCCAACCCGTCCTTCTTGAGCCTATTGTCAAAGCTGATATCACCACTCCTCTCGATTATGTCGGTACTGTCATGGGCGATATCTCTTCTAGAAGAGGTTCAGTCGAAGGTATGGTTCAAAAGGCTAATGCTCAGGTCATCACTGCCCAAATCCCGTTAGCTAATATGTTCGGTTACATTTCTGATTTAAGAGCTATGACCCAAGGTCGTGGTATCTACAGTATGGAATTCGATCACTATCAAGAAGTCCCTCGTTCCGTTCAAGAAGAGATCGTCAAGAAGAGAAACTGAAAGTTATCTTCACTTCTTGTAAATTTGGCTTAAAAAGCGTATATTCATAAAGAAACTGTTTGGAGGAAAAAACAAATCATGGCTAAACAAAAGTTTGACCGTTCTAAACCGAATGTTAATATCGGCACCATCGGTCATGTCGACCACGGAAAGACCACTCTTACCGCCGCCATCACTCAAACCTTAGCTAAAGCTGGTTATGCTCAAGCTATGCGTTATGATCAGATTGATGCCGCTCCGGAAGAAAAAGCGCGTGGTGTCACAATCAACGCTGCTCACATCGAGTACGAAACTGCCACTAGACATTACTGCCACGTCGACTGCCCTGGTCACGCTGACTACATCAAGAACATGATCACTGGTGCTGCTCAGATGGACGGTGCTATCTTAGTCGTCGCTGCTACTGATGGTGTTATGCCTCAGACCACCGAGCACGTCTTACTCGCTCGTCAGGTCGGAGTTCCTTATATCGTCGTCTTCCTCAACAAGTGCGATGATGTCGATGATCCTGAACTCGTCGATTTAGTCGAGATGGAAGTTCGTGAACTTCTCTCTTCTTATGGCTTCCCCGGCGATGAAGTTCCCGTCATCAGAGGTTCTGCTCTCAACGCTTTAAACGGCGATGAAGAAGCTCAGAAAGCTATCATCGAGTTGATGGATTCTGTCGATAGCTACATCCCCACTCCTACCAGAGACAACGAGAAGCCTTTCTTAATGGCTGTCGAAGATGTCATGACCATCACCGGTCGTGGTACCGTCGCTACTGGTAGAGTCGAAAGAGGTGTCATCCACCCCAACGATGAAGTTGAAATCGTCGGTATCAAGGATACTCGTAAGTGCGTCTGCACCTCCCTTGAAATGTTCCGTAAGATCCTCGACTTCGCTGAGGCTGGTGATAACGTCGGCGCCCTCTTAAGAGGTGTCGATCGTGATCAGATCGTCCGTGGTCAAGTTCTCTGCAAACCCGGCTCTGTCACTCCTCATAAGAAGTTCAAGGCTCAGGTCTATGTCTTAAAGAAGGAAGAAGGTGGTCGTCATACTGCTTTCACCAACAACTACAGACCTCAGTTCTACTTCAGAACTACCGATGTCACTGGTAACATCACTCTTCCTGCCGATACTCCTATGGTCATGCCTGGCGACAACATCGAGCTCACTGTCGAGCTCATCCACCCCATCGCTATCGAGAACAACACCAAGTTCTCCATCCGTGAAGGTGGAAAGACCGTCGGTGCTGGTACCGTCTCCGCTTTACTTGACTAATCATAGTTTTAAAGCTTAGCTCAATTAAATCGCCCGGATTGCTCTCCGGGCGGTTTTTCATATTTAAATTTATCGATTTTGGTATTTAATATTAGATAGGAGGATTTAAAGATGGCTGCTTCAATCGTTTATTTCACCAAAGAAATCTCTTCTGATTCATTAGTTAAGATTTATAAGAAACTAGTCGGTGATAATCCTTTAAAAGGAAAAGTCGGTGTCAAGCTTTCCACTGGTGAACAAGGTGGTAATAACTATCTTCATCCTGAGTTTATCAAGGATTTAATCGATGAAGTGAAAGGAACCATCTTAGAATGTAACACCGCTTATGGTGGTTCACGAGAAGCGACTATTGACCACTGGAAAACTATCGAGAACCATGGTTTTACTAAGATCGCTAAAGTCGATATCATGGACGAGTTTGGTGAGAAAGAGATACCGGTTGAAAACGGCTTCCATCTCGATAAAGATATCATCGGTCAGAATTTTGATGAGTATGATCAGATTCTTGTTCTCTCTCACTTCAAAGGACATGTGATGGGTGGTTTTGGTGGTGCTTTGAAGAATGTCGCTATCGGTATTGCCTCCACTCATGGAAAAGCTTATATCCATTCAGCAGGTAAGACTATCTCTTCTAAAGATTGCTGGACTTTAAAGACTGAGCAAGACGATTTCTTAGAATCGATGGCCGATGCTTGTAAAGCAATCATCTCATATAAAGGTGCTAAGAACATGATTTATATCAACGTCGCTAATCGTTTATCAGTCGATTGTGATTGTGATTCTAACCCGGCTGAACCGGAGATGGCTGATATCGGTATCTTCGCTTCTTTAGATCCGGTCGCTATCGATCAAGCTTGTTATGATGCTGTCATCAATTCTCCTGATTCTGGTAAGAAAGCCTTGATTGAAAGAATGAATTCACGCCATGGAATCAGAACGGTTGAAGCTGCTAATGAGCACGGTTTAGGAAGTAGAGAATATCAGATAGTTTCGATTGATTGAATCTAAGAAATAAGAGATTCTTATTCTCAAGATAGTTTTATCATCGTCAGTAAAACGTACTGATAGTGTTTTTAACAGATGTTATAATATTCTTTGGTTCAAACGATGGGCAAAACAGATAGAGAAGCATATATTTTTGAAAAGAGAAGCTTATTAGTTCTCCTTTTTCTGTACTATCTTGCTGATGTTTCTTATGATGCTATCGTTTTAAGATCTTTCGGTTTCCAATTTGGAGTTGGTTGTAATTTCAAAGCTATCATCACTTCTAAACACAACCACTATCACAAGTACTCTTGTCGCATCATCAACGATGGTGATGAAGTGATTGATGAGATGGGAAATGTCAACATCATCAAAGTTAAGAATATCGAAGAGAAAGAATATGACACTCCTTCGAAAGCTTTAAATATCTATTTTGATGGAGCCTCTTTCGTCTCCTTAGGAAAGATAGAAGGAAGAGAGATCTCTTATAAACTTTCTAAGGCCGAAGATGATATCACTGATAGCCTTCTTTATTACTTCATCAGCGATCCTGAACTTGTCGGTTTAAACACCTCAGCACCTTCTTTCTTATTGTGGGTTTTAAAGCTTTACACATATCAAATTCATACTGATCTTGTCATCGGTGCTGGTATCAATGAAGATTATGGAGCTAAGTCTTGGCCTGGTCTTATCGAAGCTTTGAACAACGAGTTTTATAAAGGCGATTATCGCTATGCTTCTGAGATCAAGACTTATGTTGGAAAAGAATTATTTACAGATCCGATGGTTTTAGAGACGACCGGATTTGATTCGTTTAAATCTCTTAATAGAGAACTTTATAAGTTCTCACAGGCTAAAAGTTTTGATGACCAAGACTCGACTCTTTCACACTGTGTTAACTACATCAAGAAACACAGACATACTTCCGTCATCACTTACAATTACGATACCAATTTAGAATATCTTCTTAAGAAGAGAGGAATCTCTTATAACACCACTTATAATGATTCTTCATTCGTCAATATGAAGGCGAAAGCGGATATCTTTCATGTCCATGGGCTTCTTCCTTACGATAAATATGATGAGAAGAATTACACGGAGTCCTTAATCTTCAATGAAAGTGAATACTACTATCTTTATAACAATCCTTACTCATGGAATAACGCTAAACAGCTTCATGACTTCAAGTTCAACACCTGTCTTTTTATCGGTATCTCTTTAACTGATCCTGACATGAAGAGACTTCTTGAACTAGCTGTTAATTCTTTAAAGTTCAACTTCATCTTCTTAAAAAAGAAAAAAGGATTCTCAGAGACGACTTTCAGAGATTTAACATCTTATTTCTTCACTTTTGATTTGATCGTCATCTGGGTTGATGAATATTCTGAGATAGCTGATTATCTGGAGGCTTTATGAGCGAAGAAGTCATCGATCAAGTCAATCCGAAATATCTAGATATATCACCGCTTACCAAAGGAAAGAGAATGCTAGTTTACTTAGCCGATCTCTTCCTCAACTTTTTTGTAGCTTTAATTCTTTTTTCAGTCGCTGTCTATCCTATCGGTAAGATAGTCGGTGGATATGACAGTTATCAAGAAAAACTGTATGAAAATCAAGTCGAAAGACTAGATATCCTTTATGATAACTATCTTCTCGATTACGATGAAAATGATGATAGCGCTGATAAATACAACATAACCACTTCTCTTGAATTTAGTGCAAATGCTTATTTGATAGGTTTTTTAGAAGAAACTTATGAACCTGATTATTTTTCTCTTTTCTATATTGATTACTTGGGAGAGGATGTAGATGCAGTTAAGAACTTACTTCAAGAATATGATTCTTATGGATTCTTTGATTACACTGGGGAGAGCATCGTTTTAAGTGATTCTTATAAAACTAGTTTCAGTCCTCTGTTAGATGAGAATGACTCTCTTTCTTCGACTGCTCAAAGCGCCTATAACTATTTCATCCAAAGCTTCTTCGCTAACATCTATTCTGAGATGATGTATGTGATATTAGATTCTGAGAAGATAACTTCTGAGTCGCCTTTATATCAGTATCGAGTCCTTGATGATCAAAATGATGAACTGACTTATCAGATGAACATGATATCAGTCTATTGTACTTATATCTCTTACTTCTTAGGTTCTGTCATCTACTTTTTAGTCATACCAGTAGTCTCTAGAAGAGGAAAGACTATCCCGATGATGGCTTTAAGAAGAGAGAGAGTAGTGATGGAAAACTTCAAGATTTTAAAGAGGAGAGATCGAATCTTATATTCGTTCTATCAGATGGTCATGTGTTTACCTCTGATTATGTTAGTTCCCGTCATGTATATCGATATCGCAACAGTCTTCAGTCTACCTTATCTTTTCTATCTCTCTTTGATTTCACTTGTTTTAGTTCTAGCTTCGTTTATCTTCATATTCTGTAATCACTATCATAGGACGCTTGGAGATTTTATCTCCAAGACCGTCTTGATTTCGACCGATGATTTAGAGAAGATTTATGCCAGTAAAGGATATATGATCTGATGGCTGAACAAGATATTTATGAAGTGAGACCGAAAGCTCAAAATGTTGAGCTTAATGTCCGTTATACCAGAGCTAAGACATATAAAAAGGTCTTTGCCAAGATCATCGACCTCCTTTTGTTTGCTCTTGTAGGAATTCTCTTTTTCATCTCGGCTAGAGCGATTGTTCAATCTAGCGACTATTATCAAGAAGTCTATACTGGCTTACAAGAGATGATGGTCTCTAGCGGTGTTTATGTTGAGACTGATGATGGATTAGAAGAAGCTACTGAGTATTACAACGATACTGATACTTATTCAGCCAGCCAGATCATGAATAATCTTGAGAAGGTTATCAATCAATTCTTTTCTTACGCATTAGAACTTACTGAAAGTGGAGAGATGTCTCAAGAGAACTACGATTATATGTCTGCAATTTATGATGAATACAGACTCGATGTCACTGTCAGTGAGGAGTATCTTTTCGTCATCGAAGATGGAGAAATAGTTAAAAACTCATCATTCAGAGGTGGATACTCCGATTATACCGAGTATATCTATGTTCCTTTTATCGATAGTTATTTAAGAGGATTTCTTATAAGTTATTTCCCTAATTATTATGACTATACTAATTATCTCAATTATGTTGTTTTGCTTATTGAGCTACCAGTCGCTGTCGTTTTAAGCTCTCTTCTCGTTTATTTAGTTCCTCCTTTGATTTTTAGAAGAACTAGACAGACTCTCGGTATGAGAGCTTATAAAATCGGTCTAATTAATAGTGACTTGTTGGCTGTTAAGACTAAGAAGTTTTTGTTATACGCCGTCTTTCAAATAGTCTTGGAAATCTGGCTTTCTTTCTTAGCCTTAGCTGTTCCGCTTCTTCTTTCTATCACTGTCATGGTCGTCACCAAAAAGAAACAGGATTTTGCTCAATACATGACTGGCACTCAACAGGTTGATGTTTCTAAAGATAAGATTTATCTCAGTAAAGAAGAAGCTGAGATTGATAACATCAAGATTAATAAAACTCCGATTCAATTTAGAAATATATCTTTAGACGAAGATAAATAAAAAAGATAAAAACAACTTTTAAGCTATTTTTTAATGTTGATTATTAAATAAGCGATGATACTAGCTACAGCTACCACGATTCCTACTATTGCTAGATAAGAGAGATTGAATAATACTAAATTAGTGTAAGTGATTAGGCCGATTGCTATAAAACAAAGCATTCCTATAAGGATAAGCACACAACTCAAAAAGAAAACAAGAACCAGAGCGACATTGACTTTTTTGATATTGAGTTCTTTTTTGGCCTTGTGTAACTCTTCTTTTTCTTGTGTAATTAAAACATCTTCTCCAGCATCATATTGATAGAGTTTTTCGACAGGAATGCCTGTCAAATCAGAGAGTTGTTTAATTCTAAAACTCGTTTTATTCATGCTCTACTCCTCCATTTTCTAAAGTATAATTTCTGTATTAGACAAAGGAATTTACTTTATGGGGAAAAGTAAACATGTATCCAATATTGATGAAAGGCTTTATCAGTCTTTTATCAAATCACTTACTTTAGGGAATGCACCATTAATGACTTGATTAAAGAAGTTGGTATTTCAAAGACCACTTTTTCAAACATTATGAGTCAAAGAAAGATTTTTATTTTTCTTCCATCAATAAACTTCTGAATGATTATGTTGAAAGACATAAAACAGATATCAGCTTTGAAGAGAGAGTCTATAGGCTTTTTCTCTTTCAAAAAGTTCATCGGCAGCAGATAGTTACTGGCGAAATTGAAGAGTATATGAGATGGATAAGCAGATATTTAGAAAGCTATTTTGAGATCAGCTATAAAACATTAGTCACACATAAAAGAATCACTTGTGCGTCACTTGTTATCTGTATGTCTCATTTTCTTAAAGGATTTATAACTGTCGAACAAGCAAATCAAATAGTCGAAGATATTTTCACTCATTTCAAGCAAGTTTTAAATGTTCAAACTCTTCCTAAAGATCAGATATAAGCCATAGAGAAAAGATGTCTACTAATAATTTGAAATTGACATTCTATCTTGTTTGTTGCGTTATATACATAAGCAAACAAAATAGTAAAAATGATCAGATAGCAGAGAGGTTTTGTCAAGTTTATTAAAATTGATTAGAAGTATCACTATATATAAATAAGGTTAGAGAAGAAAAGGTTTTAACATTGAAGTCTCACTAAAATTGAACAATGTTTTAATCAACTGAAGGAAAAATGATAAAAACCGCCGATTTTAATCGATTTTAGATAATTTTTTATGAAAGGGCTTCCTAAAGAAAAGAACTTTTGCATTTACTTGAAAACATTTATAATGAAGTGAGTAGATATCAAGGAGATGTCTATTGTTTGGTGCATAATTTATATAATCAATGTGTTGAGGACTAGTCAATGAAACGAAAAAAGCGTCTGCTGTCTTCAGTTCGCCTTCTGATTATGTCTCTGTTGCTGATTTGTTTTGTGCCCATTAGTAATTATTGCTCAGATTTCGGCACTCGTCTTGAGGTTTCTGGGCAACGACAGTTGATTGATTCTTCTGATATTAAAGGGGTCCAAGAGGATGCCTTAGATATCACTGAAATAGCTCCTAATTTTACTGCCACTGTCACTAGTCAAAACCATAGTGACACCTGTCAGTCATATCAAATAACATTTAGATGCGGCTCAAGTAGTGGTGATTTTACGTTGGGATATTATGGATCTGAAGATGATGGTCTTTATCTTCCTTTTACCGTCAGCTATTACGTCACTACTGATGATGGAGAGCAGATTCAAAGAGAGTCCGAGATTGAAAAGTCTAGCACTGGTAATATCGCTTATCAGGGCTTAGGAGATCATTTCGACACTTATATTTCTGTCACTATCGATCTCTTCATCAATCCCGGCGATTCTATCATCGATGGCTCTCTTGTTTTCTATAACGTTTTTGAAATCGCTACTGATGGCACCAACTATTATCCTGGCGAGCAATCTTATTACATTGATTCTTCTGAAGATTACTTCAGCTACTCTACAGCTGGCTCTACTAATATTGATTTGACACAATACATATCCGCTAGTATGGACTACGTGTCCACACTTGGTAGATATGTTTCTTTTACATTTACGGTTCATAACAACACTGTCGACCTTTATACAGAGCAGATGTCTAGCTCCAGTGCTTATGAGACTAATCAAGGCTATTTAGCAAGAGGTACTTATTCCTATCAATTCACCTTCACTAATATGAACTCTGCTTATCTGCTTTTAGCTTATGAAGACGATTCGATGGAAACTGTCTATGTTTATGATGACTATGCTCAGACCACTTCCTTCACGGTTGATGAAGGTGATACCGTCGTTCATATGTTAGTTGAAAACATCAATTTAGATGGTTTAACTGGCGTCTCATTGTGCAGTAGTTCTTTCAAGATCAGCATCATCAATAATGACACTTTAGCTGAGCTTAATTCTTCTATCTATACGACTAGATTTGGCTCCATCTACTTTGAAGTTGAAGATGATGACTTCTCTAATGTTTTCTTCCACAATGTTTTATTTAACTTATTAATCATTCTCTTCGTGTTCTCTGCTGTTTATATCGCTGGAATCATCGTCGCCTACTTCTATTTCTCTAACAAATATAAGAACGATGAATTTAAGAGAGTTCAACCGAAGAGATTCTTCAAGACTAATATCCTCGGATATTTAGCGGTGACAGTGCTGTTGATGGATATCTTGATAATCGTCTATCGTGTCGGTTTCATCGCAAGTGCACTATCTACTTATAACCCATTAGATAACTACATCGTATGTCTATCGATCATAGGAATCATCTTCATCGGATACTTCGCTAAATTCTTCTATCTAGCCATCAAGAATTACCTAGAAAGAAGAATGAAAGAGAAGCTCCAATTAGATAATGATGTAGAAGACGACGGAACTAATTAAGAGATCAGGAGACAGAATTATGGAAATCAAACTGAAGAATCTCACCAAAATATTCCCCGGTGACTCTAAGAAGAACATTCGTGATACCATCGCTGTCAATAACTTAGACTTCGAGGTCCCAGATGGAAAATTAGTCGGTCTTCTCGGACCTTCTGGTTGTGGTAAATCCACTACCTTATACATGATTTCTGGACTTTTAAAACCTACTTCTGGTGAAGTGTGGTTTGGTGATCAAGAAGTCACTAACCTCCCTCCCGAGAAGAGAGGTATCGGTCTTGTCTTCCAAAATTATGCTCTCTATCCTCACATGACAATTTATAAGAACATTGAATTCCCACTCACCAACCTCAAGGTTGAAGTTCCTCTCGTCACTTTCTACAACTACCATATCAACTACACTTACAAGATGAAGGAAGAGGATGATGTCGATGGAATCTTAGCTAGTGTCAAATCCTTGATCGGTCGCTTAGGCTTGAAGAAAAAGAATTATAAAATCGTCTCTTCTGATATCGAAGAAGAAACTGACGGAGAAGTTTTAAACTTAAAGATTGACCTTCTCTCTGTCTCGGCTGAGAACAAAGATCTCTTCTTAGATAACTTCAGAGAACATATCATCCATCCTGATAGTGAAGAGTATGAAGAAGAACAAGCTAGTGAAGCTTTATATGATATCAAGATCAGAGCTGATGTCACTCGTGTCAGTGAGAAAGAAAAATCAACCATCAACTTCATCGGTCATCTTCCTTTAAGTTTCACCACTGACCATATCGATGAGTACATCAAAGCTGAAAGAGCGGCTATGTCTGAGTACGGACATGTCGAATCCATCACCATCTTCAAAGCTAAAGTCTGTTATGAGATCGTCGCTCGTATCAGAGGTGTTTTAACTATTCAATTAGAAGACTTCAAGAGAGCCGTCTGTGACGCAGTCGAATTCACTGAGACTTCCTTTGGTGTCAGTGATGTCGTTGATGCTGAGTTCACCAATGATCTCAAGCTCACTCTCAGAAAGAGAAGATATCACTATTCCGATCTGAAACTTTATTATGAAAATGGTCAACGCCGTTTCTTCATCATCTTAAAGAAGATCAATGAAGAAGCTGCTAGAGAAGCGGTTGAGTATTTAAAAGAAGAACTTCTTTTAGAGAACATCGTCACCGATGCAAAGACTGCTATCACTCATAGACTCTTAACCAAAGAAGAGCGTAAAGAGATCGTTGAAGAGACTGCTAAACTCGTTCAGGTTGAAGAATATCTTGAAAGAAAACCGTCTCAGCTCTCCGGTGGTCAACAACAGCGTGTCGCTATCGCTAGAGCCTTAGTCAAGAAACCTAAAGTTTTATTACTTGATGAACCTCTCTCTAACTTGGATGCTCGTTTGAGACTTCAAACTAGAGAAGAGATCAAGAGAATTCAAAGAGATACCGGTATCACCACCGTCTTCGTCACTCACGATCAGGAAGAAGCTATGTCTATCTCCGATAAGATCGTCGTTATGAAGCTCGGTGAAGAACAACAGATCGATTCTCCTCAAAATGTCTACAATCAACCGGCTAACCTCTTCGTCGCTCAGTTCTTAGGAACTCCGCCTATCAATGTCTTCAATGGCCGTATCACTGGTAATGCCTTATATATCGGTGATGAGAAAGTTTATGAATTGAATAAACAGATCGATGATCAAGAAGTCTATGTCGCTATCCGTCCTGAAGGTATGAATGTCGCTCTTGCTGATACTCAACAACTCGGTTTCCATGCTGATGTTGACATGCTTCAGGTCTTAGGACGTGATATGTTTGTCGTCGCCACTCATAAGGAGTGCACTAAGACTTCCTTCAAGATCGTCGTCTCATCTGATCAGCAAGTCTCTCATGGCAGAGTTCAATTAAGCTTGAAAGAGGATAAATTCTTCATCTTCAATCACGAGACTGAGCAGAGAATCTATATAGATTGAGGACGTGATAATGGAACAGGAACAAGTCCTTCGTGAGCAGGTGAGTCTCACCGCTGCTAACGATTACTTCGAAGAGCGTCCGGATATTGTTGATGGTTTTTCTAGTGAAAGTAATACGATCATCAGACTCGTTGATCCTTCTTCTAGCAAGAAGAAACCATATAAGATCACTGGTATTCAGGATACTGCTTCTAATAACAACTGGAAGGCTTGGCTCTATTTAGGACCGGTTTTGATTCTTCTCGTCATCTTCCTTCTCTATCCTTTGATCAATACGATAGTCATCGCCTTCATGAAAGATTACGATCAGATCACCTTCACTTCTTCCGGTTTCACCTTAGATAACTTCGGAATCATCTTCGGTATCACGATGACATCCGGTGGCGGTTATGAACAAAACTTCGTTCAATATGCTATCCCTAACACCTTCATCATCGTCTTTGTCACTGTCCCTCTCTCCACTACTATCGCTTTGTTGATATCAGTCGCTTTAAACTCACTTACTTGGTTTAAGAAATTCTTACAAACAGTCTTCTTCTTACCTTATGTCACTAATACGATCGCTATCGGTATGGTCTTCTCCGTCATGTTTGATGACAATGGTATCATCAACTACCTCTTCGGTTTAGATACGGTTTGGATCACCGGTGCTGATCAATATGTAGCTATGATCCCTCTTTGTATCTATATCATCTGGTCTGATATCCCATTTAAGATTTTAGTCTTTCTCTCCGGTTTACAAGGTATCGATGCTCAGTACTACAACGCTGCTAAAGTCGATGGTGCTTCCAAGAGAAAGACCTTATGGAGGATCACTGTTCCTCTGATGTCACCACAGATCTTATATATCGTCGTCACCTCATTCATCGGTGCGTTTAAGGAATACTCATCGATCGTCGCCTTGTTCAACAACCCTGGTACCTTAAGCGGTTCTTATAACATGTACACGATCGTTTACTACATCTACGATAACATGACCAGCCACACCTCTTATGCGGCCGCAGCCGCCGTCTTCCTCTTCGCTGTCATCCTCGTCTTCACTGTCATTCAACTAGCCGTCTCTAAGAAGAGGGTCTACTATTGATGAAAGGGGGTGAATGATAATGCTTGGCATATCACTGAAAAAGAGCCAGTACACAGATTTCTCTGAGATCAGAATCAACCAAAATATCACCCTCTCTTTAGCTGATTCAGGACAGACTGTGGAAACGATGAGAAAAAGAGAACAAGTCTCTTCCATCATCTCGACGATCATTCTCTATGTCGTCGTCTTATTCTTAGCTCTGATCATGATCTTCCCCTTCTACTGGATGATCATCACATCATTAAAGAGCTTCTCAGAAATCGAAAGCGTCACACAAACTTTATATCCGACTGTCATCATGTGGTCTAACTACGTCTATGTCTTCCAGTCGTTTGACTTTTTGTCTTACTTAGTCAACACGGTCGTCGTCGGTTTCTTCTCGACTCTCGGCACTCTCATCACGACGATCTTAGCCGCCTTCGCCTTCGCTAGACTTCGTTTCAAAGGTCGTGAAGCTGTCTTCATGATCTTCTTGATGACGATGATGATCCCGGGCGAGATGATGGTCATCACCAACTACATCACCGTCGCTAGCTTCGGTTGGATCGGATCTTCGCAGACGAGACTTGACGCTTACTTATCTATGATCGTCCCGTTCATCATCTCCGTCTTCTACATCTACTTATTAAGACAGAACTTCAAACAGATCCCTAACGAGCTCTACTTAGCTGCTAAAGTCGATGGTAAGTCAGACTGGTCGTTCTTATGGAGAGTCATGGTTCCTCTTGCTGCTCCTACATTGATCTCCATCTCTATCTTGAAGTTCATGGGAACTTGGAACTCTTACGTCTGGCCTAACCTCGTCACTTCCGTTGATGAATACCGACTCATCTCTAATGGTCTTAGAAGCTCTAGCTTCACTGATGCTGATGCTGGTAGAACCTCATACGGTTATCAGATGGCCGCTACCGTCATCGTCACCGTCCCTCTCTTCTTACTGTTCATCTTCTTCAGAAAGTACATCATGAAAGGTGTCGGCAGAGCCGGCATCAAAGGCTGATTTCGGTGTTGATACCCTCACTAGGGATTGACCATATTAAAAAGATTGATTTCAAAAAGGAGGAAATCAAATGAAGAGTTTTTGGAAAGTTTTGCCCTTACTCTCAGTTTTAGTTCTCGCTGGCTGCTCTAGTGGAACTGACAGCTCATCAGTCGCTGCTGGTGATAGTAGTTCCGGCGGAGATGCTGTTTCTTCTACTGATTCTTCTACTACTACATCTACTACTACTTCTGATGGAGAGTACACTCCCGTCATCACTGAACCTGTTGAAATCGAGATTTGGACCACGATCGGTACCAGTAACCAGACCGCTTTCAACACGATGCTCGAAAGAGTTCAAGAGCTCGAACCTAACATCACGATCACCAACACCTTCCAGAATTCCATGGGTTATTCCGATCTTCATGACGCCATCTTACAAGGTTTCTCTGCTAACAACTATCCTGATTTAGCTTATTGCTATCCTGATCATGTCGCCGATTACATCAACGCTGGTAAGGCTGTCAACTTAGAGCCCTACATCACCGATGAGACTATCGGTTTCACTGATGAAGATGAGGCCGACTATATCGAAGCCTTCCTTGATGAAGGTAGTGAGTATGTCGTTGATGGTGTCTATTCCTTACCTTTCTCCAAGTCCACTGAAGGTCTTTATTACAACAGAGGCGTCTTAAATGGTCTCAACTTAAATGCAGCTTGCGACGCACTTGGTATCGATCGTATCAATGATGGATTTCCTTTAAATGATGCTTACTTCGCTGACTTGACCTGGGAAGAATTCTTCGAAAGACTCTGCCCTGCTTTGATGTGGTACAACGAGAATGATACTGAGCTCTTAGATTTCAGCCAGAGTGATACCGCCATCTTAGGTTATGACTCTGATGATAACCTCTTCATCACTTTAGCTCAGCAATATGGTCTTGGTTACACTGGTATCAATGAAGCCGGTACTGGTGAGATCCTCTTCAACAACCAAGGTATGAAGGACTTGATGACCAAGTTCAACGAGTGGGCTAATAGCGGATACATCGTCTCTCAAGGTACCACTGGTAGCTATACCTCTAACCTCTTCACCGCTAACCAATGCTTATTCTCCGTCTCTTCCACCGCTGGTGTCACTTATCTTTGGAGCACCAATACTCCTGATGTCGCTGTCGCTCCTATCCCTCACGCTGAGGTCGGAGATACCACGATCGGTACTCAAGAGATCACTGGTGCTAATATCACTGAAGACAACTACAATCAACAGATCTCTCAAGGCCCTTCCTTCTGCGTCTTAGATAAAGGCGATGAGAACAGAGCAAAAGCTGCTTATGTCGTTTGGAAGCTTCTCACCGATGAGACTAACTGCATCGAATGGTCTATCAACACTGGTTACATGGGCATCAGAAACTCCTTCTATGAATCCGCTCAATATGAAGCTGCTTCTAATACCGAAGAACAGACTACTGGCACCCAAGATATGCTTTTAGCCAGAAACTGGGAATACTTACCTACCGTCGACGATTATGTTTACACCAGCCCCGTTTTCAAGGGTTCTGCTGATGTCAGAGATACCGTCGAAGGTTTGATGACTTGGACCTTAGCTACTGATACTGCTACATTCTTAGCAAATCTTGATTCTCAATTTGATTACTACGAGAACATCGCTAAGAACGCTCTCTGATCTAACAACTAAAAACTTAAACTTTTAATCACAGACTAGACAAAGCCAGTCTGAAGGAGGTTAAACATGAAAACAAACAAAGCCCTAGCCCTAGCGCTTCTCGTATCTTTTTCAGGCTGGCTTTCTTCTTGTACAAGTGGAAATAGTTCTCTTGATAATTCCACTTCTTCTACCACTGCCACTAGCGATAATTACACGATCTACTTTTGGCACACTTCTGGTCAAACAGTTCAATCCGAATTAGAGACCAGAATCGATGAATTTGAAAAGCTCGTCTTAGAGAATGACGGCATCACGATCAACATCGAGCTTCAGTATCAAGGAAGCTATGATGATATCTTAACTAAGATCCTCACTTCTTTTACAACCGGCACTCAACCTTCATTAGCGATCGCTTATCCTGACCATGTCGCTGAGTATCTCGCCAGAGAGACTAACAGAGGCGATTTCGTCGTCGATTTGAGCCAGTATATCAATGATGATGAAGTCGGTTTTGGTAAAGAAGAATGGATCGGAGATGGTGATGTCTCTGACTTCGTCGATGTCTTCTATCAAGAAGGTTCTAACTACGCTGTTGAAGGCGTCTATTCCCTTCCTTTGATGAAGTCGACTGAAGTCATGTATTACAACGCTTCAATCGTCCTTCCTTTAGCGATGGAGTACAACACTTCCTTGACCACCACCTCAAGAGCAGCTACTTGGTTAGCTTCTCTCTCTTGGGATGAGTTCATGGACTTCTGTTATTGGATCTATTATGATTCAAGCTATGATCACTCTCTCGTCAGTGATTTCTACACCTGCTTCTATGATTCTGATTCCAACCTTTTCATCACCAATTGTATGCAAAATGATATCCCGTTCATCGGTTATAACGATGATGGAAGCGGAAGCATTCTCTTCAATAATGATGAAGCTAAAGAGATGGTCACTGAGTTAAAACAGGCTCATGATGATAAGATCTTGACCACTAAAGACACCACTGGTGTTTATGGTTCTAGTTACTTCACCGCTGAGAAATGTCTCTTTGATATCGGTTCATCAGGTGGTGCTGGTTATAACTATCCTTCTGGTGGCGCATTTGAAGTCGGTATCTGCCCGGTTCCGGCTTTCAATCCTGATAACCCGGTTTATGTCACTCAAGGATTAACAGCCACTGTTTTGAATGCCGCTGATGATACAGACGGCATGAAGGCTCTTTATTCTTATAAATTCTTGAAGTATTTAACTTCGACTGATGTCAATACTCAGCTTTGTATTAACGGATCTGAAGGTTATGTTGCAGTCAGAGAATCTTGCTACGAGACTGCCTTATTCCAAGAGTTTTCCAACTCTGGTGAGATGATCGGAGATGTCGCTAAAGTTGTCGTCGAAGAGATCGATGGCTCTTATTACAACACTCCTGTCTTCAAAGGCTCTGCTTATGCTAGAGATGCAGTCGGTGGTATCATCGCCCAGGTTTTCACTGGACTCTCTGATATCGACACCGCCTTCGCTAATGCTGAAAATACAGCCAAGAATAATCTGTGAGGAGGAATTTTATGAGAAAGAAATTACAATGGTTATTCGCTCTTCCTTTGATTCTTACTTTAGCTAGTTGTGATAATGCTATCGCTTCTTCAACAACATCCTCTATCGATAGTTCAGTCACTGAAGATGACACTTCCAGTGTCACCTTAGCGGACTGGGTTGACTATGTCCACGATGGTGGGGTCACTCTCGACCTCGATTATGAAGGAAAGACCTTCTTAGAGGATGGTATCGAACAGGTCGATTTAGCGACTTGTATCGATGGTGACACCGCTCACTTCTATGCTGCTGATGGCACTAGAATCAAATCTCGTTACTATGGTATCGATACTCCTGAGAGCACCGGTTCTGTTCAACCTTACGGAAGAGGTGCTTCTAACTTCAATAAAGAGAAATTACAAGCTGCTGATGAATCTGGAACGATCGTCATCACCGGTACGACTTTAGACACTTATGAAGCTCCTTCTTATGACACCACCGGTGAGAGATATGTCACTTTAGTTTGGATCAACACTGAGAAAGAAAACGCAGATCCTTCTGAACTCGTTTTATTGAACCTTTGGATCGTCCAAGAAGGTTGGTCTAATGTCAAGAACGTCTCTTATGTCCCTCAATTTGCTGACATCTTCTATGCTGCTGAAGCTCAGGCTCAAGCTTATAAACTTAACCTCTTCTCTGGTGAAGATGATCCTTTATACAACTATGGTGATTATGAGGATGTCTCTATCGCTGAGCTTCAAGCTGAAGTCATCAAGACTTTAGAAGATCCCACTTATGAGAATGCTTATGACAACGTCAAAGTCAGAATCACCGGCACTGTCGCTGGTTATTCCAACAATATCTTATATATCAATCAATATGATGCTGAAACTGATACCTATGCTGGTATCAACTTCTACACCGGTATGAGTTCTATCTCCTCTAAATACACCACCGCTAACGCTTATATCGAAGCTTGTGGTCTCGCCTTAGAATCAGAGAATTTCGGTTTCCAATTGACTGATGGTAACTTCAACCTTTATTCCACCGCTGATAACGCTGCTCAAGTCTTAGTTGAAGCTAGTGAAAACACTGATGAGCTCACTCAACTTCACATCGCTGAATTAGCACCTACCGAATTAGGCTATGCCACTTACGAGTATCTCAACACTCCTGTCAGACTGACCCAAGAGGTGCAAGTCTATGGAGGTTATGCTAGCGATGATGCCACTGAGTTCACCCTTTATTTACAAGATACCAACGGAAATAGACTCGATTATAGCCTTTATGTTCCTTTCTTGTATCGTCTAAACGATGGAACAAACGGTGTTCTCAATGGTACTAGACTCACTACGGTTGATGATTTTAAAGGATATACTTTCACCCTCAACTATGGTATCTACACCTATCACAAGTCTTCCACTACTGGAAATATTTCTTATCAAATCAATCTCTGCAGCAGTGAAGACTTCCAACCCACTGAGCTTTTTGAAGCTTGATAACAAAGGAGGGTTTGTTCATGTATTGCAGCCATTGCGGCAAGAATCTCAACATCGATAAAATCGAAAGCAAGGCTAACTCTCTCGGTTTATATGGAGAGGATCAGGTGGTCGATTTAGAGACTGATATTCAGTACATCTGCCCGAGATGCGGATATCTTGTTCATCACCATCTTGATGAAGCTGATATCAAGTCTTTATCAGCTGCTTCTCATGCTGAGATTCAAAGAGGAAGAAACTTCTTCTCAAGTGGCATGTGTCTCAATGTCATCGGCGTCATCGTCTTGATACTCGCTATCCTCTTCTTCGTTCTTGCCCATAAGCCGGCCAATAACCATCAGCTTGTCATGTCAAGCCCTGAGTTTTATGTCTCCATCATCATGTTCGTCGCCAGTGGAGTGATGCTAGTTTTAGGTATCATTTTCACTACCCTAGGATTGCTTAAAAAGTCGAGATATTCTCAACTTCTTAAGGATATACAAAACGAAGTGTTCTTTCAGTAGTTAAAGTAGTTAAACATGATTGTCAAAAAGGAGGATAAATCATGAAAAAGAAGTTCCTGTTTTCCATCGTCGGTTTGCTGTCTTTAGCTTTTTTAGCTGGTTGTTCCACAGATGCTTCGTCCGTAACATCTTCTAACACTGACTCAAGTGTCACTTCTAGTGTCACCTCTTCTACTTCTTCCTCCTCTTCATCTTCATCTTCCTCCTCTTCAAGTTTACCCGAGTCAATCAACTCCATCGAGATCACTAACGCTGAGGAGTTACAAGCAAGATGGCTCACTACCGACAGCTATCGTACGATCAGCCTCACCACTGATCCTGTCTTCAATCAACCTAACGCCATCAATCAAGGCCTCTTGACCGTCACTTCTTCTGACACTGATGTCATCACCACTTCCGGTTTAGTCATCTATCCGATGGGTTCTGGCACTGCCACTATCACCGTCGCTTATGGTGATGTCTCTGCTTCTATCGACATCAGCGTTTATGATTCTGTCACTATCAGTCCTTCTAACGATGTCGTCGGTGTCGGAGAAACCATCTCCTTCACTGTCTCTTCCACCAGCGGAAAGAATGCTGTTTCCGATTATAACTGGACTTCTTCTGATGAGACTATCGCCACTGTCAACGATGAAGGTGTCGTCACTGGTGTCAGTGAAGGAAGCGTCACGATCAAAGCTACCGACAAGGAGTTTGATGGTAACTATGCTGAGTACACCATCGTCGTCGGTGATGAAGAAATCACCACAATCAGTTCTCTTACTTCTACTCTCTTAGGTTCACAAGCTGTCACTATCGAAGGTGAAATCGTCGCTTTGACCACAAGAGGGTTCTTAGTTACTGATGGAACCGGTTCTGTTTATTATTATCTCGGTACTGATCCTTCCTCCACCTATGCTATTGGTAATCACGTCAAGGTTAAAAACGTCGCTTCTTCCAGTGGTGGATATACTGGTTACTCCACTTATAACGGTTTAATTCAATTCACTTCTTCTGCTGAAGTCACTATTCTCTCTTCTGCTTGGAGCGGAACTGTCGCTGATGCCGTTGATTTAACTGTTGAAAAAGCAGAAAGCTTCATCGGTTCTAGCTTCACCACCACTGATGTCGTCAAGTATAAATGGAAGACTGTCACTTCTACTTTAAGCGGATATACCACCATCAACCTCGATGGTGCTGATGTCGTCTTAGAGCCTTCTTATATGCCTGACACCTTCACCATCAATTCTTATGCTTACTATGAGATCGAAGCTTACTTCGGTGGTTATTCTGCCTCCAACGGATATGCCGCTATGTACATCACTAGCGTCACTCCTCTTGATGTCACTGAGAACTTAGTCCAAGTCAGCTCTTATAATGTCACCGTCAACGCTGGAAGCTCTGCTTCTGTCACTATCGTCGGCCTCACACCTTCTGGTTCTGCTGACACTTTAACTGTCGCTTCCTCTGATGAAGATATTGCTACCGTCACTGATGAAGGAAGCTATTCTTATACCATCACTGGTGTCGCTGCTGGTTCTACCACCATCACTGCGACCTTAGGTGATGTCACCAAGACTATCAATGTCACAGTTGAGGAAGAACTCACTGTCAAAGCTATCAGCGAGATCACTGATGATGATACAACTGTCCTCTTCAGAGGTGTCGCTGTCGCCTCTAACAACTACAACACTATGGTGTTCGATGATGGAACTGGTGCGATCGTTGTTTATGGTTCTTCTCTCATCGGCAACTTCACTGTCGGTAACTACTATGAGATTGAAGGTACTGTCACTAACTACTACGGAACTATTGAAGTCAACGCTGTCAACGACTATACCTTACTTGACTCTAATGATGCTCCTACAGTTCAAAGTGATACTGCCCTCACCGATGATGTTGTAGCTGCCTTCACTGGATATGGCACATCAAATCCTATTCCTACTACTATGGTTAAACCTTATACCTTTACCGCAACTTGTACTAGTGTTGAGAGCTATAATGTTTACTTCAGTTACAATGGAACTTCTATCGGTTTAGTCTCTGTCAGCAATCAAAGTGAGCTCTATAGTAAATTTGAAGCCGGTAAAGCTTATGATGTCACTGCTTACTTCTATGGTTATAATTCTTCTTCTAGTTATATCCAAGCCATCGCTGTTGATGCTGAGGTAAACGAAGATGCTAGTGGCGACACTGATACCACCATGCCTGAGCCTACCGCTACTACCATTAGTGACTTAATCTCTGGCGATGCTGAAGAAGGTGTTCTTTACCAAGTTTCTGGCATCATGGAAGGTTGGGAAGGCGACCAATTCGGCAATGGTTATTTAACTGATCCTACTACTGGCGATAGCATTATGATTTATGGAGCTACCACAACAGAATCTGCTTTAAGCGCAGTTGATGGTGTCGTTTCTTGGAGCAATCCTAGAGACGCTCAAACTACTCTTGCTGATATGCAAGATGGTTATGAAGTCACTATGAATGTCATCTATACTGTCTATAATTCAATTCATGAGATTATGGGTGTTGTCACTAGCTATGGTGCTTCTTCTAACACTTACTCTGTTAATGTCACTAGTGAAAACGGAACTGTCACCACTGACAAAGATGCTTATTCATATGGTGACACCGTTACTTTAACCATCACTCCCGACTCTGGTTATAGTGTTAGAACTGTTACTCTTGATCGTAGCTATACTACTGAGACTTTAACTGCTGAAGCAGATGGAAAGTACACTTTCTCTGCTAGCGTCGTTAACAATGTCACTGTTACTTATATTTCAGACAATGAAGAAGTCACTTCTACTACTATCACTGCCGATTTACTTGGCTTAAGTTCATATGGTGATGGCACAAGCACTATTGATGGGGTTGGTCTTGAGTATACTGAATTAGCCAATTTCGGCAATGGAATCCAATGGCGTATTAATAATGGCAGCACTGCAGCATTATGGAATACCTCTGCTACTCCTAACGCAATTCAAAGTATCACTTTTAATTTCAATTCTAGAGCAAGCAATTCTTCAGCAAGATTAGCTGTTCAGTTTGGAACAGAAACCATCACTGAAAACGCAAGTACGCAAGATGTGTCTTATACTGATGGCACAGCTGTAACAGTTGAGTGTTCTGTAGATAATGCCACTTATTTCAGAATTAATCACTCTGTTTCAGGTGCATTCTACATTGACTCTATCGTCATCAACTACTAATCTTTCCAAGTTAAACAAGATGCCGGCTGGTAAAACAGCCGGCATTTTCATGATAAAAAGTAGTAGGTTTTGTTAATGGAGATAAAGAAATTATCGACTAAACAAAGTATCAATTATTGATAACGACTTCGGTTATGAGTTTTGGTTTTCAAACATTCGTTTATGTTTAAAAACTATAAGTAACAGCATCTATAAAAACTTGACTAAATCGGCTAAAATATTGATAATAGTTAATGCCTTTGAGGAGTGATACTCAAGTTGGTGAAGAGGAGTCCCTGCTAAGGACTTAGGGGGAGTAATCCCCGCGAGAGTTCAAGTCTCTCTCACTCCGCCAGTTAGTAAAAAGAGCCCTTCGGGGCTTTTTTCTTTATTTAGTGTTTTGATAGTTGAAGTATAAATATAAATTGTTAGAAATCTGACAAACGATTATACTATTTTGGTAAACGCTTATTCTAAATTGTTGGTGGAAGATAGGAAAAGGTAAAAAAGTATTAGGAAAAGTAAAATGGTAACCGATTTATTAACATCTGTGGATGACCTTAAAGTGGAAATGACTGCCAATCCTCACTCAAGATATTATTCGTGGGAATATTGTTATAAAAAGTTTTATGATGCTAAAGAAAAATTAAAAAAAGGTGGAATTCTTACACCTTATGATTACTTAGAACTTGCACATTACTTAGCTTTCTATTTAGCTTCTTGGGGAATGTATAGAGGTTCTTCGTTCCTATTGAATTATGATTACAGAGTACATAAGAAAGTTGTTAAGCAGATTTTGGATAAAAAATATAGCAACTTGTTTGCTTATTATTGGGATGATTCAAACTCAGATTTTGAAGACAACTTAAAATTACTTTTTGACGAGAAAGATGGATTAATCATAAAAATTAAAAATATGTACGATTCGTTTCGAACAGAAGCAAAGCCTAAAAAAGTGGACACAGAGATATCGGATACGCTAATTACAAAAGTATTATTGGGCACAATGGGTTGTATTCCTGCTTATGATGAATTTCTGAAAAATGCTATTAAAAAAGGACAAAGCATATATAAATGTAAAGGCTTTGTTCAAAAATTTGGTGAAAAGTCATTTAGAGCCCTTATCAAATTTTATAAGGATAATAAAGAAGTCCTAGAAGCTAAACGTTTGACTTTAAACTTGAAAGTTGATCCTTCATTAGTATATCCTCAAATGAAATTTTTAGATATGGGTTTATGGCAAATGGGTAGATGAAGAAAGTAAAATGTGACATAAATAGTAGAACATCTAGATTTTACATTATAGTCTTACCGTTTTGATTGAATAGATATTTAGTACAAAGAGCCCTTCGGGGCTTTTTCTTTGCTTATTAATCAATATTGGTTTCAATAAAGAGAACAAATTTTTGTAGAAGCGTTTTACAATTGAAATTATTTGTCCTTTTTCATATGTTATTGTCTGTATGC
>CAYRUQ010000002.1:0-76305 GCA_964427595.1 uncultured Clostridiaceae bacterium | reverse complement strand
CTCAACATTATGTTAATAGTTCTTAATAAGACTCTAGAATGAACAGATAAAAAGGACGGGATAACCATGGAAAGAAGCTGCAGGCAACTGCAAACAGAGGTCATGTCCGTCCTCTAGAAAGGAGCCTACTCTACCAAGATAGAGTAGAAGATATATCTATAGGTAGCCAGCCTTTAGATATCTAACTAACAGGGAAGAATAATTGAAGAGCGTTATAAAGTGCTAAATGCCAAGAATTGATATGGTGATAAACCATCGGGAAGACATCAAAGGAACAATTTTGACCGAGCACTAAACGAGAGTCATTTTCAAGTAATTGCTTGAAGCTATTCCAATGTTCTTTAAGAAGGAAGTCAAAGCTTCCAGAAGTGTTGTAGAGGTATTGGATGTCATAATCGGCATAATCACCAGTCCAAGTAGCGGCAAACTCTTCTTGAGTAGTCAAGCTACCGCTGAAGGCACCAAAGATTGAAAAGTATTCTAGAGCTCCTATATAAGCTGAATGCCACATCGTTGAAGAACCACGAGAGAGACCAGCAAATGCTCTATGATCACGAGAGGCGATCAAGTCTTCAGCATCTGTACTCTCAGCATAGGTGGAATACTTACTTTCAACGGCGGGGATGAGATCGTTCTTCAGTTCATCTTTGAAAGTGTAGGTGAGAAGATCAGGATCATCTTCACTGACCCCATCAACATACCAAGTAGGAGTGACGACGATGACAGGGCGGATATCTCCGTAATAGATGAGATTATCGAGCATGACTTTGTTGTATTCGTAAGTCACAAACCAATAAGACTCATCATCACCGGTTCCATGCATCAAATAAAGGATGTCGTACTGTTCATTTTCATCATATCCATAAGGAAGATAAACATAGGCTGATTTAGTGACTTCGTGTTCATCAGTTGAATAAGCCTTAGTCTGGTAAGTGATCGTCTCTAAAGTTCCAGGTTCAGGACATTCAGTTGCATCATATTTATCAGGGACAGCCCATAACTCGTGTTGAGCGGATGCTGTTTTAGAACTGACGCTAGAAACATTACCACCCCAAACACTCGCTCCAGAGATGGCAAGTATGATGAAGGCGATAGCAGCACCATATCCTTTTTTACGAGGAGCTGCTTTTTCAAGGATTTGGAAGACGATGCTTCCGACTCCAGCTAAACAAGCTACTATAGCCCAAACAATATATGCAGGGTTTTCAATTTTACCAGCGAAATTGGTGCAACTATAAACAACAAAGCTTCCGACAGCAACTGGAATCCAAAGAAGAGAGATACGGCTAAGCCAAGCGAAGACAGCAAATAATGTGAATAGGGCAACGATGACGCTGACAGCGATAAAGGAAACAGTCTCACCGACTAAAACGATGTCGATTAAAATCCAAACTGAAGTGATGGCAAAGAGGATGAATCCGATTCCAGAGATCAAATCACATTTTTTAAATTCTTTTAATTTTTCCAATATCATTATGGTTCACCAAAATAGGAGCAAGCGGCTAGAAGGAATCTAACCGCTTGCTATTTTACTTTACTTCTCGATTTTAAAGAAAGCGTTAACGACGGAGAGAATCCAAGTGACAACGATCAAACCGCAGGTGAAGAAGAAGGTTCCATACAAAGGAGTGACGATACTACTTGAAGCGATACTCATGAACCAAGTCATTCTTCCGATTAAGAACATGACAATATTAGTGGCGAAGAAGACGCTAGCAAGAGCATTACCATAGTTGAAGAAGTTTCTAATTCCTTTGAAGTTGACGGCGACGATGTTTAATAAGACGAGAATTAATCCTATTGCTGTTAGAGGATAAACCGCATTAGACATACCTTCACCATCAGCTGCGACAACCGCTAAGAAAATCAAAGAGAGAATAGCTAGTAAAGCGGTGGCTAGTGAAGTATAGAAACCGACGGATTTGTTTTTAATGTAGTTCATTATCACACCTCCTGTTTTGTTTCAGGTTCAGCATTTGTATCGGCTTTGTTCTTTCTGTCTTTAAGTTCACCGGCGATGAAGAAAGTTAGAGCTCCGATTGCGACAAGACCGAGTAAGACATCGATGATGATCAAAGTGGGTTGCCACCAGTTGATGACGGCGACGAGAGAAGTGTTAGCAGTAAAGCCGTTCATACCCGCACTATTAACTACAACATAGAGAGTATGGTGGGCAGCTTCACGCATAGCGGAGAGAAGTTTAATATCACTGCTGAAGTATTCAGGAGCGAGATCTGCATAAGTGCTGAAGGCGTTGAGCATCATATCGGTTCCAGCGACGATAGAAGCTCTACCATATTGGATGGTATCGTAAGCCATATCAGTGATAACAAAGCCATTGAATCCCCACTCATCTTTCAAGACGGTGGTGACGAGAGGATAGCTGATGGAGGCTTGGATAACACCGATTCTATTGAAGGCAGTCATGATGCCAAGACCACCACCTTCATCAGGGCTCATCGGTCCTTCGAAAGCACGGAGGTAAATTTCACGGATGGATTGCTCATTAGCGAAAGTAGCGACGGATTGTCTGTTATCTTCTTGGTCGTTGAGAGCAAAGTGTTTAGGAATCATGATATGACCATATTCATAAGCAGCGCTGATCATGTTGGAACCTTGGATATTTGTGAGCATCGGATCTTCAGAGAAATACTCGTAGTTTCTACCTGAATAGGCGTTACGATGGATATTAAGACCGGCACTCCAAGAACCGAACATCTCAGACCAAAGACCATCATTACCGAAGACTCTACCCTGTTGTTCAGCAAGTCGAGGGCTAAATGTTGCGCCGAGATTGTTCTCAGAGGCTAAGGTTCTGAAAGTATAGGAAGCAAGTTCATCAGAACTATCGATGGCATAGGCAGAAACTAAACTATCATCAGTTCTAAAGCCTGTACTCATGCCATTAGGATAATCAGTGCAACCTTGAGAACCATTAACAGGGAGACCAGCAAATCCAATAGACTCTATCTCAGCGATAGGGGCACCAGAATATCTAGCGATATTGCTGTAATCGTCATAAGTGAGCTGATCAAGTAATTCATCCCAAGACTCATCATCATAGTCTACTCCACGATAATCGAGCAGGATTTTACCATTATCGGCGCCGACAGTGATGGAAGAGACATCACTATCACCAGCTTCATAGGTGTCACCAGAAAGATCAGGAAGCATCTCATCGGTGGCGGTGATATCAGTGATAGCATCAGACCAAGTTCCTTCCCAGTCATTTCTAGAGAGATAAGTCACGACATCTTCTTCATAGAAGTAATTGATGTCAGCATCATCGAATTGATTTTTGATAGTTACGCCAGTATCACTAGTGGTGTAGGTGTAATCATCTTCTTCATTGTACCAAGAGGTGGTATAGCTAGTTTTGCCGTTATAATCCATACCATCACTTGTTTTATAGCCTTTAGCAGTCAAAATATTATTCAATGCATCATGAGCGCCATTACCAAGTGCGAAGTAATAATTACCTTTTTCCAAGACATAACTACCATTGCCGCTCTCATCATAGGAAGCTAAGTATTTTGCCGGAACGGAAAGATCGACTGTGGTAGAAGCGCCAGCGGCAAGTTCAACTGTCTTATCATAAGTGAGTAATTGAACAGCAGCTTTTTCAATCGTGGTTTCACCATGAGTATAAGGAGCTTGGAAATAAACCTGAACGACACTCATACCAGCGACTGTTCCAGTGTTAGTGACTTTGACAGAAAACTCAACATTACCATCGCTAGTGAAAGTGGGGCCGCTGACGAATTCTTGAGTGAAGTCAGTGTAAGAGAGACCATAACCAAAGGAATAGGTCACTTCGTTTTCATAATCCCAAGCGATACCATCATTAGCACCTTTAGCTGAATCAGCATTACCGTATCCTAAGACGGTATCCTCATAACGAGTTTCGTAATAACGATATCCGACATAGATACCTTCGGCGTAGATCAGATATTCTTTTCCGTAAGAGTTGTCGATGCTATCAGCGTTAGTGAATTGGAAATCACCCGAATTGATCGCACCAGGGGCGATCGCATTGTTGACAGCATAAGTGTCAGCAAGTTTACCAGAGAAATTTTCTTCACCGGTTAAAACACGACCGACACCGACAAGACCACGGCTTCCAGGAAGACCGATCCAAACGATCGCATCGATATCCTCATCATCTTCAAGTTCATGAATCTCCATGGCGTTGGAGCTGTTGATTAAAACGATGACTTTTTCAAAGTTGTTCTTAGCTTCTTGGATCATCGCTTTCTCAGCTGAATTTAGACCGAGAGTAGAATCACCATCGTGATCACTATAACCATCAGTAGTTCTAGGAAGGTCTCCACCTTCACCAGCTTCACGACTTAAGACGACGATAGCAGCATCGTCATACTCAGCATAACTAGCTTCAAGAGTAGAACGCTGAGCATCGTATTCAGATGCGGGTACTTCACCGATGCTAAAGGTGGATGATGAAGACATCAAGCCAGAAGTGCTACGTGCATAAGTTCCTGATAAACCCTCATAGAAACTCATCATCGTGGGGTTGACTTCAATGTTTGAATAGGCGAATGCTTCTGTGAAGCCCATCGGATTATTGGTGTTGCCATAGTTGGGGTTATAACTAGACATACCAAATAAAGTCACTTTGACGCCTGATGTGCCAAGAGGAAGAGCGTTATTTTCATTCTTAAGAAGAACACTACTTTCGGCACCGACTTCTTCCATGTGTTGATTACGGTAGTCGACGACTTCTTGGGCAGTTTCAAAATCAGATTTGAAATAAAGAGAATCGACTTCTTCCTCATCACCTGAACTTACTGCTTTAGAAGAGGAAAGACCAAGGGCATTGTCCACATAAGTTCTGTACTGGAAAGCTACAGATGTCACGCCAACTAAGATGGCGAAAAGACCTGCGCATGTAGCGAAGATGCCACTTGTTAGCCTGCTACTAAATCTTTTCATTAAATATCCTCCAATGAAATTGTTGTGATGAAAGAGCTTGCAATCTTGGACTTAACCCCGATGCCCAAATTGCGATGCCCACTTCACTTTTCCAAATTTTAGAGGTTTAAAATTTCTATGAAAGGGGTTTAGCGTGAGTTGTTAGAACTTTGTCCTGAATGAACTATTGCTTAGGAATGTTTATTGTGATTAGAAAGAGTTGTTCATTGATTTTGAAAGAGAGAGTACCACCATATTTCTTGGCGATATAACTCATGCTTTTGATTCCATATCCATGGTTTTCTTTATTGGTTTTAGAGCTGACTAGAGATTCGTTTTCAAATTTCAACTTGCCGGTGTAATTGTTCTCTTCTTGGATCTCGATATAGTTGTCTTTTTCAGTAATCTTTAAAGTTATATTTCTTTTGTTTTCATCTTCAACAGCCATCACGCTTTCAATCGCATTATCAAAGAGATTTCCTATCAAGGTATAGATATCTCTTTCTTGCATGAAATTTAAAAGCTCACCATGAGCGATGATGCATGGAGTTATTCCATTCTTCAAAGCTAAATAATTCTTCTCAGTTAGAATGATATCTAATGTTTTATTACCTGTCGTGACCATCACATCGTATTCTTTGATATGATTATTGATTAATTCGAAACCATCGTTTTTACTGATATTAGAATTGTTAATCATATACTTTAAATCATGAATTAGTGTATTTAGGATATTGATATTATCTTTACTATATTTAAAAAACACATTATCTTTTCTGAAAATGTTGTAAATTTTCTGTAGTTCTGTATCAATTAGATTCCGTATGAAAATGCTAAATTGTAAGAAAAGAACTAATATATCACACAATATAATCGATATTCTGACAACATAATAATCAAGGGTATTTGTATCAGTAAATGATGCATTTTCAACTATTGAAACATTGCTTGCAACATTAAGAACATCAACGATAATTATTGTGAGTAAAGTGACAAGAACGACCTGTCTACTCATGAGTTTGATGTTGATGGCATCACTCAACTTCTTCCTATAGAGACCATAAAACACAGCGACTATTAATATTAACAGAACAATTTTCCAATTATTGGAATGATGTTATAAAGAGTTGTATTAAAGGCAAATGCTGATGTTATTATCCAGGTTAGATTTGAGCAGATGTTTTGCAGGCAATACCCAGAACAGCAATAAAATAGAATGTGCTTGAGTTTCTCATTAAAGATAAAAGACATCGCCCAGACGGAAACGAAAAACATCAATATGAAATAAATCAAAGCAATCCACCATGTCGCTAGCCATAAAGGAACAAAAAGAACATAGAGTAAAGCGACGCTGCCAACTACACAAGTGCGTAGGACAAAGTGATTTTTACGAGCTGAGAAACGAAGCACTATAAATTCAAAAAAGAATAACTCAAGAGGAAAGATCAAGTTGATCGTTTGTATTGAGACATCATTTGGTAAAAGTAAATATTCAGTTATCATACTTTTTCTTACTTAGTATTGTTCAGAAAGGAATCTTTCATCGATTTACTTATATAAAACTCTTTATTACCGATGACGACGACTCTTCCTTTTATCTGTTCAATATATTTTTTATTGACGATGACACTTCTATTACATCTATAAAAGCCATGTGGAATCAGTATTTTTGCATATTCAGAAAGACGACCTCTGGTCGTGATATCACTGAAGCAAGTGCTAAAAATCAATTGATGTCCATAAACTTCGATATAACGAAGACCATTGATAGGAATCTTTAACATTCCATAGGCGATTTTGATCTCTAAATATTGATTCTCATCTTTTCTGATAAGTTCAAGACACTTATTAAGTTGCAAAGATAAAGACTCATAATTGACAGGTTTTAAAACATAAGCCATCGCATTGACTTCGTAACCTTTGATCGCATACTTGATGTGATTGGTCACGAAGATGAGAAGGACATGGGAATCAAGTTCTCTTAATTTCTTAGCTGCTTCTAAACCATTGATGACACCCATCTCAATATCCATGAAAATGATGTCATAAATAGGTGAGAAATTATCTAGGAATTCATTAGCATTCAAAAACTTATCGATGATGACTTCTAGTCCGTTTTCAACACTATATCTGTGGACTAATTCCGAAAGCGTATTCAAATCGTTCGCTGAATCATCAACTACAGCTATTCTCATATTGTTCTTACCTTGCCCTTATTAGACAATAAAAAAACTAAAAATTAAAGAAAAAGGGCTTAAGTTTGTCCTGAAATGTCGATATTTTGTCCTGAATGGAAAGGATAGTAGATAAATCTATAATTTTTAATAAAAAGAAACGCTAAACTTATCTTTTAGTTTTTTTACAACTTTATTTCAATGAATTTTCCTAAGATATTTTCGTCAGATTTGAGTTCAAACATCAGATAGTTTTCACTATAGCCTCTGTAAATATTAGAGCCTTCTTTCTCTTCAATAAGAACACTTAGAGTTTCATCTTTAAGACTATCTTTGAACAGCTTTTCGTTTTCATCAGAGAGAGCGATCAGTTTTCGGACTCTTTCTTGTCTTAGAGATACTTCGACTTTATCAGGAAGATTGATAGCTCTAGTTAATGGTCTTTCTGAATAAGGGAAAGCATGGATACGCATGAACCGATGTCTTTTTAATAAATCATAAGTCTTATTGAAATCTTCATCAGTCTCACTAGGAAAACCGGTTATCACATCGGTTGATAAAGCGACATTCTTTACTTCATTCTTAATCTTTTCAACTTTTGTATCAAAGTCATCAAGCGAGTACTTTCTATTCATCAATTTGAGAATCTTTGGTGAACCTGATTGGAGAGGAATGTGAAAGTGAGGACATATTTTATTATTACTGGCAAATAGAGAGATCAGTTCATCATCAATCTGACTTTCTTCAATTGAGGAGAGTCGGATTCGATAATCATCAAAAGGTAGATTTGCTAAGTCATACATCAGATATTTAAGCTTGTAATTCTTATCATCAGGATCGATATAAGAACCAGTGTCGATTCCACCTATGACAATCTCTTTAACTCCATTAGTGAGAAGGGCGCTAGCTTCTTTTAAGATACTATCTTTGCTTCGAGAACGTGAATTACCTCTAGCGAAAGGAACGATACAATAGGAGCAGAAATTATCACAGCCATCTTGAATTTTGATATAAGCTCTCACTTGGTGTTCACCTTTGGTAATGCACATATCTTCATAAGAAAAATGACGATTATCTTTATTGACTGAGTCTTTTTCTAATCCTTGTCTTATCGCTCTTTTTCTCTCGTAAGTACCAAGGACAGAGACTACATTATTCAAAGAGAGATAATCTTCTTTATGAATCTGGGAAGAACAGCCCATAACAACTATCTTACAGTTAGGATTCTCTCTTGCTATTCTTCTTATTACCTGACGATCTTTTCGTTCAGCTTCACTGGTTACAGCACAGGTGTTGACAATCACTAAATCTGCAGTTTTAAAAGAAGTTTCTATAAAACCATCTTTTAATAATTCTTCACGAATCGCTTGTGATTCATAGGAGTTGACTTTGCAACCTAGGGTGTAAATATTAAAAGTCATCTCAAATTCTTTTCAGCTTCTATTTCTTTCAGCTCATCATAGAGAGCTTTTGAAATCAACTTGTTTGAAACTAAGGCTTTTAGTAAACCATCCATATCATTCTTGAAGTAGTAATCCATCGCATTTTCGATTCGATCTAAAAGACCATCCTCATCCTTGTCTTTTAAGCGGTCATCAAAAATAGTGATCTCTGCTTGTTGACCACCTTGATCATTGATGACAAGAATGGTTGATAATTCTGGATGATAGAAAGCATGGCTATCTTCATCATGCGATCTAAGTTTAACAAGTCTAGTGAAGACAGAATCAAAAGGAAGAAGGTGATAATACTCAAAAGGATCGATGATAAAAGAAGGATTATCTTTAACAAGCGAATCATAAGGGAAACTCTTCAGAGAGTAGAGTTCTTCTTGATACCGCCTGTTGATTTCAGGATCATAAGTCGGGATGTAAATCTTCGTTCCTTCAAATTCAAAATAAGGCATCGTAGAGAAGAGTGTTTTGATCAATATTGGAGACTTTAAAGAGTCTAGAGAATAGAGTTTAACCGCATCATCTAATATTCTTTTATTCTCTAATCCCTGAAGGATGATATTGGCTTTTATAAGACCGAAGAGAGTGTTGTTTTCGTTATATCTGGCCACTGAGGCATTAAAAAGAGTGACATGATAGTCATAAAAACTTTGTTCAGGTGAATTTGCGAATATCTTAGGATTAGCCCAAAGTAGATGCGTGAAAACTGTTCTCATATGCCGTTATAATATAAGCTATCTTTCTTTTTAGTAGCGATGATCAGGTTGATCTCAACTCCTTTTTCACGGAATTTTTTCTCATATTCAGTCGAAGGTAAAATCTCAGTCTCCTCTGAATAAAAAGGAGTGATGATAGTCGTGTGGAAAAGTGAAAATTCCTCGAAATAAGATACGCTCTCAAAGAAGAGATTTTTATTATCAGTTCTAAAAAAGAGATGACCATCATCTTTTAAGATACGAAAGTACTCTTTTAATTTATTAGGATAAGTGAGTCTTCTCGGTTTGTGTTTCTTCTTCGGCCAAGGATCAGGAAAGTTGATGTAGATATTTTGAAACTGACCATCCTTAACTAAAGGGATAACCTTCTCAATAGGAGCATTGAGATAACGAAAGTTTTTAATCTCCTCTTTATGTGGTGCTGCTCTTTTGATAGCTGAGGCAAAGGCGTTTTTAGAGACCTCAACACCAAGAAAGTTTCTCTCTGTCCACTTAGTTGCACAGCTAAGAAGAAAGCTTCCTAAACCTGAACCTATCTCTAAATCAGTGAAAGAAGCAAGAAACTTTTCATTCAAATCATCTAAAGATAGACCGATATCTTGATTGTTTAAGAGGACTTCATCTGTCCATTTTCGATGTCTTAGTCTCATCACTCACCTTCTCTTAAATACTTGGAAAGAGCATCGACAGCATGAGCGTAAATCTGCATATTAGCGTAGAAATCAGAGAGAGGGAAGAACTCATCATCTCCATGCATCTTATAATCTCTGTTTAAAAATTGTGCTCCGAAAGCTACCGAGTTTTTACTTTCTCTCGCATAGGTTCCACCACCGATTGCTAAAGGTTTAGAGTCTTTATCACCAGTCTCTTCACTATAAGCTTCCATCAACTTTTTAATGAGAGGTGATTCTCTATCCATCACGAAACCCTCTGATCCGCCAAGAAGAGTGACATCGGCACCGGTGTTATAAGCGACATTCTTAATAACTTCTTCTTTCGCGATAGTGGACGGGAATCTTGAGTTGACATAAAGAGTGATTTTCTTTCCATCATAGATGATCTTCCCGACATTATAGGTTGAGCAGTCGAAATTCTCATCGTTAAAATTACCTTTAAAACCTTCTCCTCTTCCATCAACATAGTCATCATAAATATCTCTGAGGAGTTTGCAGTTATATAGATGTCCTAAGAAGTTGAGTAAATGAAGTCCAGCACTGACTCCGTTATAGGGCATAGAGCCATGATAAGGAACACCTTTAAAGGAGATGGTCTCATCTTCATAAGAGATGATTAATCTCTTATCGTGTTCTTCTTTATATTTTTCAATTAAATCTTTAACTAATTTCTCATCTGCTTTGATTTTACAACTTGCTTCTGCTAAGACGATGTTTAAAGCATCTCCCCACGAGAAAGGAGGGATTTCTTTTACAGAAACATCATAACTAGCCACATAAGAGAAGATAGATTTCTCAGCATAAATCAAAGGATAATCAGCATCAGGCGAGAAACCGAGATCCGGATAACCTTTCTTGAGATGATGGAAGTAGTGTTCAAGACAAAGAGAATCTCTCTCCTCATTTCCACCGAAGATAAATCTTAATTTATAACCGCCTAATCTTTCAGCATCAAGAAGAGCTTTTACCGCATAAAGACAAGCGACACCCGGTCCTTTATCATCAGAAGTTCCTCTTCCATACATGATGTCGTTTTCAATCGTGGGAGTGAAAGGATCATGAATCCAGTTGTTCTTTTTCACAGGGACGACATCTAAGTGAGCATAGATATCTAAAGTCTTCTCTCCTTCCCCATAGCTTAGTTCAGTCACATAGTTATCACATCTGTCGACTTCAAAGCCGAGTTCTTTTCCCTTTTTAGCCATATAAGAAAGAGCAGCTTCTACTTCCTCACCGAAAGGATGTTCTTCACTCTTTCCTTCTTCATCATGAACAGAAGGAATAGCGACTAATTCTTTGAGAGTCTTCAAAGCTTCGTCGAAGTAGGGAGCGACTAATCTCGTGTATTCAGTCTCATTCATATTGATAGGTTTGACATCTTCGTTCATTTTTCACCTCTTTTTATCTTTGTTTTCTATTCTAAACCACTCAGGAAGACTTTCTTCTTCAGGAACTAAAGAAGAAAGTGTTTGATTTAATACCTCAAGACTTTGAAATGTACTAAGACTCACTTTCTTTGAGAAATATTCACCATTTTCATAATAGAAAGCGATATTTATAAACTCCTCATCAGAAGTAGTTTCACTAGCTTTTCTCACTTCATAAATAAGATCTTCTTTCTCATTGATATAAGCCTTTAAAGTTTCACTATCGGCATAATAAGTCCACACATGAGATAAAGAAGAGTGTTTGTCCTTTAAAATCGGAATAGTCACTTTTTTGAAATCCAAGGAGATGAAATCATAACAGACACTCGCTAAAGCTGGCATCTCTTCTAAATCGATGAAGAAATGACAAGTGAGAGCTTTTTTAATAGTGTGATAAGTGCAGTTGATTCTAGCTATTCTCTTCTTTTGAACCTTCATAAACACCTCTTCGTCTTGAAGAACTATACAGAATAGTTCTTTCCTTCTTCAATATAAACATCAAATGTCTTTTCATCAAAGCAACAGAAGATGACTTCGATATCAAAGGTTTCATTCTCTTTAAGAAAATCAACAACAGCTTTGATAGCTATCTTAGTCGCCTCTTTTAAAGGATAGTGATAGACACCAGTTGAGATGGCTGGGAAAGCGATTGACCTGATGTTTTTGTGGTCTAAAGCTAGTTTTAAAGAGTTTAAATAACAATTTCTTAATTCGATTGCTTTTTTCTCTTTATCCTTTTGAGAGTAGATAGGGCCGACAGTATGAATCACATATTTAGCTTTTAAGTCATAACCTTTGGTGATCTTAGCTTCTGAGGTTTCACAGCCTCCTAAAGTAAGACATTCCTCATAAAGTTTATGACCAGCTTTCCTGTGAATGGCGCCATCGACTCCTCCGCCACCTAAAAGAGTCTTATTAGCAGCATTGACAATGCAATCAACAGCTAGATCAGTGATATCAGCTTTGATTATCTTTATCTTTTGCATAGACTCTCTCCTCAAATATTTTATAAGATTAGAGACTTCTAATAAAAAGAAAAAACCCGACTAAGCGGGTTATCAGTTTCTATCAAATGCCTTCGGCCGGACTTGAACCGGCATGGCTTATCAGGCCAGTGGATTTTGAGTCCACCTTGTATACCAATTTCAACACGAAGGCAAGGCAAGAGATATTATATCGATTTTTTAATTTTTAACAAGAATAAATCCTATTTCACTTTCGTTGTAGAGAATTAATATAAACTTTATAATTTAGTGTGTACATGAAAGAGAGATAGACATGAATATCAAGGAAAACTTGTTGGATTTGATCGGAGATACACCTCTTGTTCGATTATCTAAAATCAAAGAGAGGTTTTCTTTAACAGGTGAGATTTACGCTAAACTTGAGAGATGTAATCCAACTGGTTCAATCAAAGATAGAGCTTCTAAGTTCATGATTGAAGATGCTATCAAGGAAGGCAAGATCGATAAAGAAACAATCATCGTCGAACCGACTTCTGGTAACACCGGTATCGGACTTGCTAGCATCTGTGCTTATCTTAAACTTTCTCTTGTCATCTTCATGCCGGCTAGCGCTTCAATTGAAAGAGTCAGAATGATGAGAGCATATGGAGCTGAAGTCATCTTGACTGATGCTTCTTTAGGTATGACTGGAGCTGTTAAAGCAGCTGAAGAATTTATTGACTCTCATGAGAAGACATTCATGCCTGAGCAGTTTGAAAATTTAAGTAATTCTAAAGCTCATTACTTAACTACTGGTCCTGAGATTTATAGTGCTTTGGAAGGTAAGATTGATATCTTTGTCACATCTTTTGGAACCGGTGGAACAATAAGCGGTGTCGGAAGATATCTTAAAGAGAAGAACAAGGATATCAAAGTCATCGGTCTTGAACCCCTCTCTTCTCCTTTTATCACTTCAAAGAAGGCAGGCTCTCATAAGATTCAAGGCATTGGAGCCGGTTTTAAACCTGGGGTTCTTGATCTTGATGTCGTAGATGAAGTACTGACTGTTTCTAATGAAGATGCATTTGAATTTACAAGGATATTAGCTAAAGAAGAAGGCTTACTTTGCGGAATTTCCTCAGGTTGCAATCTCTTTGGAGCTGTTGAAATCAGCAGAAGATATCCCGGTTTGAATATCGTGACTATCCTTCCCGATAACGGGGAGAGATATCTTTCAGTGGAAGGTCTTTATGAGTGATAAAGAATTGATTAAAAACTTACTTAGCTCTTATGAGAATAGAGCTAGTGATCCTAAGATCAGCTTTGATAAAGCTCTCTTTTATTCCTTTTTAAGCGATGTTAAAAAACTGCTTGTTTTAGATTATTTATCTCCGGTTTTCACTTATGAGACAGTTGTCTCATTAACTGAAAAAGTCAGAGAGAGATTAAGCACGATTTTAAATGATTTTAAGGTTGAAAATGCTGATGAGAAACTAGAGTATTTTCTCTCCTCTCTTCCTCAGACTAGAGAGATACTTCTCAGTTCTGCTGAAGCTATCTTAGAAGGCGATCCTGCTTCTGAATCCATTCAAGAGATCATCCTCTGTTACCCAGGTTTTTCTGCGATTTCTAACTATAGAATCGGTCATCTTCTCTATCAGATGGATTTAAAATTTTTAGCGAGACTTGCGACTGAAGACGCTCATCGTTCTACAGGTATTGATATCAATCCAGGAGCTACTATCGGTGAATATTTCTTCATCGATCATGGGACTGGAATCGTCATCGGTGAGACTTGTGTCATCGGTAAGAATGTCAAGCTTTATCAAGGTGTCACTTTAGGAGCTCTCTCTTTAAGTAGAGGAAGATGTCTTAAAGGAGAGAAAAGACATCCTACTATCGAGGATAACTGCACGATTTATTCCTGTGCGACTATCCTTGGCGGAGATACGATAATCGGAGAAAATACCACTATCGGTGCTAATACTCATATCCTTCATTCAATTCCTAAACACTCGAAAGTTTACCAGTCTAAAGACGAACTGATTATCGTTCCTAAGGATAAGAAGAGTGAGTGAAGGGATAATCAAGACTCATATCGGAAATTTAAAAGTTGAAACAGAAGGTTTTTTCATCACCTTAATAAGACCGACTCTTTTAGAAGAAGAGTTTGATGAAGAAACCTTCTTTTTTCTTAAGAAGGAATTAAACCTTTATCTAGAAGGAAGACTGATTTCTTTTAAAAGTCAGTTCAAACTCAATGGTTCTTCTTTTCAAATGAAAGTCTTAAGTATAGTCAGCACTATTGCCTATGGAGAAACTATGACCTATAAAGACATCGCTATTAAACTAGGAATTAAATCTTATCAAGCTATCGGACAGGCATTAAAAAATAACCCGCTTCCTTTCCTGATACCTTGTCATAGAGTCATCTATCAAGATAATAGACAAGGATACTTCCTAGGAAAGAAGGACGGGTTAAAAGAAAGGCTTTTAGATTTAGAGATCAATCATCTTCCTCTTGTTTAGGTTCTTCTTCCTTTTCATCATCTTCCTCATCCTCTTCAATCTTTTTGACAAGAAGTTTTTCAACCACACCGGTCTTTTCAACGGCGATGACTTTGATCTCAAGATTTTCTAAAGTGACGACATCGTTGACTTTAGCGAATTTATCATCGAGAAGTTCAACGATATAACCACCGATAGTGACATATTCAGTATCTAATTCATCATAATCGAGTTCGAAAAGATCACAGAAGTCTTCCAAAGTGAGAGAACCATCGATGATATAACTGCCGTCTTTCTTCTTTGAATAACGGGCGTCGGGATCATCGTTTTCGTCCCAGATTTCACCGACGATTTCTTCTAAGATGTCTTCCATCGTGATGACACCTTCAACGCCTCCATATTCATCCATGACGATGGCGAAGTGTTCTTTCTTAGTTTTGAAGGTCTTTAAGATTTCATTGATCTCAGTTGATCTAGGAAAGCGAAGAGGTTCAAGAAGGATATCCTTTAACTTGATCTCTTGCCCGGTGATCTTAGCGACCATCAGTTCTTTACTTTTAACATAACCGATGATGTTATCAATCGTCTCTTTGTAAACTGGGATACGAGAGTTGGTGTAGATGTCTGGATCATTGATGATATCGTTGATGTCATCGTCGATATCAATCGCATTTAAATCAACACGAGGAGTCATGACCTCATAAGCTTCAGTATGCGTGTATCTGATCGTCTCATGAAGGAGATTGGCTTTCTTTTCATCGACCTGGCCGTTATTTTCGATATCATCAACCATCTCATGAAGATCATCTTCAATGATGACGACATCTTTGACATTCTTAGTGATAGGAGAAACGACTATTTCACCAAAGGATGAAACTAAGAAAGTGATAGGGTAGAAGAGATATTTTAAGAAGTCTAAAATTCTTGAATAAACAACTGTCAGTTTGAAGTTGTAGATCTTACCGACTGATTTAGCGATGATCTCTCCGAAAGTGATCTTGATGATAAGACAGATGATAGAAGCGACAAGTCCCCATAATTCAGCTGACTCTGCTAAAGCGACAGCATCTAAATCAGTTAACACCACATACGCTAGGTTGACACCGACTAAAGTTGAAAGTGAGTCAAGGCCGGCGTTGACAGTGTCGTTACAGAAGAGGATTGTTGAAATCGTCTTTGAATAATCAACTGATAATTTCTGAGCGGTCAGTAATTTTTTGTTATTAGGATCATCTTTTAGTGCTTTTTCATATCTGAAAGAATCGACTGAGCCATAAGCCATATCAGAGGAAGAGAAGAAGAAGCTCAAACATAAAAGGATGACGAGGACACAGGAGTAAACGATGACTAAAATCTCATTTTTACTCATACGTTTTCTCCTATCTCTAAAGCAGGGGTTTCATCGATATCATCGACGATCTCTTCTAAGATATCTTCCATTGAGATGATACCGATAAATTTATCGTTCTCTTTGACGATGCCAAGATGGACTTTTTCACTATTTAAAGCGTCGAAAGCGTCATCTAAAGGAAGTGAGGCATCAATAGAAACGACTTCTTCCAAGATGGAAGGAATGGAGAGATGGATATCCTTGGCATATTCTTCAAAATAGATCTTAGTGACGAGAATTCCGATGATATTGTCTTTTTCACCATCATAAACTGGGATACGAGAGTAATTAGTATGGACGATGATATCATTGACTTTGCTAGCAATTAAATCATCACTTGAAATAGAGAAAACTTCTTCTGAAGGACGATAAACGTCTTTCACTGTTCTCTTATCAAAGGTGAAGACTTTATCAAGAAGTTCTGTCTCATCTCTATCAAATAATTTCTCTTCTTCCTCTTCATCTTCTTCACTTTCATCAGTCACAGCTATCGAAACCGAGTGGAGAATATCTTCTTTAGAAAGAAGGTTTGATTCTTTAACTTTAAAGACCTTATGAACAAGCTTGAGAATTCCATAGAAAATCGGTATCGGAATAAAGAGGATACAACTAGAGATAAAAACCGGATAGCACAAGATGGTAGCCATCTTATTAGGCATCGCTTTGGATATGATCTTAGGAACTGTATCGGATACGATATAAACCAAAAAAGCCATAACCACAGTCGAGAGGATAGCTTCGACACCTGCGCCTAATCCATAGGCTTCACAAATGTAATAGAAAAGCATCGCTGACAAATAAGACATCAGCGTTTGTACGATGTTATTACCGATTAATATTGAGACTAGAGTACAGTCAAATTCTTTTATTAGTAATAATATGAGCTTAGCCGTTACGCTACCTTTAGCAGCTTGGGCTTTGAAATGGTATTTATTGCAATTTGAAAACGCATTCTCACTAGCTGAGTATAATGCACTTATCAACAACAACACGGCGATGATGACCCAACATAACCAGATGGGCATGCCCCAAACGGTGTTAGAAACTGTGTTAGTGTTAGACGACAGAGGGTCAACAGATTGTGAATTACTTAATAACGGGCTACAGTCTATGTCCACGAAGGTGTGCTCTCCTTAACAGCACGCAAAGAAATTATACAATAAAGCTGATTTTTAAAGCAAATAATCTAACAGCATCATGAGCAGGAAGCCAGCGATAAAAGAGAGAATTCCGTAATGATGTTCGTTATTTTCCATCGCATTAGGAATCAGATCCTCGACTGTCACATAAATCATCGAACCTGCTGCAAAAGCAAGAGCCCAAGGTATGATAGCTTCAATATAGAAAGATAAAAGGAGACCGAAAAGACCAAAGATAGGTTCTACTATTCCAGAGAGTGCACCAAAGAGAAAACCTTTTCTTCTCGACTTAGTTTCAACTTTAACTGGAATAGAGACGACAGCTCCTTCAGGTATGTTTTGAATAGCGATACCGACGGATAAAGATAAAGCCGAAGAGAAGATAGCTGTCAAAGAATCACTACCGACAAGAGCTAGAGCAGTTCCAAGGGCGACGCCAACAGATAAACCTTCTGGTATGTTATGAATCAAAACAGCTAAGAACATTTTCTTTGTCTTAGAGATATTGGTTCTTTTTAAACCTTCTTCATAATTCCCTTCTACATGAAAATGAGGAACGATGTGATCGATTAAAAGCATCAACAATGTTCCTAAGATGAAGGCGATTAATGCCACTAGAATAGATGGCATATAAGAGATCTCATAATCTTCAATCGATGGTATCAGAAGTCCAAAAATAGATGCGGAAAGCATGACGCCAGCGGCAAAGCCGTTACAGATTTTCTCTATCACTGGATTCATCTTCTCTTTGTTGAAGAATACGACGATTGAAGAACCGAGAGTAGTAGCTAGAAATGGGATAATTAGGATGATTATTGAATATAAGATTGAGTTCATGGTCTAAATGATAGCATAAAAAGAAAACAAGGTTAACAATGGTTAACACAGATTTAAAAGCAATAAAAAATCGCCAGTTTTCTGGCGAATAATCTTTTCAATATTGAAGCGATGGGATTTGAACCCATGACCTCTTGGACCCGAACCAAGCGTGCTACCAAGCTGCACCACGCCTCAAGAACAAAGAGAATTTTAGCATTTTGACATATTTAATTCAATGAAAATTAAACAGTTCTTTTCCTTTAAATAATAAAAAAGAGGGAGCAGTTAGCTCCCTCGATTGAATCATATTATTCGGCTTTATTATCGTCAGTAGAATCGTCTTCTTTCTTCTGCTTGACGAGTTCACGGATAGAGGTGGCTTTCTTGAGAGGTTTGTTTGCGCTAGAGATAGCATGTGTAGGTTTGACGATTTTAGCAGTAGTGACATTGGTGTAGCCAGATTTTCTGACTTCTTCTTCACGTTTCTGTTGTAAGAAGTCGGATTTTTGATTCTGGTTGATGAAGACAGGATTGACGACAGGTTGAACTTTAGTGACACCTTTAGTGAAGGCTTCTTCAGCACTGAGATCACCTTCATAGGTCTTGATACGATATTGTTGGAGATCGAATTTGACTTTTCTAGCTTCGACAGGTTTGATGTCTTTTCTAGCGCTTCTGATGTTGTGGAGAGGACCGGAGACAGCAGTCAATTGTTTCTCTTCTTTGACTTCGACAGTTTCTTCTTGTCTAGCTAACGGAGCGACAGGGGTGATACGTTTTCTAGCGAGTGCTTCTTCATCGACAACAGGAGTTTCATCTTCATCAAGAGGGGCTTCAGTAACAGCGGGAGCTTCGACAACTTCTTCAACCGTCTCTTCTTTAGCAGTGGTTGTTTCTTCTGCTTTAGGAGTGACTTCCTCTTCTACTTCAGTAGCAGTTCTAGTAGTGGCAGTTGTAGGAGCAGCTGTATAGACTTCTTCATGTTCAGTCTCAGTCTTAGTGACTCTCTCATCATAGCGAGATTCACCTAAAGCTTCTTCCTCTTCTTCCTGTTTGATGACATTAGAGACTTTGTCTTCTTCATCTAAATCGTTGTACTTAGTAGTTATAGCGTTTCTGCTAGTATCATCACCACCAAGTTCTTGATGGACAATCTCTTCGACAACAGGTTCACTAGTAGCTTCAGGTTGAGCATCGATGGTGATATCTTTGATTTCTTCATCACCAGCGGTTTCTTGAGCAACAGTTTGTTGGACAGGAGTTTCTCTAGGTGTAGGAGCGACTTCACTAGTAGTTCTAGTTTCTTGAGGGGCTACCTTAGTATCCCAAGGAGTCTCACCTGTTTCACCGATTCCAGGTAAGATATCAACTTCATTCTTTTGAGAAGCAGAGAGAGATTCAAGAATCTTCTTGATTCTTTGATCGACTTCTTCTTCATCGGGAGTCTGATCGACACGATTCAAGTTCTTAGGCTCTAAAGCGTTGAGGATGGCATCGGTATCAGTTTTGTAATAACCAGGTAAGGTTTCAACAGGATTGAGCTTGAAAGGTTCAAGAGAATTGAGAATGTTGATTTCAGTAGTAGAAACTCTGATTTCTTCTTTCGGTGTTTCAACCACAGGTGCAGTGGCAGGAGCAGCAGGGGTAGGAGCTACTTCGGCTTTAGTAACCATTTCAGCTTCTACAGCTTTGAATTCAGCAGGAGTAGCAACGACGACAGGTGTTGAAATTTGGGCAGGAGCAGTAGGAGTTTTTTCTTCTTTAGCTTCTTTAGCAATAGCTGCGACAGGTTGTGTTGAAGGAGGGAGGATCGTCTCTTCTTCATCGGGAATATCGCTATATTCTCTTTCATAATAAGGAACAGTCTTCTCTTTAGCTTTGGGTTTGTTTCCGCCAGCGAGAGAAGGAATCTGAAGGATGAGAGAGACGACGCACACAGCAAGATATGTAAAGACAATGGAAGCAAAGTAACTATGAGCATAAGGAGCAGATTCGGAAGAGTTCTTAGCTAAGAATGAGAGAGGTTGACCTTCGACAAAGAGAGCTTCTTCAATATAGGTGAAGATTTGTTTAGTCCATCCGAAGTAATTAGAGTAATCATCAGCCCAAGGTTGGACTAAAAGACAGAAGGAAGCGAAAGCGATAATCAAGAAGTTAAGAGTAGCGAAGATATAGAGACGAGCTTTTGAACTCTTTTTCTTCAGTTTGATGCGGCCCATAGCAAATAAAGGTAAGGAAGTAAAGAATAAGGCAGCGATAATAATTAGGTAATAGGCGTAAAGGATAAAGGCAAGAGACCAAATATAAGATGTGCCTGCATCACCTTGAGCACCTTCACCAGTAAGCCAGAAGGGTAATGATAGTCCATAACCGGAAGCAACATGTTCCTTCACATAAGTGTACAGGTTTTGGAAGAAATTAGACCAAGTTGATACTTCAGCAGTGGTGTCGATACCAAAGCCATCAATAATAACATTATAGAGAGGGGTGAAAAGAGCAACAGCTCCTGCCACAGCGACGATCAAGAGAATGACAAAGATGATTACGAATAGTAAACTCCAAAATCGTGGCTTTAGTTTTTTCGGCTTTCTAGCCGCAACTACATTTGTTTGTTTGCTCATACATTGAGTCCTCCAAGGAATAAGAAACAAATAGTTGTTCTGTTGTTTAATTGTTAATTTAAAGTAAATATAAATTGTTTTTGCAACTTTTTCAATTAGTTTTTAGAAAAAAGCGAAAGAAAAATGAGAAACAACTTTATATTATATGCCTGTGTATAATAAGTTTTTTGTTCAAAACGAAGAAAAACTCACCAGTTAAGTTAATAATCTGGTGAGTTTTCCCCGTGTGCTATTCAATAGAATTTATTTGCGGCTTGCTATATATTAATATATATTTTTCTTCTTTCTTAATCAAGAGCAAGTCATGATTCGTTATATTCAATGATGTGTTTAGAGAGAATAGATGGAGGTGATTATGTCAGCAAAAAAACGTGCTGTATTCTTCGATTGTTGGGACACATTAATCAGTTTTAAGAGCAAAACTCCTTCATGGAATATCGCCTGTTTAGAGAAACATTCTATAAATAAAACTGAAATTGACTGGGCACAAGTTGCCCTATTTACCGAGCAATTCTTCAGAAGATATTTTCGTTCAAGCAATGGATATGAAATTAAAGATAGTCAACTTTTAACTCTTCTTTGTCATAACTTTCACATCAAGTTAGATTGTTCAGTAGATGATTGCGTGCACGAAGTTCTCTTGTCTCTTGATCCTCAACCTGTTGAAGGAATTGAGCGATTTTTATCTTTGCTCAATGAAGATGAAATTTATCATGCAGTTTTATCAAACACAATTTATGACTCTGATGACACATTTAAACTCGTCAATAAACTATTACCTGAAAATGGATTATCTTTCTTTTTAGGTTCAGCTGAAGTAGGCGTGAAAAAACCTAATCCGCTTTTCTTTAACACTGGACTTAAAATGTCTGGATTCCGACCTTCCGAAAGTGTTTATATCGGTGATTCTTTCTTAGCAGATGTTCAAGGAGCGAATCTTTCTTTATTTTCTAATGTTATTTGGCTCAACTTCTCTAAAAAAGATGTCACACAATTCTCTGACCTTCCGACTTATCTAGGGTTGCGTTATGTTGAAGTTTCTTCCTATGATGAAGTTATCAACTTATATAAAGAAGGAAAATTATGGAATTGAACTTAAATGAGTTTTTAATTTTCAAAAGAGAGTTCATCGCTGAAGAGTTTGATGAACAAGGTAATCTCTCTTTAAAGACACTTTTTTCTAATTTTTCCAATGCAGCGGTCAGTCACGCTGATCTTCTTGGAATAGGAAATAAATTTATCAAAGAAAACAACAAATTATTCGTTATCGTCAGGATGAGAATCCAGATTGTTTCTCCCTTTGAAAAAGGAGAAAAGTGTACGATTGTCACCTATCCTACTAAGCCTGGAAAGATTCAAATCGGTCGTGAAGCTATCTTTTATGGTGAAGATGGAAATGAAAGAGCGAGACTAACTTCTTTGTGGGTCCTTCTAGATGGAACAAAAAGAAGACTCACTCTTTTAACACCAGTTATTGAAATTTTAAATCCTTATTTAGAAGAACTTGAAAAGGCACCTCAACTTTTTGAAGAAGGATTGACGACTCTTGATATCGATATTCCTAAACATATCAATCCTCATAAATATGTAGTCACTCCTGATAATATCGACACAAATGGTCATATGAACAATGCGATTTACGCTGAGATCATCGATTCAATCGGTTATACGAGAACAATCAAGCAGATTGAGATCAATTTTGAAAAAGAATGCATGCTTGATGAGACTTTGACTAGTTATGAAAAAGAGATTGAGGATGGTATAGAAGTTATCGGTTATAAAGAAGACGACTCTATCTCTTATAAAGTAAGAATCAATTACTGAAACTTAAACAAAGCCGTTTTTTCTTTCTAATAATAGTCGAGAATGAAACAACGGTATATCTGTCCACGCTGTGGAAATGATGATGAACGCTTTATCGGCTATCTTAATGGAAAACCATATTGCCGGTTATGTCTCCCTTTTCAAGGAAAAGATGCTGATAAAGATTTTAAAGTGAGAAAAAACATCAAGCTTCAACTCGGGTATCCGCTAAGTGCTGCACAAAATAAAATTTCCGATGAAGTTGTCACTTGCTTAAAAGAAAAGAAGAATGTTCTCATCCATGCCGTGACCGGTGCTGGTAAAACAGAACTTGTTTATAAAGCGATGGCGATGTATTTAGAGCTAGGACTTCATGTTGGATTTTGTACACCACGAAAAGATGTCGTCATCGATTTGAAACCGAGAATTGAAGAAGCTTTTCCAAAAGCGAGAGTCATCTCTGTTTATGGTGAACATACTCAGAAATTAAATGGAGATATCATCGTTTTGACTACTCATCAGCTTTATCGATATAACCATTATTTTGATTTGTTGATATTAGATGAAATTGACGCTTTTCCTTACGCTGGTAATAAGATACTGCATTCATTTTTTAGTAAAGCTGTCAGAGGACACTATGTTTTATTAAGTGCGACTCCTTCGAAAGAAGATTTAGAGAGGATGAAGAAAGAAGGAAGAGTTTTACAGTTGTTTGAAAGGTATCACAAAGGAAAATTGATCGTTCCTACTATCAAAGAGACTTCTGAATATTTTTTATATGCGACCTGTCTTAAACAGATGCGAGTATTTCTTAAAGCTGATAAGCCTCTTTTTATATTTGTTCCTACTATCGAGAAGGGTGAAAAATTATTCAAGTTTCTCTATCTATTTGAGAAAGAAGGCTCGTTTGTTTCATCAGAGAGTGAAAACAGAAAAATCGATATTCAAAGATTTAAAAATGGAGAGTTCAAGTATTTAGTAACGACCTCAATTTTAGAAAGAGGAGTCACTGTCAAAAATCTACAAGTCATCGTTTTTGAAGCGGATGATTCTATTTTTAATAAAGATACTTTGATACAGATATCTGGAAGAGTAGGAAGAAAGATCGGAGCAACGAATGGAGAGGTCATCTTCATCGCTTCAGATATCTCAACAGCTATGAGAGAAGCTATAGAAGAAATCAAGTTTTATAATGTTAGATGAGAGAGTTTGCAAAGCTTGTTTTAACACTATCAAAACATCTCCTTTTAGACACTTCATCGAGAAGGATGTCTTTCTTTGTGATGGTTGTTTAAAGAAGATAAAAGTTCATATCCACTATCGAAAACATAAGGATATTCCTGTTTTCTTTTTGTCTAATTATGATGGTATTCTTAAAGAGTGGCTGTTCAGATATAAAGAGCAAAAAGATATTGAATTAGCCCCTTGTTTTCTTTTCAATTTTAAACTTCTTCTCAAGCTTTTGTTTCATGATTATATCTTTCTTCCTCTACCTTCTTCAAAGGTGAAAATAGATGAAAGAGGATTCTTACATTTAGAAGAGATGCTTAAAAGAACTAGTCTTAAATATACGACCATATTTAATAAAACGATTTTAAAAGAACAAAAGGAAATGGGAAGAACAGATCGTTATAAAGATAATCGGATTATTCTTCGTGATAACGCTGATGAATTAAATGGAAAAAAGGTTGTTTTGTTTGATGATGTTTTCACTACAGGTAGCACATTCAACTCAGCTTTTGAAGCCTTGAAAACTATCCCAGTAAAGAAAATCAAAGGGGTGATATTGCTTGATAATTACTCGATTGAAGAGAGAAAACTAAACTGATAAAAAAGTCCATTTCTTTCCTCAAAGGTCTTTATTATATCTATCAACTTTTATCAAGATTTGTTTTTCTATATTTCTAAGTTTATAATTTTTTCTGAACTTTTGAGGATTCGCATGTATAAACTTTTGAAAAAAGAGAGATTGTATATAACAATCTCGTTGATTATTGATTTTGTTATAGTTGGCACTTTTATTTTGCTTTTTATATTTTTCCCCGACTACGAATACTATCATCACATAATATTGGCTATTTTTTGTTTTTTGTGTCTCTTGAATGCTATCGGCATTCTCTGTTTCAATCATGCGATTCAAAAGAAGAAGGGAAAATCCGAGCTAGCCTCAGCTGAAATCATCGGAAATGATATTGATGAAGCTTATCGTTTTGGTGGAATCGGTTTAGTCGTTATCGACATCAACAATGTAGTTTTGTGGACTAACGATTATATGGCTTCTTGTTTCCCTGATATCGTCGATAAACCGATACTCGATACCATCCCTCAAATAAGGGGACTTCTTAAGAAGAAAAATGATGAGGAGTCTAACAACGATGAAAATGAAAATATCCTTCAGAAAGTCTTTGTTGATAATCGTTATTTCAAAGTCGAATATTTGACTGAAGCTCGCCTTCTCATCTTCAAAGACACACAAGATAGAGAGACTCTGATTTTAGATAATCAAAAACAGGCTCCGGTCGTCGGTTATATCTCCATCGATAACTATTCAGATGTGCAGATGAACACTGCTGATGATGCTAAGTTTAATGATGCTCTCTCCCAAGTTAAAAATATAATCACCACCTTTGGTAGCACTTATAAGGCGCTTGTTAGAAGCGTGAAAGATGATCGTTATCTCTTCGTCACCACTTATGAAAATTATCTATCGATGTTCCATAGTAAATTTGCTGTCGTCGATAAAGTCAGAAACATGATGAAAGATGGTTTTACTCTCTCAATCGGTGTCTCTTATGGTTTTCCTGAGTTCTCCCGTCTTGCCGAATTAGCTTCATCTGCTCTTGATGTCGCTTTATCTCGTGGTGGTGATCAAGTTGTCGTCTATCCTTTCTCTCAAGAGATGATATATATCGGTGGTAAGACTGAACTTAAGCCTAGTCGCAACCGTGTCAAGATAAGAACGATGTCTAATTCCTTTATCACCACATTAAGAAACCATCATAAAGTCTTGATTATGGGACATGCTAATACTGACTTTGATGCTCTAGGTTCAGCTTTAGGTGTTTATCTCCTTTGTCAGCATGTCAAAGTGAATGCTCGTATCTGCTATGATGAGCAGTCTGTCGAAGGGAAATGTCGCATCGCCATCGATAGTAATTTCGATAGGAAGAAGGATTATCAAAAATACTTCATCAACTTTAAAGATGCTCTCGAATATATGGATGAAAATACCCTTCTTGTCATCGTCGATCATAACAATCCAAAAATCACCATGTATCCGCAGGTCTTAGAGAAAGCTTCTCATGTTGCTTTGATTGATCATCATCGTCCTGGTCAAGCTGTCATAGAAGCAGAAGTCTTCAACAATATTGACCCCTCTGCTTCTTCAACTTCTGAAATCTTGACTTCTTATATCACTTACAATGTCGATGAGATTTTAATTGATAAGAGAACTGCAACTTTCTTACTAGCTGGTATCACGATGGATACACATAACTTCAAAGATAAAGCCTCTACTTCTACTTTCGAGGCTGCTAGCCATCTAAAAGCTTCAAATGCTGATTCCTTCATGGTGGATGACTTCCTTAAGGAAGATTATGAAGAGTACAAACAGAAGATTTCGATTCTCAATAACTCCACCATTCCTTATCGTGGAGTTTTAGTCGCTACTTCTCCTGATGATGAAGAAGTAGCCCCAGTCATGCTTTCATTAGTGGCTGATGCTGGTATTCAAATCAGAGGTATTCAGTGTTCATTCGCTCTTGGTAGAACGGATGAACATACAATCAAAATCTCAGCTCGTTCTGATGGAACGGTCAACTGTTCTATCTTGATGGAGAAGCTAGGTGGTGGCGGTCACTTCGCTATGTCAGCAGCGACCGTCACTGATCATAGTGTTGAAGAAGTCTATAGAAGACTGAATAAAATTTTGCAAGATTATCTCGACGATGCTCGAGTCACTCTCTATAAAGAGGAGGATTAACGATGAAAGTTCTTCTGAAAAAAGATCTCCGTAAAGTCGGAAAGAAAGGCGATATCGTTGAAGTTTCTGATGGCTATGGTGCTAATTATGTCATCGCCCAAGGTTATGGTGTCCTCTATACTTCTCAAGCTCAAAAGACTTATGCTCATGAGCAAGAAATAGAAAGACAAGCCGAAGCTAAAAGAGTCGAAGAAGCTCAGAAAATCGCTGACAGATTAAAAGGAATCACCTTGCAGTTTGAAGCCAATGCCGGAAGAAGAGGCGAGATGATCGGAAATATCTCCTTTAAAGAGATCTCCTCAGTTTTAAAGAAACAATATGATATCTCCCTTGATAAGAAGATGCTCTTAGATAAGAATGTCTTAGTCAACGGCTTTGGAAATACATCACTCAAAGTTGAGATTCATAAAGGGGTGATTGGAGAGATCAAACTTCATGTATCATTAAAAGAGAAGAAATAAGCGATGGCCAAAGAAACTTATGAACTTTCTGAGATGGCAGTTTTAGGAAAAATCTTAGAAGATTCTTCCGGAGACACCATGCTCAATGTGGTGACTCAACTGCATCCTGATGATTTCATCGATAGTCGTAATCGCCTCATTTATGAGGCTTTTATCAGCATGTCTCAAAGACAGCAGGCTATCGATGTCGCTAATACAATCACCGAGCTGATAAATAGCAAGCAGATAGATGTGGTCGGTGGTGAAGACTATCTCAACCTGATATTAGAGAAGACCAACCAAGTCACTCCTATTTCTAACTACATTGCTAATATCAAGGATAGATCTCTTTTAGGTAGGTTTTTAAAGACCCTTAGTGATATCGGAGAAGAAGCTAAAGAAAAGCCGATTACTGATATTAACGATTTCATCGGTAGAGCTGAAAATGACATCTTAGGCGTCACCAAACAAAGAAGGATTGAAGATGTCTCTAACATGGAGACAATCACTGATGAATTGTTGGCTGATTTAGTTAAGACATCGGAAGAATTCCGTAAGAATAATGTCAAACCTAATGGTGTCACCGGCCTTCCTACCGGATTTGAAGATATTGATAGAGCAACACACGGATGGGAGAAGGGGGACATGATCGTCATCGGTGCTCGTCCTTCCGTCGGTAAGACCGCCTTTGCTCTCAACCTTCTTTATCAAGTGGCTAGAAGAGGAACACCAGTCATCTTCTTCTCACTTGAAATGCGTGCTCTTCCTATCGCTACTCGTATCTTATCTCTCGTGTCTAATCTCTCTTCTGATGATATTCATTCTCTCTCTCTTTTACCTGGATCGACGAAGAATAACATCCGTTTAGCCGATGCTAGTGATAAGAGGAAATTAGCTGCTGTTGAGAATCTTAAAAAAGGCCTTCTCGAGCTATCTGAACTTCCTTTCTACCTTGATAGAAATCAGGAGACCAGCGTTTTAGATATCATCGCCAAAGTCACTAAAATCAAGAAACAGATTCCTAATTTAGGACTGGTAGCTATCGATTACCTCGGTTTGATTCAGGCTACTAATCGTAAGAACGAAAACAGAGAATCAGAAGTCAGAGAGATATCTCGCCAACTCAAGAAGATGGCTCTCACTCTTGAGATACCAGTCATCGTCATCTCTCAATTGAACAGACAGACGGAATCTCGTGATAAGAAGAAGAGAGATCATCGACCTCAGATGTCTGATTTGAGAGACTCTGGTGCCATCGAACAAGATGCCGATAAGATCTTCATGCTTTATCGACCTGACTACTATGCTTCTGGTGATGAGGAAGATGATGATATGCTCACTCAAAGCAAGCTAAACGAAGCAAGCTCACAAGTGGAAGTCTCTCTTCAAAAGAACAGAAACGGACCTACTGGTTCGTTCCGTTTCATCTTCGATAAAGAACACTGCAATTTCTCGATAGTCACGGAGAGTGATCCTGATGAATTTTGATGTCATCTCTTCCGGATCAAAAGGTAATGCGACTTTAATATTCTCTAAAGACACGATCCTTCTTATCGATTTTGGTATCTCTAAAAAAAGAGTGAACAAAGCTCTCAATGGTTATTCTCATTCCTTTGATGATATCGACGCTTTTTTAATCACCCATGAGCATTCTGATCATTCTTCGAATGTCTCCTCTGCTCCTGTTGCGAAAGTCTATTCCTCCTCATTGAAGCTTCCTGATACTGATGTTTTAGAAAGTAATCATCTTTTTCCTGATCAAACTCTGTTCATCGGTGATTTTAAAATCGAGACGATACAACTCTCTCATGATGCTAAAAACACGCTCGGTTTCATCATTTATGAAGGTGATGAAAAACTCGTTTATATCACTGATACTGGCTTCATCCCCGAGAAGTATCATTCTAAGCTTTCGGGTGCGACATATTACATCTTAGAGAGCAATCATGATCCGAAGATGCTTTATGAGTCATCAAGACCTGATTATCTCGTCAAAAGAATCATCTCTGATCAAGGGCATCTTTCTAATTTAGATTGCTCTTATTATCTTTCTATCTTTTTAACATCTACGACTAAAGAAGTGGTGCTCGCCCATCTTTCTGAAGAATGTAATACTCCTAAGATTGCTATTAACACTTATCAAAAAGTGATGATGGAACAACTAGGTTATCTTCCTGATGTCTCAGTTAAGATCGCATCAGCGACTGAAGAGACCAAAGGTGGAACTAAGAGATGAACATCCATCTTTTGATGCCTGGTAAAAGCAAAGATAAAGCTCTTGATGAACTCTACAAATACTATCTTGTCCGAATCACTCCTCATTCGAAGATTGATTTGACTCTTTTAAAGGAGGAGACTCCTTCTTCTGATAGTCAGAAAGATATAGATGCTGCTCTTGAAAAAGAAGCCTCAACTGTTTTAAAGAGACTTAAAAAAGATGATTTTCTCATCCTTTGTGATATTCATGCTCCTGAACTTTCTTCTTTTCAATTTCAAGAGAAACTGGCTTCTATCATCTCGACACATGGAAATCTCGTCTTTTATATCGGTTCATCAAATGGTATTTCTGATTCACTTAGAAAAAGAGCGAACTTTTCTTTTTCTCTTTCTAAGTTGACTTTCACTCATTATCACGCTTTGCTGATTCTTTTAGAACAGATTTATCGATACTTTCTTTCTGCAAGCGGGCACACTTATAACAAGTGAAAGCGCCTCTATCTAGTTGACAAATCGGGTGTTAAAAACTATATTAGTCTTTGCCTTTCTTGGGGTATAGTCAAGCGGTAAGACAACAGTCTCTGAAACTGCGATGCCTTGGTTCGAATCCAAGTACCCCAGCGTTAAGAAGTTTACCGGAGGGGAATTCCTTCCGGTTTTTTAGTGATTTAATTGTTCTGCTGAAATTTTTTAACATTGATAGGTGCTTTATTCAACATAACTTTGGTGTTAGCTTTTTTAATTTTGAAACGCTTTCTTTTTTCAAATGGAGAAATTAGTGCAATTTTTGAAAGTTTCACTAATAGTTTTTAGTACTTATTTTTTAAAATAATATTCTGTTAGTAGTAGGGGAATAGCGATGGCATTTATTGAAGCAAAAGATTTAACTAAGGTTTATGGGAGTGAGAAGACTGCTCAAGTGCAAGCTTTGAAGCAAGTCTCTTTCACTATCGATGAAGGTGAATTTGTCGTTATCTTAGGTGCTTCCGGAGCGGGTAAAACCACTCTTTTGAACCTTCTTGGGGGCATGGATACCGCCACTTCTGGTCAATATATTTTTAACGGAAGAGATATTTCTAAAGCGGACGCCAAAGAGTTAGAAAGCTTTCGAAGGAATGATATCGGCTTCATCTTTCAGTTTTATAACTTGTTAAATAATTTGACTGCATATGAGAATGTCGATTTAGCTGCTTCTATCGTCAAGAATCCTTTAAAGACGAAAGAAGTTTTAGAGGATGTCGGTTTGACTAAGAGAGCTGGTAACTTCCCTGGTCAACTTTCTGGCGGTGAACAACAGAGAGTCTCTATCGCTAGAGCCATCGTCAAGAACCCGAAGCTTCTTTTATGCGATGAACCTACTGGTGCTCTTGATTCTAAAACAGGAACAAAGATTATCCAGCTTCTTTATTCACTCTCTTTGAAATTCCATACTACTGTCATCATCGTCACTCATAACTCAAAACTTGCTCAAACAGCCACAAGATTGATAAGAATCGGTGATGGTGAAATCATTGAAAATTCCACCTTCCCTCGTAAAGAAAGTCTTGAGAACATAGAATGGTGAAGCACGATTACGATGAAGCTCAGGCAACCACTCATCTTCTTTTAAAGAACCTTCTGAGATCTTTATTTAAAAACTGGAAACAGCTCATCTCTGTCATCGCCATCTCTTTCCTTTCTGTTTGTCTTTTCAGTGGTTTAACTTCTAATGCTGAGAATATTCAAGAGAGAGCTGATTTTCTTTATGAACAGACTAATTATGCCGATGTTTATCTGACTGTCTCTTCTCCTCTTACGATTCAGCAGAAGAACAATCTCACTTCTCTTGATGCTGTCGATGATGTTGAAGGAAGGGTGTATCTTCCGGTTTATCACGGAAATACAATCGCTTATTTCGTGATGGCTGAAGATGACTCAACTATCTCTATCCCTTACATGATTGAAGGTGAAAGAGGGCTGACTATCACTGATACTTATGCTTCTTCTAATAACTTAGAAGTCGGTTCTGAGTTGAATTTATCTCTCCAGACTTCTTATCTCAATCTTGATGATGAGATAGTCAGTTTGATAGGTAGGTTTCTTAGAGATGGTGTCACTAATCCATTGACTGAAGAAGAGATATCTTTAACTTTTGAAGTCAGTGGCATCATGTATCATCCAGAAGCTGTTCAAAGTTCCACGATGTCTTTGACTACTATCTACGCTGATCAAAGTTATGTAGCTGATATCTTGTGGGATTTCTTAGTCCAGTATATTGATATCGATCGTATCAACTCTTTTCTCTCTCTTTTAAATATACAGCTTGATTCTTCTATCATCACCACTCTATTCCCGTATATGGAGAATCAGTACCTATTCACATCAACAGATCCTGATGCTTGTTTAGAAGCGATAGAGAATTACTTTTCTGATAGTGATGATGTTCTTTCCTGTGTCCTTAGCACAGAGATGTCGCAGTATGAGGAATTAAAACAGGAATGTGATCAGGCGATGGCACTCACTTTCGTCTTCCCAGTCATCTTCTTTTTAGTATCACTTCTTGTCATCTTGACAACACTCTCTCAGATGATTATTAAAGAACGTTCTCAAATAGGTGCGATGAAAGCAATCGGTGTTCCTTCAAGAAAGATTTATGCTCATTACACAACTTATGGAATGATTTTATGTCTGATAGGTGCTGTCTTAGGATTCATCGTCGGTCCTTTGATGATTCCTGCTATTTTATCGATGAAGTATGACCTCCTCTGGGATCTTCCTTCCGTATCCATCAGTTTCTTCTATCCTTTATCGATACTGATGATTTGTCTTTTGATCTTAATTTCCGGTCTTTGTGCTTTCATGATTTCTTTTAAGGTCATCAGAGAGAAACCGTGTGAGACTTTAAAACCTAAGGGTAGTAAGAGCAAAGCTAAACCGGTCAAGACTGATTCCTTCTCTTCTCGTCATACTTCCATCTCTTTAAGAATGGCCTTTAGAAATATCTTTAAGGAGAAAGGCAAGTCGATTATGGTGGTACTTGGTACCCTTGGTTGTACGGCTATGTTAGTCTGTGGCTTTGGTATCATGGACACCCTTGATTATGATATCGCTCTAGACTTCAGTACCAACCAAAACATCGACATCATGTGTGTTTTAGAATCAAACAGCTCTACTTTCGTTGAGGAAGCCTCTGAGATTGATGGGATAGAGAGAGTCGAAGCTTATTATAGCTATCCGATCACTGCATCATCTGATAACACTTCTCAAGTCAGTGTTGATCTCAATCTAGTTGAAGAAGACTCTTCTTTCTTGTTAGTTCCTGTCGGTGTTGATTCTGGTGTCTCTTTGGATGTCGATACAGCAAATAGTCTGGATGTTGAAGTCGGTGATCAAATCAGAATGATCGTCAATTCTACTGTTTATACCAAGGAAGTCACTTATATCTTTGAATCCTCATTCTTAAAAGGAATCTATGATTTAGTCTCGGAGTATCCGTCTAATTCATTCACTGTTTCTGGATATTACATAACTGTTGAAGATGGTGTTGATATTGATTCGATGGTTTCGATATTAACTGAAAACTTTTCTATCTTGACGATAATGACTGGAGAAGATTATCTAGAGCAAGCAGACCAGATTCTATCCACCATTTCAACTATGACTAATATCGTCAAGATCTTCGCTATTCTTCTCTCAGTAGTCGTTCTTTATAACTTGACGAGTCTTAATATAGCTGAGAGAACTCGTGATATCGCTACGATGAAAGTTCTCGGTTTCAAATATAGAGAGATTTCAAAGACTCTTAATATAGAGATCATGCTCGATGTTTTAGTGGGTGCTTTGATTGGATTATTCTTTGGTTATCCATTGATGGTCTTAGTTTTAGAAATCAATCAAACTAATTTGATGACATTTATCTATCACATACAGTGGTACACCTATTTGATTTCATTTGCTATTGCGATCGGCTCTTCTTTCATCATCTCAACCTTCCTCAATCTCAAAGCTAAGAAGATCAACATGGCTGAGTCTTTAAAGTCGGTTGAATAATTTATTAGTAGATAAGAGATAAAATCAGCTGTTTAACGAGATTTTCAATAATCAGTTTTAAGAGACCCAAAAGCTTCTATGTTCTTTTTCCTACTCACATCTTCAAAGAAAGGAAAGAGAGGCAAAATTTTGGTATAATTTTCACTTGGAAATCACTATGAATTTTGAACAAGATTTAAACCCGAAACAATACTTAGCTTGCACATCTAAAGCTAAACATCTGAGAATCATCGCCGGTGCTGGAACTGGTAAGACGAGGACTTTGACTTATCGTCTTGCATATTTGATAAAGTCTGGAATCAAACCGTCTGATATAGTCGCTATAACCTTCACTAATAAAGTGGCTAATGAAATGAAAAGTCGTGTCTCTAAGATTCTTCAAGATGACGGTTTTAAAGCTGATGGCCATCCGATAATCTCCACCTTCCATGGCTTTTGTTATCGCTTTTTAAGAAAAGAGATAACAGCTCTTCCTAACCACTCGCAAAACTTCACTATCCTTGATGATACTGATCAAAAAAACATCTACAAAGACATCTTCTCAACGATGATTAAAGGGAATTCAAAAGCGTTTGTCAGCTCGGTTGTCTCTAAGATCTCTAGTCTGAAAACTGATGGTAAATTCCTCGAGGATGTCACTGAAGATGATGTGCCTGATAATAGTTCCTTCACTTATAAGGAACTGATTTATGTTTATGGTAAGTATCAAAGACTTCTTCTCAAGCAGAACTTAGTCGATTTTGATGATCTTCTGATGTTCACTTATAAGATCATGAAAGAGAATAAGGAGATCAGAAAATATTGGAGAAATCGTTTTAAAGCGATTCTCGTCGATGAGTTTCAAGACACTAACTATCTTCAGTATGAGATCGTCCGTCTCTTCTTAGGTGAAGATAGCAGTTTGACAGTCGTCGGTGATCCAGATCAGACTATCTACACCTGGAGAGGTGCTAAGAATGACATCATCAAGAACAGGTTAGAAAGAGATTTTCCTGATCTTGAATCAGTCATTCTTGATGATAATTATCGTTCTACTCAAGAGATATTAGATACCGCTAATAAACTGATTCAGTGCAATAAAAATAGAGTCAAAAAAGATCTTAATGCCGCTAGTAAAATCCAAGGCAAAAAGGTTGAATATTATTTGGCATTCGATCAAGATAAAGAAGCGTATCATATCGCTAATACCATCTCTAAACTGGTTAGTGAACAAGATGTGAAATACAAAGATATCGCTGTCATTTATCGAGCTAACTATTTATCTAACAAGATAGAGAAACAAATGACATCTTTTAGAATTCCTTATGAGATTTATGGAGGCTTAAAGTTCTATGAAAGAGCTGAAATCAAAGATGCTCTTTCGTATTTAAGATTAGCGATCACACCAGATGACATCTCTTTTAAAAGAATTCTTCAGGCACCTAGTAAAGGAGTCGGAGAAGTCACTTTAAATAAAGCGAGTGAGTTAGCTGCTAATTATGATTGCACTTTGTTTGATGTCTTTTATTTACACTCTGATGAACTAAGATTACCTAACAATACTAAGCTAGCTTTAAAACGTTTCTTCGATGCTTATAAGAGCTTTAAAACTCTTTTAGATTCTCATGAAGATAACTTCAAATTGATAACTGGTATCAGAACTTATTTGAATGATACAGGGTTTTTAAATTATGTGAAAGCCGAAGATATCAAGAAAGAGAATAAGTATGCTTTCACTGCTAGCACAGCCACATCGAAGGTTGATAATGTCAACGAGCTTCTTCATGACATTCAGGGTTTCTTGGAGAAAGATCAGCTCAATATGGATGGAGAGTTGATTCCTAATACTTTGAGTGAGTTTTTAATCAGCGTCGCTCTTCAAAGTGATCAAGATACGATGAATGATACAGATCAAGTCTCACTGATGACTGGACATGTTTCAAAAGGTTTGGAATTTCCTTATGTCTTTGTCACTGGACTCAACGAGAATATTTTCCCATCCAGCCATGCTATCATGTCCGCTGATCCTTTTGAGAAAATCGAAGAAGAAAGAAGACTTTGTTATGTCTGTATGACTCGTGCTCAAAAGGAGCTTTATCTTTCTTCTTTTTCCGGTTTTGATTATTTCTCCAAAGAACAATTCGTTCCCTCTCGTTTCTTAAAAGAAGCCGGCTTTACTAGAAATGCTGAAAAGCAGTCTTATGTTCCTACAGAAAGAGAAGCCTATACTGGTTCTCATAAGATGAAAAATATTAACGCCTCAAAGATGAAAGCTAAACAATTTGCGACTGCTTCTACTAGTCGGGTTAATATCTCTCAAAATAAAGATAGCTATCAAGTTGGTGATAAAGTAATCCACACTTCTTTTGGTGTCGGTGAAGTCATCTCTGTTGAGAATAATAAGATATTGGTAACATTTCCAGAAGCAGGCTTAAAGTCGTTGGTAATCGGTTTCCCTACTTTTAGAAAGATGAGGGAGGATGAAGCATGAGCGCTTTTGATCAAGAGAAAGAACGCATTGAAGAACTAACCAAACTCCTCAAACAATACAATTATGAATACTACGTCCTTGATAAACCATCAGTCAGTGATGCTGAATACGACAGGCTGATGGAAGAACTTCAACTTTTAGAGCGAAAAAGACCGGAATTAAGAGATAAACTCTCTCCTACCTCAAGAGTCGGAGGAAGCGTATCGGCTTCCTTTAAAAAAGTTACTCATGAGAAGTACATGCTCTCCATCGCAGATGTCTTTAATGAAGATGAATTATATGGTTTTGATGAGACGATCAGAAAACTGACTGGTCTTTCGAAAGTCGAATATATGTGTGAAGTTAAGATCGATGGTCTTGCCTGTTCTCTTGTTTTTAAAGACGGAAAATTAGATATCGCCTCCACTCGTGGAGATGGTTATATCGGCGAAGATGTGACTAACAATGTCATGACGATCAAGACTCTCCCTTATGAGATTGCTGATAAGCGTGATTTAGAGGTCAGAGGTGAAGTCTATATGCCGAAAGCTTCACTGGCTTCTTTAAATGCTGAAAGAGAAAAAAACGGAGAACCTTTATTTGCCAATACGAGAAATGCCGCAGCTGGTTCGCTTAGACAACTCGATTCTTCTATCACTGCTAAAAGACAACTTGATGCTTTCTGGTACTATGTTCCTGAGGCTTTAAATCTTGGTTTTGATAAACACTCAGACGCTCTGAAATACATCGAGTCTTTAGGACTTCAGACTAATCCGGAAAGAAGATTAGTTTATGGTATTGAAGAAGTCATTTCTTACATGCATGAGTATGCCAAGAAGAGACCTTCACTTCCTTATGATATCGATGGACTTGTCATCAAAGTTAACGACATGCGTCTTTATGAGAAGATTGGTTATACGATGAAAACTCCTAAGTGGGAAATCGCTTATAAATTCCCACCAGAAGAACAGACAACTAAGCTTCTTGATATCGAGATCACTGTCGGAAGAACCGGAAGAGTGGCACCAACTGCTATCTTATCTCCAGTGAGAGTCGCTGGTTCCTTAATCAGCAGAGCCACTTTAAACAACGAAGATTTCATCAAAGAAAAAGACATCAGAATCAACGATTATGTCTCTCTTCATAAAGCTGGTGATGTCATTCCTGAAGTTGAAAAGGTCATCTTAAATAGAAGAGAGTCAGATTCAAAACCTTATGTCTTTCCTACTGAGTGTCCCTACTGCCACGAAAAGTTAAAGAGAGTTCAAGGACAAACATATTGTGTCAACGACCACTGCTCGTCTAGAAATATCAATCATCTGATTTTCTTCGTCTCTGATCAAGCGATGGATATCAAAGGTATCGGTGAGAAGTTGGTCGAGTCTCTTTTCAACGAAGGATTACTTTTAAGAACACCGGATTTTTATACACTCAAAGATCATAAAGAAGAATTGATGATGCTTGATGGACTTGGAGAGAGAAGTCTTGCGATCATCTTTGATGCGATTGAAAAATCTAAGAAGAATGATTTAGTTCAAGTCATCTGCGGACTTGGTATCCCGTTAGTCGGTAAAAAGACGGCTACAGTCTTAGCTGAGCACTTCCTCTCTTTAGATAATTTGATCAAAGCTGATATCTTAGAATTAGCGACTCTTCTTGATGTCGGTGAGATCACCGCAGAGAAGATCGTCGATTATTTTAAAGATCAAGATAATTTGAATGATATTGAAAGATTTAGAGAGTTTGGAGTTAATTTTAATCTTTTAACTCAAAGAAAAGAAGTGAATGACAATTTCTTCAAAGGTAAGAAGTTTGTTTTAACTGGTACCTTATCAGTCACCCGTGATGAAATGACTAAGAGATTAGAGAATCTAGGAGCTATCTCTTCTTCCTCAGTCTCTAAATCAACCTCCTTTGTTTTAGCTGGTGAAGCAGCTGGAAGCAAACTTGATAAAGCTAGAAAACTCGGTGTCTTAGTTTATGACGAAGAGACTATCACTCCTTTGATCGAAGAAGCTGAAAGACAAATTTGATAATTATAAATTCTTATTAACTAGTTATTTTAAATATTTATATTTATAATTTTAGATTGCTTAAATATGTAGGAGTGTTCCAATGATAGAAATTAACAAAGATATCATCAGCAAATGCGCTTCTAGTCTGATGTTTGATCTCACCCCTGAAGCTACCGATCTCATTTATCACGAGTTTGATAGTGTTTTGGCTCAGATTGAATTGCTCAAATCTCTCCCTGGTGTTGACCAAGCTGAGCCGATGACTTTCCCATATAAAGACCACCAGAAATTGATGAGAGAAGATAAACCTTCTCGTCCTTTGAAAGCTAAGGATGCTCTTTTAAATTCAAGCACTAAATTAGGTGATCAATTCAAGCTTCCTAAAGTGGTAGGTAATAACAATGACTAAGTACAATAAGCTTTCGATAAGTGAACTCCATAAAGCTCTCGTCAACAAGGAAGTCACTCCTTTAGAGCTAGTTGAAGATTGTATCCAAGGTGTCTTAGAAGATGACTGTAATTCTTTTGAAGCCACCTGTTTTGATGAGGCGAGAAAAGAAGCTTCTAGTATCACCGAAGTCACTGAAGATGAATATTTAAAAGGCATACCCTTTTTAGCGAAAGATAATTACTCGACTAAAGGAGTAGAGACGACTGCTTCTTCTAACATCTTAAACGGATATGTTCCTCTTTTTGATGCGACTGTCATTTCTAAACTTAAAAGAGCTGGCATGATTTTAGTCGCTAAGACGACGATGGATGAATTAGCGATGGGTGGAAATGGAACCTCCGGTCATAAAGGAGCGACTTTAAATCCCTATGACAAAAATAGAATCGCTGGTGGCTCTTCTTGTGGTTCAGCAGCTGCTTTGGCTTCTGGTATCGCATCTTTTGCTTTGGGTTCTGATACTGGTGATTCTGTTAGAAAACCTGCTAGTTATACAAACTTAGTCGGTTTTAAGCCTACTTGGGGAAGAGTTTCTAGATACGGACTTTTCCCGTTTGCGCCTTCTTTAGATACGATCGCTTACTTCACTAGAAATGTCTTAGATAGTGCCTATATCCTCTCTTGTTTAGCTGGTAAAGACTCTAAAGATATGTCGACTTCTTCCAGAAAGAAAGAGAAGTATCAAAACTATGTCTTAGAGAAGAAAACTTTAAAGAGAATCGGTTACTTCAAAGTCGTTGATGAGGCAATCACTGATCCTGTTTTAAAAGAAAATTATCATAAGCTTTTAGATAAGCTTAAAAATGAAGGATATGAGATCATCTCTTATGACTTTGATAAACAGTATTTAGATGCATTATATCCGACTTATATGATCATCTCTTGTGCGGAAGCTACTTCTAATGACGCCAATCTTGATGGTGTCCGTTTCGGTCCTGGTGCTAGTGATTCTAAAACTTATATCGAGTACATGAAGGAGTGCAGAACCAAAGGCTTCTCCGATATGATCAAAAGACGTTTCGTCATCGGTTCTTTCTCACTTCTATCACAAAATCAAGATGAGATGTTCACTAGAGCACAAAAAGCGAGAAGACTGATCGTCGATAGCATGAACAAGTTCTTCGATGATATCGATTATCTCGTTTTACCAGCTAGCTATAGCAAGCCTCCTAAGTTTGATGAACTCTCTACCTCTTGGTCTCCTGATCCTAACTTCTTAGACAATATCTTGACGCTTGGAAACTTCGGGGGTTATCCCTCTATCACCCTTCCTTTGATGGAAGAAGACGGATTACCCTTCGGTATCAATATCACCGGTAGAGTCTTTGAGGATGGTTATGTCTTAGCTTTGGCTTCTGAAATTGAAAGACTGACTGGTCTAAAAGACCTGGTCAAGGAGGATTGATCATGAAATTTGAACCAGTCATCGGTATTGAAATACACGTCGAATTAAAAACTAAATCCAAGATGTTCTCTTCAGCTCCTTGCTCTTTTGGTGAGAAGCCTAATTCTATGACCACTTATTATGATTTAGCTTTTCCAGGAACGATGCCTGTCGTCAACAAAGAGGCGGTCTCCTATGGAATCAAAGTGGTCAGTGCTTTGAACATGAAGATTGATCACACCCTTTATTTTGATAGAAAGAATTACTTTTATCCCGATCTTCCTAAAGGCTATCAGATCACCCAACAGTTTAGACCTATCGGAAAGGATGGTTATGTCACTATCTTCATCGACGGACAAGAGAAGAGAATCGGAGTTGAACAAGCTCATTTAGAAGAAGATACTGCTAAACAAGTTCATCTTTCTGATATCTCTCTTTTGAACTTCAATCGTTGTGGAACTCCTCTTTTAGAGATCGTCTCGATGCCTGATATGCACTCAGGAACTGAAGCGATGAAGTATGTAGAAGCTATCAGACAGATCGTCACTTACCTTGGCGTCTCTGATGGAAAGATGGAAAATGGTTCTCTTAGATGTGACGTTAATATCTCATTAAAACCTGAAGGAAGTGATGCGCTTGGAACGAAGTGTGAGTGTAAGAATCTCAACACGATTCAAAACATCAAAGCCGCTGTTGATTACGAGATTAATAGACAGACTGAAATTTTATCAAATGGCGGAATCATCGAACAGGAGACCAGGCGTTTTGATGAGAGTCAAAAGAAGACTGTCCTTTTAAGAAAGAAGATCGATGCTATCGATTATCGATATTTCCGTGAACCTAATATCGTTCCTATCGATTTAGATGAAGGTTTCATCTATGATGCCATCCACACGATGAATAAGCTTCCTTTAGAGTATCGAAAACAATTTAAGAAAGCTGGTTTAGAGGAAAGCGAGATTGAACCACTTCTCTCAGATAAAGATTTAGCTATTTACTTCTCGAAATGTCTCTCTTTCGGAGTGAAAAGCCCGAAGAACTTATGGAGTCTTTTGACGACTGATATCCAAGGCTATTTGAATAAAACTGATAAGACACTTTCCGATCTTCCTTTCAAGAAACGTGATTTGGTCGCACTTTGTGATTTATCAAGCGAAGGAAAGATCAATTCTCGTCAATGTAAAGATGTTTTAGCTGAGATGCTTGAGAGTGGAAAAGCTCCGTTAGATATCGTCAAAGAAAGAGGCTATGAGCAAGTCTCTGATAGTGATTTTGTTAATAAGATCGTCACTGAAGTCTTAGAGAATAACGCTCAATCAATCGCTGATTACAAGCGTGGAAAAGATAAAGCTTTAGGCTATTTGGTTGGTCAAACGATGAAGCTTTCTAAAGGAAAGATCAATCCGGCTTTAGCTAAAGAATTGATAGTTGAGAAGATCGGCCCTTGTGGTCAAGATAAATGATATGAGCAAAAATTTCGGCATCGAGATTCTCCATCAAGATAAAAACTCAAACGCTAGATACGGGATTCTTCATACTCCACATGGCAGTGTTGAACTTCCGATGTTCATGCCTGTGGGTACTCAAGCTACTGTTAAACTTATCTCACCTGAGGAGTTAAAAGAAGCTAAATCTGGCGTTGTTTTAGCTAACACTTATCACCTAGCTTTAAGGCCAGGGAGTGAAGTTGTCAAAAAAGCCGGTGGCATTCAAAAATTCATGAATTATGATGGGCCGATGCTGACTGATTCTGGTGGTTATCAAGTCTTCTCTCTCACTAAACTGAGAGACGATATCACGGAAGAAGGTGTGACTTTTAAAGATCCTTTAACTGGTGATAAACATTTCTTTTCACCTGAGTCTGTCATCAAGATTGAAGAGGATATCGGTGCTGATATCATCATGGCTTTTGATGAATGTGCTCCTTATCCAGCTGGCGAAGAATACATGGTCAATTCAGTCAACCGAACTTTAAGATGGGCAAAAAGATGCTTAGCTGCTAAAACTCGTGATGATCAAGCGATGTTTGGTATCGTTCAAGGTGGAGATTTTGCTTATTTAAGACAATATTGTGCCGCTGAACTCACCAAGCTTCCTTTTGAAGGTTTCGCCATTGGTGGAACAGCTATCGGGGAACCGAGAATCGTCGAATATCATGAAGTCTCCTTGACGATTCCTTATCTTCCTTTAGATAAACCTCGTTATCTGATGGGAATCGGCTCTTTAGATATGATGTTTGATGGTATCAGAAAAGGTGTCGATATGTTTGATTGTGTTCTTCCTACTCGTCTAGCTAGACATGGAACTTTGATGACATCTAAAGGAAGGATCAACATCAAAAACGCTAAGTTTAAGACAGACTTCACACCTTTAGATCCTGATTGTGATTGTTATTGTTGTAGAAATTACACGAAAGCTTATCTTCATCATCTGATGAAGTGTGAAGAAGGTTTTGGAGGAAGACTTTGCTCTCTTCATAACATCCGCTTCTTGATTCATACGATGGAAGAAGCAAGAGAAGCAATCAAGAACGATCGTTTCTTAGATTTTGCTGCTGAAAAGCTTTCCATCTTCAAAAGTGATAGAGGTTTTTAATGAATACACCCGGATTTGATTACGATATCTATTCTCTTTCATCTTATGACTATTCTCTTCCAGAAGAGCTGATCGCTCAATCTCCGGCTGAGAAAAGAGATGAATCTCGTCTTTTAGTCCTCGATAGAAAGACGGGAGAGATCAAAGATGAACCTCATTTTTATGAGATTAAACATTATTTGAAAAAAGGTGATGTCTTAGTCAGAAACAACACTAAAGTCATCCCTGCTCGTCTTTTTGGTGAAAAGAAAGAGACCCATGCTCATGTTGAAGTCCTTCTACTTCACGAACTTGAAGGAAGAAAAGATGAATGGGAGTGTCTAGTTGGTAATGCGAAGACAGTCAAATTAGGTACTATCATCTCTTTTGGTGCTGCTGATGAATTGATAGCTACTTGTTTAGAAGTCAAAGAAGAAGGTATAAGAGTCTTTCGTTTCTCTTATCAAGGGATCTTCTTAGAGGTTCTTGAAAGACTAGGTAAGATGCCTCTTCCTCCTTATATTCACAAGCAGCTTGGCGATAATTCTCGCTATCAGACTGTCTATGCTAAGGTTGAAGGTTCAGCTGCTGCTCCTACTGCTGGTTTTCACTTCACTAACGAACTGATTGAAGAGTTAGAAGAGATGGGAGTTGAAGTGTTAGATGTAACTCTTCATGTCGGACTTGGAACCTTCCGTCCGGTTAAAAGCGATGATATCAGAGAACATGATATGCACTCTGAGTACTATCAAATGAGTGAAAAGACCGCCTCTAGACTCAACCTCGCTAAGAAAGAGAAGAGAAGGATCATCGCTGTCGGTACTACCTCCACTAGAACTTTAGAGACGATCTATAAGAAGTATGGTCAGTTTAAAGAGTGTTATGGTGATACTAACCTTTTTATTTATCCTGGCTTTAAATATGAGGCGATTGATGCTTTGATCACTAACTTCCACCTTCCCAAATCGACTTTGGTGATGTTAGTCTCAGCCTTTTCAACAAGAGAGAACATCCTTAACGCCTATAATCACGCTGTCAAAGAGAGATATCGTTTCTTCTCTTTTGGTGATAGCATGTTCATAACGGATGAATTCAAGAAACTATAATCAGGAATTTAAAGAGACTATTAAAGAGATTGAAAATAGTGGTGTGAAACCCACTCTCTTTCTTCATGCCTGCTGTGGGCCTTGTCTTGCTTATCCGCTTTCTATCTTGCTTCCTCATTTCAATCTGACTATCGGATTCATCAATCCTAATATTCAACCCTTATCTGAGTATCAAAAAAGACTGTTCAATCTTGAAAAACTCATTCAAGGTTATGTTAGAGATCATAAAGAACAAGTCAGAGTCGTTTTAATGAACGAAGATTTTGATAAATATAACGAGCTTTTTAAAGATAGAGAAAGCGATTTTGAAGGTGGACAAGTCTGTCTTAGATGTCATGCTTATAGGATGAATCTCTCTTATAAGTACGCCTGTCTTCATCACTATGATTATTTCACTACGGTGATGACTGTCTCTTGCAAAAAACCATCAAGAGAATTAAATGAGATCGGTATCAGATTGTCCGAAGTTTACAAAAATACCAAGTATTTGTACTCCGATTTCAAAAAAGAAGATGGACAACTAAAAGGCATTAGAATCTCTAACTCTTATGATATCTACAGACAGAATTATTGTGGATGTCTCGTCTCTCTTAAGGAAAGAGAAAAACAAACTAAAGAAAAAGAAAACTTAGTCGGTTGAGGACATCAAACTATTTCTCTTCGTTTAACCTCTTTTCTTTAGCTTCCGTATAGGCCATCACTTCTCTCGCTAAGCTCATATAAGCTAAAGCACCTTGTGAACCAGGCTTGTAGTTGATGACTGGCATCGATTTAGAGATAGCTTCTGGGATAGATATATTTCTCGGTATGTAAGTGGTGAAGACTTTTTCTTTACAGGAGTTTCTCACTTCCATCGCTACTTCCGTTGAAAGTTTGGTTCTCGGATCAAACATAGTTAAAAGGATTCCCATGATCTCTAAATCTGGATTACTGGTTCTTTGAATAGCGCTGACTGAAGCTAAAAGTTTAGCTAAAGCATCGATTGCGAAATATTCGCACTGGACGGGGACGATCAAACTATCGGATGCACTCATCGCATTTAATGAGAGAAAACCTAATGAAGGCGGGCAATCGATGATGATGAAATCGTAGTAATCAGTCTCACTATCATCAAGACACTTTTTTAAGTGTGTTAAATCATTTTTGCTTTGTTGAATCAGCTCTGCTTCGGTACTTTGTAAAGAAAGATTAGCTGGGATCAAGGAGATATTGCTGAAGAAAGTTCGTCTGATGACTTTCTTCATATCCGCTCTACCTGCTAAAAGATCAGCGACAGTTCTCCTCAAAAGGGTAGAATCGACCCCAATCGCTTGGGAACAATATCCTTGCGGATCAAGATCGATGAGAAGTATTCGCTTGTTATATCGAGAGAGGGCTGAAGCTAGATTGTATGCGGATGTAGTTTTGCCGACACCGCCTTTCTGATTTATGACCGCAAAAGTTTCTTTCATGGTGAAAAAAATTTTAGCACAAATAACGTCTTTGTTATAACCGAGTTTGGATTATAATGTTATTCTTGAAATCAAAAAAGCAAACTACTATATTAGTAGGGATTGTCCACTGTGATAAAGCTATTCAACAAGGAGGGCACTAATGAAAAAAGGTATTAGAACCTTTTCTTTGGCGATGAGCGTCACTCTCATCGCAGGTGTTCTTGCTTCCTGTAGTTCTGATTACACCTATCCGGATGCAGACTGGCAAGATAACATCATCGTCACTGTCGGTGGTAAAGCTTACACCTACAATGAGATTTTCGAGCTGTTCGAAGGGGAACAAGCTTCTGCTGAAGCGTATTATGAGACTGCTAAGAACGTCTTAGCCCAGATTGTCACTCCTGTCAACTCCGTCATCACAAGCCGTGTTGACGCTTTGATTGAGGAAATGGAAGACACTTGGGAAGAAAACGCCAGCACCAATGGTACTTCTTACAAAGAGGAGCAAGAAGCTACTTTCGACGATGAACACGTCGAAGATATGGACGAGTATCGTGCTAAATTAACTGCTCAGGTTCAAAACGAAGTCAACTCTGAGGCTTATTACACTGATACCGCTGGCGAAGATACTGAGTACGGAGGACTTTATTACATCTCCGAAGATGACACTAAGGAATTCGTCGAGAAAGAATCTCCTTATCATGTCTCTCATATCTTAGTTCAACTTGATGCTGATTCCGCTAGTACCGGAACTGGTATTTGGGATGGTCACATCTCGGCTGATGATGCTTTACAAATCGGAAGCGTCGTTTCTAATTTGACTTCCACCACTACCTTCGGTAATGTCGCAAGAATCCTCTCTGATGATTCTTCTGCTGACTCCTATGGTGATTTAGGCGGTTCTTCTGGTGCTTCTATGTCTAAGACCACCAGCTATGTCAACGAGTTCAAACTTGGCATCTATGCTTATGATGCTTTCATCAATCCTCAGACCAAGGATAACGCTGAAGTCAAATCAAGCCTCCAAGTTCCTGGTGAGGATGCTGATAATGGTGAAGTGACTGATAGCCCTGTTTCTTCTGAGATCTCCTCTACTCAAATCGGTCAAGGAAACGCTTATGGCATCCCGGTCTCCGTCGCTTTCCGTCTCTATTATGTCGCTAACCAAGAAAGAGCTGATGATGGGACCAACGTCTCTTATACTGATGAGACTCAATATCCTCGAAATATCTTATTTAATAACTATTTCAATAATCACTCTGTCTGCTTCATCTATGATGATAGCGATGATTATGCTTCTAACTTCTTAGCTGAAGTTAATCAAGTCTATGGAACTAGCCTCAATACCATCGCTGATCTTAGATCCGCTGCTGCAAATGATTCAGATTTATATTCCAGATTACAAGAGTACGACTATGTTGCTGCTCAATTAGCAGCCATGTCCGATACCAAGTTCACCAATTACAGTGGTATCTCTGATAATCTCGTCGCTTATACTTATGAAACATATGAATCCACTACTGCTTCTATCAGTTCCATCTCTAACCATGACATTTTAGTTGATGAAGATGGTAATCCTATCATGGTCACAAGAGCTGGTTCTTCCTCTAGCTCTGATGACGATGATTCCAGCAGCTCCGGTTATGAAGGAATCCACTTCATCGTCGTCAAGGAAGATCCCTTCATCGAAGAAAGTGGACAAGAATCCTACAACTACTGGAGAGTTAATATTCCTTCCACCGATGATGATGCTACACCTGCTGAATCAACTGATTACTCCACTTATCCTTCTTATGTCAACTACATCAACGCTGACTATGATTCCAACAGCGCTTATACCTCCAGAATCGAGAATGTTCGTACATCCATCTCTGCTTCTGATGAAAATTACGATTTCAAACTTTACGAGAAGAATTTAGCCACCTATGAATCCACCTATGGCACTTCCTTCTATGAAACCTTAGGTGAAAATCAAGAGACAGTTGAAGATATCATCCAAAGATATATCGATTACACCAGAGAAACTAGCGAGAACTCCAACGAAGATTCACTCGATTCTTCTTGGGAGACTTATGTAAGACAGCTCAATCTTTACGAAGATTACGCTCCTAAGAGAGTTGTTCCTACTGTCTGTGTCTCTTACTTCCAAAGTGGTTCCTATGGTGATAACGATGAAATGGAGGCCCTCTGCCATGTTGAAAGGTAAAAGAAAGAACAAGTTAGGAATCATCGCTTGCGGTCTTGCTCTCTTCACCCTTGCTTCCTGCTCTGATGAGATCAAATTACCTGATGACTACGAGACCGTTCTCTTCCCCAATATCCCGACTTTAGCTGACGATAACACTGTCGTTCAAGATACGAGAGAGGATTACTATTACAATCTCATCTCCAGCTATGATGACATCTATGAGGAGACCCTCAATCAGATCTTGATTGAAATCTCTCATATCGCCCATGACAACAAGGGTGGCACTGATGGTAGCGATGTCGTCAATCTTATCAATGATAATTTTGATGGTTCTGTCGCTGATACTGATGTTGCTGATTTACCTGCTGTCGCAGATGCCGATAACCAGCTTTATCGTTCTAAAGACAGCTTAGTTGACGTCGCCGGAAATGGCACCTATGAAGAAGACAACCTCTTCATGGAAAGACTTTATGTCGACGCCTTAAAGACTGCTTTCACTCTTCCTGTCGATCCTCTCGAGGGTTGGGAAGAAGATCCTGCTGGTGTCTTAGTCACTCCTGAATTAGAGTTTGAAGACATCTACCAAGGTGATTATGATGCTTATCTCGCTTACATGGAGAAATATCTCTATGACGATATCCGCATCAATTACTTAGTCAGTGAATACATCTACACCGTCTCTTATGCTTCTATCGGTAACGCCAACGCTAGAAATATCCAAGTTATCGCTCTCACTGATAGAGATGATCAACCTGGAGCCGCTAAGAAGCTTCTTGACGCCTATGTCAACGATTATGTCTTCGGCGATGCCGGTGTCGATGATGACTTCACCATCCTCTCTAATCTTTGGAAAGGTATCACTACTGATGTCATCAATGAATTTGATGAACAAGGCCAATATGCTGATCGTTATGATGCTGTCCTCCTTGATGATGAGCAAGTCTCTTGGCTTGAAGATAACAACATCATCGTCACTGGAAGCGAAGATAGCACTTATACCAACTATGGCACTCTCTCTGGTGAAGTCTTAGATGACTTAGCTGATTTAGAGGCTAGCGCTAGCGATTTCAACAAGATCGATACTGATCTTGAATCTACTTACACTGGCTCTTATACCTATGACTACCTCACTGGTGTCAGAAGAGCTATCGATGATATCGCCACTAGTGACTTCGTCACTGATGGCATCTATCTCCAAAGCGATGGTGTCTCTAACCTTCCTGATACCATCTCCGATCGTATCTTCTCCACCAATATGACCGTCAACGCTAACGAGATTGCTGAGATGAAAGCTAACCCTGGTACTGTCAAATATGACATCACCACTTATGGAAACGATGGTTATCGTTATTTGACCGTCGAAAACACCGTCTCTTCTTCCACCTCTAGCAGTGACACCATCTCTGCCGATGACATCATCTTCTATGATTCTGATTCCAGCACTTACTATCTCGTCAGAATCCTCGATGTCGTCAACACTCAAGCTATGTCGACCACTTCTACTACTTCCGTCTATTCTGATGCTACTAAGAGAGAACAGATCGGAAGAGAAGTCGCTTATGTCATGTCCACCACCGGTTCTTATAAGACTGAAGCTGTCGTTTATTGGTTGAGAAGAACTGAGATGGATTATTCGGATGAAGATTTCCTCGATTACATGATCGAGAACTATCCTGAACTCTTCCGTACCGAATCACCTTACGATGATGAGGACACTTATCCGAAGATAACCATCCCTCAGGACTGATATTTGGATTAAAATAAAGGAGAAGGTTCTCGCCTTCTCCTTTTTAAGACACGGGAGGTATATATGGAGTCTTGTATTTTCTGTAAGATTGCTAGAGGAGAAATCTCTTCTTATAAGGTTTACGAAGATGAATTAACATTAGCCTTTTTAGATGTTAATCCGGCTAGCAGAGGTCATACACTAATCGTTCCTAAAGAACATTTCAAAGATGTGACCACCTGTCCGAAAGACATCCTTTCTCATGTTTTTAAGGTAGCTCAGCTTGTCGCTCAAGCTCAGATCACTCAACTTGGTGCGACTGGTGTCAACATCATCACAAATGCTGGAGCTAGCGCTGGTCAAAGCGTGATGCACTTCCATGTTCATGTCATCCCTAGATACGATAATGATGGTTTAAAACTTCACTTCCCACCCCAAGCTATCGAGGATAAAGATTTGCTCTTATTAGCTGATTCGATCAGAAAAGGTGTTTAAAAAGAGATTAAAAATCATATCAGTTGAGGCTATCAGTCGTTCAAATTAAAATATCGTCGCACATTTTAGGAGGCCTTCGATGGAAGAGTTGACTATCAGAGATCTGACCTGTTCTGCGGAAAATAATCGCATTTTAAATAAGACTAATCTGACAATAAAAAAAGGTGAATGCTTAGCTTTGCTAGGTCCGAATGGACATGGTAAATCGACTCTTTTGAATGTCTTGATGGGCTCTCCTCATTATCAGGTTGAAGAAGGCTGTATCACTCTTGATGGCGAAGATCTTCTCTCTTTAAGCACTGATGAGAGAAGCAAGCGTGGTCTATTTATGGCTTTCCAGAATCCACCGGATGTTCCTGGAGTCGTGACGATGGACTTCTTCCGCTCAGCTATCAACGCTCATAGAGAAAAACCGATCTCTCTTTATGAATTTTATAAGATGACTAACTCTTCTTATGAGAGTGTCGGACTTGACTCTCAGATGGCTAGTCGTAATCTCAATGAAGGTTATTCAGGTGGTGAAAAGAAGAGAAACGAGATTCTCCAGATGCTTCTTTTAAAGCCTTCTCTAGCTCTTTTAGATGAGATTGACTCCGGTCTTGATGTCGACGCTTTAAAGAACATCGCTGATGTCATCAACACTCTAAGAGAAGAAGGAACGACTTTCATCATCGTCTCCCATTACGATAAACTTTATGATTTAGTCAAACCTGATCACACTGCTATCATGGTCAATGGTAATATCGCTTTAGAAGGTGATCAAACCTTAGCTACTCGCATCTCTAAAGAAGGATATTCCTTCTTAGAGAGAGAATATAACATCCCTTTAGAGAAGAGAGATAACATACTCGGATTCTGTGCTGTCAAGGAGACAGTTAAAAAATGATCTGTCTGAAGAATCCATCTTTAGTCGATAGAACTTTTTCCGATTCTGAAGAGGCGAGTTATCTTTTCACTTCTCTTTCTGATACTTCTCTTCACTATCAGATTAAAGATGAAGCTGAGGTTGATTTAACCTTGATTGATCTCTCTTCTGAAGGTGCTGATTTTCATCTTGTTATTGATTTATTTAAAGGAGCTAAACTTCATCTTCAAATCGCTTCTTTTCTTTTTAAAGAGAAGAATAAAAGTATCAATATCTTAGTCAATCACTTAGAAGGTGATTCTCTTTCTAGAATAACTTTCGCTGGTGTTAACTCCTCTTCTGCATCACTAGTTTTTAGAGGGACTTCTGATATTGTTAATGGTGCTAAAAGATCGGATACTAGGCAAGAAGGAAGAATCAACAATTTGAAAGCTGAAGCTAAAAGTGAGGTCTCTCCTCTCCTTTTAATTAAAGAAAATGATGTCTCAGCTTCTCATGGAGCAGCTGTCGGTTCATATAATCCTGATGAGATTTTTTATCTGATGAGCAGAGGTCTCTCTTTTTCTGATAGCAAGAAACTCATCATCAAAGGTACTCTCCTTCCTATAATCAAGAAACTAACGGATGAGAATCTTTTAAATGAGGCTTTGAGCTTTTTTGAGGAGCTTGAGTTATGATCGATCCTTATAAAATTCGCTTAGACTTTCCGATGTATGAAAGGCATGATTCTCTTTTTGAAGGAAAGCCTCTCGTTTATCTAGATAATGCAGCTACTACTTTCAAACCTTACGAAGTGATCAAAGCTTCTGAACATTATTATTTTGATATTACGGCTAACGCTCATAGAGGTGATTATTCTCTCGCTCATGCGGTTGATGTCGCTTATGAAGGAGCCAGAGATATCGTCGCTTCTTTCATCAACGCTAGAAGTGATGAACTCTCTTTCACTTCTGGTGATAGCATGGCTTTAAATCAGATCGCCTTCGGTTTAGAAGATAAGATCAACGAAGGTGATGAGATCCTTCTCACTGAAGCTGAGCATGCTTCTAATGTTCTTCCATGGTTTGAAGTAGCTAAAAGAAGAAAAGCTATCATCAAGTATATCCCTCTTAAAAACGGAAGAGTGACGATTGAGAATTTCAAGTCGGTTCTCTCTTCTAAGACTAAAGTAGTTTCAGTTGCTTTAATCACCAATGTATTAGGATATGTGATACCGATTAAGGAGATGACTAGTCTCGCTCATCAAAATAACACTCTCGTTGTAGTTGATGCGGCGCAAAGTGCACCTCATCTTAAGACTGATGTTAAAGAATTAGATGTCGATTTCTTAGCTTTCTCCGCTCATAAGATGCTCGGTCCTACTGGAATCGGAGCGATGTATGGAAAAAGAAAGCTTCTCGATGATCTTAAACCTTTGATGTATGGTGGGGAGATGAATGCTCGTTTTAGAAAAGACGGTTATGTCTCTTTGGAAGAACCACCTTTGAAGTTTGAGGCTGGTACTCAGAATATCGCTGGTGCTTTAGGCTTTGCTAAAGCCTGTCAGTATCTTGAAAAGATCGGATTTGATAACATCAGAGAACATGAACTGAGCTTGAAGAAAATGGCAGTTGAAGGGCTGAAGAAAAACGGAAACGCCATCATTTATAACGAGGATGCTGATAGTGGCATCGTCACTTTCAATATCAAAAATGTTTTCTCTCAAGATGCAGCTACTTATCTAGCTGATAAAGGCGTCTTTGTCAGAACTGGAACACACTGTGCCAAGCTTATGAAAGATGTTTTAAACACCGATACTACAATCAGAGCTAGTTTTTATATTTATAACACTAAAGAAGATGTAGAGGCTTTAGTTGAAGCTTCTAGACATGCGGAGGATTTCTTGGATGTCTTTTTCAATTAAAGATCCGATGATCATGCGTGAAATCATCCTAGATAACTATCAAAATCCTCGTAACAAAGAAGAGGTGGATGATTCTAGATATATCACTATTCATATGGATTCAGCTTCTTGTATCGATGACATCTATATTTATGTCCTGTTTGAAGACCATGTTGTTAAAGATTGTAAATGGTCAGGAGTCGGTTGTGCTATCTCGACAGCTTCTTCCTCAATAATGACTGAGATGATCATCGGAAAGAGTGAAGAAGAAGCTTTAGAGATGATGAACGAATTTAATAAGATGCTCGCTAATGAGCACTATGAAGAAGAGCTTCTCGCTGACGCCAACTGCTTTGCTAATGTCTCTCGTCAGCCCTCAAGAATCACCTGTGCCAACATCTCTTGGAGAGGATTAAAAAAGGCGATTGACCAGAAGGAGAACAAAGATGACTGAAGAAAAAGAAGAACTTCTCTTTGATGACGATGAGAGAGCTAAATATGAATTCAGAGACGAGGATGTCTCTCTTTTTAAGACGCCTAAAGGTTTAAACGAAGATATCGTAAAAACGATCTCTAAACAGAAAAATGAACCTGATTTCATGTTAGAGTTTCGTTTAAATTCGCTCAAGGAATTCTTCTCTCATCCTCAACCTAACTTCGGTCCTGATCTTAATTTCATCAACTTCCAAGATTTCACTTACTACACAAAAGTGACTGATAAAGCTAGTTCTTCTTGGGAAGAAGTTCCTTCGACGGTCAAAGATACTTTCGATAAGCTTGGAATACCTGAGGCTGAGCAGAAGTTTTTAGCAGGTGTCACGACTCAATATGAATCTGAAGCCGTCTATTCTAATATGCTTAAAGAAGTCGTCGATAAGGGAGTCATCTTTCTTGATACCGATACTGGACTTAGAGAATATCCTGAGATCTTTAAGAAATACTTCGGTAAACTAGTCCCTCCTACTGATAACAAGTATGCTGCTTTAAACTCAGCTGTCTGGTCGGGTGGAAGCTTCATTTATGTTCCTAAAGGTGTCAAGCTTGAAAAACCACTTCAGTCTTATTTCCGTATCAACAACAAATTATCCGGTCAATTTGAAAGAACCTTGATCATCGTTGATGATGATGCTGAGCTCAATTATGTTGAAGGTTGCACTGCTCCTATGTATTCAGAAGAATCTCTTCATGCTGCTATCGTTGAAATCTTCGTCGGAAAGAGAGCGAAGATGAGATATACCACTATTCAGAACTGGTCTGGTTCAATCCTCAATTTAGTCACTCAAAGAGCGATCGTCGATGATGATGGCCTGATGGAATGGGTGGACGGAAACATCGGTTCTAAGCTCTGTATGAAGTATCCTTGCTGTGTTTTAAAAGGAGACCGCTCGAGAGGTTCTACTATCTCTGTAGCTGTGGCTAGTAAAGGTCAGATTCAGGATACTGGAGCTAAGATGATTCATATCGGAAAGAACTCTTCTTCGACAATCATCTCAAAATCAATCGCTAAAAATGGTGGCGTAGCTAATTTCCGTGGATTGACCGATATAACTAAGAATGCTAAAGACTGTAAGGCACATGAAGAATGCGACACTTTGATTTTAGATAACATGTCTTTTTCAGATACGATTCCTCATAATGTGGTTGATAACTCCACATCGTACCTTGAACATGAAGCTTCTGTCTCTAAAATCAACGAAGATCAGCTCTATTATTTGATGAGCAGAGGTCTGTCAAAAGAAGATGCAACTCAGATGATTGTGATGGGCTTTTTAGAACCTTTTAGTAAAGAACTACCGATGGAATATGCGGTTGAACTCAATCAGCTGATCAAGATGGATATGAGTGGGTCGGTCGGATGAGAGAATACGATGCGATCGTCGTCGGTGCTGGCCATGCTGGTGTCGAGGCTGCCCACGCTTTATACACTTTAAAGAAGAAAGTTCTTTTGGTGTGTTTGAAATTTTCAATGGCTTCAAACATGCCTTGTAATCCTTCAATCGGAGGCTCGGCTAAAGGTATCGTCGTCCGTGAGATTGATGCTTTAGGTGGCATCATGGGAAAGATGGCTGATAGCAAGGGTGCTCTTTTGCAGATGAAGGTTTTAAATACTTCAAAAGGGCCAGGGGTGCGATGCTTAAGAGCTCAAGAAGACAAAATAGGTTATCCGAGAGTCGTTCAGAATTATTTAAAAAGCTTAAAAGGCCTTGATATCTTAGAGAGTGAAGTAAAAGAAGTCGTTGCGAACAGAAATAAGGTAGAAGGTATCATCACGAGAGATGGTGAATTTATCAAGGCTGAAGCTGTCATTTTAGCCACTGGTACTCACATGGAATCTCATACTTTAAGAGGACATGTTATCAAAGATGAAGGGCCTGATGGTGAGAAGACTAGTCACGGCTTATCTAAATCGCTTGAAAAACTAGGATTGAAACTTTTAAGACTGAAGACTGGAACTCCTCCTCGTATCGATCCTTCTTCCATCGATTTTTCAGAAATGGAGATCGAATATGGAAGTGATGGAAATCACGCCTTTTCTTATGACACTACCGATTTCATGAAGAAAGAGAACATGATAACCTGTCATCTTACCTACACCAATGAAAAGACTCATCAGATCATCAGAGATCACCTTTTGGAATCAGCGATGTATGGTGGAGTAGTTCAAGGTATCGGACCTAGATATTGTCCTTCGATTGAAGATAAGATTGTCAGATTCAAGGATAAACCTCGTCATCAATTATTTTTAGAACCCGAATCTAAAGAGTTTGAGTCCGTCTATATTCAAGGTTTTTCCACTTCGATGCCTGAAGAAGTCCAAGAGTTGATGGTTCGCTCTCTTAAAGGATTTGAAAAAGCAAGATTTTTAAAATACGCTTACGCTATTGAATATGATGCTGTTGATCCGCTGCAGTTTGATCATTCTTTGATGGTCAAGAAGATAAAAGGTCTTTTCATCTGTGGACAGATAGCTTGTACTTCTGGATATGAAGAAGCAGCCGCCTTAGGATTGATGGCTGGTATCAACGCTTCTCTTTATATCGATAAGAAGAAACCATTGATTCTAGCAAGAGATGAAGCTTATATCGGAATCATGATTGATGATTTGGTCACTAAAGGGACGAGTGAACCCTATCGACTTTTAAGTGCAAGAAGCGAGTATCGACTGATCACTAGAAGTGATAATGCAGATTTGAGATTGATTGATAAAGGCTATCAAGTCGGACTGTTATCAAAAGAGAGATATCAGAGATTAAAGAGGAGAAACGATCAAGTTTTAGAAGCTATCAATCTGCTTGATACAGTCAAAGTCGGTAATGATGAAAACATCATTAAACTGCTTGAAAAACACGGATTTTCAAAACCATCTGGTAATGAGACTTTAAAACATATTTTAAAGAGACAAAACATCACTTATGATGAACTTTATAAGGCTAAAGGCGGTCTTATTAAACTCGATTTAGAGCAATCTTTAAAATGTGAGACAGAAGTCAAATATGAAGGTTATATCAAAGCTGAATTAAAGGAAGCTTTAAGGAGAAAGGAATTCGAGAATCTTCCACTTCCTAAAGATATAGATTACCTTCATATGGATGGTCTCTCTTTAGAGGCGAGAGAAAAACTTCACCTTATAAGACCTGATACTTTAGGTGAAGCTTCTCGAATCACTAATGTTCATCCTTCTGATATCGATGTCCTCTCCTTTTTTGTCAGACATCAAAAGAAAGAGACTACTTCAAAGGACCATAAAGAGAATAGATGACAAAAGGAGATGATTCTAACTGATAAAGGTCATTGATGAAACCGAGCTTGAGAAGAAGGGCTCGGCTTTTCTTATTGTTTTTATCTACTAAAGCTAGGATGTTCATCTCAGGATAAAGTTCATAGATTCTCGCTATCAATGAAGTTAAGATCTCATTAGCATAGCCGTGTCCTTGCTTAGAAGGTTTGATCGCATAACCCAGTATGAATTCGCTAGCTCGTTTCTCAAGGAATATCTCACCGACTAAATTGTCACTTTTTAAATAACTGACTGCATAAGCGTAGGCACCATTATCGAGAAGTGATCTATTTTGAGAGTGTTTGATCAAGTAAGAGATATCAGCCTCACTTGTCTGACCCCAGTACATGTATTTTCCTATTTCAGGGTCAAGATAAAACTTTAAAAGTTCTTCACTCTCCTCTTCGTAAAAGTTTCTTAAGCGCAAACGTTTAGTGGTCAGTATCTCCATCAGTCTTCGATTTTCTCCGGATTTAAGAATGTATGCTCTAATGGGCCGATCAATCTAGCGTTGACATAACATTGTTTTAAGGTCAACATCGTCTGACCTTGGTAATTTCCGACATCACTATGTTCAACTAAGAGGACTGCTTCCGGACCCTTGGTAGTGTCAAAAATCAAAGGTAGCATCATCGAAATGACATTTCTAGTTGGGAAGAAAGAAGGAAGAACCATTTTATAATCATCTTTGACGATTCTTTTTGCTCTTTGGATAGTCGTGTATAAAGAAGCTCTAAAAAAGTTGTAAAGAGTCTCGTTTTTTCTTAAAGCATCAGATAATTTCTTATAAAGGAATTCTTTTTTAGCAGGCGCTTTAGTTTTGATGATATCGGATAAGATTTTGTATTCTTCTGGAAAAGGCATGATGTTTCTCTTTAAGAAGGAAATGGGGAATCTATCGAGATTATCAAAGATGATATGGTTGTAGTCAGGGAAAAGTTGAGCTGTTGAATCATAATAAATCTCATCAAAAGAACTGAAATAGGTCGGTCTTTTTGGAAGTGGGTTGAAGCTTTCAACTAATATTTTTCCATAACCTTGAGAACCAGCTACGGCAAATCCCTGGAAGATATAAGGAGCTTGAGCATCAGGAAGATTATTCTTTTGAACGATACCATAGATATCACGATAATCTTCGCTGACTAAGCCAGTATTGAAAGCACCGAATTTAGTGTTTTTGTTATAGACGAAAAGATTTTGAGACATGATTCGAGCAAAGGTGTATTGCAGGTAAATCTTTAAAATGATGTACTCATCTTTTGAATGAAGATAACACCATTTTTCTTTTCTCGCTAAATTAGCTAACTCAGCGATCTCTTTATCGTATTCACTAAAGAAGATAGTACCTTTAAGAGTGTCTTTAGCTTTGGTGGAACAATCTCCTACATAATTGAGATAAAAGCTATAAGAAGTGGTGCTGTTGCTTGATTGTCTGATAGATGCGATTAAATCATCCCCTTTTCTGTTTTTAAAAGAGAGATCGAAGATGATATTTCCATCTTTAATTTTGACATTGTTTTCTTTTAGTGCTTTTTGATAATCAGACCAAAGCAAATCTTTGATTGAATTATCATCAAGACCTAAAGGAGCACTCTCCTTGATCGAATTTAAAATCTTGGGTGGAATATAGAAACCTTTAGATTGAACGAACAAATCGTTTTTTGAAGTATTCTTAATTTTATTCTTCTTTGGGGTGCTTGAAGTAGCTATGTCGTTTTTATTACTTGTTTGCTTTACTGGTTGAGATTTGGTCTCTTTCTGTTCTTCTTTTTTAGGTGTATTTAAAGGCTTAGAAATAGTCTCTTTACTTTGTTGTTTATTCTCTTTAGATTTTTTCTTATCTTTAGTTTTAACTTCCTTTTTAATAGGTCGTTCTTTATCTATAGTCTTACTATCTTTTTTAGGTGTGATAATGACGAGAGATTGAGGAGTTCCATTTAGATTGACATCTTTTAAAGAGACTTCTTCTTTCAGATTCAAAAGCAGAGCTTTCATCTGTTTAAAACCATACTTCTTATAGTCGACAGCACTCTCTAAAAGATATTTAGAGATAGTCGCCATCGGATACTCCACCCCGGTATTGAACTTGCTAGTTAAAAGATCATAAATCTCTTTATGATCGTTAGCGGTCAATTGTGTCTTTTTAGGTTTGCTACTGTTTGAAGGTTTCTTTTGTTTTTCGGTGTAATCATGGAAGATGATTTTGATTGGTTGGTCTTTTCCTGCTGACTTATCAACAGTCAGGAATTCACTTAAATCCTCTAAAAGCTTCAACATGCTTTGATAGCCGAATTCCTGAGGATTGAGTCCTTGTTTTTTTAAATAAAATTCAACTTCATTAAGAGACTCAATTTGGTTTTTCTTGTACTCGTCAGCAAAAAGACCATAGATGTTTTGTTTGTCTTGTTTGGTTAACATTTGGTCTTTTCTTTCTCAGGTATGAACCTGTCTGTCGTTTGTTACAAGGTTTAACGACAATTTAATTATAATTTCTTCAACATATCACCGCAAAAATAAATGCACAATTTCTTCCAAAAAATTGCAGAAAATGGTCTCATCTTTCTCTGAATGTGAAGAGTAGATTGTTTTTTGAGTTCTTATCAAAGTGCTCATTTTTTTGTAAAAGCCTTTTCATCAAGAGTTGTTGACACAAGCAATATCTTGTAGTTTACGTCGATTTTTCCTTAGTTTTTGCTGTTTGGGTTGGTGTTTTTGATGACCTTCATTTACTTTGGTAGCGTTTACACAAGGAGGTCAAAATGAAAAAACAAGGTAAACTTTTAACCTTAATCGCTCTCTTAGGTATCACTACTTTCCTCAGCGCTTGCTCCAGTACTAGTGATTCCTCTTTAACTAGCACTGATGGCTCACAAATCACTGAAAGTACTAGCAGTTCTACTACAATTACCACTTCTAAAACTTTAGTCGGTGCTTATTCCTCTCCAGCTGTCATGAGCTATTCTAACTTCCGTCCCACCTATAATTATTACCTCACCACTTTCGCTTATGAGACGCTCGAACTTTATGACAACAACACCTATGCCCTTTATCATTCCTCTTCTTGCTTTTCGGCGGTCATTCTTCCTGAAGATTCCTCTGATGGAACTGCAAATGAAAGAGAGAATAGTGTCGAGATCTATTATGGAACTTATGAAGCTGTGACTAATGATCTTGATGAAGATTCACTCGACGTCACTTTATCTGTTCCTTATAGACTTGTTGAAAATTATGACTCCACTTACTTTATCGACACTGCTCAGTGGGATGATGATATGGCTGCTTCGGTCTCCACTGACACCACCACTTACACCGCTTCTACTTATTTAGCTAGCAAAGCTTTCAGTGAGAAGACCATCTTAGTCAGCAAGACTAACTATTCTTTTGATTACTTCGAATTAAGAGGGGAAGATGAAAGTGATCCTACTGTCACTCTCTCCACTGATACTGAAGGTTTAGTCGGAGCATATTTATCTCCTTCTAATTTCGGTTATATGAACTCTAGACCTGCTTATAACTACTACATCACTTACTTCACTCAACAACAAATCCTCTTATATGAAGACAACACTTATTCGTTCAACATCTATTCTTCTCAATTCTCAGCATTGATTCTTCCTGAAGAAGGAAGTGATGCTACTGGTAATGAGAGAGTCAACTACACTCAAAAATTCACTGGTGATTATTCTGCTGCCACCAATGATTTAGATGAAACTTTGACTGATTTAAGCTTAGTCGCACCTAGTGCTAGCGTCATCGCCTATGATTCTCAGTATTATCTTGATACTGATAATTGGACTGATGAGATGAGTGAGAAGAGTTCGATCACTAGCGGTTCTGAATACTTAGCTTCTGTTGCTTTTGATTCTACTGATGTCATCTTAACTGAGTCTACTCATTCCTTCAGTTACATCGCTGATTTAGTCGATCCTATCCTTGTCTAATTTAAAAAGAGGGTAGATTATGAATACGAGAAAATTAAGAGGAGGTAGTGCAGTCGCACTGACCCTTCTCGCTTTAAGTATCTTTGGAGCCAATCTCGCATTTGATAACGCTGGCCAATTAAATATCTTCTTAGGCATCACTTCTAGTAGCAATTTTGGTCAGAGTGATTATGACTCTGTTGAAGAGATGAGAGAAGCGGAAAGAGAAAATGAGATTCAAACTCAGGAAGAAGGATCAGTTCTTCTCTTTAATAACAACAACGCTCTTCCTTTAAGTTCTTCAGATAAGGTCACTCTTCTTGGAAGAACTTCCGCTGATAACATATTCAGAGGTGGATCAGGTGGTAGTGCAACTACTGATGATGACGCCATCAATCTCTATGAAGCTTTGACAGCTAAGGGTTTCACTATCAATCAAACTGTCTTTAATGCTTTAGCGGATTCTAATGAATCGAGAGCTAGAGGTGATATCGGCGAAGTCCCTGGTTCTTTCTATAACAGTTACGCTAATACTTTCTCTCAATATGGAGATGCCGCTATTATCACCCTTGGTCGTTATTCTGGTGAACAACAAGACTATGCGGCCGGTGGTGATTCTAATACTGCTATTGAGACTGATGAAAACGGAGATCCTATCGATGTTGATGGTGTCCCGATGCTCTCACTTCATGATGAAGAAAGAGAAGTCATCAAACTGGCAAAAGAATCTGGTCAATTCAAGAAGATTATCGTTCTTTTAAACACCGGTACCACGATGGATATCGGTGAGTTAGAAGATTTAGGAGTCGATGCATGTTTGTGGATCGGTTATCCAGGTTATACCGGTTTTGATGGAGTCGCTAACATCTTAGCAGGTGATGCGGATCCTAGCGGAAGACTTGTTGATACCTATGCTACTGATTCTCTTTCAAGTCCAGCGATGAGAAACTACGGTAACTTTTCTTTCAGTAATGTTTCAACTATGAGTCAAGACCACTATCTCGTCTATGCGGAAGGTATCTATATCGGATACAAATATTACGAGACAAGATATGCTGATCAAGTCAAAGGTATCAATAACGCCACTTCTTCTAAAGGTGTTTATGCTTCTGATAATAACTCATGGGATTACGCTGATGAGATGGTTTATACCTTCGGTCATGGTGAGTCTTATGCCGAGTTTGAAGAGACTTTAACTTCACTTGAATGGGATAGAGAAAACTCTACTGTCACAGCTACTGTTCATGTAAAAAATCTTGGAGTTGATGAAGGAAACACTTATAAAGGTGCTTCAAAAGATGTTGTTGAACTTTACGTCTCTCTTCCTTATGAATCCGGTCAATCTGAAAAGAGTGCGATTCAACTCATCGGCTTTGCTAAGACGGAAGAATTAGAACCCGGTGAAGAGACTGATGTCACCATCACTGTCGATGATTATCTTTTTGCCACCTATGATGAAAATGCAGTCAATGGAGCTGATACTTCTTTGACTGGTTGCTATGTCTTTGATGAAGGTGATTATGCTTTTGCTATCGGAAAAGATGCTCATGATGCTTTAAACAATGTCTTAGCTAGTCAGAATTACACCGGTTTATTCGACGCTGAAGGAAACAGTGTCTCCGGTGATAAGAATCAAGTTGAGACTATCACTTTAGATGCGCTTGATAACACCACTCATGCAAGAAGCGCAGAGACAGGTGAAATCGTCTCTAATCAATTCGATGACTTAGATCTCAATACCTATATCGAAGATGCTGTCACTTACTTAACCAGAGATGATTGGAATACTTATCCTTCTAGAATTGATGACATCACTGCGACAGATGAGATGTTAGAGCTTCTGGATGGACATTCTTATGAGACGCCTGATGATGCTCCTTCTTACACTGATTTCAATTATTCAGTCACTTACTATGATGAGAATGGAGAAGAAGATCCTATCGTCTTAGCTGAGATGAAAGATGTTGATTATGACGATGATGAAGCCTGGGATGCTTTTATCGATCAGCTCACTCCTTCTGAATTAGCATCTCTTTCTGGTGAAGCTTTCGGTATGCCCGCTTATACCAAAGTCGGTGCCCCCAGCATCACCAGTGCTGATGGCCCTGATGGTATTCAATCTAATGCTGGCTTCTCCCATGTTTGTGAGAATCTAGCTTGCTCGACTTGGAATGTTGAACTTTTAGAAGCAAGAGGTCTCTTCATGGCTGAAGATGGTATGGCTTGTGGTCAATCAGGCGTCTATGGTTTTGGTGCCAATATGCATCGTACTCCTTATGGAGGCAGAAACTTCGAATATTATTCCGAAGATACGACGATGTCTTATATCGCTGGTGCTGTTCAAACTAAAGCTGCTACTGATAAAGGTCTCACTACTTATGTGAAGCATTTCTGTGCTAATGATCAGGAAGCTTGGAGAAACGGAAGTGCAACTTTGATGACTGAACAAGCTTATCGTCAAGGTCCATTAAAAGCCTTTGAAGGAAGCTTCACTAAAGGTGGAAGTTTAGGAACGATGACTTCTAATGCGAGAGTCGGTTTGACTACTGTCTCGATGCATTATGCGACGATGACGACTGTCTTAAGAGATGAGTGGGGATTTAAGGGAGTCGCTATGACTGATTCCTCTAAAGGTTCTACCCATTATCTATATACAGCTGAATCTATCGCTGCTGGTATCGATCAATTCAACAACGACGAGACTCGTGGTACTACTGATATGAAGAATTATCTCATCTCCGAAAGAGACGGTTATCTCTGGTCAAGAAGTCGGGAGATCGCCAAACACTATTTCTATATGTTAGTCAGAAACTTCGTCATGGCTGATATCACTGAAGATGATGTCATCACAGAAGATACACCTTGGTGGGAAGTCACTATCTACTCGATCATCGGTGTTCTTGGAGCAGGTAGTGTCGCCTTAGTCGTCTTAACCATCATCAGCTATGTCCAAGAGAGAAAGAAGAGGGCTTGAAGATGAATCACATTAAAAATTCAATTTTCAGAAAGAGAACGATTGGAAACTATATCTCTTTAGGTGTCGCAGCCTTCTTCCTGCTCTTGTCAATCTGTTATATCGCTATTGATCCAGGCTCATTAAAAATCACCGATTATTCGAGAACTCTCGCTTTCGTTTTGATGCTTATCGGCTCACTTCTCACTCTTTCCACACTCTTCTATGACATCAAACTAGTCGACAGAATCATTCCATTCATCTCACTTGTTTGTTACGCTTTCGCTCTCGGTCGTCAACTCTATCTAGTCGCTTATCCGTTAGCCGATGTCGCAACTGGTGTCAACTGGTTTGGTGGTTCACTAGCCATTTATCTATCAATGTTCATCTTGATTCTCATCGGAACCTTAACTCAACTGGTAGCTCTATTCTTCAAACAGATACCTGAAGAAGAGTGATAAAACCTCTTTGTAACTCCCGCACCCGACGTTGGGTGCGGTTTTTATTTTGTTTTTACTTTTCAGCCTTTTGCTTAAAATAAAAACAGAAAAATTGTTGAAAGAAACGAATATTTTTAATTTGATAAATGTTTTATAGATGAAAGGAAATCTATGAACCTTCAAAAATTCAGAAAGTGGGATGAAAAAGAGGTCAGATCTGTTTATGAGAAGTACTTCCGCCTCTTGAAACATGTCGCTTACAACATCTTAAAAAGACAAGATGAAGCTGAGGATGTCGCTCAAGAAGCTTTTCTTGATGCGTTAAAAAACGCTTCTTCTTTTCATGGTGATTCTTTCATCTCTTGGCTTTGTTCAATAACAAGAAACAAAGCTCTTGATAGAAAGAAAAAGCTCTCTAGAACAATTCATCTTGATGAAGAGATTGAAGTCGTAAGTAAGGATGAATCACCTGCTGAGCTAGCTTCTTCATCTCTTCTTCTTAACAAGATAAGAAGTAATCTCACTTCTGAGGAGTATGATATCTTCATTTTTCGTATTTATTACGAGCTTTCCTTTAAAGACATTGCTTCTATTACTTCTCAAAGCGTCTCTCAAGTTATACCTAAATTCCATCGCATAAAAAAGAAAGTAAAAGACCTGATAGGAGGTTATTTATGAACTTGAAAAACGAGATTAAAAAAGAGTATGAAGATTCTCTTCCTGTCTCTTCTGATATGAGTTTTATTTCTTCTGATGTCACATTGACTAAAAGTAAAAGAAATATCAAACTTCCTTTGATTATCTCTCTTGCTTCTGTTGTTGTGATAGGTGGTTCTGTTGGAGTGTCACTATCTCTCACTTCTAGCGGTTTATCTTCGATTCTTTTAAACAATAACAACTATTCTTTCAATCAGACAGTTACGAGTATCGATTTAGATGAGATATCTTTAAATAATATCGCCACTTTTTCTTTAGACTTATTAGCTCCTTATTTAAATGAAGAAGAAGGAAATCAAGTCGTCTCTCCAGCTTCTCTTGCTATCGCTGTTGGTGCTCAGTTAGCAGTCAGTTCTGATATTGAAGAATTCGCTTCTAATATGGGTTATACAGCTTCAGCTGTCAAAGAAGAGTTAGTCGCTTTGCTTGATGGACTCAACTGGAGTGATGAAGAGCATGATTCTCTTTCATATCTGAAATCATTAGCAGTCATTCAGCAAGTCGGTGATAAATACAAGATTGACAAGACGAAAATCAAAGACTTTGACGATGTCAACATCATGTTTGCTAAAAGCTCTTATGAAGATGCTCATCAGGATTTACAAACCATCTATGAAGAATTGATCGGTTTGACTATCGATGTTCCTGCTTATCCTGAATATTTAACTAATGCCATCGTGTTAGCTGGTGCTTTAGTTTTAAAGGATAGTTTTTCTCAAGAATTGACCAGTTTTACGAGCACTTTCTATTTGAATGATAATGAGACAGTTGAATGCGAGTTTTCTTCTCTTGATGGTTATTACTATTATTACAAAGGAGAGAATTACGCAGCTTTGTTAAGAAACATCAGAAAGACGAAGCTCCTTTTCATCTTACCTGATGAAGGATATGAGCTCACTGATATCGATTTAACTGATGTTTATCAAGATTTCTATGAGAATAGAGATTACTATTTCGTCCAAGGTAAAATTCCTTTCTTCTCAGTTGAAAGCAGTTTTGATATCACTGATTCTCTTTTAGAACAGATCACTGGTAATCCGATTTTATGCGATAAGATCTTAGCTGATGACGTTGAGAGAGAACTTTCTGTTTTAAGTGCGAGCCAAAATAGCAAGTTTGAATTTGATCGCACAGGTGTTAAAGGAGAGAGCGTCACTGTTATAGTTGGTTCTGAATCAGCAATGCCTGATACAGAAGATCCTATCACCTTTGATTGTGATAGACCTTTCTATGCTCTTTCTATCTACGATGACTTTCCTCTGTTTGCGATGAAGATTGAAAATCCAACCCTTTAGCATCTAAGCTAAAAGATACGCTGAGAGAGAAAATCTCTTCATCAATCGAATAAGACAAAGTACCTTTGTAACGCTGAGCGATAAGACGGATGCTTTTTGAACCATAGCCATGGTTTGCTCCGTCTTTTTTGCTGCTGATAGGAAGTCCTTCATCAGATAAAGTCACATTTCCTTGATAGTAATTGGTGACATTTAAAATAGTGAGACCTTTATCGTTTCTTAGTGTGATATCGACGATTCTTTTATCTTTTGGAAGAGAACGGACAGCTTCAAAAGCGTTGTTCAAGGCGTTAGCGATCAGAGAATAGATTTCGGTCTCTTCCATGAAGGAGAGTAGTTTTCCATCACAAAGTGCACTCAGTCTGATGTTTTCTTTTTTGGCAATCAGCTGTTTTTCATACAAGACCGCATTTAAAACATCATTTCCAGTATTAATCGTGCTGTCATACATATCGGTAGCTTGTCTGAAAGCTATCTTTTCTTCTTCAGTCAGTTTACTGCTCATCGAATTTAATTGATGTCTGATATCATGAAACTTCGCATTGATCGCTTCTGTTGATAAACGGAGATTATCAAACTGTGCTTTCTCTTGTTTAAAAAGTTCTGCTAAGACGACTTTCTCTTCTTCCCCTTTGCTCTCTCTTAAAATGCCTGAGCGTAAAACCAAAATCAAAATACAGATAATACAAGAGAAGAATTTAAGGAGGATTGTTAACATCCAGCTTTCAGATTGATATGGGTCTGAAAGTGAGAAGAGAAAAGATGAGAGTAATACAGATGGTATGGTTAATAGAAGCGTGTTTCTTTTTGACCTTGGAGTTTCGATGATGTCATCACGATGATAGAAGATAAAACCGAGGATGAAGTATAAAACAAGGTGCAAGATGATATAAATCGCCCAATCTCTTACTTCGTTGTAATCAGAAAAGAAAGAGATCGATAATTTATCATCGACGCCAAAGGCGTTTAAAAGAAGCGATATCAGCCTTCCTGTCAACATATAAGTCGCATAAGAAGCACAGAGGGTTAAAAGTTTTTGATAAGTAGTCTTGTCATAAAGGATGAATACTTGAAGAGTCATGACAAGGATCGTGATAAGAGAGTGGACGATAGTTTTGGCAATGAAATTATCTCCAGTGAGGTAGCGTAAGAAAGCTAAGATGAATCCGCTAGCGATACATAGACAGAAACAGAAGAATAACCATAAGAAATAGTTATCTCTCTTTCTCGTTTTCAAATTGAAAAGAATAGAACAGAAAAACAGTTCGAATACACCGCTGAATGAGATGACTATTTGTGTTCCAAATGAGGTGCCGAAAATCTCAACAATCAAAGCCATCATTTTTATTATTTACCTTCTAAAAAGGAGACGAAACTCTCTTGAAAACTCTTTTTCTTCGGCTGGGAAATTTGGAGTGTACAAGTTTGATTATCATCGATAGAAACTATGCATTCATAACCAGAAATCTGTTTTACCTTTCTTAAGTTGACAAGGTAGCAATTATTGCATCTTACGAACATATTATTTGGTAGATTCTTTTCAAATTTACTTAGTGAATCATAACATCTCGTCGGTTCAGTTTCCGAGAGAAGATGAATATAAACATGGTGTCCTTGACTCTCGATAAAACTGATATCATCAATCAAGATTTTCCTTTTCTCTTTACCGGTGCTGACTAATATCGATTTACTTCCTTGACTATCTCTTCTTCCGATAGCCGTTACTTTTTTAAGGATACGATGAAACTTCAAATTGAATTCATTTTGTTCAATCGGTTTGACAAGAAAATCAAATGCTTGAACATCATATCCAGCTAGAGCAAATTGAGCCAATGAAGTGATAAAAACGATGATGACATCCGTATCTTTTTCTCTTATCTTTTTAGCCGCTTCCATGCCATCGATCATCGGCATTTTGATATCGAAGAAGAGAATGTCGTAATCAAGCGTATAGTTGTCAATTAAAAGGAGTGGATTTTCAAATTCATTGATTAGGAACTCTTGGTTTTTATCGTTATTTTTGATGAAGGATAAGAGTCTATCTCGATCTTCTTTCTGGTCTTCAATTACACCGATTTTAATCATGAGAAATCAAGCCCTTGTGTTTGTATAATATAACATAAAACAAGACCATTTCTATGAGACAAAAACAAGCTGAATATCTAATAATATGTGATGTCTTTTTTTGCATAAAAAAACGTGCGGACAGAGAGAATCGAACTCTCATGGTTGCCCATACGCCCCTCAAACGTACGCGTCTACCAATTCCGCCATGCCCGCACAGCGCAGAAATTATACAACTCACTTGCGAGGTAAATCAAGAAAAAATAGAATAAAATCACATGGAACAAAAAGAACCTTATCAGACTAGAACATATAGTTTAAAAGACAGAAGAGAGTTTACTGTCTTACTCTATCCTCCAAGAGGAAATAGAGCTAGGGCGACCTTAAGAGCTCCCTATGGTCACTTAGAAGTTTATGTGCGACCTGGGATTAATTTGAGCGTTGTTGATGATCTCGTCAATCGTTTTATCAAAAAGAATCCTGGTTCTTATCTGACTAGAAACTACATGGTCAAAGGAAAGTATGCTTTCGTCTTAGGTGAAAGAAAGATTTACACTCAAGATTCTAAACTTAAAAATGATTCTTCTTTCTTTTATGTTCCTGCTTCTCAAATACCTGAGAATGTGTATAAGAAGAGATTTTTAGAATATGCTTATAAATTAACGAGCGAAAAAGCTTCTTTGATGGGCATTGATTTTAGTGAATATAAAGTGACTGCTGGTCAATTCATATCTATGTATGGTTCTTGTTGCCCTAGTCAAAAAAGAATCAAATTTGATTATCGATTATTCGCTTATAAGAGTGAGGTCTTCGATGCTGTGATCACTCATGAGTTATCACATATCATTCATCTTGATCACTCCAAGGAGTTTTACAAGCTTGTCTATCGATACTGCCCTAGATATGATGAACTTATGAATTACATAGTTCAAGGTGCTTTTGAGGGTAGATAGTTATGGCTAAATTGATAACTAGCAAAGATAATCAATACTACAAAGAACTTTTGAAGTTGAAGAAAGGTGATGCTAAAGAAGGCCTCTTCCTCGCTGAAGGAAAAGATATGTTTGATGAGGCTAAAAAAGCTGGTTGTTTAGTAAAAAGCATCGTCTCTGAAAGTCTATCCTCTTCTTTTGATGGTGCTGTGATACTTAAAGATTCACTTTTTCGAGAGCTTTCTAGTTATCAGTCACTTCCAGAAGTTATCTCAATATGTAAGAAAGAATATAGTAAAGAGTTCGGTTCAAGAGTCATCTATCTAGATGGTGTTCAAGATCCTGGAAACTGTGGAACGATCATAAGAACCGCTTTATCATTCGGATATTCAAGTGTTGTCTTATCAAAAGATTCCGTTTCGTTTTATAATAATAAGGTAATCCAGAGCACTAAAGGAGCTTTGTTTCACCTTCCTATCGCTAGGGAGGATTTAACGACCTTCCCATCTCTGGGCTATCATCTTTATTTGACCACTTTAGATGGTGAAGATGAGCGAAACCTCACGCATTTAGAAGAACCATTCTGTCTAGTCTTCGGTAATGAAGGAACCGGTATCAGAAAAGAACACCTCTCCTTAGGAAAGAAGATTAAGATAGAGATGGATAACATCGATTCTCTCAATATAGCTATCGCTGCTGGAATCTTCATGTATAGGTTTCAAAGGAGGTAGAAATGACACAAAAACCTCAGATCCTTAAAGAGATTGATCCTGGCTTTTCTATCAGTAAACCTGATAAGAAGACTGTTTTAATATGCACTAATGGCTTTCAAAATTCAGATGTTCATGATGCTACTTTTCTCATTCAATACTTCAAAGAGAACTTCGCCAGTGATTATCAAGAATGTGAGATAGCTCCTGTTCAACTTTTCCATCCTGGTGATCCAAAGACTCATAGAGCTCGTAAATATGAGCAGATTCTAGATGAAGCAATTCGTAAATATGATAGTGAAGGTTATGACATCATCTTGATGGGCTACTCATTCTCGGCTTCTCTAGCTTGTAAGATGCAACATAGATATCCTAGTTGCGTCAAAAAGCTGATTCTTCTCGCTCCTATTTATGACACGCTCTTAAACGGTATGATTCACGGTTATCTTCGTTATCTGTTCAAGTTTTATCGTCTGAGTAAAAAATATGGTGCCAAGGTTGCTAAAGCGATGGGAAGAAACACGACTAAGGGAATGTTTGGACTTCTTCTCTCTATCTTGCGTTCGATACTTCGCTGTCGTGGATACTATAAGAAAGTCAGCTGTGATACCTTGATTCTCAGGGGCGATAAAGATGATCTTTGTAACGATCACTCAATCAACAAGATCAGAAAACATATGAATGTTAAAAATGCCCTGTATATCTATTCTGGTATGGATCACGGTATCATGAAAACAATCAGAGATAATGCTCCTGTTTTTGAGGATATCCTTCACTTTTCCTTTGATACACCTTTCCTGTTAGAAACAGAATCGCTCGCTTTATCTAAAAAAGTGAAAACCCAACCCGTCAAGATCAAGTATGACGAAGATGGTGAACCTATCCCCACCTTCGCTGAGATCTTCACTGAACTTGATCCTGATGCCGAGACTAGTAGAATCGAAGATCAAGAAGCACTCTAATGTGCTTCTTTTTTTTAACGAAGACAATCTTAAAGAGAATTGTAAAAAGGATTTAAGTTTGTTAACTGAACTTGATTTTTGAAGACTCTATTGGTCAACATATAAACTTTATATTTATTATTTATTAATATATAATTTTGTGTTGTTAAAATCCTGAGGAGTCAACTGATCATGGAATTAAAGAACACCTTATTGATGCCTAAAGGCACCTTCCCGATGAGAGCTAATTTGCCGGAAAGAGAGCCTATTTTTGTCAAGCGTTGGAATGATGAAAATCTCTATCAAAAGCTTTTAGATAATCGTAGCAGTGACAAGGCGTTTTATCTTCATGATGGTCCTCCTTATGCTAACAACGAGATTCATGCCGGTCATGCTTTAAATAAGATTCTTAAAGATATCATCATCCGTTTGAAGAATCTTGAAGGTTATCAGGTTCCTTATACTCCAGGTTGGGACTGCCATGGTCTTCCGATTGAACTTTGTGTGACTAAATCTGGTGTTGATAGAAAAACGACTCCTCCTCATGAATTCAGAAAGAAATGCGCTGCTTATGCGCTTTCTCAAGTTGATAAACAAAGAGGTCAAATGCTCCGTCTAGGATTAGTTGGTGATTATCAACATCCTTATTTGACTTTAGATAAAGAATATGAAGCTCACCAAGTTGAGATCTTCCGTGATATGGCTCTTCAAGGTCTCATCTATAAAGGTCTTAAACCGGTCAACTGGTCTTCTTCTTCTGAGACAGCTTTAGCCGAAGCGGAGATCGAATACAAGGATGTCAATGCGATAACAGTCTTCGTCCGTTTCAAAGTCAAAGATGGAAAGTCACTTCTCTCTTGTGATGATTACTTCGTCATCTGGACTACCACTCCTTGGACTCTCCCTGCCAACCTAGGACTCTGTCTTAATCCGAGACTTGAATATGGACTTTTCAAAACTGATAAAGGAAATCTCCTCTTCCTTAAAGATGCTGCCGATTCATTAAAAGAGAAACTTTCTCTTAATGAGGGTGAACTTTTGAAGATTTTCAAAGGTGAGGATTTAGAAGGTATCGTCTGTCAGCATCCTTTCTATCAGAGAGACTCGATTGTGATGGTTGACGATTATGTCACTTCTGATTCTGGTACCGGTGTTGTTCATATCGCCCCTGGTCATGGTTTAGATGACTTCAGAGTCGGTAAGAAATATGGTCTTGAGGCCTATTGTCCTGTCGATGACAAAGGTTATATGACTAAAGATGCCGGTGAAGAACTCGCTGGTCTTTTCTATGAAGAGTGCAACACTAAAGTGGTTGAAATCTTGAAGAATAACTCTTCTCTTTTAGCAAGTGAGGAGATCACTCACGCTTATCCTCATGATTGGAGAACTAAAAAACCGATCATCTTCAGAGCGACTAATCAGTGGTTCTGTTCTGTCTCAGCTATTAAGGATAAGCTTCTTGAAGAAGCTGATAAAGTCAGTTTCATCCCTAGTTGGGGTAAGCAAAGACTCAAGAACATGCTTGAGAACAGAGATGATTGGTGTATCTCTAGACAACGTCTTTGGGGTGTTCCGATTCCGATTTTCTATGGACAGGATGGTGAACCTCTCTTAGATAAAGTCCTCTTTGATCACATCATCAGTTTATTTAAAGAATATGGTTCAGATATCTGGTATGAAAAAGATGTCAAAGATCTCCTTCCTGAAGGATATACGAATCCTCATTCTCCTGATGGTATCTTCACCAAAGAGAAGGACATCATGGATGTCTGGTTTGATTCAGGTTCTTCTTTCTTAGGTTCTGATATCGCATTAGGACATCCTTTCCCAGCTGATGTCATTTTAGAAGGTAATGACCAATATCGTGGTTGGTATAACTCTTCGATGATTCTCTCGGTCGCTAAGACAGGATCCACTCCTTATAAACAGGTTTTGACTCATGGTTTTTTAGTTGACCAAAACGGAGAGAAGTTCTCTAAATCAAAGAAGAATGGTATTGATCCTGAGACGATCTGCAATAAATATGGAGCAGATATCTTAAGACTTTGGGCGACCACTATCGATTATTCAACAAGTGAGATCAGACTCTCTCAAGACTTATTGAAGACGGTCTCTGATGAATATAGAAAGATCAGAAACACCTTCAAGTTCATGTTAGCTAATCTTCTTGATGATGATTTAGGCTCTCGTTTTGATGAAGAATATAAACCTACTGATTTAGGTCTTCTTGATAAGATGATGCTCAATCGTCTTAATGAAGTTCTTCTTGAGATGAAGAAAGCCTATGACTCTTATAGTTTCAACAATGTCAGTGATATCTTCACTAATTTCTTAATCAACGATCTCAGCTCTTTCTATCTCGATCTTTCTAAAGATACTTTGTATTGCGATGCCAAAAACTCTCAAGAGAGAAGAAACTGCCAGTATGTCCTTCATCAAATAGTTAAAAACTTAGCCATCGCTTATTCACCGATCCTTTGTTTCACGATGGAGGAAGTCTATGATTCTCTCGCAGATAAAGATAGAAAAGATTCGATTGCTTTAGAGAATTATCCTAAAGACTTGATAGTGGATGAAACTCTTTCTAAAGATTATCAAACACTTTTGAATCTACGCTCTCATGTCAATTCCATCTTAGAGCCTTTAAGACAAAGTGGTGTAATCGGCTCTAATTCTGAAGCTCGTGTGTTCTATGCACCTACTGATGAAGAGAGTGAACTTATCAACAAGCTCGGTGAGAAAGAAGTCGCAAGAATTCTTCTCATCTCTTCTTTTATGGTTTCTAGTTCTACTTCTTGTGAAAAACATGATGGTCAGAGATGTGATCGTTGTTGGAATCACTTTGATCAAAATGAGATTTTTGAAGTTGAAGGCTCTCATCTCTGTCATAGATGTAAAGAGTCTATCGGAGAGAATCAATGAAGCTGTCGTTTATCAAGGAATGGTTTAAAAAGGGACGACATCTCCTTTTAGTCATCTCTATCTCTTTGATTGTTCTTCTTCTTGTTTTAGATATCGTCACTAAGAATATCGCTTATAACAACCTTTATGGAGCAGGAGTTGTCACTGCTATTCCTTATCTTTTTAACTTTGTTCTCGTCTTTAATAATGGAGCAGCTTGGAATATTCTCTCTGGACAAGAATGGCTTCTCTGTCTTATCTCGGCTGTTTTAGGAACAGCGATATTAGTCTTTCTTTACTGGAAATTTAAAAAGCTATCGACTACTTTTGTCATCGCTTTAACATTGATGGTGGCTGGTGCTTATGGAAATTTGATCGACCGTGTCGGGCAAGCTTTAGATTTAGGCATCTATTCTAATGGTGTCATCGATTTTCTTCAGTTTGCTTTCTGGACATCTTTCCCAGTTTTCAATCTCGCTGATTGTTATTTAGTCATCGGTATCTTCATACTTCTCATCGCTTTGATAGTTAAGGTTGTTCAAGACTATAAACTTGAAAAGAAAACTACTATTGAAGAGATACAAGCTAATGATGATCTAGTTAAGAAACTTAAAGAAAATGAGATTTATGACTCTTTAACTTCTGATTTAGATGCTAGTGATGACAAGCAGTCTTCAGATAACGAAGAAGGTGAGAGCAAAGATGAATGAGAGGAATGAGTTTCTTTCTTCTGTTGATGGAAGACTTGATGTCGTTCTCTCAAAAGAAGCTTCTATCTCTCGCTCACAAGCTAGTAAGGCTATCAGAAATGGAGCAGTTTTAGTTGAAGATAAAGTTATCACTCAAGCTTCTTTATTCGTTGAAAAAGGGGTGAGAATCATTCTCTTAAAGAAAGAGGAGGAGAAGACATTTAAAGCACCTCCTCAAGAGATTGAGATTCAATATGCTTATAAAGACAAAGATCTCTGTGTCATCAATAAACCTAGAGGTTTAGTCGTTCATCCAGCCCCTGGACACAGTGATGATACTCTCGTCAATCAACTCTTTCATCAAGATGAAGACTTCGCTTTTGATCAAAATAATAGTGTCGATATCAGACCCGGTATCGTTCATAGAATTGATAAAGACACTTCGGGTCTTCTTCTTGTCGCTAATAATGTGGAAACTCAAGCTAAACTTCAAGAGCAGGTAAGAGAGAAGAAATTAGAGAGAAGCTATATCGCTTTAGTTTATGGGAGTATCAAGGACAAGAAGTTTAGAATTGATGCCCCTTTAACTAGACCTGATCATACGGTAAGAAAAGCCTTAGTAGATCCTCAAAAAGGAAGAGAAGCTATCACCCACTGTCAACTACTTGCAAGAGGAAAAGCAGTCTCTTTGATACGCTGTGTTTTAGAGACAGGAAGGACTCATCAGATAAGAGCACATCTTTCTTATATCTCTCATCCGATTGTCGGTGATTTACTTTACGGACATCAAGACTCTCGATTCAAACAAGAAGGACAATGTTTACACGCCTATTCTCTCTCCTTCATTCATCCTAAAACTGGTAAGAGAATCACTTGTTATGCGCCTTTAGATGATTACTTTAAGAAGTTGCTGAGATTATTTTTCTAAGATAAAAAAGAAAGGAGTGAATCATGATCGATTCTAAAATCATTGAAAATTATGCTCGTTTGATCGTCAAGACTGGTATCAACTTACAGAAAGGACAGGAAGCCTTTATCAACGGTTCTTCCGAGATTCTTCCCTTTCTCCGTTTAGTCGCTAAAGAATGTTACCTCGCTGGTGCAAGTCGTGTTTATATCGACATCACTGATAGTGAACTTGAAAGACTTCATATCACTTATGCCGATGAAGAGAAGTTATCTCATCTTAATGAGATGGAAGTTGGTCGTCAGGAACACTTCATCAAGAACTTCCCTTGCCGTATCTTCATCGAATCGGAAGATCCTGATGCTTTAAAGGGTATCGATCAAGCTAAATATGGAAGAGTCCTTTCTTCTAAGAGCAAAGAGATTTGGGAGTATAGAACCAAGTGGGATGATGAATGTCAGTGGACGATTGCTGGTTATCCTTCTATAGCTTGGGCTAAGAAAGTCTTCCCCTCTCTTCCTGATGAAGAAGCTCAAGAAGAACTTTTGAAGTTGATCTTACAAGTCTCGAGAGCTTATGAAGGCGATCCTATTGAAAACTGGAAGAAGCATAACGATAACTTAGCCAGTCATAAAGAGAAGCTCAATTCGTTAAACTTAGCTAGCCTTCACTACATCTCTGCTAAAGGAACTGATCTTCATATCTCTTTGATCAAGGATGTTCTTTTTGAAGCTGGTGGGGAGAAGACGAAGACAAACAGAATCTTCTTCCAACCTAACATCCCGACCGAAGAATGCTTCACTTCTCCTGACAAATTCAAGACTGAAGGTATCGTTTATGCTACTAAACCTTTAAGTTTAAGAGGTGAGATAGTCAATAACTTCTCCATCCGTTTCCATGAAGGAAAGATCGTCGAAGTTCACGCTGAACAAGGAGAAGATATCTTAAAAGATGAGATTTTCTCACAAGAAAACGGCTGTTATCTTGGTGAATGCGCTCTAGTTCCTGTCAACTCTCCTATCAATGAAACAAATCGTCTTTTCTTCTCTACTTTGTATGATGAAAACGCCTCTTGCCATTTAGCTTTCGGTAAAGCTTTCCCTAATCTGATCAAGGATTATGAAAAGAAGACCAAAGAAGAGATTGACGCTTATCCTCTTAATAAATCCACCACTCATGTCGACTTCATGATCGGTGATGATACTCTCGATATCATTGGTACCACTATCGATGGTAAAGAAGTTCCTATTTTCAGAAAAGGCAAGTGGGCTATCTAAAGAACAATTTTCTTACAGATAGATAAAGTTTTAAGAATATCTAACCATTGACAATCAAAAAAATGTACTGTTTGATGCAGTACATTTTCTTTGGATAATTATTTAACTTTAAGGTTTATTCGTCTTTTCCTTCTTCGACGACTTCTACTTTAGTGACGTTATTGAGTTTTGGAGGGTATTCTAAAGCGATAGAACCATCATAAGTGACTTTTAAGGTCTCACCTTCTTTGATTTGCTCGATAGTTGTTTCTTCTTCGTCTTTATATATCTTTGTTTTATCGATGTCGATATTAAATGTATAGAAGTAATCTTCAGTATCAAAACTAGGCACATTGACACCCCAAAAACCATTGATATTAGTGAAGGTTCCTGTGATGACATACTCGCCGTTGGTCTCTATCTCAAGATTTTTGATGTCTTCGTTGGGATTCTCTCGTGAAAAACCAGAGACAAGAGAAAGAGCTGCAAAAAGAAATGATTTCATAGTTTCATTATACCAAAAATACGGGGTTGTTTGTCTTATTCGGCACAAAGAAAAGGACTTTAGTGAAGTAAGCTCTTTCGAAATGTTGAAGTGTCAACAAATAAAGGTATAGAAATTGATTAAACTGGTTAATCTCGGTAATTTCTAAAGTATTTTTTAACGTATTTATCAAGGGTAGTCTGTGGAAATTTCTTCTTTAAGATGTTGTAAGTAGTATCGACTAAAGAAGAAGCACCTTTAGGGATGTTCTGACCAAGTCTTTCTTCCATCTTCATCCACTCTTTTAAAAAGGAGTATCGAGCGATGACAGAGCTTGCTGCTACGGATGGATAATAACGGGTCTTTGACAGAATAAATTGAAATTCAGAAGAAAATGAAGGGGTTCATATACAGAGTATATGGATCTCTTTATTTTGTCAAATTCTTTACAATTTAATGTAGCCAATTGTAGATACTTAATGTATAA
>CAYRUQ010000001.1:0-100912 GCA_964427595.1 uncultured Clostridiaceae bacterium | reverse complement strand
AACAACTACTTACTACTCCACTTCTCTTATAAACACATAATTATTGTAAGTTCCAAAGAGAAATAACAGAGACCTTGTAGCGCAATTTTAGAAACCAAAATATTGTGGAATATTTATTTTTAATATATTAATATATCTTCTTGCGGAGAGTGTGCTTGAACATTCAAGGAGAATCCAAATGAGTTTTTTTGATAAATTGTTCCGTATCGATCGTCGTGCCTTTAAGAAAATTGAAAAGAAAGCTTCAGTCGTATTCCAATATGAAAAGAAATATGCTCAGCTTTCTGATGCTGATTTAAAAGCACAGACTGATGTTTTCAGAGATCGTCTCAAACATGGTGAAACGGTCGATGACATCCTTCCCGAAGCTTTTGCTACTGCTAGAGAGACTGCTAAGCGTGTCTTAGGTCAATTTCCTTATCCTGTCCAAGTTTTCGGTGCCACCGTTTTAAATGAAGGCGATGTTGCTGAGATGAAGACTGGTGAAGGTAAAACCTTAACTGCCACGATGGCTGTTTATTTAAACGCTCTTGAAGGCAAGGGTACTCACGTCATCACAGTCAACGAATACTTAGCCCAACGTGACGCTGAGTGGATGGGAAATATCTATCGTTTCTTAGGTTTGACCGTCGGTGTCAATCTCCGTGAGAAAAACGCCTCTCAAAAACAAGAAGCTTTCAATTGTGATATCACTTATACCACCAACTCTGAAGTCGGTTTTGACTACCTTAGAGATAACATGGCTAAGTCAGTCCAAACCAGAGTTCTCAGAGGTCTTCATTATGGTATCGTCGATGAGTGCGACTCGATTTTAGTTGATGAATCAAGAACTCCTTTGATCATCTCTGGTGGTAGCGGAATCACCGCCTCCACTTACATCACCGCTGATAGAGTCGTCAAGAAGATGAGAAGAGATCGTGACTACACTATCGATGTTGAAAGAAGAGCTTGTTCTCTCACTACCGAAGGTATCAATATGGTTCAACAAGCCTTCTCAATCGATAACCTCTACGATGCTAGATGGTCTGATCTCACTCACCGTATCCAACAAGCTTTGAAAGCTAACTACATCATGAAGAGAGATATCGAGTACATGGTCTCTAATGATGAGATTCTCTTGATTGATGGTTTCACTGGACGTGTCATGAAGGGTAGAGAGTACTCTGATGGTTTACAACAAGCTTTACAAGCTAAAGAGCATGTCTCTATCAAACCTGAAACTGTCACTTTAGCTACGATCACTTATCAGAACTTCTTCCGTCTTTACGATAAGTTAGCTGGTATGACCGGTACTGCTAAGACTGAGGAAGAAGAATTCCGTAAGGTTTATAACATGCGTGTCATCTGTATCCCCACCAACAAACCCGTCGTCAGAGACGATGATAGAGACACCATCTTCGGTAATGCTAAAGCTAAATACAACGCTTTGATTGAAGATGTCAAACAAAGACACGCTTTAGGTCAACCCATCTTGATCGGTACCTCTTCAGTTGAGAAATCTGAAATCGTTGATAACCTCCTCAACCAAGAGAACATCCCTCACGAGGTTTTAAACGCTAAAAACCACGCTAAAGAAGCTGCTATCATCGCTCAAGCTGGTCAAAAGGGTGCTGTCACCATCGCCACCAACATGGCTGGTCGTGGTACTGATATCAGACTCGGTGAAGGAGTTAAAGAATTAGGTGGTCTCGCCGTCTTAGCTACTGAGAGAAATGAATCTAGACGTATCGATAACCAGCTCAAGGGTCGTTCCGGTCGTCAAGGTGATCCTGGTTATTCCAAGTTCTATGTCTCTCTTGATGATGAAATCTTCATCCGTTTCGCTCCTAAAGCTTATAAGAACCTTTATGAGAAGTTAGGTGATGATGCTTTCCAATCTAGAATGATGTCCAAGGCAATCACTCAAGCTCAAAAGCGTGTTGAAGGTCAAAACTTCGATACCAGAAAACAACTCTTGAACTACGATAATGTTCTTTCCGAACAGAGAAAGACGATGTATGCCAAGAGAGATAAGATCCTCTACTCCAAGAGCGTCAGTGATACGATCCCTGGTTATTTTGATTTAATTAGTAAAGCTATCTGTGATCAATCTTCAAAGATCTCTGATCAAGAGAAAATCGTCTCAGCCGAAGCTTTAAAAGAGAATGCTCTTCGTATTCTCTCCATCCCTGAAGATTTGATTCCTTTTGATTCATTTGAAGGTCTCAACTATGACGATGCGAGAGACTTCTTATCCGCTCGTTTACAAAAACACTACAACAACATCTCTAAAGATTGGACAGAGAAGATGAGAAACTTTGCTGAGAAGACTACTACTCTCGATTGTATCGATAGACGTTGGACTAAACACATCGACCAGATGAGCAAACTTAGAGAGGCTATCTGGCTTCGTTCTTATGCTCAAACCGATCCTTTACAGGCTTATACCAATGAAGGTTATGCTATGTTTGAAGCGATGAATGAAGCTATCGCTGGTGATGTCGTCAGAACTCTCTTCAGAGTTCAATTCAGAGCTAATGCTAGAGCTGTCAACGAACAACTCGCTAAAGCCCCTATCAACCAAGCTCCTAAGACTCCTATCCAGATCAATACTGAAAATGTCAAATTCGATTCTGCCGATACCAATATCGTCCCTGATGATGATGGAATCGACAGATCAAATCCGACTGCCAAAATAATGTAAAATATCTATAGCCGTTATTAGAAAGGAAAGCCGAGCATGAAAGAACTATTTGAGCTCACCAGTCTGTGCAAGAGACTGGAAGCCGATGTTCTTGATTTGCAAGGCTGTCTTTGACTTGCCTCATCTGCAAGAGGAGAGTCAGCAGCTGAGCGATCAAGCATCAGATCCTTCCTTCTGGTCTGACCCAATCAGAGCCAAGGAAATCAACAAAAAACTCAGTCAAGATAACGATATCTTGAGCAAGATGGACGATTTCAAAAAACGTCTCTCCTCGTGTCAAGAAGAGATTGAATTTCTCAAACTCGAAAAAGATGAAGGTATTCAACTCGATTTAGAATCATCATTAAAATCTCTTGATAAGGATTTTAGTGAGTTTCAAAAATCCATCTATTTCTGTGGTCCTTATGATAACAACGCAGCCATCTTAGAATTCCATCCGGGTGCTGGTGGAACAGAAGCTCATGACTGGGTGAGCATGCTTTTTAGAATGTATCAGAGATATTGTGAAGCTAAAGGTTTCTCATACAAGATCTTAGATATCTTAGAAGGTGAAGAAGCCGGTATCTCTTCTGCAACTATGTTAGTCACGGGAAAGATGGCTTACGGAAATCTACGCTCAGAAAGTGGAGTTCACCGTCTTGTTCGTATCTCTCCTTTTGATGCTTCTGGTTCAAGACACACCTCTTTTGCTAGCGTCTCTGTCATCCCCGAATTTGATGACTCAATCAATATAGAAATCAATCCCGATGATTTACAGATTGATACTTATCATTCTTCGGGAGCTGGTGGACAAAATGTCAATAAGACAGAATCCGCTGTCAGAATCACTCATAAACCGACAGGAATCGTCGTCTCTTGTCAGATAGAGAGAAGCCAAATTCAAAACAAAGCCTATGCGATGAATATGCTTCGCTCAAAGCTTTTCCAACTTGAAGAGAAGAAGAGACAAGAAGAGATGAGCAAGATCACAGGCGTGAAGAAAGATATCTCTTTTTCAAGCCAGATCCGCTCTTATGTCTTCTGCCCTTATACTTTAGTTAAAGATCACAGAACTGATTATTCTGAAACTGATGTTCAATCCATCATGGATGGAAATATTCAAAATTTCATCGATAGTTATCTTAAATACTACTTCATGTTAGAGAAGAGGTTGAAAGAAAATGGATGAGAAGCAGGGTTTCTTTAAGAAACATTTTTCTAAACAAGCTATAAAAAGTTTCTTTAGAAGACAAGGTGAAGTCATCAAGGCTGAATTCGCTGAAGAACCCATTAAGACGCTGATCAAAAAAAGTTTAATCGTCATTCTCGGCGCTTTTATCTATGCGATCGGTTGTGCATTCTTCCTTCTTAGGATGAATATCGTCTCTGGTGGTCTCACCTCTCTTGCTATCATCTTTGCTTATATACCAGGCTTAAATAATCTCAGCGTCAATGAGTATATTTATATTCTCAACTGGTTTTTCTTCATATTAGGTTTGATCATACTAGGTCTTAAATACTCTTTAAGAAGTCTTCTTTTTATCATTTGTTATCCTCTCTTCATCTCTTTATTTGAATGGATCATCCAAGTAGCTGTCGTCGATGGTGTCCATATCCTTGATATCGCTGAAAACATCAAGGATATCACTCTAGCTGATGGAAATATCCTTTATGTTGAGGATGGAAATGGACTTCAAACTCTCTGTTATTTCATATCAGCTCTCTTAGGCGGTCTTCTGATAGGAAGTGGAGTCGGTTTTGCCATCTTTGGCGGTGGTTCATCAGGTGGTACTGATGTCATCAATCTAGCTGTCCATAAGTTCTTCCACGTCAGAGTAGGAACTTCATCTCTCGTCTGCGACATAATAATTATCATAGGTGGTTTCTTCGCTAACGGATTTAATCTGATAGCTTCTCTAGTCGGTGTCTTTGCGGCTATCTTATGTTCGTTGATGATAAATAAAGTATCGATGGGCGGAAACCAGCATTATGTTGCTTTAATCGTCTCCAATAAATGGCATGAGCTAAACACCTATATCAACGAAGTTATCGAAAGAGGAACCACTCTAATCAAAGCAGAGGGTGGCTTCTCGAGACTTGATACGATGTTAATTGAAGTCTGCTTTGATAAAAGAGAGTACACTTTGATTCAAAAAGTTGTTCATAAAATTGATCCTAATGCTTTCATCTCTATCCTCAGTGCTCAAGAGATAATCGGGTATGGTTTTTCAAGAAACACTCCCGAAGCTAAAGATGTTCCTATATCTCCTGAGATATCTGATCTTATCTTTATGAAAGCGAGAAAGAATAAGGAAAAGAAAAACGATGAGCTCTAATTTCCTACAGGTGATTAAAGGCTATAAAGGCACAGAAGAAAGAGAATTATTCAGAAAAAGACACTTACATGTTTTAAATTGTGTTTTTAATGGCCCTGGTGAATCTCCTCTAAAAGAATGTGTCGATGTCCTAGTCACTTCTTCTAGATTCAATGCTAGATATGCGGGTTGGGAAGATAAAAACATCACTTTCAAAGACTGTCATTTAACAAGGCTTTGCAGAGCTCCTTTTTGGTATACCAAAAATCTTGTCATCGAAGATTGTCATATCACATCTCCGAAGTGTTTTAGAGAGCTTGATGATGTCACGATTAAAAACAGCTATATAAGTGGTATAGAAGCTATCTGGCAGGTTAGAAACTTCAAAGTCGATAATTTAAACTTCACTAGTTACTATCCGTTTTTAGAATGTTCAAACGGAACTATCAAGAATCTAACTCTCAAAGGTAAGTATTCGTTTCAACATTGTCATGACATCACTATTGAAAATAGTGTTTTAGATACAAAAGACGCTTTCTGGCATTCTGAAAACATCACTATTAAAAATTCATTAGTCAAAGGAGAATATGTCGCTTGGTATGCCAAGGATATAACCTTCATCAATTGTCGAATTGAGGGAACTCAGCCATTCATCGGTTCTAAAAACTTGAGATTTGAAAACTGTGATTTCGCTAATGATACCGATAGAGCATTTGAGGATACCACTGCTTCAGGTAGTCTGATTCATCCTCCTTTCTCTATCTATAATCCGAAAGACATCTCTTTCACTTATAAAGAAGGAGATGAACCGCCTGTTGATATCGATAAAAGAAACTGTCGTTATTCTTTAACTAAGATTGATTAAAGGTTCTTTATAAACTTGCAAAGAGAGATAGCAGCGACGCTTTTGCCGTCTTTAATTCGGCCATCTTTGACCATCTCAACTGCTTCACTAAAAGGAACTTTATAAAAATCGAGAGCTTCTCCAGCGTCAAGGTGCTGTTTTGTCTTCTCTAACTCTGTAGCTAGATAAAGATAAATGATCTCATCGCTATAAGCGACAGTCGGATAAAACTCACCTAGTTTTTCAATGTGATGTGCTTTATATCCAGTCTCTTCTTCTAATTCTCTTAAAGCAGTGTCTTGAGGATCTTCGTCTTTTTCACACTTACCAGCCGGAATCTCTTTTAAAACCGCATTATGGGGATAACGGAATTGTTCTTCTAAGATGATGTTTCCATCTTCATCTAAAGCGACGATCGCACTGGCTCTATTATGTCTGACTAACTCTCTGACGGAGGTTGTTCCATCTGGTAATAAAACATCATCAACAAAAAGGTCGAGGATTCGACCACGGTATATTTCCTTGCTGTTTAACTGCGTTTCTTTTTTCTCCATTTGGTATGTCCTCACATTCAAATTTTACCCAATTTCCTACGCTGAAGAACGATTTGCACTGTTTTCCTTTAAATTAAATCTTTTTTGCAATTATATTTTCTATGCTTTATCATAGTGAAAGGGGGATAATAATTTATGGATTTCTTTAATGACATTGTAGAATTATTCACAGACTTATCGGGTACCACCTATATGATAATTGTCATCGTCGGCGTTGCTTTATGTATCTTAGTCGCCGCACTCTTAACCAATCGTCCCAAGGTCTCATCTATCCTTGTGACGTTAATCGCACTCGGCCTTCTCGTTTGGAAGGGGTACGAGTATGGTAGATTCTTTTTCGGCGGAAGTATGTTCCCGTATGAGATTTCTCATTGGGCTTATTTATTGTTAGGAGTCGTCGTCCTCTTCTCTATCAAACCTCTTTATTTGCTTGCTGGATATCTCGCTACTATCTCAGGTATCGGTTATTTAATCGGAGCTATCTTCGGTGCTGATAGCATGATTGCCACCAACACCTACTATCCGATTTATCTCTCTCTTCTCTCTCACTTATTACTCTTGTTCGCCGGTCTTCTCCTCGTCTTCAATGTCAGAAGATACAAAGGATCCGATGCCGTCTTCGGTTTATTAGGATTAAATGTCCTCATCGCTTATGGATATCTTCTCTATGAAGGTGTCATCTACTCTGACTACACTTCTATCATTAAAACTTCTGTTATCTACAAAATCATATCTGGTGATTTGCTTGATTTAGCTATCGGAAATTCTGGATTTGTTGCTGAAGAATGGATGTATATCTGTCTTCCTATCGCCATCTTCGGCTTAGCCGTATTGCTCTTGTTCTTCTTCTTCGCTATCAATCGTGGTCTCTTCAACGCCAGAGCTAGAAAAGTAAGTCTCAAACCCGCAAAATATCCTCTCACTCCCGTTGGTCCTTTCGAACTCATCAAGTATGCTGCTACCGGTAGAAAAGATCGTCGTGAACTTCTCGTCTACAAACTTAACGCTTGTGCTTAATTAAGAATTCTCAAGCTACTACGTTCGTCTTGAATGTAGTAGCTTTTTTCTTGCTTCTAAAAAGAATCAAGCTATCTTGTATTAAGAAAGTTGTTTTTATTGTTTCTCCTATTTCACTATCAAAACTAGATTCTCTCTTTTGAACAAAGAAGAGACAAGTCTTATAATTTCTTCTTGGTAATTTATGACTGATACACTTGTTTTTGCTACTCACAATCAAGATAAGATCAAAGAAGCTAAAGAGATATTGACCGGTTTTAAAATTCTCTCTTTATCAGATGTCGGTGTCTCCTCTCTTCCTGAAGAAACGGGGGACTCATTTTTAGAGAATGCGACGATCAAAGCAGAAGCTGTCGCTAATAAGATTTCTCTTCCAGTATTTGCTGATGATTCTGGTCTTTGTATAGATGCTTTAAATGGTTTTCCTGGTATTTATTCTGCTAGATATATGGAGGAAGCAGGATGGAAAGCGAAGAACTTAAAAATCCTTTCTCTTCTTGAAAAAGAAAAAGACAGAGACGCCTCTTTTGTCTGCTCGATAGTGTATATTGATAAAACCGATAATCTTTCTTTTTCTTGCACAGCTAGTGTCGACGGAAAGATCATCGAACAGAAAGACTTTAAAGAAGGTGGATTCGGATATGATCCCATCTTCTATAATGAAGAGATTAAAATGACTTTTGCCGAAGCTGAAGGAGAGATAAAAAATAAAGTCTCTCACAGAGGAAAGGCTTTAAGAGAATTAGCGAGATTTTTAAAGAAGGAACACTGATATGACACTGATATTAGGAATAGGAAATTTCAGCGCTTTATATGAAGACACAAGACACAATTCTGGTTTTCAAGCCCTTGATCTTTTCAGTGTTGATCTAGATATTCCTATCGAAAAAAAGAACTTTAAATCACTCTGTGGCAAAGGAATAGCTTTTGACGAACAAGTTTTATTGTTGAAACCACAAACTTATGTTAATCGCTCTGGTTTGGCCTTAAAAGAAGCGATGCAGTTTTATAAAATTCCGAAAGAAAACATCATTATCTTAGTTGACGATTTAGACACTAAACCTGGTCATGTAAGACTTCGTCATAAAGGTGCTGCTGGTGGTCATAATGGCCTAAAAGACATCATTTCTGTACTAGGTTCTGAGGAATTTAAGAGGATCAGAATCGGTATCGGTCGACCTGATAATCCAGCTGCTCTCGTCAATTATGTTTTATCTGCTCCTCGTCAAGAAGATGAATACCACGCATGGAAAGACGGTATATCTAAAGCATGTGCAGCTTTAGAATACTCCCTTAAATACTCTTTTGATTTAGCGATGAACAAATTCAATAATTAAGATGCTCGATAAACTTTCTCTCTTTAACTATCTATTAGACGACCAAAGATTCCTCGATTTTGATGATGGAAAGAAAGCGGAAGTCTCATCTCCAGAGGCTCTCGCTCTTTTGACTGCTCTCTCTTTTAATCAAAAGCCGAGGAAGATGTTCTTTCTCTTTCCTACTATCGCTGAAGCTCAATCTTTCAGTCAGTTTTTAAATAACTTCATCAGTGAAGATGAGAGTTTCATCTTTCCTTATGATGAGATATTTAGAAACTCAGCGATCGGCGCTTCAAGAGAGATGCACGATGAAAGGATGCTAGCTTTATCTTCAATCTTTGATTCTAAACCTTCTGTTTTAGTTTCTCATGTCTCAGCTTCTTCTCTTCTTTTAACACCTAAAGATATTTATCTTAAGTCTTTAATCGCTTTCAAAAAGGGAGAACTGATTAACCATGATAAGTTGATAAGAAAAATTGAATCGCTCGGTTATGTAGCAACTGATAGAATCTCAACTCCTGGTCAATTTGCTGTCAGAGGAGAGATATTAGATGTCTATGATCCTTCTTATGAGGATCCGATCAGAGTTGAGTTTTTCGGAGACGAAATTGATGATCTTCGTCTTTTTAAAGTAAGAGAAGAGCTTTCTTATAAACATATCAAAGAGATAGTTTTACACCCTTTCTCAATGACTCTTTTCTCAAGAACAGAATATGAATTTGGAAAAGATGAAATATTAAAGGCTTTAAATACGACTAATATCAAAGATAGAAACACCTTCGATGGTCTTGAAGAGAGAGTATCTCTGTTACTCGAAAGAGCAGGAAGTCTTTATCTTGATGATATCAATCAGCGTTTTTATCCTTTCTTCATGAAAAGAGAAGAGACACTTTTAAATTATCTTCAAGACTATCAAATAATCGTTTATAACAAAGAGAGCATAGATTCTGAATATAAAGCTATTAAAGATAAAGAAAAAGCTTATTTTTCTAAAGTAATCAAAACTAACAATTCTTTACTTGGTGAAAGAGTTTATTGTTCAAACAAACCGGAATTAAACGATTTTATAAACGCTGTTAATACCGAAAATAGCTTTGGTGTTAGAAGCAATTCTTACCGAGCTATCTCTTATGCTGAATCTGATAAATTGTTCAACAAATATTTATCAGAGAATTACAAGATCAGAGTCATTCTTCCTGAACCTAATTTGACTAATTGTCAAAACTATCTCACTGATAAAAGTATTGAATTCACTAATTATCCAAAACATTCTAAGCTGATGTTTTTAGAAGGAAACATCTTCCAGGGTTTTGAAGTCAGTGAACATAAACACGTCTATTTATCAGCTAAAGAAATCTATGGTGTCAATAATACAAGATCGAGATTCTTAACTCGCTATAAAGAAGCGAAGATCATCCGCAGATACGAAGATTTGAAAGAAGGTGACTATGTCGTTCACGAAGTGCATGGTGTCGGTAAATACCTCGGTGTCACGACGATGGATGGACTTGAGTATCTCAAGATTCAATATGCGGAAGATGCTGTTTTCTACCTTCCTTTATCTCAATACAGACTGATAAGAAAATATTCATCTAGAGAAGGTTATTCTCCTTCTTTAGATAAGATCGGTGGTTCTACTTGGTCAAGAAAGAAATCGAGAATCAGATCTAAGATCTCTTATCTAGCAGATCAACTTCTTTCTATCTATGCGGAGAGAAAAAATACCCCTGGTTATTCTTTCCCGTCTTTCCTAGAGCTTGAGAAAGAGTATTTAGATTCTTTCCCTTATCAGTACACTTCCTCTCAAAAGCAAGCCATCAATGATGTTAAAGAAGATATGGAATCTTCGCATCCGATGGATCGACTCATCGCTGGTGATGTCGGTTTTGGAAAGACAGAAATCGCCTTGTATGCTGCTTTTAAGGCAGCTTTAGCTGGTAAACAGACTGCTTTTCTCTGTCCGACAACCATCCTTGCTCAACAACATTTAAAAGTCGCTAAAGAAAGATTAGAACCTTTCGGTCTTAAGATCGTCTCCTTTTCAAGATTCGTCCCTAAGAAAGAACAAGAAGCTAATATCAAATTAGTCAAAGAAGGAAAAGTTGATTTAGTGATAGGAACTCATCGACTTTTATCAGACGAGATCATATTTAAAGACCTCGGTCTTCTTGTCATAGACGAGGAACAGAAATTTGGAGTCGCTCATAAAGAGAAGATCAAAGAAAAAAGTAAGAACATCGATTGTTTAACTTTGACAGCCACTCCTATACCGAGGACGATGCAGATGTCTCTTTTGAGTGTCCGTTCTCTAACTTTACTTGAAGAACCGCCGATTAATAGACTTCCAGTTAAAACTTATGTAGCTAGGATGGATAAAGATTTGATTGATGAAGTCATCGAAAAAGAACTAGATAGAAAAGGCCAAGTCTACTATCTCTTAAACAGAATCACATCTCTTAATACACTAGCTGAGAGACTTAAAAAGAAATTTCCTAAAGGTAGAATCGGAGTTGTCCACGCTAGGATGAGCGAAGATGATATCGAGGTGACGATGAGTGAATTTTACATGGCTAGAATCGATATTTTAGTCTGCACTTCTATCATCGAATCCGGCCTTGATATTCCAAATGTCAACACGATCATCGTCGAAGAAGCTGATCACTTCGGTCTCTCTCAGCTTTATCAGATAAAAGGAAGAGTCGGAAGAAGCGATAGACTAGCTTATGCATACTTCTTCTTCAAGAACGAAGGAAGACTGACTGATGAAGCTAAAAAGAGATTAAAAGCTCTTAAAGATTTCACTGAACTTGGAAGTGGCTATAAGATAGCGATGCAAGATTTAAACATCAGAGGAGCTGGTGATATCTTAGGTTCAGAACAAGCCGGCTTCGTCGATACTCTCGGTTATGATGCTTATTCAGAACTGTTAGATGAAGTAATGAAAGAGAAAAAGACGATTGATAGTGCACTTGCTGACAAAGAAAAAGCTTATCGATTTGAACTTTCTTTCTCATTAGATGCCCATATACCAGTTGAGTATGGAAGCGAATCAGATAGAATCACTATGTATAGAGAACTATCTGATTGTAAAACTGAACAAGAAATTTCAAACTTTGCAAATAAATTAAAGGATGTTTATGGTCCTTATCCTGAAGAAGTATCCAATTTACTAATCAAACGAGACATTGAAGTTTATCTCAATACATCTATCTTTGATTCTTTTATAGAAGGACTTGGCGTCTATACGATAACGATGTCAAAAGAATTCTCATCAACACCTTATCTGTACAAAGAATTAGAAGAAAAACTATCTGATTTGAAAGTTAAATTGCGTGTCAAAATATCTCAGAATCGATTCGAATTCATCTTAACTAAAACGAGTGATTATCTGACTGATTTATTGTTCCTAGTCAAACAATTAAATTCTCTTTCTTAAAGAGAAAGGATGACTCTGATATTAGCTTCAATCATCGTGTTTTCATAAATATCAGAGACATAGTAATAAAAACTAAATACAGATTCATCAGCTTCTTCAGCTTCTTCTAAGTCGACAAAACAATAGAAGAGATCTCTTCTTGAAGCTAATTGATAGAAGTTATCAGTGACTAAAACCTCAGTATCAGTAGTATCTACATACTGGATGTTCTCTCTTCTTACAACTGAATAAGAAGCCGGGATTTGAACAAAGAAGTAAATCAAGAATTTCTCATCAGGAATGCTGATCTCTTCTCCGTTATCAATATATCCGGCCTCGCTTTTTAATTCCTCAACTTCACTATCTTCATAAAGAAGATAAATATTTGCGTACAACTCACTTTCAACACTTTCATCGTAGTTATTTTGAGTCTCTTTCATATCGATAGATGAATAATCAAAGCTATCGACTGAGATATATTGATTTCCAAAATAAATGACATAGCTGTTGTTGTAATCACCAAAACAGCTAGTGAGAGCTACAAGTGATAAAGAAAGAAACAAAACACTTTTCTTCATTGCTTTATCTTTATAACAAAGGAATCTTAAATATTCTAATTTTCTTTGATCAATCAAAAAAGGCTATCTCGCTTGAAATAGCCTGATCATATTAGTTTTGACTCGCTTCTGTTTGAGCTTCTTCCTCTGTTGCTTCTTCAGAAGCGTCTTCACCTTCTTCTGTAAGCTTGGGAAGAGGATCAAATCCGACAGCAGCTGAGATAGGAAGAGAGAAAATGATACCTTGTCCAGGAGTACCTATGCCAGCTTCATCATAAATAGTTTGCATGACCTTTTCTTTGATAGAAGTGTCGACAACGATGAAGACCATCTCTTTCTCAGGTTGAATAGCGATGCCATAAAACTTAGCGACATCAGGATTACCAGTTCCTCTAGCACCAGCGATAGTACCACCAGTAGATCCCGCTTTTCTAGCCGCATTCATGACTAGATCGGTGGAACCTTTATTAGTGATGATGATTAAAAGTGAATAATTTTTATCATTGTTGTCCATTGATTCTAGCCTCCTTGTTATGGTCAGAAAGGAATTTATAAACAGCGATACCTGAGACAGCGTCCACTGGAACAGCAAAGGCGATACCTTTAGCTGCTTTGGAGATTCTGAATCTCTCTTTAGCTATCTCAATAAGCTTAGGAACATAATCAGTTCTAGTGACAGTCATGATGATGTCTTTTTTAGTAGCATCAGTACCGATCATCTTAAGTATCTCAACCGGAGGCATCGAGTAGGCGTACATGATCATCGAAAGAGAAGCTCCGACCTCATAATAACTCTTTACGAAGTAACCAGCTTGGTGACGGTTGATGATCGTAAAGAAGAAGGAGAGGGAGTGAACACTCTCTCGTTGTTCAAAAGGAACTAGAGGTTTAGCTTGAGTATTTGATTTTTTACTACTTTTTTTAAGCTTCATTAGGTGTTCCCTCCTCTTGTGTTAAGACAGGGAGATGAATGACTTGACTATCATCGATTTCCTTGACGCTCGCAAGAGCTTTCTTGTAGTTGGACTTGACCATGAACACGCTGATTAAACCTAAAGTTTCTATGGCGATGATAGGTATCGTGGAGATCATACCGATGATACCAAAACCATTGGTGAGAATGGCTGAAGAATAATCCTCTGAGTTCTGATACATGGTAGAAGCATAACCGATGAACATCGGGAGCAAGAAACAGGAAGAGAGAGTTCCAGTCGTGACACCAGAAGAGTCAAAAGCAACCGCTACATAAATATCGGGGACTAAGAAACACAAGATGAAGATGATGATATATGCAGTACCGACCATCATAATTATCGGTATATCGAAATAGACACGGATGATATTTAAGATGACAGCAGCACCAGAACCGATACAAAGAGCTAAGAAGACGTGCCATTTTCTGATGACACCGCTAGTGACTTCAGCAACTTGATCAGCTAGAACATGGACAGCTGGTTCCGCTAGAATAATCAAATTACCGACGATGAATCCGAAGATGATGAACACCCATAAATTCATACCGGCAAAAGCTTGTCCTAAAGTAGCGGCGACTGGGATGAACCCACAATTGGCCCCCATCAAGAATAAGACTAAGCCAGCATAGGTATAAACGATACCGACGAAGATTGAATAAAGAGATTTGGCAGGCACTTTAAGCCAAATATCATAAATCAAGAAGAAGATGACAACAGGGCACATGGAGATAGCAACTTCTTCTAATGCACTTAAGAATTGTTCTAGATAAAATCCAGGAAGTTGATTAAATCCAGTGATTGTAGAAAGTATCTCATCAACTTGATCAGGTATCTGACCTAAGATCGTATCCATCGATGAGGAACTATTTCCTAAGAAGATAGCCATCAACATGACGGAGATGAGAGGACCAAGTGAACAAAGACCAGCATAGCCAAAGGAGTCATCCTCAGAGTTCTTACCACCTCTGACACTGGAGATACCAATACCAAAGGCTAAGATGAACGGCGAAGAGACAGCTGAAGTGGTGGCACCACCAGAATCAAAGACGACGGGTAAGAAGTCAGGGTTAGCCATACAACCGAGGCAGAAGACTAAGCAATAAGCGATGATAAGCCAGATTTTCAAAGACTTTTGTAAGATGACTCTGATGACGGCCACGACTAACATAGCACCGACTCCGACACTAGCGATGACAACTAGTGACCAGTTAGGCCCTGATGGCATTAAACGAAGAGAGAGAACAGTTAAGTCGGGTTCAGCGATTGTGATCAAAGTTCCTAATAAGAAAGCAATCACAGCAAGAAGAATTAAAGATTTCTTTTTCGTCAGTGATGAACCGACGATCTCACCGATTTTGCCCATCGATTTCTCAGCACCCATATTAAAGAGGGACATACCTAAAATCAAAGGTACGATTGAGATTATGTAACTGACAAAGACCGGACCAGCATTATTGGTAAAACCATTAGCTGCATCTAGGCTTAAATCACTGACAGCAAAATTAAGGACGACAACCAAGATGATTATCGGGAGAATCGATATTGTAGATTCTTTGAGCTTGCCTAAAAATTCTTTTCCCATATTTCTCTCATTCTGTTCTCAAACAAGTGACCGGATCTTTTCTTGCCGCAATACGACTTGGTATCAAAGAAGCTATATATGTCAAAACAGCAGAAATTACAATAAGTATAACACCATGAACGGGGTTTAAAAAACATATTTGTCCTAGTGACACACTCGGGAACATCACATTTAAGATGGCGGAAATCGGTAGTGAAATTAAATAGGTAAATCCGACTCCAATTAAACCTGAAAGAAGTCCGATTATGACCGCTTCCGCTTTGAATAGACGGCTGACATCTTTCTTTCTAGCTCCGATTGAACGAAGAATACCTATCTCTTTAGTTCTTTCAACAACTGATGAATAAATTAAGATGGCAATCATCACTGATGAAACGACCAGTGAGATAGAGGCAAAAGCGACTAATACACCCGAGATGACTGAAACGATCTCTCCCACGAGATCTGTAGCCGTTTGACCAACATCGGTGTAGAGAATCTGATTTGATGAATCTTTATCAGCGTTATAAGCTGCTATATAGTCGATGATTTGTTGTTTAGCTTCATAACTAGATGGATAAATCGTGATGGTTGTGATGAAGTCAACATATAAAAGAGGATCTAAGAAATCCACATAACTTCCAGAAGCGACGATAGATTCGGCATCAAAATCACTTCCTAACTCCAGTCTGATATCCATGTAATCAGAGTAAGAAGAACCGGAAGTCGATAAAGAATTAGCATCTCCGATGATGTTATAAGTGGATAAAGAAAAGTTAGAAATGATATCCGTTAAAGTGCTAGAAGTTAAATCATCTTGATCATCTGAAGAAGAGAGAGAACCGATCAAGGATGAGAAAATGTTTGAGATATCTTCAGTCAAAGATGAATTCTCAAAAAGGATGTGATTTTTAAACTCTTGAGCGATAGAAGACTGAGAGTTATCAAAGAAAGCTTGATAAGTTAGCGTCTTCGGATAATAAACACCAGTGGAAAGAATACCAAGAGAGGTATCTTCTTTCTCCCTTAAAATACAAGAGATTTTCAGCGTTCTAGTCTCATCAGAGTTATATAAAGAAGAGAGCTTAGATTGACTATTAGCTGGTGATTCATAGTAATAAAGCTGCCTTGTGAAATAAGATGAGAATTCTTCTTTATTCATCAAGATATCAAGAGCATCTTTAACAGCAACAGCGAAAGTTTCTTGTTTTTCACTATCGTCTAAAATCGGCTTAAATAAGTCTGCTAAATCATCAAGAGTGATGCCGCTTCCACTTTGAATATTAGAGGTGATGGAAAGTAAAGTAGTCAAATTAAGGTATTCACTATTAAGTACGGGTGATAAAGCCTGTAGGACATCAGCGTCTTGCAATGCATCAATTAAAGCGTCAGTATCGGGTAAATCAAAAAGACTAAATAACTCAGTGATATCAAAATCCGCATCAGTAGACATGCTGGTAAAGACTTCTGTTATCTCATTGATAGTGACCGAATCTTTAAAGAAGAAACCAGTAGTAGTGACTGCAGTAGCTTCTCCGTTTTCATCATATTCAGATTTAGGGAGAGGATCTCCGTAATACTCTTCTGAAGGCACATATTTGAAAGTTAAACCTAATAAATCATCAAAAGTGTAGTCTTTCTCAGTCGGATCAAGTCCTAAAGCTTCAAGAGTAGAAGTAGAGATGGTGTTATTAGAATCGACGACTAAAACGAGATCAAAGGTGTCTTGATCAGGATTTCCATCTTCATCAGTCTCTAAGTTCTCTTCTTCATCTGGATAATCACCTGCTAAAACATCATATTGATTGAGAATGACACTAGATGAAGCAGGTAGTTCAGACCAACTTGATGAACTTCCTAAGATAGATGAAGCTAAAGATTGAACAAACGATTGTGATGAAGTAGTAAGTGATGAATAAACATAGCCATCGGATGAAGAGTTATAACGAGAGATGACATTCATCCCTACTGAGTATCCATACCTGATATCTGCAAGAGTTTCTTCATCATTGATCTTAGATAAATATTCGATGAAATCACTCGTGATGTTATTAGTGTGGACACTTGAAGAACTTGAATAACTAGATTCGACGGCATGAATGACATCATCTTCAGGATAGTCCTCATAATCGCTACCACTAGTATCAACAAGGTTATATCCGTATTTTTCAATCGTCATCGGGAACATAGAGAGAGCCTCTACTTCCATGCGATTCACATAATCCGTGAATCCGTTTGATAAAGCTAAAACTAGACCGATACCGATGATGCCGAAGGAAGCGGCGATAGCGGTGATGATCGTCTTTCCTTTCTTAGTGAGAAGGTTCCTTCCTGATATTCCTAAAGCCGTCATATAAGACATCGAAGTTTTCTTCTTTTTTCTAGAGAAGAAGTTTTTGATTCTTTCTTTTAAAGTCGGTTTCTGAATCTGGACTTTATTATCTTCAATCTTCTCCCCTTCAAGCTTGAGAATATCTTCGGCAACCTGTTCTTTTTCTTTCTCTAAATCCATCTTGGAATCAGAGACTACCTCACCATCAGAAAGTCTGATGATTCTATCTGAATATTGATCAGCCAAAGCTTCATTATGAGTGACGATGATGACCAATTTAGTCTTAGAGATATCTTTTAAGATATCCATGACTTGAACAGAAGTGACTGAGTCAAGAGCCCCAGTCGGCTCATCAGCTAAGATGATGGAAGGTTTATTAACTAAAGCTCTAGCCATCGCAACTCTTTGCATTTGACCACCAGAAAGCTGATTAGGCTTCTTGTTCATCTGTTCTTCAAGCCCGACTAAAATCAAAGCTTCCTTTGCTTTTTCACTTCTCTCACTAGCTTTGATACCAGAGAGAGTCATCGCTAACTCAACATTCCCTTTGACTGTTAAATGAAGGATCAAATTATAGCTTTGAAAGACGATACCTACTTCTTTATTTCGGTAATTATCCCAATCTTGATCTGTGTAATTCTTCGTCGATTGCCCGTTGATGATGATATCTCCAGAAGTGTATTTATCTAAGCCACCTATGATATTTAACAAAGTGGTTTTTCCACATCCTGAAGGCCCTAAAATACTAACAAAACCTGTGTCAGGAAATTCTAATGAGACATTTCTTAAAGCATGTACTGGTTGATTGTCTTTGATTAGATAATCCTTGACTAAATTATTGATTATTAACAATGTTTATTCCTCCTGCTCTCTTTTGCTCTTTTTTATGATCTGGCTTTATATAAAGGTTTGTCGTCTTGTGAAGCAGGCGGACAAATCTTATTATTCATCCAAACTGTTCTAAGTAAGATGCCAGCGATGATCAGCATCAAGTTGTAAGTAAATCCTAAGAAACCAAAAATCATTCCTAATAAACAAGGTGTGAAGCCTAATGTCATACCTTCCTTTAAAGAAACGATGAAGTTGGTCTCTTTGAAAGCAGATACTCTTCTTCTGTGCATGAAGAACAAGAAGAGGGAGGATATGAGTTCAAGACCAGCAACAACTCCACAAAGAACAGCGACGTTCATCCATGTGGAGAAGATATTGGTGATTTGAACAGCGTTATGGAAGAAAGATGCAAAAGCATCAAATACACTAGTGATATCACTACCATCGATAAGATCAGTTAATGCCGAATACAATGTGGTGTACTCAGTGGCGCCGATAGCGACAAGTCCATCATCGACATAACCAGTTGAAGATGAACTATAAGAATCTCCAACATCACTATTAATAGGAGCGATAGCTATAGAGACAACATCGGGAGTGAAGATGATATATGAACATGATTTTCTAGTGACTGTACCAGAAGAATTAGTTCCTAAAACCACACCGCTGATGAAGTTATTTAAAAATTGAGACCAAGTATCTCCATCTAAATCATCTTGGACTAAAACATCAGGTAAGAAATAAACTTCAAGAATGACACTTCTATCATCAATTTCTTCATCATCGTCACTCTCAACATCAGTGATGAAATCGGTAGTATCAACAGCGACGGCATCAAAGTAATAGTTAATTGTCTTATTGGTAGCATCATAAGAAGAGTGGAGAAAACTACTATCGGAATCAGTAAATTCGTTTATAGCTAAAGGAGCTTCAGTCTCATCAACTCCATCGAATTCGTTATTCCACTCATCTTCTCTGCTGTATTCTTCATTATCTAAACCATCGAAATTTAAATAAAACTCACCATCGCTATATTGGTTGATAATGATTCCGTTTTGGAAATAATCTTGTTCAAGTAAATATTGAAGTCCTCTATCAACTTCTTGACTGCTAGTACCAGTAAAGAAGCTAGAGTTATCAGTTGTATAACCCGAGTAAATAACAGGAATCCAAGTCAAAACACAACCGACAATAAAGAAGATAACAGCGATATACCAAGGCTTATGTCTCTCTTGGACAATCGTTTTGTTGCTATATAACGATTTAAAAATATATTTTACAGTACCCATTTGAACCACCTTCTAATTTTTCACGCACAAATTATTATCTATAAAACTTATTTATAAAACAATAATTAATAAAAGAAATAGTCCCATAATTTTCATAAATTTTCCTATTTAAAAGCTCATATTTTCCATTTTTTGTTGACTAGACTCTCAAAAATTATTTTCTTACGATAAAACCAGCAGTCTAAATCCAACAATTGTTAGGCATTGTTTATTTGCTTTGTAAAGTTGTATGTTGATTTATTGTTCTAGATTGCAAACTATCTAAGAAAATAAAGCAAGTAATCTTAACTAAGTAATTTATTTGATAATATTTTTATAATAAACAATTTTGCAAATTTTGTTGAATTTTATTGATAAAATTAGCTTTCATAATCTAAATTAAGGATTTCACAATCACTAATTTGCCTTATTTTATCGAAAAATTGAATTCAAAATACCTTTATTTTCTAAAACAACTTTAATTTTTAAAAAAATCGCTAATAAAAAATTTATTCGATTTTACTTGAAGATTAGCAAATGAACCACTATAATTTACATAAGTTTTCTTTCAGGAGGAAATAAATAATGGCAAAAGAAAGAACAACCCCTCGTTACATTAAGATTGCTCAGGATGTCTGCGGTAAAATTTTGACCGGTGAGTACCCCGAAGGAACCTTATTAAAAGGTCGTTCCATCCTTGGTGCTTCTTATGGTGTTTCACCTGAAACAGTCAGAAAAGCTCTCAACATCTTAGAGAAAGAGAAAGTAGTTTCTTCTAAGAGAGGTGTCGGCGTCTTTGTTGATTCTGTTCTCCACGCTCAAGAATTCGCTAATAAGTGGAAAGCTGAAACTCAAATCAAGGATAAATATGCCACTCTTGAAAAGCTCCTTAATGAACAAAAGGATCTTCAAGCTAAAATTGCTCTCGCTATCGATGATATGAAGGATTCATTCACATATCAGACAACTGAAGCGGTCAAATTCTCTCAAGCTGAGATTCCTCAGAATTCTTGGATTAACGGCAAGACCATCGGTGAAGTTTATTTCTGGAACTACACCGAAGCTACTATCGTTGCTGTTATCGGTGCTGACAATATTGCTAAGCAATCCGTCGGTCCCGATTTCGTTCTCCACTCTGGCGATCGTCTTATCTTCGTCGGTAGAGACAATCTTACCTTTGATCGTGTTCTCTCCTTCCTCACCTATGGTGTTCTTGAACAAGGTGCTTAATTAGCTTAATTCAAGTTTCAAGACTCAATCTGATTCTAAAGTTTTACGTATTACTACAAAATATAAGAGTTATACAACCCACATGTTATTGTGCGGGTTGTTTTTTGTCTTTGCTAATAATTAACCTGTGATTAATGCCTCTTTTAAATAATAATGTTATTTACGCACTCACCATTTGTAAGTTTTGTGTTTGAGAATAAAGGGCTTTCAACAATTGAAATCAGCTTTCTATTATGCCATTTATGATTATGTATCTAACATTCATTTTTTATGTTTTAAAATTGTACTATTTACAAATAAATTATTGCAGTTTCTATAGTTCTTTTCGTATTGTGGGTTTAAAGCTTCTATCTATCCTGCAGGGGATCAGAGCTAAATCTAATAAAGGAGATCTTATGAAAGACACGAAACTTCGTGTAACAAAATCCCTTTCGGCTGTAATGCTTTCTGCGTTTACAACAGCCCTTGCTATGTCTATTGGTGTTTATACCTTTGCTATTTCCCCATACATTCATGACTATTTCAACACCAACTCCACTCAAGTCGTTTCTGTCGATCCTGATGAAGAAGACACTCAATATTACAAGATGGATTACGACAGCAGTGATGAGTTGATGGAAGCAAAAATAGATCATATTCACAGAACAGCTGCTGAAGGTACTGTGTTACTTAAGAATGAAGGTGACGCTCTTCCTATAAGTACAACTACTGGTGAAAGAAAGACCAGAGTTACCCTGCTTGAACAAGCTTCTGTTGATCTTGTTTATGGTATGGATGCAGGTGCTGGACAAGTCCCTAATGCCAACACTTTCTGTAAACACTTTGATACCGCTCTTGAAGACGCCGGTTTCGAGGTCAACGATGTCATGTTCAGTTAATATGAAAGCACTGGAATCAACCAAAATAATCCAGCTGGATATTATGGATTATCTGGTGATTTGATCATCGGTGAAGCTAATCCTGCCAATTTCACGGATGAAGTTAAAGCTTCTATCCAAGAATACAATGATGTCGGTATTATCGTTTTACGCCGTAATGTCGGTGAAGGTTTCGACTTATGGTCCGGTGAAGAGGCTCAGCCCATCTACCAAGAAGGTAGTGGCACAGAAGGATGGGGTGATCCTATCTATGGTCAATCCTATCCTTTACTCACTCAAGTCCTCCGTAATGAATGGGGATTTGAAGGCTGTGTCATCACTGATATGGCTGTTGCTCTTCTCACCTACTATCATGCTCCTGAAGCTGTCAAAGCCGGAACCGATTATTTCGATACCACCGATCGTACCTTATATGGTGGTTACTTCACTGAAGAAGAACTCGAAAAAGATCCCGTCTTACACGCCCACGCCGCTCTCCGTCAAGCTGCTCATAGAATCTTGTACACCTTCGTCAATAGTAATGCTATGAATGGTACCTCCAAGAACGCTGAGTTGATCACTGTCAGAGTTTTTGGGGGAATGCCATCTTAGCTATCAATATCACCTTAGGTGTACTCGCTCTTGTTCCTACATGCCTCTACATCTACTTCTTAGTCAGAGGAAAGAAAGGAGAAAAGACAAATGAAAGCCTTTCTTAAAAAACACTCGAATATTTCAAAGCTAATTTGATTGCTAATATTCTCGCTGTTTCTACGATCGTCGTTCTCATTTTCGCTTTAGCGTTTGTCGCCTTCTGCTTTGGTTACTTCTTAATCGGAAGATTAGAGTCACTCAACTTGCTTCAAGTCAATCTCTCTGACATCAATACATATTTATTGATGTTGTTCTCTTCCCGTTAGCTGTTGCTCTTTCATGGGCGGTTGTCTTCTTTAAGAAAACAACTGGAGGTGAGAAAAAAGAAGACGAAGAAGTTCAGATTGAAGAAACTGAACAATAATTGAAGTGCTAATAAGTGCCTAAGTTTGCTTAACCAGAAAGAGGTTGTCACCACATCTAAGGTGAAAGCCTCTTTTCATCTTCTTTTAAGTTATATCAGTCCCACTTTTTGTGGGATATGGGAAAACTTAAGATTTTCGGCTATAATTTAGAAACAAACGAAAAGGTGTTTAAGAGTGAATTTCCAAGAATCAGAAATAGTAGAACTTAAACGAACTTTAAACAAAGACTTTGCAAAAGAAGTCGTAGCTTTTCTCAACACTAGAGATGGCATCATTTATCTTGGCGTTTCCGATAACGGAGAAGTTATAGGTGTTTCTAATGTTGATAAAACTATGAGAGAAATTAGAGATATCATAAGAGATCAGATTCTTCCAACAACTGATGGGTTATGTGAATTAGGATCTATTTCTGAAAATGATAAGACTATCATTTTTGTAAAAGTTAAAAAAGGGCACAAGCTGTATTACATCAAAAAGGAAGGAAGAAGCGCTACAGGTTGTTTCTACAGAGATGGAACTTCATCTGTGCCAATGAGTGAGGCTGAGATTGAAAAGAAATGGCTAGCTTCCTTTAATAATGATGATTTACTTAAAGAAACAAGAGCAACTTTTTCTCCGATCACCTTCCGTCATTTAAAAATTCTTTATGCTGATGCAGGTTTCACTTTAAACGATGATAGTCTTGCCTCTAATTTAGGATTATTAACTAAAGATCAAGAATATAACAAAATCGCAGAGCTTCTCTCGGACAAAAACCACTTTGGTTTTATATATGCAAGATATGAAGGAAAAGATAAATCATCTTTTAGCGAAACTTTAGACTTTGGCAACCAATGTGTTTTACTTGCTACAGAAAAGTTAATGTACAGACTTGAAGCAGAAAACTGGGGTGTAACAAGGATCTTTTCTTCAACAAGAAACACTAAAAGTTTGGTTGATATCGAATGTTTAAGAGAGGCTGTGTATAACGCCTTAGCTCATAACGATTGGTTGAATGGTGGTGTTCCTTCTGTTTATTGTTATAGTGACAGAATTGAAGTGATTTCTTATGGTGGTCTTCCGTTTGGACAAACAAAAGAAAATTTCTTCAAAGGTATCAGCAAACCTAGAAGCGAAGGTTTTATGAGAATCTTAAGAGATTTGGATTACGCCGAAAGAACTGGACATGGCATCCCCCAAATTATTGCTAAATACGGGCAAAATGCATTTGAAATCACAGACCAATACATTCTAGTTACACTCCCTTATGATACCGAGGTGATGGAAGCTCTTAACAAAAATGAGCACCCAGATGAGCAGGCAGATGAGCAGGCAGAAACAAAACAAAACACACGTGAATCAGCCGTGATTAATATGATAAAAAGAAACCCTTATATCACTTATGAAGAAATCACCGGGAAATTAGGCGTCTCAGTTGCAACTGCTAGACGTTTAGTGTCTTCGCTAAGAAAAAAAGGGATAATAATTTCAAACAGAATAAATCAACACGATAAATGGGAAATAGCTACAGAACAAAAATAGGTTGCTCTTTTCAACAATTTTATCTTTGATAGCTAATAATCAAAATGCCGGGAATCAAACTTCCGGCATTTTTCACTTTTCTATAATTATAGAAAGTTGTTAAAGCTTATTTTTATTCACCTTTATATTTAATAGCAGCTTCAATAAAGCCTTTGAAGAGTGGATGAGGTCTATCAGGTCTGCTCTTAAATTCAGGATGCGCCTGCGTAGCAACAAAGAATGGGTGAGATGGTATTTCAATCATCTCGACGATTCTATTATCAGGTGAAAATCCAACCGGTATAAGACCGTGTTTGATAAATTCATTTCTGTAATCGTTATTAACTTCATAACGATGGCGATGTCTTTCAGAAATCTCAGTAGTTTCATATAACTTAGCTGGTTTTGAATCTTCATTTAAGATACAAGGATAAGCACCCAGTCTCATCGTTCCGCCTAAATTGATGACTCCGTTTTGTTCTTCCATCAAATGAATGACTGGATGTTTAGTATCTTTATTAAATTCAGTTGAGTCAGCATCTTCGTACTTTAAGACATCTCTTGCAAATTCGATGATGGCTGTCTGCATACCAAGACAGAGTCCTAAGAAAGGAATGTTGTTTTCTCTAGCATACTTGATAGCTTTGATCATGCCTGAGATACCACGGCTTCCAAATCCGCCAGGGACGATAATACCACTGACATCCTTGAACAATTCTTCTTGGTTATCATCAGTGATGTCTTCTGATTCAATCCACTTGATTTCAACTTTAGTGTGATATTGCCATCCAGCTGCTTTCAAAGCTTCATTAACTGAAATATAAGCATCATGAAGAGCTGTGTACTTACCGACTAAAGCGATAGAGATGGTCTCTTTTGATGTCTTGATGTTGTTGACAAGATTCTGCCATAGACTTAAATCAGGCTCTAAAACAGGGATATGAAGAGTCTCACCTACTGCTTGAGCAAAATGTTCTTCTTCAAGTTTTAAAGGTAGTTCATAAACGGTCTCAACATCAAGATTAGGAAGGACATGACTGGGATTGACGTTACAGAACAGAGCTAATTTATCGATGACACTTTGAGGGATTTCATATTCAGAACGACAGACGATGATATCGGGTTGAATACCTAAAGATTGAAGAGTTTTAACGGCTGCTTGTGTCGGTTTAGTCTTCAACTCTTGACTTGCTTTGAGATAAGGAATCAAAGAGACCATGATGATACAGCAGTTATCAACACCAACTTCTAATCTGAATTGACGGATAGTCTCTAAGAAGGGTTGGGACTCGATGTCTCCAACCGTTCCTCCTATTTCGATTATCGCAATATCAGTCTGATCAGCTCTAGAATCTTGATGAATCTTGCTTTTTATCTCATTAGTGACATGAGGGATGACTTGGACAGTTCCTCCTCCATAATCACCATGTCTTTCTTTTGATAAGACATTCTCATAAATCTTACCGGTGGTGATATTAGAATGACGATTCATCGCTTCATCGATAAATCTTTCATAATGTCCTAAATCAAGATCGGTCTCAGTTCCATCATCGGTGACGAAGACTTCACCATGTTGAATCGGAGACATGGTGCCAGGGTCAACATTGAGATAGGGATCAAACTTCTGCATCGTGACTTTGTATCCACGAGCTTTAAGAAGTCTTCCTAAAGAAGCGGCGGTGATGCCTTTTCCTAATCCTGAGATAACACCTCCGACTACAAATATGTACTTTTCCATAATCAGCTACCTTTCTGAGAGTTGAAGAAATATTCCATAATGGATTTTCTAGTTATGATACCGATGAAGACATTTGAATCATCTAATACCGGAACAAAATTCTGATTTAATGCGAGTTGATAGAGATCTTCCATACGACTTGATGAGTGGATGGCGACGACTTTTCTACTGATAGGGACACTGGTGATAGGGACATCCTCGGCCATGTGATAATTCATATCATCATGGTCTTTGATATACCAAAGAAGATCGCCTTCAGCGATTGAACCCACATACTTTCCTTCTTCAGTCAAAATCGGGATGGCTGTGTAATGATGATATCTAAGTTTCTCAGCCACCTGTCTTAAGGTGAAGCAATCGTAAACATATGCCACTTTACTCTTAGGTATAAGAAAAAACATTATGTTCATAAAAAATATTATACAACTACAAGATTTGATTATTAAGCAAATGTAAGCGTAATGTAATACAACCTTGTTTGTTTTTGTTCGGTTGGTTTTCTATTATTTCTCGATGTTCTTAGTGAACATATCAATATTATCTAACAAGAAACTCTTATTATTCTTCTCCGGATTATCAACGACATAGTCAAGCATATAAGCTAAGATAGTTCCGATTTGTTTCCCTTTGAAACCAAGCTTTATCAAATCGTTGCCGTTGACATCTAAATCTTTAAGAGAAAAGCAGTCTTGTTCTTTCATATATTCTTTGTACATTCTTCTACATCTAGAGTTATTTTTTAATACCGCATCTTTAGAGATTTGAGATTGAGCTAATACATCGGCTTTTTGAATATCTAAAAAAGAGATGAATAACTCTGGCGTTATCTTTCTGATCGCCCTTCTTACATACTTAGGTTCAGCTTTGAATTCATCACAATGATGACGAACTAAGAAAGAGACTGTATCAACTATCTTGCTTGAGAAACGAAGTCTTCTTAACGCTTCTTTTGTTATCTTCTCTCCTTCAACACCATGCATAAAAAAATGAGCGATGTTGTTTTTATCAAGACTTTTAGTAGCTGGTTTACCAGAGTCGTGGAAGAGAAGAGTTAGTCTGACAATCAAATCTTTAGGAGAGTTTTGTAAGGCGACAATAGTATGTCTTCCTACATCATAGATATGATGTGGATTCTCTTGAGAAGTCTCCATCATCAAATCAAATTCAGGAAGGATAATTTTAGTGATACCGAATTCATAACATTCAATGAGTTTTTCTGGATGATCAGACATAATGATTTTTACTAATTCATCTCTGATTCTCTCTTCTGATATGTTTCTTAATAGCTCAGCTTCATCCTTACAAGCTTTCTTCGTCTTCTCTTCTATTTCAAAACCTAGTTGAGCTGAAAATCTCACCACTCTTAAGATACGAAGAGCATCTTCTTCAAATCGGTGTTCAGGAATACCAACTGCTCTTATAAGACCTTCTTCAAGATCTTCTTTTCCACCAAAATAATCAATCAGTCCTTCTTCATCGTTATAAGCGAAAGCGTTGATGGTGAAGTCTCTTCTCTGTAGATCTTCTTTTAATGATTTAGTGAAGGTGACACTCTCAGGATGCCTGTTATCAGAATACTTACCATCGATACGATAAGTAGTGACTTCATAATTGACATGGTTGATTCTGACAGTCACTGTTCCATGTTTTAATCCGGTATCGATAGTCTTATCAAAAAGTGCCTTGACTTGAGAAGGCTCTGCTGAGGTGGTGATGTCATAATCATTAGGTTTTCTTCCTAAGATTTCATCTCTGACACAACCACCGACGATATAGGCTTCATAACCATGTTCTTTTAAAGTGTTGATGATAGTTTTAACATCATCAGGCATCTCTATTTTGATGTTGTTCATAACTCTTAAATTATACCAGTAAAACAAACCTCTTTCTTTAGACTTCTCTTTGTTTAAAAACCATTTTATAAACGCAGATAAAACCAATTTATTAAGATAAAGTGTATAATTTTACTAGTTTTTGGGAGGCATCTATGAGCACTGATTCAAAGAAGCGTTTCTATATCACAACACCGATATATTATGCGAGCGGAAATATCCATATCGGGCATACATACTGCAATGTCATCGCTGATGTCATCGCTAGATATAAAAGATTAAGAGGTTTTGATGTCAGATTCATGACTGGGTCTGACGAACATGGTGAGAAGATTCAAAAGAAAGCGGAAGAAGCCAACTTAGAACCAAAAGCTTATGTTGATAAAATCGCCGCTTCTTTCAAAGAAGTTTGGAAAGCAATGAACATCTCTTATGACTACTATGTCAGAACCACTGATGATTATCATATCGATTGTGTGAAGAAAGTCTTCACTCGTCTTTTAAATCAAGGTGATATCTATCTTGGTAAGTACAAAGGTTGGTACTGCACTCCTTGTGAATCTTTCTTCACCGATGCTCAAGTAGGAGAAGAACATCTTTGCCCCGATTGTCATAGACCTGTTCATTCAGCTGAAGAAGACTCTTATTTCTTAAATGTTAAGAAGTATGTGCCTGCTCTTTTAAAGTTCTATGAAGAGCATCCTCAATTCTGTAGACAAGATAAACTCAACGAGATGATCAACAACTTCATCAAACCTGGACTTGATGACCTTTGTATCACAAGAACCTCCTTCGATTGGGGAATTCAAATCAACGAGAATCCTAAGCATGTCGTCTATGTTTGGATTGACGCTTTATTAAATTACATCTCCGCTTTAGGTTATCTATCTAAAGATGACCACCTGATGGATCAATACTGGGCTGAAGATACAGAGATACTTCAATTAGTCGGAAGAGATATCAACAGATTCCATACTATCTATTGGCCTGTTCTTTTGATGGCTTTAGGTCTTAGAGAACCTGATGAAGTTTTAGTCCACGGCTTATTAGTGACTAAATCTGGTGTCAAGATGTCTAAGTCTTTAGGAAACGCCCCATCTCCTTATCCTCTAATTGAAAGATACAGTGTTGATTCACTCAGATACTATTTAGCTCGTGAGATGCAAATCGGAGAGGATGGTTCCTTTACTCCTAACCAGTTCGTCGATCGTTTAAACGCTGATTTAGCTAATAACTACGGAAATCTCGTCAATCGTACTCTCTCGATGGTCAATCGTTATTTTGGTGGTGTGATTCCTCAGTATGCACCCTTCTCTTCTGAGCTGACTATCGATCTTTACGAGAATGTTAAAACCAAGATCAAAGCTTATGAACAAGCGATGGATAAGTTTGATATCACCTCTGGTGCTAATATCGCCATGGAGATGATTGACTTAGGAAACAAGTACTTTGATGCTATCGCCCCTTGGAACCAAGCTAAAGAAGGAAACGATATCCTTCTTAAAGAATCTCTTTATATCACCAGCGAGCTTCTCAAAATCGGATCTATTCTTTTAACTCCTTTTATGCCCGAGAAAACAAAAGCCGCTTTAGATCAAGAGAATGTCCCTGCTGAACTTAGAAATTATGAATCCGTTGATAAACTTGGTGAACTTTCTAATATCAAAGTAAATGAGCTTTCTCCTCTCTTCCCTCGTTTGAAAAGAGATGAAGAAATCGAGTTCTTAACTGAACTTATCGATGGTAAGTGATATTAAGTTCTAGATAGTTTCTAAATAAAATCAAAGTTGTTGAAGATAAGGATTCGTCTTCTTTTCAACGCCTAGTCTAGTAAGCTCACCATGACCAGGATAGACAACTAATGTCTCTCCTAAAGAGGTGAGCTTTTTCATTGAAGAATTAAATAAGCTTTGATCACTAGCTTTTAAATCAGTTCTTCCTATTGAAAGCTTAAATAAAGAATCACCAGTAAAAATGGCGTTATCATCTTCAAAAAGATAACAAACACTTCCTTTAGTATGATATGGAGTTGCTATTATTTTGGCTTTGATTTCTTTGTTGAAAAGAAGTTCTTCTTGATCTTCTACTAAAACAGGAGCTACTGATATTTTAACTTCTGCTCCGTGAGATTTGCTCTCATTTAAAATGGTATCAGTAAGAAGAGGAGCATCTTCTTTAGAGATATAAACAGGAATATCGTAATTGAAATGTTTTAACAATGGAGTAACGCCTCTGATGTGATCAAAATGACCATGAGTTAAAAGGATTCCTAAACAGCGTTCATGATGTGCGTCAATATACTCACTTATCACTTTGGAGGTGGAACCTGGATCTATGACAAGACAATCACGGCCGATTTTTCCGATGATATAAGTGTTGCAACTGAACTCCTTAGGATCGTTTTCAAAATTGAATATCTTGACCATTTGATGACACCTCCGGACATCACTTAAAATTATATAAAATCTCTTGAGTTGTTTAAAACTGAGAAATCTTTTTGTCGTCTGTTTTGCCTGTTTATAACCCTTTAAACACTCTAGTAATTTAAGTAATTGGTTCTATATTTAGGGACTTTTTTATATAATTATCCTTGCTTTGAGGTGATTTTAATGAATAGTAAAGAAGAATATTCGTTTGTAGTAGAACCTGTTAAAGCCAGCTTCCTTCTCTTTTTGATTTTTTTAGGTTGGTTTGGCATTGATAAATTCGTTTATAAGAAGTCTTTTAAGGCAGCTTGGAAGTTTGCTTTAGTCAAGCTTCTTTATCTCTGCGTCGGTTTAGGAATCATCTGGAATATCTTAGATATCGTCCAGTACTGTCGTCATCGTTATCAGTTTGATTTCCGTGATTATTTTGCTTGAGCATCTTTCTAATATTTAGAAATCAGCTTAGTAAAATAATCGTGGAGGTAATCAATTATGAATATCAATTTCTATAAAAATAAAAATACTGGAGCTATCTATTTTTCTATTTTAGATAACCCCGCAGATGAGAATGATGAACTTTTAAAAGCTAACACCACTGATGCAGCTACTGAAAAACATGTTCCTGTCATCTTAGTAGATGGTAAAAAAGTGACTGTCAAAGTCGGAGAAGTCGCTCACCCGATGACTGAAGAACATCACATTTCTTTCATCGCCTTAGTGACTGATCAGAAAGTTGAACTTAAGAATCTTGATTATACCGGTACTCCCGAAGCTGAGTTTGTCTTAGCAGATGGTGAGAAAGTCGTCTCCGCTTACGAATACTGCAACTTACATGGTCTGTGGGTTAAACAAATCTAAATTAGAGGGGCTCAAATGAGCCTCTTTTTTACATTCAATAAATTTTCTTATTTTTGCACCTCTATTCAGTATAATTTTAAGTGAAGGACAAATCTTACAAACTTTAGCAATAAAGTCGATTGATTTAATTTTCTGTAAAGCTGTAGGAGAATTACCCATTAGAGGTTCAGCAATAGGTCGCCCTATAATCAATCATTGCATTTGTCACCTTACGAAAGGAGGTCTTATAGTTTTTCTTGTTGAAGAATTACTATGCAAACAAATGAAATGGTTATAAACCGAGAAACTGCTATGCGCATATGGTCTAAGCGTTATGGCAAAGAACTGAAAGTTACTGATTTTGCTGGTCGAACGATGGTAAAGTCAGCATACGATGACCGTGATAGCAAATATGGTTGGAATATCGATCATATTCTGCCTCAATCGAGAGGTGGCAAAACCGCCGAGCATAATTTAATTTGTTGCCACATTCTCACAAACGACGAGAAAGGCAATAGATTCCCGTGCTTTAAAGCTAATGGACATGAATTTGAAATTTGGAAAGTTCAAAACCACTACGAAATTAAAGAACGAATTAATGCCAATCAAAATGATGAGACTGAAAATGTAGATGGCGAAGAAGAAGTCAACTTCTATGATTCGGCTAGTGGCATTAGATTTTTTAAAAAGTTAAAAAGTATTCAAAACCAGTGGCGACACACAAGCACAATAGTCATTACATTAAAGAACTATAAAACCACTGCAATAATTGATTTCATAGAAGAACTATTTGCTGGCTATTCGATAACTCATCCTAATGACATCGCTTCATCAATTGTTATAGTTATCCAAGCAAATAATGTGCCTATGAAAGAAGATTCGGTTCTCTTACTTGATAAATGTGTGATTCTCAATACTTATTTGACATACTATTTTATCGAGTTGGACTATCTTGATTCTTACGATATCCATTATTGGGATACTGCCTATAGAGAAAAAGAAGAAATGTATCATTCCAAGCCTCAAACAATTTGGCCCTCAACAAACTCGCTGTTTATCAGCAAATCTGTTGTGGAACATACCGATGCTAAAAAGTGGATTAAAAATCCTGTTGATGAGTTCAACGAATATAACATTATCTTTACTCAATTGCGCGATGATTTAATAAAGGAGGTAAGTAAACAAGGATAAAGTTCTATGAGAGCCTCCTTAGATTAAATTGGATGGTTGTCGCCCACCATCCTTCTTAAAATTTGACTAGATTAAAACTCTAAATGTTATCTGTTTTTTGCGAAATAAATCATAAAAAGGGAATTTAAATAATTTTCTCTTATATTGGTGTTTTTTAGTTTCGAATAAGATTTAGCATTAAATGCTAGGAATTTACACTTTTTACAACCTACAAACCTTTTTTTGCTATATTACTTCCTAGGAGAATAGCGTTTATGAATAAAAGTAAAGGAATTGTCATCGGTTATTCAATAACTATGATAATTGCGTCTCTTTTACTTTTAGTTGGTGGAATATTAGACTGCTACAGCAACTTTACGGATAATGACGCTAATGTCCTTTACTTAATAACCGGCATACTTGAATGTATATTCTTTGTCGTATTCCTTTGTATAGCAATCTTAGGGTTTATAGTTAAACGACCCGAGCAAACAGTTGATGAGAATGATAATGCTGTTAAACAAAAAACTAATAAAAACAGCTTAACTATTGAAGGGTTCTACCAAAGCCTTCATTACCTTGGTACAGTTGCTTTCATCATTATATTCTGTCAACTATTCTTACAAGTAGCGATGGACATTCTTCCTTCATATTTAGAGTACATATATATCTTTGTCATCATAGGTATATTCATCGCCACTGTTAATGGAGCTTTGAAAAGAAAATATAGAAAAACTACCAAATACAATTTAGAAATTAGTGATTGTATCTTTTCTCTTTGGTTCTTAGTGATTGGAGCTGTGATGTGTTTGAATTACTTCTCTTTGGCTGCTTATATACTTTTTTCTATATTAGAAGCTATAAGATTTGTTTATTTACTCGCTATGCTTATCTCACAAATAAAGAACAAGAAACAAAACGATATCCTTGATTCTTGTGACGATAACTCTTCTGATGGAAACAGCTGATCTTTTAATCCTGTGATTCTGAGATTCTATTTGTCAGTTCAGAAATAGTCTTTTCTGGTTCAAGAAGAAATGAGATTGTAGACATGATTAAAAGAGGGATGTGAAACACATTTCCAATGAACTTTCTAAATATACTTCTTACTTGCATCTCACTTTTTGGTGGAATTAAAACATCAGGAAGAAGAACAGCAACCTTTTTGTTTTCTGAGTTATAAATCGTATATTCAAAAGCGTCTGATTTATCAATACGATATCCATACTTATTAAATTCTTCATCAACAGATTGTTTAAATGATTGAGGAAGTGAATTAAAGTTGAAGAGACTTAGATACGTGGTACTAGATAAAGATAATTGTGGATAGCTTTGTGTTCTTTTATCAAAGACACTCGGTTTTTCCAAAAATAAGATATGTTCACCAACCGAAATGACATCGAATAGTTCTTCATAACTATATTCACTCGAATTAAAGATGATGACTTTCTTAGCTATGTTTTCTTTTAAGAAGAGCAGATCTTTAGGATGAGCAATCAAAAGTGGTTTTCTCTTTCTAGCTTGTTTAAAGAATCTAGCTTCAACATCGTAATCAACTTCTTTATTTTGATAAATAGAGAGAATCTCTTTATCTTCAGCAAGACTTTCTTCATCATTGATGATTTGTTTTTGTCTTTCTTTGATGAAATCAGAAAGGTAATCGCTATAGGTTGAGTAACTATTATCTAGAGTACTGAGATAATCTTTCTTCGCATTCTCATAATCTTCAAGTTTAGGTCTAAATCTCTTCTTTCCTCTTTTAGCGATAGCATCAGCCAGTGAATAGACAAACGCAGATCTGAACTCTTTAATCTTTAATCCTCGTTTTAAATGTTCCATCAACTGAGTTCTAAAGAGCATAGAAGTGTCATCAAGAGAGCTTCTGAGAATCGCATACTGAGAAAACTCTCTATAAGAGCCAGTAAGTTTTCTAGAAATAAGAGAAACCAAATCAGAGAATGAAAGTTTCATATAATCAATCTCATCTTCTAAGAAATAACCTTTATATCGATTAAGAAGCTTCTTTATGTCTTGGTATTTCTCTTCAAGTTCACGATAAAGAGTGATGACATCATATCTGACGTCTTTATCCTTATAACATCTCTTAACTATCGGGTTATCCATGTTATAGGAAGGGTGTTGTTTGCTTCTTTCAGAGAAAAGAATAGTACAGGAGATATTACTTTCTATCTCGATAAGACTATTCATATTAGCGACAGCAGGGCCATATAACTCTATGTACTTAGGAAGGATGCTTTCTATCTCTTTTTGATAATTGAGATACACTTTCAAAATCTTAGTGAAGGATTCAAACGATTCTTTATTTTGAGCGATAAGACAGGAGAGAAGCTTCTTTCTCGCATGTCTTCTCTTTAAAAAGAAACGGCTCTTAGAATCAGAGAGAGTCTTCTCTAAATCTAAATCAAAAATTTTAGGAGAACAGATTTTGCTGATTAAAAGCTTACTGCTTGATAAAGCTTGATAAAGCTTCTTTAGCTTTTCTATTTTTTCGATAGCGTCTTCTTGTTGTTCTCTAAAGTATTTCCTTGGAAAACCTGTATAAGTAGCTAAAACAGCGATGTCTTTTCCGTATTCTTCAAACTGATAGAATGAATCGATTTTATTTCCATCAAAGTCATTGATGTTCTTTTTCTCTACATAAGAACTGAAATCTAAAATGGCGTCTTTGATTTTTATGATAGTGACTATGATCTCATCATAGTTTCTTCTTTTATCAGAGACTGATAATCCATAGAAAATATGATCCTTAATAGCTGTATCATAGATAGACTCATAATTCTCGGCTTTCAATAGATATTGGTAATCTTTCTTAAATTCATCAAAAGAGTACTTACTGATGTCTAATGAAGAAAGTTTAAGGTTCTCTTTCTTAGCTTTGATGATATCATCGACAACGCTAGCACTATAGAGGTTTCTCGGATTAGAGTAGGCTTCGTTTCTTTCGTTGATAAATTTTAAATACTTCTGTTCTTTTTGTAAGAAGAGTGCTCGTTTTTCGCTTCCTATATTAGAAATCCCGTCTTCTTTCTTTTTTAATAAGTCAATCGATAAATCATTTATATAAGAAACATGTTCATCAAGATTATTGTTTTTAAATATCTCTTTTAAATTCTCTTCATCTTTTTCATCTTGAACGACAAAGAGAAGGCTCTCTCCTGACGGAACCTTCCTAGCTATTAAATAAGTGATGAAATCCTTGATGAAATTGTCGTCTGAATAAACGACTTTACAGCCTTGGTAATTATCAAACTCCAAAGACATCTTCTTATAATCACTGAAAAATACTTGTTTGATCTGCTTACTGATTTCAACTTCAATATCGTTATCAATAATTTGACTTGATAAACCTATATATTTATCTTCGTTAAGCGTTCCGTTTATGAATTGATAAAGAATCTTATACGCTCTATTTAAATACAGAATCTCTTCATCATAAAAACCGAGTCTTTGTTCGAAACTGAATCTATCATTTAATCCTCTGACTTGTATATTTCCTTCTAAAGAAAGAAGGTATGATTTGATATCGTTAATTCTAGTGAAATCATCGACATCAACACCTTCATTAGAAAGAATAGACAAAGCGAGATTATTAAAGATAGGAAGCCTTTTTGATCTAGATAAATAAGTCTCTTCTTCTTTAGTGATGACAGACTCAAAAAAGAAGAGAGGATAATAAATATCTTCTCTCTCATCAAAGAGAAACAGAGGACAAAAATAGCCTTTTGTCTCTTCTTTAATCAATACTTTTTCATGATTGACTAAATCATCAAAAGTCTCATTAGAAAGTTTTATTAAGGAAGACAGATGTCTTTCCTTTAGAGCTTGCTCTGCCTCTTCAAATAGTCGTTTTGGAGACAGGGCGTCTTGTGGGACACTCATTATTATTTTTTACCAACTTTAGCTCCGAGAGGAAGGAGAACTAATTTAGCGATTTTAAACATCTGTAAACCAGCCGGGATACCGACGATGGTGATACAACAGCAGATACCAGAGGCGATGGAGATTAAAGCACACTCCCAACCGAAGATGATAGCCCAGATGACATTTAAGACCATCTTTCCTCCGCTCTTTGTCCATCTGACTTCTTTACCAAATGGCATCATAACAAGGCTAGCGAGCTTGAAAAGCTGTAATCCGACAGGCAAGAGAATGATAGTGATACAAGCGATTAAACCTAAAAGGAAATAAACGAGAGCCATCTCCCAACCGAAGACGATGAACCAAATGACATTTCCGAGAAGTTTTAACATGTTCAACCCTCCTTTGCTGTTCATTATAGACGATATAAAGATAAAGAAAAAAGGCTCTTGCGAGCCTCATATTATTTACCCTGTTTGGTTTCGCTAGCTTGTAATTTCTTACGGAACTTAGCAACTCTACCTGTATCAGCGGTGAAAGTTAATTTACCAGTGTAGAAACTGTGGCAATGAGAGCAAGTATCAACTTTGATTTCTTTTAAGGTTGAACCGGTCTCAAAGGTGTTTCCACAAGTCATGCAGGTAACTTTGCAACGATGATATTCGGGATGAATTCCAGTTTTCATATCTCTGATCCTCCTGATTAGTCAATTAAAAAAGATGCGCAACAGGAAATATATCATATAGACACCTAATTTACAAGAATTTTCTCGTTGTTCTCGTATCATCTTTTAAGTAAGAATGACCACCAATATATCACTGCGATTTTTAAATTAAAAATGAGACACATAAGAGAGAATTACTACTTAATTTCTTGATTTGTATCAAATACTTTCAACTATTTATAAAAAAGAAAAAGTAGCTAGGTGATAAAATAATAGCAACTCGCTGACAACCTTTTTTCTTTTATAGTCTATAAAGGAGTTACATATGAAAACAATCTCAGTCATTCTACCTTGTTACAATGAAGAGGAGGCTCTGCCTCTTTATTTTAAAAGTGCAGATCCGATCATTGCTGAGATACCTGATTATTCATTCAGATTCATCCTTGTCGACGATGGTTCTAAAGATAGAACCTTCACTATCATGAATGAACTCTATGAAAAAAGAGATGATATCGAAGTTGTTTCATTAGCTGGTAATTATGGTCAAAACGCCGCCATTTACGCTGGTTTAAGCGTTTGTAAGAGCGATTATGCTATCGTTATGGATGTTGATCTTCAAGACCCAGTAGAACTCCTTAAAGATTTCGCTAAAAAGTTCTCAGAAGGCTATGAGATAGTCTCTCCAAGACGTGTAGATCGTAAAACGGATGGTTTCTTTAAAAGAACCACCGCTAAGATGTTCTATCGCTTCGCTAATAAATTAGAAGGAAAAGAGATTCTTCCTGAGAACGTCAATATGTTCAGAGGTTTCTCAAAGAGAGTCGTTGATATCATCAACTCCGCCCCTAGTAAAGATCGCCTCTTTTTAAATGATATCGCTCGTATCGGTTGTAAGACTTGTTATATCAATTTCACACGTCATAAGAGATCTTCAGGAACATCTAAATACAACATTAATAAGATGTTTAATCACGCTTTTAACATCATCTCCTCAGGAACTTCAAGACCTCTTTATTCCTTGATTAAAGTAGGAGCTATCTCTACTTTTATAACTGCTCTCATATTCATCGCTTTACTAGTCACAGAATGTGTAGTGAATAGAGCCGGTTTCTATCCTTTAATCACTACCTTCTTCATCATAAGTGCTATTTTCCTTGGTGTCTCTATATTGATATTCGTCATCGGTATCATCGCTATCTATCTTCATAACATTCTTCTTAACAGCAGAAACGAACCGATATTTAGAATCAATATCAATCTCAAACAAGAAGACAAGGAATCAACAGAGCAAAAGAAAGAGGACTGAAGCAGTAGCTCAGTCCTCTTTTTCTTCTATCTCTATATCAGTCTCTTCTTTCAGTTGGTGTCCACATTGTTTACAGAGCTCACTTCCTTCTTCATTGATGAAATGACATCTAGGACAAACAACTCCTTGTTTGGTCTCTGGTAATGGAGTCTGGTTGAATATCTTCATAACAAAGAAGAAAGCAAATATGAATAGCCCGATGATTCCTATTCCTAAAGCGCAAGAAGTCAAAGGATAATCTCCATATCCTAAACCTCTAGCTACTCCATAAGAAACAAAACCGAAGACGGTGATAAAGATCATGATCGATTCGATGATCCAAAATGTTCTTTTTCTCATACCAACAATTATAATCACTTAATTCAAAAATGAAAAAAGCTGTCGCAAAGAAACCCATGCGACAGCAACAAAAGCTTGTTTTAGATTATTGCCTTATTCAATAACAGTAATGCTATTAACCATGTAACCTGCAATATAGTAGCCGCTCGAACTGATATAAGAATAAGTAAGAGAAACAGAAATTTCAACAGTTTCAGAAGTCGATAACTCGACATCTTTGATGTATTCGTAAGAAGAACTGTCGTAGACCCACCCATCATCAATAAGTGCGTTTTGATAATAATAAAGCGCATAATTCACATAAGAGGAAGTTAAATAGGACGTCCCAACGAAAGGACAAGTATCAGTAGATTGAGAGCTACTATAAAAATAACTAGTTGCAAAGTAAAGGCTATATAAGGCTATAGGAAGAGAATCAGCAATTTCAGCAGCATTTTCTGTCGTAACAGCCCCCATAACATCATCTGAAACAGTAATTGAAGAATAACTACTAGCACTTAACCAACTATATGCAGTTATGCTAAATACTTGAGAAAATCTAATATATCCAACTCCTTCTTCTCTGGCTTCTTGGAGTGCTGTAAAATTGGCGTTGGTTGTTGTTCCGATGTTTGTGTATGTAGCGGTAAGAGTGCAATCATAATCATAGTAATAGTAGTTATAGATACCTTCTAACTGGATAGTGATAGAATCCTCATCGAGTGTAATGGTAACATCCTCAAGAGTTGTAAAAAAGTCTCCGTCAATGGCAAAAGTTGTTCCATAATCAGCAATATCTACTGCGCTATCGCCAGAATCTAATGAATACGTACCTTCTTCACCTTCAGTGAAGAAAACACTAGAAACATCAAAATCGGGAGCGTTTAATACATAACCACTCTTGAAATAACCAAGTGGCGTACCACCACTTGTAAGAGACATAACTTCTCTAAAAGCTCCATTGTCGTAAATAAAGTAATCTGATTCGTCAGTATCGATAAGCACTCCTTCGTCAGCCACATAATTATAGTTATAACTACCCTGTGTGGTACCGCCATAGGACAAAACAACACTTTCAGAAAGAGTGTAATTTCCATCAGCTAAGCTAGCAAAAGCTTCATCTAAAGCTTCAATAGTTTCACCCACATATCCGGTGAGCTCAGCGGAAACCTCATCACCGAGAGCGACAACTGTAGCACTGATAGAAACAGTATCTTGTACTAATGTGCCACTATAGTAATAACTAGATGTTTCGAAAGTAGCATCAATATTAGTGATATTAAAACCATCTGTGGTAATTACAAGTGTATCAAGAGTGTAGCTGTAGCCACCTGTAATCTGATAACCAAAAGCAGTTAAAACATCTGCATCAACTGCTGTATCATCGAGAACGAAAGTATATTCTTCATCACCATCATAGAAATCTTCCGGGGTTAAACCGACAAAAGCATTTCTAAATGTCGCTTCCCATCTGTAAGTAGTAGCCGTAGTTTGAACTTGATTATTGAGACCTAAAGTAGCACTAGCTAAATAATTAACGCCCCCCTCAGTGACATATGTGTAATAGGTATCACTATATAGCTGATCTTTTTCAGTATCATTATATTCAGCAGCGTGATACCAATCTCCGGCAGCGGCAATATCAGTGATCCACTCATAAGTGTAGGTGCTACCTGACGATCCATATTGTACATTCTCAGTAACAAATGCTTCAGTCTGATAACCGGCCGCAGCTTCATCAAGCATGTCTTGAGTCAATAGAGTAGTAGGTTCGGGTTCTGGATCCGGTTCCGGTTCCGGATCCGGCTCGGGATCAGGTTCTGGGTCTGGTTCGGGTTCTGGGTCTGGCTCGGGATCGGGTTCGGGCTCTGGGTCGTCGCCCACAGAAGAAGAATCGATATCAACGGAAGAATCAGAAGAAGTGACAACTGAAGAGTCAGAAGAGACTACAGAGGAATCGCTCACAGAAGAGTCGACTCCAGTAGCTGTTGAAGATGATGTGTCGGTGCCTGTACAAGCGGTAAGACATATCGCTAATAAGGCAATTAGAGAAAATGAAAGACCTTTTTTCATAAAATGTACTCCTTTTTGTTTGCTAAAAGTATAATTAACAATCAAAATTGTTTTTATTAAACAGGAAAGATATAGTTATTCAAAAAACACTAATAATTCTTAAAAATCACCTGTATTTTCATAATTTTTACTAGTTTTTTACTGAAAACAGCAATTTTCTAAATATATTGAAAGGGCTTACATTACTTGTAAATTATGCGTTTTTTTCAATTTTTGTTGCATATTTTTACTATTTATTGATATGCTGCTAGCCTTTTTTCTTTTACAAACAAAGATAGTGAGGTGAAATTTTCGTTTAATTTTCAGCTCTATATATAAATATGGGTAATAAGGAAATTTATTAAGTTCCATTAATATTTTGTTCGTTTATTATCACCAAAATAGAAAACGCAATACATATATCTTCTGGTTAAGACTTGTTAGATGTAGAAAGTTCATTTCTCAATATTGATTGCACTTGTTGATATAGATAGTGAGATTTGTTTAAAAAGAGAGAAAACATATGAATTTTGTATGTATTTTTAATAAAGAAGCTTATTTTAGATAGAATTTTTAATTTTTAAATCTTATTTGAAAGCTCTTCCGTTCTTTTTAACGACAATCTGACTTTTTGACAAATAACATTCTTTTTTCTTTACTTATATACTAAACCGCAATTTTAGGGGGTATTTAATTAATGAAAAGTAAGTTTTTACTTGGACTTTCCACTCTCGTCTTGTTAGGCGGATTGTTCTCTTGCACTTCTGAAACTTCTTCTTCAACTCCGGATAGCTCTACTCTAGAGAGTTCTATTTCGTCATCTGTTATAGAAGTTCTTCCTGATCTCGTCATCTCTTTAAACCGTACTTCTGTCAGTATGGATGCTGGTGACACCTATACTCTCAGAGCAACTGTTGTTGGTAAAGCTGAAGATTTAACTGTCACATTCTCTGTTGCTGATTCATCTGTCGCCTCTTTATCAACTACTGGCCCTGCTACTAGCACCACCATCACTGGTTTAAAGGCTGGTACTACTACTGTGACTGCTACTTGTGTCGCTAATCCTAATGTCACTGCTACTTGTACAGTCACTATCACAGAAGCTAGACCGACTCCAGCTGCTTTATTTGAAAATTTAAACAACATCAGAAACTACACTTTAACTTCAACTGTCACTACTAATGAAGGAACTTATAAGTGGAAGACTTATTTAACTGACGAAGCTTTGGTTCAATATGTTGCTGATGAAGATGAAACTTTCTTCTCTCCTATGTGGGTTGGTTTTGATGAAGACGGCAACACCCTTGACACAGCAAGCTCTATCGGTCTCTTTGTTGATGAAGATGGCTATGCTGCTTATATCAGTTATGAGACCTCTATCGATAGCCAAGGTAATCTCGTCATGGGCGATTTCATCCAACCAGGAAGAATCATCTCTGATAACGGTGGCTTCTTAACTGCCGATAACTTCGATGGTAAAGGTGTCTCTCGTCCTGCTGATTCTAACTATCTATATTCCTCCTTATCTTGTATTGATGCTTCTTACTTCCCTGACGAAAAAGAGAGAGACAACACTTATGAGATCGTCGGTACTTCTAATGACATCTACTCAACTCATGTTGAATACGGACTTTTAAAAGTCTTTGCTAATGATATCCTTCAAGATGTCATCTCTTCTGTTGCTACTAATGGAACTTACTATCTCTATGATGTTGCTGAAGCTATTGATACTACTATAGAAGTCATCTCTTCTGATTCTTTTGAAGTCACTATCACCTTCGGAAGCGTCACTATCATTGGAACTATCTCCAATGTCGGTTCAACTTCTTTAGCAGATGTTTCTTTAATTCCCACTCTTGCAAGTGATATCGCTGGTGTCACAGCTACTCTTCCTGAATTAAGCAGAAACTTACAACGCATCGCTGACGCTTTCAAATCCGATAACTACGTTCAAGAAAACATCGTTTATTTTTACAGCTCTTCATATATAGAGACTTACTATGAGACTTATTATGCTGATGACTATGTCGTTATGTACTACGGACAAGATTATGTAGATACATACAATTCTTTATATGGTGAATCAATCTCTCCTTTCGGTCTCGCTTTATTCGTCGCTAATGGCACTCTTTATTCAACTTACTTTGAAGGTGATGAGTTCGACACTCCCTCTTCAATCAACTATCCTCTTGAAGAAGGTGATACCATCCAAGATGTTGATCTCACTAGAATCACAATAAGTAGCAGTACTATCTTCGGAGCTAATTATTTCACTCATACCGATCTCTATAGTGAAGATAACGCCTTCTTCTATAACTTCTCTAGCAATACAACTCTAATCTGGACTAATGATGACACTTACTATCATGTCTCTTATTCTGCAAGCGTCAACTCTGCTGCTCAACTTCTCGTCTGGGGAGAGCCTATCGCCGATCCTGATGATTATGTCGATGTCATCACTGGTATCGGAGCTGAGTATGATACTCAAACAGCTGCTGTCACTAATATCAACCTCACCTTTGGTTTTGGTGTTGCAAGCGGTGGTTATTATGTCTCTAATGGCAAATACAAAAACTTCGGTAACGCTGAAGATAACTCCTTTGATTCCACTTTAACTTCCTTGATAGAAAGCTTAGCTGACTAATTAACTCTTCATTAGAAAAGGGGCTGTTGCAAAACTATGGTGATGCAATCGCCCTTTTTTCATTTGCTTTTTCTTCTTTTAACCTTCTGATTTTCTCTTGGGTTAAGACGCTTTATTTTTGACGCTTACAAAACTGATACAAAAAATTCTTATCTTTCTCCGATAAATTAAAGGAGAGAAAAAGAAATTCTTGTCGTATGCTAAAATAAGCCATGGCAAGTTTCTCCTAGTCAAAGAAATCTTACCACAGAGTGCCGGAATCTCTTTTCCGGCCTTTTTATTAGAACAGACTATCTCAACAAGCTAAGCTTGTTGCAAAACTTAATCATTTCTAGAAAATGTTGATAAAAATAGCATAAAAACGTACTTCCTACGGGTATGAGGAGTAGGGGAAAATCTACCTTTTATGAAAACAGGTCACACCCTCCCATTTTCGTCCGTTTTTTATGCCATGAAATTTCTTCAACAAGCGCAGCTTGTTGCAAAACCTCCAGAATGCAAATAAAAAGAGCTGTTGCTCAACTTTTTCGAACGGTAGAGCTACCTTAGTTTTGCAACAGCCCCTTTTTTTATGTAAAAGAAAAGGCCACTTTTTAGGCGACCTTTCTTAAAAGGAGGATTTTATATCAATAGATAAGACCGATGTAAGCGTTGTTGATACCGATTGAAAAGGAATCAGCTTCGTTATCGTTAGCTGCACCAGCATCATCTCCAATGAGATTGTAGATATCATCGGAGAAGAGGTTAGCTTCATCAGCATTACCGAAGTCGGTATATGAAGTGGAAGAGACAGAATAGTAATCGTTACCATTCATCGTATAAGCATACCAACCAAAGGAGTATTCGATAGTGCTAATAGCACCGGATGAATAATCACATCTGATACCGGTGATGGTGATATCGTCATCTTCAACACCTTGGATATCATAACCCCAAACAAGATCCATGGATAAACGGTTGGCCTCGACATTATAACTGGTGTGATAAGTGGTGGTATCGCTAGACCAAATTTGACTGGTGGTAGAGCTGAAGTAATAGAAGTAGTCTTCATCTAAACCAGCAGAAGTGTTGGTATAGTAATTTGCATAGCCGAGTAATGTATAGATATCAAGATCAGCGAGATCTGTGACAGTGCCAAAAACATAATTGCCCGTGAGTTTTTCAGTCACAATATTAGTTAGGCTTCCATTTTCAATTTCTGCTTCAAAGAAGAAGACATCTCCGTCATCAAGGTAAAGACCTAAGCCGTAAGGCTCATCGATATATCCATAATAACTGCCATAATAGGAGTTATAAGCGTCAACCCATTCTTGAGGATAGTAAGCGAAGAAGTAATCTGCGGTGTAGTAGATATAGTAATAATATGCAGTGTTATTGAAGTAAGAAGTAGTGATGTGGACATAGTCATTTCCTTCAAAGGCGGCCTTCATATCAGCAAGTTCAGAATTCAAATCAGGTCTAGTAGCTGTATAACCAGTTATATCTGAAGCTAAGTTAGGAAGATAGTCAACATCAGCAGCAGTGGTGGTTCCGATATTAGAGATGGTGCAATTAATTGTGTAGTCTCCCCAAGTGAAGGTGACGACGAAATCAAGAGTATCGGTGATGGTGAGAGTGGTGTCAACAGCAAGAGCGATATCATAGAAGTAGTAATAACCGCCGGTAGCGACAGAAGAGATAACTGCATTGTGAATAGAAGGTGCAAATGCCTTTAAGAGCAAATACTCAACATAACCTAATGAATAATCAGAATCAGAAGAGGAGTAGTTGAGATCATAAACGTTATCACTCTCTTTATCAGAAGGTAACCAAGAAGTATCGATAGCGGAGAGTGAAGAGAAGTAAAGGTCAGCATAGTAAGGTGACATGTTAGTCAAACCTAAACCATCGAAGTTTTGAGCAGTTAAGAATCCACCAAGTTGAGATTCGATCATGCCGCTATAGGTTTGATTTCCCAAAATCAAGGTGTCGTTTTCGTCAGTCTCACCAGTAGTAGCATACTCAAGGTAAGTGGCATAATCATTATCATCGATAAACATACCTAACATGACGGAGCCAGAGTTAGTTGAAGAATTCCATAAGGGATAGTAACCACCCTCGCTATCGCCGTTATAATCGTCGTACTGAACAAGGAAATCTTCGGTTAAATAAGTGTATTCAGTAACAAGATACTGGCCACCATAAGTGACTTCGGCAGTTAAGGTGTAGTTTCTGACTGCATTTACACTCTCAAAGAGAGCATCAGGAGTAGGTTTAGCTTCTTCGACGGTGACCACACAAGTGGTTGTGAGAGTAGGATCTGCAGTAGCTGTGACAGTGATGGTAGCAGTACCGACACCGACAGCGGTGATACGACAGCTTGAAACACCTTCAGTTCTAGAAGGCATCTCGATGACATCTTCATTATCACAGGTGAAAGTAGAAGTGAAATCAGAAAAATCACCACTGATGGTAGCTCTCAAAGTATAAGTGCCACCGACTTCTAAAGTTAAAGAAGAAGAGGAGTTTAAAGAGATGGTTCCACTAGATGTGGTACTACTGGAACTAGAAGAAGATGAAGACTCAACGACAGATGAATCAGTGACACTGGAAGTATCAGTGCCGACTGAGCTTGTATCTGAGGAAGTTCCACCGGAACAAGAAGCAAGTCCGAATGACCCTGCTAATAAAGCTAGAGCGGATATGCCTAAAACGAATTTTTTCATTGATCAATAACCCTCCTTAAATTAATCAAGAAAGTGTATATATTAAAAATCAAACTGAACTAAGTGTTTCAAAAAGAAGAGTTTAATTATTTATTATTCCCAAAAGAACAAAATTCTTGAAAATGCCGATTTTATCGATGTTTTTTCGGTATAAAACCTTTTAAATTTTATATCTATTCTCTTAAATGAAAGCTCTTCCAAGATATGATTTGTAATAAATATGTCTTTTCTTCCACAAAGTTTTGACTGGTACAAAGACGTCTTTTTCTAATAAAAAACTGCCTGCTTGAATCAGGCAGGCAGTGGTTTGTCACTCTTCTAAGAAACGTCTTTCCTCTTCTTCTTTACGGGTGTTTTCGATGTCTTCTTGCTTCATCAATTCCTTGTATTTCTCAATTTCAGGATCAGAAGCTAAGACGAAGTGACCCGGTAATATCTCACGGAAGGAAGGTTTATCAACTGAGTAATCGTGTTCTAAAGCAGGGTTATAGATGATTCTCTTTCTCTTCTTTTCACTTAAAGGATCAGGTTTAGGAATAGCGGAGAGAAGGGCTCTTGTATAAGGGTGGAGAGGATGGCGGAAGAGCTCATCTGAATCAGCGAGTTCAACCATCTCACCCGCATACATGACAGCGATTCTGTCGCAGAAATACTTGACGACTGATAAATCGTGAGCGATGAAGAGAATAGTGAGTCCTCTTTCTTCTTTCAAACGATTGAGAAGGTTGATGATCTGGGCTCTGATTGAGACATCCAAAGCGGAGATGGGTTCATCACAAATCAAGAATTCCGGATTCATGATAAGAGCACGGGCGATACCGATTCTCTGTCTCTGTCCACCTGAGAACTCATGAGGATAACGAGAGAGATAATCAGAAATCAAACCGACTTCCTCTAAGACCTCGACCGCTTTCTGATGATTCTCAGCTTTGTTTCTATAGCCTTGAATCTTCAAACCTTCTTGAATGATGTCTTCGACCGTCATTCTCGGATCAAGAGAATCGATAGGATCTTGGAAGATCATCTGCATCTTCGTCAAAAGCTCAGGATCGACATGAGCGTTATCATACTTGATCTTAGCGATCTTATAAGTTTGTTCTTCTCTCGTCTCTTTGATATGAGTGAGAATTGCTTGTTTCTCATCTTCGTATCTTTGATTGACTTTAGCGATCAATTCTTTACCCTCAAGAGAAGACGTATCCATCTCTGCGATCTCAGCTTTTCTCTCTTGTTCGAGCTCTTTGATACGATTGTATCCTTTGATCTTCGACCACTTGATCTCCTTCTCGTTCCAACGACTTCCCGCATTGATACGATAGCCTTTGAAATAGACGGAACCAGAGGTGATGTGATAAAGACGGATGATGCTTCTTCCGGTCGTGGTTTTACCACAACCAGATTCACCGACTAATCCGAAGCATTCTCCTTTTTTGACATCAAAAGAGACATCATGAACAGCTTTGAGCTTCTTTCCTGCACCCATCGAGAAGAACATCTTGAGATGTCTAACCGATAAGATGTTGTCGTTTAAAGCTAACTCCTTTTTAAAAGAGACACCAATGACATCCATCACCGAAGAGAGCTTGTTGAGAAGAATAGCCTCTAGCGGTGATCTTTTTTCTTTTTCTAGCGTGCTATTTTCATTCTTCTTCATTGTGGATACCTGCTCTTTCTAAAGAGATCTTGATACGTTGAGTGACGATCTTAGGAGGCTTAGTCTCGGGAGCTCTCTTATCTAATAACCAAGTGGCTGCATAGTGAGTCTCAGAGATTTGGAAGTAAGGAGGTTCTTCTTTGTAGTCGATAGCTAAAGCATACTTGTTTCTCGGTGCAAATGCATCGCCTTTGGGCGGGTTTAAAAGGTAAGGAGGAGTGCCAGGAATCGCCTCTAATTTCTCTTTGGAATCGATATCAGGAATAGAGGAGAGAAGCGCCCATGTATAAGGATGTCTAGGATCGTAGAAGATCTCTTCGGCAGTGCCAACTTCGATGATTTTACCAGCATACATGACAGCGACTCTATCAGCCATATTAGCGACGACCCCCAAATCGTGAGTGATGAAGATGATCGACATGTTTCTCTCATCTTTAAGACGATTGATAAGCTCTAAAATCTGAGCTTGGATGGTGACATCTAATGCGGTGGTCGGTTCATCACAGATGAGGACCTCCGGGTCGGCAGTCAAAGCGATAGCGATGACGATTCTCTGTCTCATACCGCCAGAGAATTCAAACGGATATTGCTTATAACGAATTTCAGGTTGAGGAATACCAACTTCTCTCATGACTTCTAAAGCTTTTGCTTTAGCTTCCTTGCGAGTGATCTTGTATTTGCTATGTAAAGAATCAGCGAGTCTGCTTCTCTCTAACTGACGTTCTTTCTTATAGTTATCAAGTTCTTTCTCTTTATCAGCAATCTCTTTTTTAGCGTTAGCAAGACTGGGGGCCTTTGAGAGTTTCTCTCTTAAGAGAGAGAGCTCTTTGCTCTTATCCTCGATAGTCTTTAAGGTCTCTTTATCGAAGTTGAGAAGAGTCTCTTTATCTTTCTGTTTTTCTTCTCTTTCGTAAGTCTTGTTGTCTTGTAAAGCCCTCTTCTTAGCGTCTTTTAAGTTCTTTTTAAGACCAGGTTTGACATCCTTAAACTCAGCTTTGGCTTCTTTGATAGCAGTCTTAGCTGCTACTTTAGTTGCTTTGAGATTCTCTTTGCAGTCTTTTCTGATTTTCTTGATCTCTTCTTTGGCTTGTTTTCTATCGACTTCGTATTGTTCAGCCTTCTTATAGAGTTCAGGATCATGTTTATCCATCGCTAAGATCTTGTGTTCCTTGCTGGTGAGATCAGTCTCGATCACATTGATTTTCTCTTGAGCTTCTGATTCGATAGTTTCAAGCTTGTGTTTAGCGAGCTTGATCTTCTCTTTCATGACGACGACTGCGTTGTTGTACTCAGCTTGTTCTTTAGCGATCAAAGAGTCATAGCGAGTCTTCAAGCGATTCTTGTTGATGAGCATCGCTTCGGTGATCTGTTTTCCGACCTTCATGATCGGATTTAAAGAAGAGAGAGGGTCTTGGAAGATCATGCCGATCTTCTTGCCACGGATACGATGGAATTCTTCTTCACCGACCTTAGTTAAATCCTGTCCTTCATAAAGAATCTGACCTGATTCGATGATAGCGTTAGCCGGTAGGATGCCCATAACTGCTTTGGAAGAGACAGACTTACCAGAACCGGATTCACCGACGATACAGAGAGTCTCTCCCTTATGAAGGTCATAGGAAACTCCACGGACAGCATGAAGGATGCCTTCATCTGTCTTGAAGGAAATCTTCAGATTTTTGACCGAAAGAATCGTTTCGTTATATTCTTTGCTCATACTAATCAGATCCTTTCAGTGACGGGTTGAATGCGTCTCTTAGACCGTTTCCAAACAAGTTGAAGCAAATCATCAATAGCGAGATGATGACAGCTGGCAGAATGACTTGATACGGATAGGTCGATAGATATTGTTGGTTATCCGAGAGGATGACACCTAAAGACGACAGACCAGAGAGACCGAGACCTAAATAAGAGATCGTCGCCTCACTGAATATCGTTGAAGGAACCATCAACACGCAGTTAGTGATGATCGTACCCATCGCATTGGGTAGGATGTGCCTGAATATCAATCGTGGGGCTTTAGCACCTAGCGTCCTAGCCGCTAGCACGTACTCTCGCCCCTTATACCGGTAGAACTGTGACCTTGTCACCGATTCTGTTCCTATCCACCCGGTTAGACATAGTGCAAGTGCGAAGACGAAGAACGTTTGACCTAGTTTGATACATAGGACTGTCATCAAAACGATCCAAGGTATACCAGAGAGGATATCGACGAATCTCTCCATGATCAAATCGACTTTTCCACCGAAGTAACCGGAGATAGAACCCCAGATGACACCGATAAGGACGTTGATCAAAGCGACGATGATACCTAGTATCAATGAGTACCTCAAACCAGCAAAGACATACTTGAGCATATCTCTACCTTTGCTATCGGTACCAAAGATATGAATAGGCATCGAATCGTATCCGAGATATTTCCAAATGATGGCGTTGACGCTAAGCGTGCTACCTCCATCAGTGTTGATTGACTCTACATAGACAGAATTGTCATTTTCACCAGCTTCTGTCTTCTTATAAGAAGTGGGATCTCCGTCCGTATATTCGACTAATCCAGCCTCCACCCAAGAGGTGATGACTGATTTAGCGATCGTGAGTGTATTAACCCCATATTTGACTTCATACATATCGTAAGTGATCGTATAACGGGTGACACGGACATCAGTCGGTGCGAAACGATCAGAGGAGTTATTAGCCCAATATCTAGGGTTAGTAGTTCCACCAGAAGTTCTTGATTGACCGACTAAATTGTTAGCATCGGTGAATGATCTATACCCCATCTGAGTCTGTTCGACTGTCGAGGCACTAGAACTGGTGATTGTGAAGTCTTTGACATAGATAGCTGTCTTATAATCGACATCAGCTTTAAACATCAAACCGACACAAGCGGTGACTGAACTGAAGTCTCCGTTGAAATCCTCTTGGAGAGTCTCATTAGCTTCAATCAGCTCATTTAATGAATAAGACTGGCTTTCATACTCGTAGACAGAAGCTCCGTCTTCAGGTTGAACAGCTACTGATCCATACTCAAGAGAATAATCGGTCAAAGAATAATAAGAGGATGTAGAAGGAACGTATAAGAGAACATCAAAATCAGGTTGGGTAAAATCTTCATCTTCTTTCCAGCCTAAAGTGAAAGTGATGTCATAATCATTAGACTCAAAATCATAGGTGTAAGAGACGGAGTACATATAACCGAATCCGTTGTTTTCAGCACTATCAACATCTCTAGTGACAGTGGCATAACCACCTTTACCATCGGAAGAATAGGAGTCTCCATATCCTTCGTAAGCTTCTCCGATTTCAACGATACAGGCATCTGATCCACCAAGTCCGGTGTAATTTCCATCATCGTCGTAAGGATAAGCTTGGTTGGTCAAAGTAGAAGTGCCATCCCAAAAACCAGTACCAGTAGCAAATAATTTAGGAGGTAAATTAGTTTCGTAGTTTAAAGTGGCAGCCTGAGTATCAATCTCATAAGGAATGACACCATCGATAGGTAAGATGATAGCCAAGATGAAAAGAATTCCTAAAATGATAGCTCCGACAACCGAAGATTTATTCTTGGCAAAACGACGCATAGCATCACGGAAGAAAGTGGTGGGCTTGGTGTTGAACTTTGTATCGTGAATATCTTCGTCTTGTTGGACGAACTTAAAATCCTCGTCTGAGATCTTTTTGCCATCAGCGCTATCAGCTTCGCTATTGGCGGGGACGAGTTTAAAATCTTGTTCTTCCTCGAACTGGTTATTTAAGTTTTCATCGTTCATGATGCTTTTTCTCCCATTCTAATTCGAGGATCGACGATACCGTAGGCAAGATCAACTAAAAGTGAAGCGACCAAGCTAATCAAAGTGAAGATAGCCATATCAGCTAATAAGACGTTGTAATCACGAGAGGTGATAGCTTTGACATAAAGTTGACCGATGCCGTTGATGCCATAAAGTTGTTCAAGGACGACAGAACCACCTAAGATACCGATGAATTGTCCGATGATCATCGGGACTAAAGGAACCATCGAGTTTCTCAAGGCGTGTCTGATGACGCATTGTCTCTTGTTTAAACCTTTTGTTCTAGCTAAAAGCAAGAACTCAGAAGACATAACTTCACAAAGCTCGGCTCTCGTGTATCTGGTGAAGACAGCGATCGTTCCGAAGCAGAGTGATAAGACTGGGATGACCATCGCTCTCGCATAAGCCGATATCGATGAACCTTTGATCGGCCATGAAGAAGGAAGCCATCCGGTGTTATAAGCTAAAACTAACATCAAGATAGAGATGACGACGAATGAAGGGACAGAGATGAATAACATGACCACTGTCGAGATGACATGATCAGTCGGTTTGTTTTTCTTAAGAGCAGCTAAGATACCGAAAGCGAAACCCAAAGGCATCGAGATAATCAAAGCAAAGATATTGATCAAGATGGTAGGAACTAAGCATTGACCGATCAAATAGATAGAATCAGTACCGATTTGAACAGCTGAAGAAGTTCCCCATTCAAAGCTAGTGAAAATACCACTGATCCAAGCAAAATATTGTTGGATTAAAGGTTTCTTATAGTAGTACCAAACCAAACCAGTCGGGTCAGTATAAGGAGATATGATCGTCGAGCCATACTGAGACATCTCTTCATGGAAAGCGATGTAATATCCTTTGCTGACTTGATCTTGACAAAATGCATTCTGAGCAACTGTGTTACCACTGATAGCCGCATCAGGAAGAAGTTTAGCCAAGAAGAAAGTCAAACTTATGATGACGAAAGCGGTGATGAGAAGGAGTATGACTCTTTTTATCGTGTATTTGAGTAAGTAAGGCATTGGGAAAGTTCCACTCGATCACTGATAACTATCAGTTATTACCAGTGATGCCGTAGTAAGAGAGCAGTGAGATAGAAGAAGAGGTTTCGGTATCATAAGCATCACCACTAGTATCGGTGATAGTGATGGTGAAACTGACACGTAAAGTGACGTTTCTATAGGTGTTGAAGCTATTATCGATAGTGATGTCAACCTCATAATCTGAATCCCAGAGAGCTTCAAGTTCAGCGTTAGTGTAAGAGTCAGAGGTGTCACCATTTGTCCAAGTGACAGAGAGTGATTTAGCACCAGCGTTGACGAGATCTTTAAAGGAAATACGATAGGTGACGGACATATCGGAGTTGTTGATGCTCTCATAAGCGACACTGGAAGTAGTGTTGCCAGTAGAGACATTGGAAGCTTCAGCAAATTCACCATCAGAAGTTAACAAAGCAGCTGAATCGGCAGCTTGCCAAAGTCCATCGAAAGACCAGGTGTGGCCATCATAAACAATATCAGAAGAGACTTTGCTGGTATCAGCACCCCAGTTGAGGGTGAAACCAGAAGAGTTATCACTCTTTAAGACTTCGAAGAAGTTGATAGGGTTAAGATCTCCACCAGAGATGGCACCAAAACCGAGATCATAAGTACCTTCTTTCATCATGTCGTAGACATCTTGATAGTTAGAAGTACCATTGATCTGATTAATTTCAAGCTTATAAGCGCCAGCGAATTCTTCATTGATTAACTCTTCAAAAGCGTTCTCGATTGAATTGAAGACATCACCATAATCACTGACATCGGTGGTGTTCATCCAGTTCATATCAATCTGAACGAGATAAGGGTTAGAAGAGGTTCCAGCGATACCGGTACCGGTAGCGGGAAGAAGTCCTTCTTGAGCGAGAGGGATGATAGTATCCCACATAGCTTCTTCAAGAGATGCTTTAGCATCATCAGGACTATAACCATAAGTGTCATTATGACGATCAGCTAAGACAGCAGCGTGAGCATCAGTGGAGTTATAAGAAATACCATTTTCAGGATCGATTAAGTAGTTGTCAGAGAAGTAATCTTGAGTAGGTTGGGTTCCACGGCTAGTACAGATAGTTTCACGATCCAAAGCGAAGCTTAAAAAGTCGAGGAAGTTCTTATCACTGAGATAAGCTCTCGCTTCTCTCTCTTCAATCCACTCAGCAGAAGTGGCGGAATCGTGAGCAGTGACAGAACCGTTGACACCGAAGTAAGAATCCCATTGTTCAGCGGTGGTGGAGTTGACATTGATCTTGAAGTTGGCATCACCTTGAGTCTGATACTTGTTCCAAGAGACACCGGAGCTAGTGGTTCCGTTATCAGTGTTATAAGTGGTGTTTAAGATATCAGCGGAAGGTGAATAAGAATCGATAGTACCAGTCTCAAAGAGGTTCTGTAAGTTACTTGATTCATAATAAGTGAATTCAAAACCAGGGATCTGATAAGGCCAAGTGGTGTTTCCATCACTCATCGAATAGCCTTCGATATATTCGTAGTACTGATCGTTTCTAGTTAATTTGATATAAGAAGCGTTATCCCATTGTTCAACATAATAAGGACCGGTGTAGACCATCGTGTCAACAGGGGTGTAGTTGTTAGGGAAGGCACCTAAATAATCAGCGCCGATAGCTTCAACATAATCGAGAGGAAGAGGAGAATATAAAGAGGAAGAGAGATAGTACATAGCATAGAACTCGGTGCAAGGATAAAGGAGATTAAATTCGATGTAATCACCTTGATCATCAGTCCCAACGATGATATTTCCTCTCTCTCCGTTAGGTAATAAACCAGTCTCTTCATCACCCATCAAGTTAGCCCAAGCTTCCTCATCATAGATGGAACCATCTCCGGGATCATCAGTGGTGGAGTTGTAGTAAGAAGCAGCACCAGAGAAACCAGAGACACCATCAGTGAGCTCAGAACCACGATACTGACCGTTATAAGCGGTGAGCATGAACTTGAAAGGAGTCAAATAATCAGAGAGTTCAACCTCTTTTCCATCAAGAGCAGAGATGTTATATCCGTTGTAATTAGTGACGGTAGAAGCGGTTCTATAAACAGGAACATTATCTCCGTTAGAAGCGGTTCTTAAATGAATTCTCCATCTACGATTGTAGTTGCTGGAGATGACGTTTCCATCATCATCAACAGCGACCGGGCGATCATCGGTGGATAAGGAAGGATACCACTCATATCCATCACTAGTCGCATTAAGTCTGTTGGAGAAATAAGAAGTGGTGAAGTAACTAGCTATATCAGAGACATCAGAACCAGAAGCATCCATAGCGTTAGCGTGGCTAGCGACAGCGGTGGTTCCGACTTGATAATAGCTAGCATCATGTCCTTCAGCAGGATTGGAGATGTCACCAGATAATCTTCCCTCTCTCATCGTTCCCCAGCCATACCCGGAGACATATTCGGTAGGAGTAGGTTGATAACGGGAGTTATAAACAACATAACCGCCGTTTGAGAATAAAGTGATACCAGTGAGATAGTTATCGACCGCATAATTTTCAAGAACACCTAAGATGTTAGCTTTCTCATCATAGTCAACTGTTGAATAAGAGTTGACACCAGATGCCACAGTCGTGTTTTGGACGGTGAAATTGATTTCTAAAGAATATTCAGCTGACGAAGATGATGTGACTGTGATAGTAGCTGAACCAGGTGTGAGTGCGGTGAGCATACCATTAGCATCAACAGTCAAAACACTGCTGTTGCTAGAAGAGAAGCTAGCGGTAGTGCTAGTGACATCAGCACCTGTTTCAAGGTTATAGCATGTCAAACGAGCGACCGGATCGTCGACATCGATAGTGTAACTTGCACCGCTTAAAACTTCTTCACCTTTATATGAAACATAAAAATCGTTTGAAACTACAGTGCTGGAACTGGTATTCGTACTGCCAACACTACTAGTCGGACTAGTAGAAGAGTCCGTATTAGAGCATCCGGCCAAGATGCCGATGCATCCGATACCGAAGAGTGCGATTAGTCTAGCTGTTTTCCTCATGGATTCATACCTCCTTTTTGCGTATCAATCAGATCATATAAACCGCTAATATTATCGAGATGATGACAAAGAGAGCTCCTACTGAGACAAATGGTAACCATATCATCCTTCGAGTGATTCTCTTGTCATTTTTGATTTCTTTATACTGTATCAAGTCTCGATATCGTTTAGGCGATCCTCTTCGAAACGAAGACGCCCAGTTGGCGAATTGATATGTAAAGATATCGAATACACCTTGACGAGCCACGGCCCAGAGAGCAGCAAACGCTAAGTAGATGACGCCGATGATAACGAAGCAATTACTCAGATAGAAATCGGTGCAGAGATAGACGGGTGGGATGACTATCACGGGTATTGCGACAACGACACTCCAACAAATAATTTCTTTCTTGGCCTCTGGTAATAATAGCATTTATTCTATACTTTCTTCTAGATTATAGTGCAAATGCCCCGGCCTATTTTAAACCGGGGCTTTTGTTTGCACTAAGATAACAACTTCTTATTAAGCTTTTTTCTTCTTAAGGAAGAAGATAGTGACACCAGCAACGGCTCCGACAACAACAACAGCTCCAACAGCGATGAGAGCGATCTGCCAAGCGGCTAAGCCTTCAGATTCTTCAGGAGTTTCGTCGCTAGGATCTTCTGAAGGAGTCGTAGGCTCCTCATCCGTAGGATCATCGGTGCCAGGATCATCAACGCTGGGGTCATCAGAACCATCAGTATCAGAAGGTGTTGAGACGCTGGCGTTGAGAGTGATGTTGCAGTAACCTTCGTCTAACTCAACATCATAGATGGTGAGATAACCGGTAGAAGCATCATAGGAGAACTGAGTAGCCGGGATGTCTTCGTTGTTGACCAAGACATAGAGTGAATCAGCGTCAAGACCAGTTCCGACATAGAGTTGGAGATTGACTTTGTCGCTAAAGCTAGTCAAGTCATCACCGCTAGAGTCAGTCAAGACGAAGTCGTATAAATAGACACCGCCCGATTGACTGACTGTCGTCAAGAAGAAGTCAGCCGATGACGGCACATTCTCTCCATAGACGATACAGTTGAGATTCGACAAGTGGACGATGACATTGATCGTGTTATAAGCGGAGTCGGTGATGGTTAAGTTCAAAGTTTCAGCTTCAACTAAACGATCGCTCAAGGTGATGGTGGTCTCATAGAGATCGTCTTCACCATCAACCTTGGTAGGAACGACAGTGATACCACTATAGGTGATACCAGCATCACCCCCTTCAGTAGTGATAGTGAGCTGTAATCTACCACTAGAGTTGTAAGAAGATTTGACAGAAGTGAGTGAAGGCGGAGTCTTATCGATAACTAAGGTATAGGACTTAGTTTGAGTGGTTCCAGTTCCTCTCAGTGTGAAGTTAAAGGATAGCGTGTAAGTTCCTTCAGCAAGATCGCTGAGGTTGATTGAAGCATAACCATGGTGCATAGCATAAGCAGAAGAACCGACGACGATGTGAGACTTAACAAGACCAATACCAGTTTGTTGGTATCCGGAATAAATGTCATAGATTGTACCGCTAGATGCTCTACTTCCGTTTTGAGAAGTGATCTCCCAACTAGCTTCAGATACAGATCTGTTGACATAGAAGACACTGGTAAGGTAGGAAGCAGCAGAAGAACCAGCTTTCAAATACATATTGCCGTCGTCATCATATTGAACGACAGATAAATAATTAGAACCATCTTGGTAAGCAGAGGTATTGAGGTTAGAGATGTTAGAGATTTCAGAAGTGGTAAGAGCGTGATCAGTAGCAGTCAAAGTAGAACCAGTGTAGCAGTTAGTCTTAGCGTAAGTAGAGGAGAGATTCTGTAAATAAGCATCAGCTAATTCAGAGTTATAAAGATGACCATCTTCTTTCTCGAATTGGAAGGGTTCAACAGCTTCACCCTTGGTGTAGTCACCATAGAAGCCTAAGTAAGGCATAGAGAGGGTGTGAGAAACTTCATAATCGGAATGAGCGCTGGTGGTTTCCTCAAGATAGAAGTAACCTTCAACATAGCTTCCGCCAGCATCATCGAAGTATTCGTTGAAGTATTCTCTGAGAGTTCCACTGAAGTCTTCAACTTCCTTCTCATCATCAGAATTGTAAGTATCAAATTCGGTATAAACTTCGATGTTATCAATACGAACCTTAACACTACCAGTGTAAGTGCTGTTAGCAGAAACAGTCACTTCAGCAGAACCGGTTTCCCAGTTATTAGCAGGCACATCAAGAGTCTGGTCATTGATGGACATCGTGATAGCGCCAGGGAAGTTCTCAGCATAATCAGCAACGGTAGTAGGATCATTTTCATAACTAGAATCATAATCAGCTTGTGTGACCTGAATTTGAAGTTGAGGGATCATCAAGTTGATATTAGGTTGATAAGTCTTATCAACATCAGAATCGTTGTGGATGGTGTAGCTGAATTCGATATAAGCTTCTTCGTCTTCAGAGAGGTCTTCTTGATAAAGACTTCCTCTGTTCTTAAGTTCAACTTTAGCGACTTGTTCGCTAGTAGTGACGATAGCTTCGGAAGAAGCGGTGCTTTGACTATCATCAACAGCACCAGAGGTGACATAAGTGGCGTTACCGATAGCATCAGCGACGTTTATGACACCAGCACCTTGGAGTCTGACAGATCCTAAGGAATCAGCGGTGGAGTCATTGAGTTGATCAGCACTAGACATGACGATCTCAGAGACTATCGATTTGTATTCTTCGTATTCTTCGTCGCTTAAAGCAAGTTCACCACTATTAGAAGGTAAGAACTCACTTAAGATGGTAGCTAAACCACCAGAATAGTTAGGAGTGGCCATGGAGGTACCATCAAGGTTGTCATAGCCATATAAACCAGAGGTAGAACCAGTGTCGGTAGCAGAGATAGCACCGATGACGGAGTTACCAGGAGCAGCGATTTCAGGAGCGATATCAAGGTTATAGGTAGGACCATCAGAAGAGAAGGAAGAAACGATGTTTCCATCGGGAGCTTCAACAGCTTGGTTGGTTTGAATAGTCAATTCTCCGACAGTATTATCATCACCGAAGTAAGCTCCGGTGCTTTGGAAGACTAAGATGATCGGAATCTTAGGATTGTAATCGTTGAAGTCGAAGTTGAAATTGAAGGTGACAGAAGGTTCGTTGTTAACAACAATCAAAGCATCAGCTCCGTTGTTCTCAGCAAGGATAGCTTTGTTTTGGAAGGTGGTATCACCACGGTTGATAACAGCGATAACAGTATCAGCGATAGCATCAAGTGAGGAGATATTTGTGTCGTTTTCAGTATTATAAGCATCATAGAAACTTTGATAACTAGCCGAGTTTCCGATGCTGTCCATACGGACATAAGTGAAAGTTCCTTCACTAGCGTCTCCAAGAAGGTCAGTGAAGGCATGAGGTTCATCATAAGATAAGGTAGAACCAGTACGATTGATGACCTGATCATAGTAAGAAACGACATTACCATTGACGGTGACGATAGATTCATAGAAAGCTTTGTCAGGGTTAGAAGAAGCGACGATGTTGGTCTTCTCATCATATAAAGCTTCAGAACCTAAGAAGGACCCTTCAACCATATCAGTCGTCCAATCTGAATAACCCTTAGTACCGGAGAATGAGGATTTACCAGAGTTACCAGCGGCATAGTTGACGATGACACCTGCATCAACTGCATCATCAATAGCAGCATGAACAGCGTTAGAAGCGTCATCATCGTAGTCATATAAATCAGTACCTAATGAAAGGTTGATGATATCAAGTCCTAAGATAGTAGCGTCTTGAATAGCAGCGATGATTTCAGAATCATAAGCACCAGATCCAGCATCATCGAAGACTTTCATGATGGCTAACTGAGCATTAGGAGCGATACCCTGGAAATCATCACCATTAGCTGCGGCTAAAGAAGCGACGTGAGTTCCGTGCTCAGAGCTAGTATTAACATCGGCGTCACTTCCATAATAGTCATAGGCAAAAGCGATTTTCTTTCCGTATCTGCTATAACTATTTCCATCTAAGTCACTTTGGACACTATTGATGAAATCTGTAGTTAAAACATCAGTGACATCATCAGTGTCTTGGAAAGCGGCGGCATTTAAATCACCATTAGAGCTTTCTGCGGCATCTCTTTCATCAGAACCATCAATTTGGTTGAGATAAAGACCAGTATCGATGATACCGATAGTGATTCCTTTACCGAGTTGAGGATCTTGATCGCTGGCTGAAGCGTTTGAACCTAATCTCTCTGCAATAGCGGCTTGAACATCCTCTTCTGTGGCTTCCATAGTCTCAGCTGAGTAGTTTTCAAGTTTCTCTTCTTTATAATCGCTATCTTCCTCACCCTCAGTAGAGCTGGTGGTAGCAGTAGGAACTGCGTAATGATGCTCTTCCTCGATTGAAGCGACACCAGTTAAAGAACCGATGTATTCTTCGTAAACAGAATCGGTAGTGATAGCGAAACCATTCAAAACTTCCGAATAGACATAATCGATCGTGTATGAACCGTTCGGGAGATGATACTTGATCTCGTTGAGAACCCTGTTTCTAGTGCTGTCAGCCTTGCTTGAGTTAACGCCCTGATCAATAGTGACGATGTAGGTTTTTTCACCCTCACTCGTTGCTCCGATATCTACTGTGGAGGAAGTTGAAATAAAACCTCCAATACCAAGGCAAGTCAACAAAGAAACTACTGAAAATAGTTTTTTCATCTCATGACCTCCAAAAAAATGTGCAAAGACAATTTTATAAGGATTATCGTTTATTGCAAGCGAAACCCAAGAAGCTTTTTTTCTTCTTTTCGTATAAAAAGTTGAAAAAGTAAAGATTTTTTAGTTTTTTTATCGTTTTTTAATCGTCTTTGCGTCAAGAGTTAACTCGACAAAGGTTTTTTAACACTTTTTGTAAGTGCTTTCACAAAATTCTAAAAGCTTCAAAAATATGCATTTGTCTAGCTATTTGTTCATATTTAACGAAGTTAATAATATTTTTTATGAAAGTGCTTATTTTCCGATCATCAATATGCGAACTACATCGACCATCTTTTCCATCTCAAAGAGGTCAACATATTCATAACGACCATGGCAGTTATAATCACCGGTTCCAAGATTAGGACAAGGAAGACCCATGAACGAAAGTTGAGATCCAGTCGTTCCACCTCTGATAGCTTCGTACTGGTAATTGATACCAACTTCACTAAGAGCTTCCTCTAATTCATGTTGAATTTCCGGGCATCTATCTAAGACTTGTTTCATGTTGTGGTATTGGTAAGCGATATCTAAACTGATAGCTTCATATCCGACTTTTTCGTTGATTCTCTTAGCAGTAAACTCAGCGAGTTTAATCAAGTATTTCATCTCTTCTTCATCGAAGCTTCTGATGATGAAATCACCATCGGCCGAATCTTCAGTTCCATTGATAGAGCAAAGGTGATAGAAAGGTTCTTTTTCAGCAGTATCTTCCGGTCTTAAATAACTAGGCAAACTCTCTGTGAACTTAAAAAGAAGCGTAGACGCATTAACAAGCTTATCTTTAGCAGAACCGGGGTGAATTGATTTGCCACTTACATGAACTTTCATTGAAGCAGCTGTGAAGGATTCAATGGAAGGGAGCGTGTAATCGCCACCATCTATCGTATACCCATAAGGAGAAGTGACTATCTCCATAGAAACGTGATGTGCATCAGCGCCTATCTCCTCATCGGTGGTGAAGATGATTTCAAGAGGCCTATGTCCGGGTGTTTTTAAAACATCTTCAAGAGCAGTCATGATGATGGCTATACCAGCTTTATCATCACCCCCTAAAAGCGTATTCCCGTCTGTTGTGATGATTGTGTGTCCGACAGAGTGATTAAGAGTCGGAAATTCTTCAGGAGATAAAACAAGCTTATCACCAAGTTTCACATCGCCTCCTTTATAGTCGATAATCTGAGGCTTGACATCCTTTCCAGAAGCTTGGTTAGAGGTGTCCATATGAGCTAAGAAAGCGACTCTATTCTTATCTTTATCTCCATCAAACTTAGCGTCGATAATACCAAATCTGTTGACAGATATCTCTCTAGGATTAAGCTTGAATAATTCCTTTAAAAGTTCGTCTGCTAAAACGAGAATCTTATCGTTTGAACAAGCATCTTCTTTTTCTTCTAGAGCAGTCGTCTCATAAGAAACATATTTTAAGAAACGATCTAATACAGTCATAGTTCCTCCTTCTAGGCGCATCATTTATTCATGATGTTATAAATCATCGGCAATTCTTTATATCCGTAAAGTTCTTTATAAAGTTGAGCGAAGTCTTTACCAGCCATCTTAGATGGTATGATTCTGTCTCTATTACTAAACTGGTTGTAATCAATATCAGAATCGATATTCTTTCCAATATGAATTCCTTTAGTGATAGTCGCATTGATCACACTTTGAATCAAATCATACATGATAGCTTTAAGTCCTAAATCGTTAGTGTTTTTAGCAAGATTCTGGAAAGACACATATTTGAGTATAGGAGAATCAAGTTCAACCTTATCTAAAACGATGATGGCGTTGATTCCTTCTTGTTGATTCATCGCTTTGCGGTAGCTATTTGTTAAGATAGCGACTCTTAAAGCTTCTTGATAGACATCATCTTTAGCTCCATCAAAAGTTAAGAAGAGATAGTCAATCTGACCATCTTTTTCAAATCTCGTATTGATATATGATTTAGGTGCACATTTTCTAGCTGCTCTATCAACCATATCAGCAAATTGTTGAATCGCTTTGCTCTTAGTTCCAAGGATTCTAATGAAGATATAGACAAGTTCTGATCCTCTTTCCATTTCTTTAGCACTAGCATTTAAAGCTAAAGTGAAGCTATAAGGGTTAGTTAAAGTCTCTTTACTAGTGATAGATTTAACCCCTTCTACTTCAGCGACTTCAAAGTTCTTTCCGTTAGATTTAAAACTTTCGTCTCTCTTAAAATCAGCTAGAGACTTAAGGTTAGCAATCAAGATGTTGTTTATTTCATCTTTCTTTTCTTCGTCATAAAGAACATAATCCCAGCCGAAACGAGACTCTTTGTTTTGATATTCTTCAATTCTGATTTCTCTATCGGCAAAATCAAACGCTTCTTTATTAGGGAATAAAGAGTTGAAATAAGAGATCGCCTTTTCTTTTCTCTGAAGTCTTTCATCAAAAAGCGAGACATCTTCATCAATATCGATAGCTTCTGCTCTCACATCAAAGAAGACGCCTTTCTTTAAAGTGAACTCCGGATGTTTTTCTAAACCTTCTTTAACATCTAAAGATTCTCTTTCAAGAAGTTTAGCAAACTCACAATACTTGTTTAGATCTCCACCTAAAGATATATATTCTTTCTCTTTCTTAAAAGCTTCAATTTCAGTATTTATGCCATTCTTAAAGTTTAAAGATTCATTGAGGCTAAATTTAGCATTTTCAAGTTCTAGGCTTAAATCGTTTATTTTTGTATTCAATTCATCAATCTTATTTTCTTTTTCTTTAAGCTTAATTACATCGTCGTCCTTTTGACTTAGTAACTCTTCTTTTTCAGCGTTTAAGGCTTTGATTTCTTCTTGATAAGAAAGGAGCTGTTCACTTAACTCATCTCTTTCTTTTTTGAGAGTTTGAATTTTTTCTTCATTTTCTTTGCTCAAAGAATCAGTCGTTTCAACAAGCTTATCTTTAAGTTCCTTGTTTTCTTCTTTTAAAGCGAGAATCTTATCACTTTCCTGGCTGAATAGAGTATCGATATAATTTCTTAATTCTGCTCTCTTTTCAGCTTCTTGTTGAGTTTGATTAGATAAAGTAACTTTCTCATTTGAAAGAGAAGATAGCTCATCCTTTAACTGTTCGTCCTCTTCCAAAACACTTCTTATTTGCTGATCTTTTTCTTCGATAAGTCTATTTAAAGAGGTTATCTTCTGCTCATCTTCAAAAGCTTGTTTTTGAAGTTCGAATCTTTTGTTTGTTAACTCATTAGAAATCTCTTCTTGTTTTGAAATGATCTCTCTTAAAGAATCGATCTCATCCTCAAGCTTTTTAATCGCTCTATCTTTCTCTTCCAATTCATCCTGAAGAGAATTATCAGCTTCACTTTCTTCTAAAAGCTGTGCTTCTTCTTTTTCTTCGATTTGAGGCTCTATCTCTATTGTTTCGTCGTTGTCGGGAACTTCAGTACAAACTTCAATCTCTCGAGCGACTTCTTGCTCACCCTTTGTTATCTCTCCATCTAAAAGAAGAGATTGAGCATTCTCGTCAGGAGTGATGATATTGTGGTCTACTGGATTTCTGTAAACAAAAAGACTATCAAAATCAGCGATAGTGCCGTCCTTTCTCTCTAGTGATTTTCTCATTCTCTCTTCATTAAAAGATGGAGACTGATTGAAACTAGAAGGTTCCATATCAATCAGATTCTGTCTATCAGTGACATCGATGATATGGAAAGTTCCATAGACAGAACCTTTTCTAACTTCGTATTTAAAATTGCCGATAGTAAAAGCGATACGCCCATCTCTGACTTTCTTTGTTGAGAGACTGGTCGGGATGTAGTTATACATCGAGGTATTTCCACCTCTAGTCAAAGGCTGTTTATAATCGACATCCCATCCGCTTTTGGAATCAGAATTGCGAAAATCTTCTCTTTTCATTATGTGAGATGCGTAATCGTAGGCGATCTCACTTCCTTTATACAGAGAGTCCCAGAGTCTGAGGGCTTGTTCTTTTTCCATTAAACTCTCCTTTTCTTATCGGTATCAGAAAGACGAGGGTCGAATAGGAGTGATGATTTGAACATTCTCTTCATCTTCGTTCTTGACCATGAATATCTGGACAGCAGAAGTGAAGATGAAGGTGATGTTATCGCTCTTTAAAGCTCTGACTGCGTCGATAGCAAAATTGATCTTGAAGACGATTTCAAATAAGCTCTCACCCTCAGGTAAGACATAAGTAGCGTTCTTAATAACTTCTTGTGAGTTTCCGTAATTAGTGGAATGAGATGAGAGGATGACACCACTATCACGAGAGATGGTGAGTTTGACGGAAGGTTCTCTATCCTCAGAGGAGATGATTCTGACTCTCTCAGAAGCGCTTAAGAAATCGCTAGTAGCGATAGTGACTGAGTAAGGGAAGCTTGTCGGTATAAGACGTTCTAAAGAGGGGAAATCCCCGACTAAAAGTCTAGTGGAAATCAAATTATCTCCGATAGAAAAGAGAGCTCTCTCTTCATCAAAATAAATAGTGCAGTCTTCATTCTCAGGAAGAGAAGTAAGAAGGTTTAAAGCCTTAACAGGGGCAGTAAAACTGAAATCAACATCTTTTTCTTTGTCATCTTTGAGAACAGAGAGACGAGCTAATCTAAAGGAGTCGGTAGCGATGAAATAAAGACGACCATTTCTAGCTGAGACATTGATGCCATAAAAGAGTTCTCTAGGTCCTTTAGTAGCAACAGCGAAAGCGGTGGCATCATAAAGATTCTTTAAGTCTTTAATCGAAGCTTTAAAGCCGATAGCATCTTCAGGGATATAAAGATCGACATTAGGATATTCCTCACCTGCTTTTGTATATAAATTGACTTCAGTAATCTCATCAGAGATATAGACGAAGTTAGTATCTACCATCGTGAACGTGACGATTGGACCGCTGAAAGAACGGATCATATCTAAAAGGACTTTAGCTTGAGTTTGGAAGCATCCTTCTTCACTAGCGATGATAGCTTCTTCACCTTCTTCAATTTTATGAAGAACACCTTTCGCAGTGATGATTCCATCAGAAGCGATGATAGAAACCTGATTTTCTTTGATATCGATTAAAAAGTTCATGAATTGACTTTCAGCAGTCTTAGTCGGAATAGCAGCAGAAACGAAAGTTAGAACTTTTAATAAGTATTGTCTTTTAACGGTTAATCTCATGTTTTTTCTCCCTTACTCAGAAAATTAAAAAACTTTATTTATTATATAAATAATAGACTTTCTTTTGAAGTGAAACGGCAACTAAGACGTCGTTTTGAAAAGTCGTTTTTCTCGTTTGCAATATATTCATAATACAAACAAATAATTAATGATAATGATGATAAAGGGCGGTGAATTTGTGGATAAATCATCGATTATAAAATTAAGGTTGAAAAGACCTGTTGAGAAAACTGCGGAGAAATCTAGTAAAAGCCGGTAAATTGTTTTTGATTTTCTAAGAGATTTTGAACGAAAATTATCCACTTTGAATGTAGATAAATAAAGAGATTCCCACATGTGTTGTTTATAACTTTTGAAATTGTTTATTAGTAGAGAAAACAAGTAGAAAACAGAACAATATTTCTAAGCCTAAAAATAGGACACAAACCATTCTTTTAAATCTTACAAAGACACAAAAAGAGCTACCGCCAGCAAGCGATAGCTCAGTGATATTATCTTTTAGTAGCTTTCTTTTGAATCGTTTCCGTCAAATTGGTGATCGTGTTTTTTAATGTCGCATCTTTTAACATGCCGTCTTGAATCTTCTGAACATTAGACATGACAGTCGTGTGATCTTTACCGAATTCCTTACCTATCGTTTGGAAAGGAAGAGAGAGAACGCTTCTTGCTAAGTACATAGCTATCTGACGTGCATAGGCGATTTGAGAAGTTCTAACTTTGCTCTTTAATTGAGCTTCAGTGAGATTGTAGTTTTCAGCTACTACTCTGATGATCGTGTTGATATCGATCTTTCCGCTTTCCGCTTTTCTTCTCTCGTCATCTTCGAAAACAGAACGAGCGAAACGAAGAGTGACTTTCCCAACCGGTTTTCTCACCGTGACAGCGAAGAGAAGCCTAGTGAAAGATCCTTCCAATTCACGGATATTCTTGCTGTAATTTAAAGCCAAATAATCAAGGACATCCGGTTCAAAGAAATCAAGAGAGATAGAGTTAGTAATTATCTTTTGTTTCAAAATTTCTAACAGAGTCGATTTATCAGGAGTCGAGATACCGACAGAGAGACCCCCTGCAAAACGAGAGACCAATCTATCTTGAACGCCTTTTAATTCAGCAGGACTTCTATCAGAGGTAAGAACGATCTGTTTTCCACGACTGACTAAGAGATTGAAAATATTGAAGAACATGACTTGGGTATCTTCTTTGCCGGTCAAGAACTGAATATCATCGACCATCAAAATATCAACGGAAGAGAAGAAATCTTTCAAGTTCTCGCTGTTCTTATTGCCTCTGATATAACGGACGAATTCAGATACAAAGTCATCAGCGGTGATATATAAGACTTTGCTATCCGGATAACGAACTTTATATTCATTACCGATAGCATGAAGAAGATGTGTTTTTCCTAAACCCGATTTTGAATATAAGAAGATAGGATTTGAAGCTCCTGGTTTATCGATACTGAACATAGCAGCAGCCCAAGCTTCTCTATTGAATGATCCAGTGACGAAGTTATCAAACGTGTATTGAGGAAGGATATGAGAGTTTTTAAAGAAGCTAGTTTCAGCTTGTTCAAAGGCTTGTTTTCTTCTTGAGAAACTCGCTTTATCAACCACCTCAACATCGTGATGAGAGCCGGTGATAGTCTCTAACTCTTTGGATATCAAATCTAAATAACTGTTCTTGATGATAGAGGCGGTAGATGTCGATTCTGTGACAAAAACAGCTTTGTCTGTATCGAGACTTTTTAAAGAGAAAGTATCAATATCAAAAAGATTATCGAAATGGTTAGAAGGCATCTGCTTAGACAGGTTGTTTAAAAGTTGGTTAAAAACAGAGTTGATATTTTCCATATTCATACCTCAATAAAACGACAACGAAACAAGAAGATTATATACCTTAAAAAGAATGGTGGAAAAAGTTATCCACAATAAATTTTCTTGAGAAAATCTTATTATTTCCAAAAGAAGAAAAAGTTATCCACTGTCTTTAGATTGTGGATAAGTTGTGGATAACTTTGCTGTGGATAACTCGATTGTGGATATGTGGATAACTATCCACAAAGAGAATTTGTTATCCACCAGTAAATATTTCGATGATTATCGATTTTTTGATAGATTTCCACCGCCTTTAAAATGCGTTATCCACATATGGTGGAAAAGTATGTTTTCGGTGGATAACTATGTGGATAAGTGGGTGAAATCTCATGAATGTAAATTGTTGAAAATTATTAGAAATTTTTATTGACAGCTTTTTCTAAATTGAAATTGAAGCGCTATTTATAGCTCTCTTCTTTGTTTATTTATGAATAGACATATATAATCTTTTGTGCTGTTTGAGGTGAAATTATGGATGAAGAAAATTTGGAAGAAAACCAAGAGATAGAAGAAGTAAACGAAACCGCTGAAGAGACGGCAGTCTTTGAAGATAGACCAGATACCATTCTTGAGAAATACACGACTAGAGGGTGGATAAGAAGTTTCATCTTCGGAATATTCTTAGGGTTAGCAGTGGTTGTTCCTGGTATCTCAGGAGCAGCAGTAGCTATCATCTTTAAACTATATGACAAGCTGATTTATTCATTTGCAAACATACTCAGACAATTTAAAGCTTGTATCGCTTTTCTCTTTCCGATTATCATCGGTTTAATCATCGGTTTCTTATTAGGTTTCTTCGCTGTTCAGTATTTGATCAATCTAGTTCCGTTTGGAATGATCTGTTATTTTGCTGGTCTGATGATCGGAGCTCTCCCTAGCGTTTTTCAAGAAGTCAAAGGAGTCAAGATCAACACCAATACTGTTCTTTTATTCACTTTAGGTTTGATCATTCCCATCATCGTTGGAGTCGTTTCTATCTTGCTTGATTCTGATCCTACCGGCGCTTATGGAGTACAGCTTGGAGAGACTGATTTATCAGCTGATGGCGCTATTGCTGATAGTTTATTTGGAGACTTTCCTTGGTGGACTTATGTAGCTGCTATCCCTATCGGTTTTGTCCTAGGACTCACTCAAGTTTTACCTGGTCTTAGTGCTACTGCCTTCTTGATGATGATCGGATACTTCAGACCTTTAGTTGATACAGTCCATCTTTCTTACTTCAGTGAACATCCTCAGATCTTCGCTATCTATGCTCTCATGGTCGTTGGTCTAGTAGCTGGATTCATCATCACTTCCAAAGTCTTAGAAAAAGTATTCAGATGGAATAGACTTCTCGCCTATAAAGTCATAGTTGGTATGTCAGTCGGTTCTATCGTCGGTATGTTCTTAAATCCTGATTCATATGGAATCTATCTCAGTTGGGCATCTGCTTTCGGATCTTCCAACTTGATGATAGTTGATATCTCTATCGCTGTTCCTCTTCTCGTCTTCGGATTCTTCTGTGCCTTCCTTCTTGTTAAATTCGGAAACAGAAGTGCAGAAAAACAAGCTTGATAAATAAAAAATTAAAACTAAACCCAAACTGGAAAATAAACAAAAGCTGATTCAACTATTAGTCAAATTTAACTTACTCTTGACAGGTAATAGGGGGGGTAAAATGACGACTAGGAGGATTAATATTATGGGTTTCTTCGATGGTATGAAGGGAGCGAATTTTAATTTTGGAGAAGTTGACTCTCCTGATTTTCCAGGTTGTTATCTCACTTGTGCAAAAGGATTGAAAACAGATGATGGGTTTGCAATCGTAGGGACTTCAATATCAAAATATGAATTCACCAAACAAGACATCAAAGAATTCAAATGTGTTGCAGCTGGTGCAACTTGGATTAAATACAAAATCACATTCAATGACGGCAAATCAGGAGTTATTACTAGTCATGTTATCGATCCAACATCACCAGAAAAGAAAAACACTATTACAGTGAGTCCTATTGACCGCTTCTTCGGTGATTTACTTTAATTTTTAAACTCAACCAAATAAAAAGGTCGCTCCCCTCAAACGAGGCGACCTTTTTTCATCTCATAGTTTCTTCTTGACTCCGATGAATCTCATCATCTGGTTCAGCGATCACATAAACATTTTTAAGATCTTCAAAATCACTCATTAGCTTGTCTTTAATTTTATCAGCTAAGTCATCAACTTTTTCGATGCTGGTATTCTCTTCAAGAAGGACGAAGATCTCCAGATAGAATTTCTCAGAGAAGATTCTTGATCTGATCAGTTTGATCTTCTCAAGCGGAATTATTTCACTTAAAGATTTTTTAACAAGTTCTAACTTATCATCAGCGATGGCGTGATCAGTGAGTTCTTTAGTTGATTTCTTAAAGACATCAATAGCGATGAAAAGAACCATGACAGCGATCGGATAAGAGAGGATAGGATCGAGGATGTTGTTATCAGGAAGCCAGTAATATCCACATAAAGCGATGATAGCAGCCACTGATGATAAAGCGTCTATTCTCTGATGCCAAGCATCAGCTTTCATCGCTGTCGAATGAGCTTTTTTAGCAGCATGCATCGTGAAGTTAAACATCACTTCTTTGATGACGACAGATGCGATTGACAACGACATCGAAACCCAAAAGAGAGGAGTGTTAGCGACTATCTCTGCGGTAGTATCACCATTTATCATTCCACTTATCTGTTCTACTAAAGTCTCAGTTGATTCAAAGATGATACTGAAGGATGTGACAAACAAGATGATAGATAAGATTAAAGAAGCGATAGACGCCCATCTTTCATGTCCGTAGTTATACTTATGATTTTTCTTTTCAGCAGCGATCCAAACACCTATTAAAGCGATGATAGTAGTTAAGACATCACCGGTTGAATGAACACCATCTGAAAAGACAGAATCAAATCCCATGATTCTTCCTATTGTTATCTTTGATATACCAAGTAGCAGATTCAAAATGATTGATATAACTGAAACAATAGTCGCTGTTTTAACTGGTTCTTTTTCTTTTTCTACGAGTATGTCTTTGTTCATAAGTTGTCTTTGTTTGTTATCACAAGAAGAGCACCTTCTTTGACTCTGATGATAGATTTCTTTCCTATGAATTCATTAGAGACACCAAGAGGTTCATCACTTCTTAATTCATAGTTTGATAAAGGGTATTTAAGATAAATTTCATCTACTCCTTTAGAAGTTTCACTAAGAGAGAAGACGGAGATAACTCCTTTAGCTTCTTTCTTAAATTCGACCATAGAATTATACAGAGGGAAGACGATTTCATCATCTTTAAACGCATAGATTTTTTTGTTCAGCTTGCTCACCTTATATAAAAGAGAGATGGTAACTAAACTCATATCTAGCCTTCCGCCTAAAGCTCCAAAAAGACAGATTTCATCAAAACCTTCTTTCAGAAGAAGAGATAAAGCATATTCAGTATCAGTCACATCCTTCTCTTTAGGAAGATGGATGAATTTTTGATTTTCAGCAAGATTCTCAATAGCAAGAGAATCAAAATCGCCGATGACTAAATCGGGTTTTCTATCAATATCTTTAAAGTTTAAATAACCAGCATCACAAGCGATGATATAGTCATCTTCTTTTAAAGAAGAAAGATCACAAGATAGTTTAGAAACAATGACTCCTCTTCTCATGACACTCTCCCAGGAAGATGAATGTTTTTAACTTCTGCTAGGTGATAAAACATTTCCTCACTCTGTTTATCATTTTTCTTTTTAGAAAGAAGGATGCCATCGATAAACGCTTCTACTTCACCAGTGTCAGCTGCTCTTTTGTAATATTTGATAGCTTCGTTGTCATCTTTTTTGAAAAGAGTACCTTTCTCATACTCTTTTCCTAAAGCTAAAAGAGCAGGACCATAATCATACTCACAGATGATATAAAGACCTTCTCTCGCTTTGATAGGATCACTGTCTCTATAGAAGAGATACTGATAGTAATAAGCGATATCACATTTCTCATTTAAAGCGAGTTGTAGTTGCTTTTCAGCACTTTCAAAACTCACATAAAAAAGCGAGTCGTCTTTGTTGATATAACAAGCGACCAAATAGAGATGATTAAAGCCATTAAAACGATCCGAAGTCTCTAGAATATGTTTGACATCCATGATGGTTTCCGTGGTTGAAAAAGGACTATAAGCTCTTTCTATCAAGCTTCGGAGCAGTTGGTTTCGAGACAGATGTTTTTCCACAAAAATATGATAACACGACAGAAGAATGAGATTTTTTATTCAGGAGAAAACTAATTGTTTTCTCTTGATTTTTAGTTTGTATAATTTTAGTGTTTATTTTCTGTTTCTAAATAGAGGAAGATTATGGGCATATCAGTGATAAAGGCTCCTGGTAAGATCAACTTAGCTATTGATGTTCTTGATAGAAGAGAGGATGGCTACCACAACATCGACATGGTAACTATCCCTGTTAAACTTCATGATTCAATTGAAATAACACCTGTTTCATCGCAATACAGCACCACCCTTTTATGTGACGATCCTAAACTTGTTTGTGATGAGTCTAATCTCGCCTATCAAGCTTTAGCGAAGATGAAAGAGACCTTCACTTTAAAGGATAATTATCGTTTATATATTCACAAGAAAATCCCGGTAGAAGCTGGATTAGGTGGAGGCTCTGCTGACGCTGCAGCCATCATCAACGGAATCGCTCAATATCTTCCTAAGGATGAAGTCTCTTCTGAAAAATTAAGTGAGATTGCCCTTTCTATCGGAGCTGATGTTCCGTTTTGCCTTGATAATAAACCTGCGAGAGTAAAAGGAATCGGTGAAAAACTTTATCCGATTAAAGTCGCTTATCCTTACTATGTCTTGATTGTTAAACCACATCAAGGATTATCAACTGGGATGGTTTATAAAGATTTCGATTTATACAAGGATAAACTTAAGAAACCTAATATCGAAAGACTCATCAGAGCTTTAGAGATAGATGACGAAGAAGAGATGAAACTCTCAATGGCTAATGTTTTAACTGCTCCAGCGGTCAAATGCCTTCCTTTAATCGGAAGTCTTTTAGAAGAGATGGAGATGTACAACCTTCCTTTAAACGGAATGTCTGGTTCAGGATCAGCATGCTTTGCTCTTTCTAAAGACAAGAAACTTCTCGAGAAAGTCTCTAAGACTTTTGAAAACGAGAACTATCTGACTTATTTGACTCAATTTAGTATCTAACCAATGTCAATATTTTATAAAGGTGCATTCAAAGGGGTGTTTTTTATCACCTCTATAATGGATAAAAAACAACACAAGAAAAATCTACAAGTAGAAGGTGTTCAAACTAGTGTTATTCGTTATCTAAACGACAATAGTGAAGATCACTTGATGAATTTTATTTGGTCTGAAAAAAGAGATGGCAAATTACCATTAGTTTTTGATGTACATGGTGGCGCTTGGATGTACGGAGATAGAAATCTCAACCTTGATTTTGGAAAGTATATTTCTTCGTTTGGTTTCAATGTTGCTCTACCGACATACAGATTAGCATTTAATGCGACATTAAAAGAGATGGTTCAAGACCTTTTCTCTTCTCTTAATTATCTTTTAGTTCACGCAGGCGAGCTTAATATTGATGCCAACAATATCTTTTTAGTTGGCGATAGTGCTGGAGGTCATCTCGTTCTTTTAATGGCTACTATCGCTCATAGTGAGAAGCTTCAAAATTTATATCAGATATCAAGACCAGTTGATGTCAACGCTATCGTCACTTGTAATCCGGCTCCTTATCTTCATGATGTTATCTTCTTAGAGAAGCCAAAATTTATGAATAAAAGAGCAGCTAAGACTTTCTTTAAGATGCTCTTCACTAAAAAGTTTGAAGAAGATCTCACTTACAAATGTTCTTCTTTTGATGAGTTCATCAAGGAAACAGACGAGTTTCCAGAAGTCTTTATCACTACTTCTACTGGTGATAAATTTGTCGGAAAACAAGCGACAAGACTTCATAGTGAGATGACTTCTCTTGGTATGAAACATGAGATATTCATTCTCAACGATGATACTTACCCACATGTTTTTAATATCACTCGTCCTCAAGAAGAGAGAAGTTTAAAGATAAACTCTAGGATCATTGATTTTCTTAAAAAGCACATCAAAGAAAACGAAGAAGAACAACAAGAAGACTAATTCTTGGATTTAGTAAAGAAAAAATTTTTAGTCTAATAATCCTAAAAACAGCAAAGATAAATTTCTTTGAAATTTAATTTCTTCCACGATTCAAGTTCTTTTTATTCATGCTACTTAAAACGGAAAATCACTTAATCGTTTGTTTTTAAATAGAAATAAATCAATAATAATGTAAAATTGTTGTGGCTATTTTTGGGAGGCACAAATGAAACTAAAGAACGATGCCGTGCTGTTTTCTCTTACTGCTAACAAAGAATTAGCTCAAAAAGTAGCAGACTATCTTGAGATTCCCTTATCAGATGCCAGAGTATCCCATTTCCCTTCTAGAGAAATCATGGCTTGTCCGACTAGCTCTGTCAGAGGAAAACAAGTTTTCGTCATTCAACCCACTTGTCCTCCTGTTAATGATAATTTGATGGAAGCTTTGATTTTTATCGATGCGATCAGACGTTCGTCAGCAAGCCAGATCAATGTCATCGTTCCTTATTTTGGGTATGCTAGACAAGATAGAAAATCAAAACCGAGAGAACCTATCACTGCTAAATTAGTCGCTGATTTGTTTGCGACAGCAGGTGCTGATAGAGTTGTGACTTTCGATCTTCACGCCGCTCAGATTCAAGGTTTCTTCGCTTGCATCGAAGATGATTTAACGGCTATCCCGATACTCGGACATGCTATCAGTCATGATCATGATATTGATAAAACTAATCTTGTCGTTGTCTCTCCTGATCATGGTGGAGTCAACAGAGCGAGAAGAATGGCTGAAAGATTAAACACACCTATCGCTATCATCGACAAGAGAAGAACAGCTTCTTATCAACCTGAAGTCATGAACATCATCGGTGATGTTAAAGGTAAGAGTTGTCTTATCATCGACGATATGATCGACACCGCTGGTTCAGCAGTGGCTGCTGCTAAAGCACTTATCAAAGAGGGAGCCAACGATGTTTTCATCGCAGCTACTCACCCAGTCTTCTCTGATCCTGCTTTTGAAAGAATCAGTGAAGCTAATGTCTTTAAGAAGATTTATGTTACAGACTCAATCCCTCTTACCGACAAGTTTAAAAATTCAAATATCAACATCAAAGTCTGCACATTATCTAAACTGATTGCTAACGCTATCTATGCTATCAACAACCACACTTCACTATCGGATTGTTATACAGATTTCAACGATTAAAAAGGAAGATATAGTCGAGGAGGAAAAAATGAGCAAAAACGAAGAAAAGTTGATGGAAAATCTTGTTGAACCACACGAAAGATTGAACATTCCGAGAATCATAATTGTCGGCGTTCAAGAACTCACCTATGTGCTTTTGTTGATTCTTGCTATCACTACTTTTTGTGGAGTCACTGAATACTGGGGAGCTCAACAAGCTAGAACAGTTATCATCGGAGCATGCTGTGGTGCCGTCGGTATCTGGGGTACTACTCTCGTTGAAAAGATATTCAAAGTTAAGATAGGACTTTTTGTTGATATCGTTATCTTACTTGATCTTTTCTTCTCTATCGTTTTAGGAGAAGCATGCCAAGTCTTCCTCAATGTCACAGGATACGACAAAATCCTTCATGCTATCGGTACTGCCGAACTCGCTTTAGTTGGTTATGTCGTCGCAAAATTCTTCTTAGCTAAGACTAATAAGGGTGGGTCGCATCAAGTCGTTTATGCTTTGATTTTCGGTTTCTTCTTCGCTTTAGGCGTTCAGATGTTATGGGAACTTTATGAGTTCTCCTTTGATATGATAGCTGGCACTAATATGCAGAAATACTTACCTGATCAATTCCAGGATTATATGGATTTGACCGGTTCAACTTGGCAGATTTCAAGTGATATTACTGATGAAGAATTACTTGAGTTTTATCGTTATTTCTACGGTTTCCACTATGCGGTAGAAGACACTATGTTTGATGTTGTTGCTGATGTTGTTGGCGCTACTTTAGGAATCACAGCAACTGGTCTTGTCTTCCACTTCTTTCCGTCTCTTCAAGACTCACTTCTCAGAGAGAAAAACAAAGTCGTGGAAAAAGAAATTGAGATCGAAACTCCAACTGCTGTTGCTCCTCAAACTATCGATAATGTACCAATTCCTGACACTACAAATGTAAATGATGATTCTTTCGAATCTTTCTTTGATAACGACAATCATTTTGATCTAAAAAGCAAATAAAAGACTTATTCGTTATAACCTTGTTTGAGGGCTAATTGATGCCATTTCTCAGCTTTTTCAGTGTTTTTAGTTGTTCCAATACCAAGCAAATAACATTTAGAAAGACTGGCTTGGGCTTTAGCGATACCAGCTTCAGCACCGAGTCTATAGTAATTGAAAGCGGATTTTTCATCTTTCTTAACAACATTGCCATCAAGATAAAAATCACCGATGAAAGCGTAAGCGAGCGAGTATCCTTTATCACTCGCTCTTTTTAAATGTTTAAAGGCGTTGTCATAATCTTGAACGACACCCTGTCCTTTTAAATAAAGAAGACCGAGTCTATATTCACTAGGCGCATAGTTTTGAAGAGCAGCTTTCTCATAACAATCTTTGGCTTTTTCTAAATCTTGATTGATACCGATGCCTCTCTCATAAGCCATGCCTAAATTGTTTAAAGCGATGCGATTATTCTGAAGAGCAGCTTTTTGATACCACTTCACACTCTCAAGTAAATCTTGAGGAACACCATCTCCGTATTTATATGCTAAAGCGATGCGACATTGTGCTTCATCAAATCCCTGTCTAGCTGCTTTTAAAAACCAATTGAAAGCTTGCTTCTTGTTGTAATGCTTTCCTTTGACATCAGAATAGATGAGACCTAAGGAATACTGGCTGACTGGTTGATTTAAAGCAGCTGCTTTTTGAAAGTAAGGAAGAGCAGTTTCAACATCAGGTTCAGTTCCTATTCCGTAGTAATGATTGATTCCGAGTCTTGTTAAAGACATCGGTTCACTCATATCAGCAGCCTTCTGGTAATAAAAAGCAGCATTATCAATCTGTTTAGAAACACCTTTTCCTAAACGATAACATTCACCCATCAAATAGTATCCAGAAGGGTGATTATCTTTGATCAAAACATGGATGATATCAAGAGCTTTAGGAATATCGATATCTTTGCTTAAAAGAACATAAGCACATAAAGCACCAGCATCGTCTTGACCTTTTTTAAACAGAGAAAAAGTGTTTTGAACTAGGAGAGAAATTTCTTTATCGTCATTTAATATCAAGGTTTCCGGACAATGGTCATGTTCAAAGCATAGAGAGATGAATTCTTGATGTGTTTTCACTTCTTTCTTTTGATAATCCATGTTGTGAATAACCTCTGTTGACTATTTATTAACATTATAAGTTACTTCGTCTTCTCTAACGATATAACAAAGGACGCTAACTTCTTAAGATCTTCAACATCAAGCTGTCTAGCTCTGACTGAAAGAATATCAGGAAGATTCTCCTTTAAAGAAGGTAAGAGATCTTTGTATCTTGTGAATTGCTTAAAACAGTTAGAGATAGTTTTATTAGGATCTTTAAAAGCTACTTTAAAAATCTGATAAGCCTCGAAAGGAAAATCGTTTTTGAAATCTAAAGTCACAAAAGAAGAATCAACTTTAGGTACAGGATCAAAACAAGATTTATCAACGAAGGTGAGAAGCGAGTAATCGCATGTACAAGCTATATAAGCACCCAGGGCATTATTGTCTTTCTTTCCGGGCTTGTAATCTAGTTTATCAGCCACTTCTTTTTGAACCATCACACCTGCTTTTTTAAACTTCTTAGACAAGAGATATTCAAGAAGTTCAGAGGTGATGTTAAAGGGTAGGTTTCCTACAAACAATCTCTCTTCAGGAAGAGAATACAAATCAGGATCAAAACGAAGGAAATCAGACTCGATCAAAGTCGCTTTTTCTTTATCAACGATTGAAGAAAGAACCTTGATCATATCTCTATCAGCATCAACAGCGATGAGATGAGAAGCTTCTTTTTCAAGTCTTAAAGTGAGAGCACCAAGACCAGGTCCTATCTCAATGATGGTCTTGAAACTAGGAACATCAAGACCTTTGATGATTCTATTGATGATACCTTCATTGATAAGGAAATTCTGACCGAAAGACTTTTTAGCAACAAGGTTATATTCAGTTAATAATCCTTTGACTCTTTCTTTTTCAGTCATCTTTTAAATCCTCAATCAATTGTTTTTTATCTACACATAACATCAATAAAGCATCTTCAACGTTTTTAAAAGAAGTGTACGGAATATGATACTTGTTAATCAACTTGTATCTCTCTTTCTTTCCACCTGGCCCATATAGACCTAAATCATATAAATCATCATCTTCTAAAGAGAGGTTCTCATCGATGAAAAGATCGTGAGTGATAAAAGGTTTAATCAGATTTTTAATAGCTTCTAGAGACATTTGTGCGATGCCTACTTTACCATGTCTTTTAGCTTCTTTAATGTCAGCATCAGCGTGAAGACAAGTTCCTGTTGCTCTTTCAATATGAGCTTTGATATCTCTTCCAGGGCCATCTGGATCTAAAACTAAAACCAGTTCCCTTTTCTTATGAACTTCTTTGATGAATTCTATGATTTCCGGTCTTATATAACGACCGCCGGTTTTGATGACGAAAAGACAACCCGCTTTCTTTAATTTGTCTTCGTCGCTCTTTCCTTCTACGACATAGACATAGCGACGATTTAATCTTTCATCACTCTTGTCCATAGAAGTTCTCTCCGTTTTCAAAAATGATGTCATAAGTCTCTTCTAAAGAGAGGTTTTTAAGTTCACTGATCGTCTCTAAAACATAAGGGATTAATGATGGCTCATTCCTCTGACCTCTATAAGGAGTAGGTGCTAAATAAGGAGCGTCAGTCTCAGTTAAAAAGTGTCTTATATCGCCTTTTTCAACTATTTCTTTTAAAACACGAGAATTCTTAAAAGTGACTACTCCTCCTATTCCAAAATAAACTTGAATAGGAAGTTTCATATATTCTTTATAAATCTCATAAGAACCAGAGAAACAATGAAGGTCAATCTTATTTGGTTTCTCTTCTTTGATGATGTTTAAAGTATCAAAATCGGCATCACGAGAATGGATGATTATAGGAAGAGAAAGACTTTTAGCCAGTCTTATCTGTTCGATAAAAACTTTCTTTTGTCTCTCTTTAGTTTCTGGCGATTTGTCATAGTGATAATCAAGACCGATTTCTCCGATAGCAGAGATAGTAGACAGGTTATCTTTTATCCTTTGATACGCCTTTAAGAAGTAATTATCATCCTTATTTGCAAACTCAGGATGAATACCTAAAACTGATCGGAAGAAAGTTGGATATCTCTTTTGTAAAGAAAGAATGTCATCAAAAGAAGGAAGACTATCAGCATTGTTGTAAACTTTGACAACGCCAGCTGATAAAGCTCTTTTGACTACTTCGTCTATGTCATTTTTGAATCTTCCATCATTAAGATGGGAATGGGTATCGATAATTTTCATTTTCCTAAGCAGAAATTTGCGAATAAAGTCTCGTATATATCTTCCATTGTTTTATTTGAAGAAGCACCAGCCATCTCATTGAGAAGATCGACAGCTTTTCTGATTTTATCAGAAGCTATGTCTATCATTTTAGTCTCATCGATAGCTAAAGAAGCTTCAGTAAGGGTCTCTTTTATCCTTCTTAAATAATCTTCTTCCCTCTCTCCTAAAAATTCAGCTTCTTCTTTTCCAGTCATATCAAGCTTAGTGAAGATAAAATCGATCAAACCAGAAAGATCATCTTCTAAAGCTGAAAGAGAGATATCACCTTCATTTGTGGATATGCCTAAATCTTTTTTACTTGCGATTCTGATGACAGGTTTAGTCTCTAAAAGAAGAGAAAGATCTTTGTCTTCATCAATGTCTTTAAATCCACAATCAGAGACAAGAAGAACAATATCAGCTTCTTTGATTGTTTTATAAGATCTTTCTATACCGAGATTTTCAACATAATCATCTGTTTTTCTTAGTCCAGCGGTATCTTTGAAGTTGAAAAGGATACCTTTGTATTCTTTTTGTGCTTCTACCACATCTCTAGTAGTGCCAGGTATAGGAGAGACAATCGCTTTGTCCGACCCAATTAATGCATTTAATAAAGTAGACTTACCAACATTAGGTTCACCAGCGATAGCAACGACGATGCCTCTGTATTCTCTATTAGCTTGAGCGGTTTGATCAACCAATTTGGCAAGTAAAACAATTTCATTCTCTAATTGAGATTTGGCTATCTCTAATTCACCGTCATAATCATCTTTTTCTTCTGTGTATTGATCTTCGACATAGTATTCAAGTTCTGATATGACTTCTAATAGTCTTATCTTCAGTTCATTGATTAACTTTGAGTTTTTACCACTCATCGCTGAAAGAGCAATTTCTTTAGCACGAGAACTCCTTGCATTAATTAAATCATTGACACCTTCTGCTTTAAGAAGATCAATCTTTCCGTTGTAGTAAGCTTGAGCAGAAAACTCACCTCTTTCCGCTCTTCTTACTCCAAGTTTTACCAAAGTATCAATCAATTCATCAACGACAAACATAGAGCCATGAAGAGAGAAATCAACTGAATCAAAACCAGTATAAGAATGAGGAGCTTGATAGTAAGTGACAACAGCTTCATCGATGACTTTGTTGGTTTCTTTATCAGAGTAGAGCTTGGAAAAGAAAGCTTGGTTAGGAACTAGAGAGCTCTCATCTTTTTTAATCAACTTTAAAAGCATCTCTTTGGATTTAGGACCAGAGAGTCTAACAGTAGCTAAGGCACTTTTATAAGGTGGCGTGCTTAAGGCGACAATCGTATCAAAAACAAGCATATTACTCATCCTTTGAAGCTTTGTTTTTAATGGCTAGTACAAAGCAAAGAAACTATGGATCTATTATAAATTTTTCTAGTAAAACTGACAAAACATGAAGTGATGGAAATAAGAGTTCTTACGCATATATAGATTTTTATTTTTATATTTAAAGACTAGTAAACTTTTATTGATTTAAAAAATCGATGTGCCTATAATATGCCTACATGCGTTTTTTGTGCGCATCACCAATCGGAGGAAAACCTGATGAAACGTACTTATCAGCCCAGCAAAATTAAAAGAGCACATACTTGCGGATTCAGAGCCAGAATGGCTACCAAAGGCGGTAGAGCTGTTCTTTCTAGAAGAAGAGCTAAAGGAAGAGCTCGTTTGACTCAGGCTTGACCTGAGTTTTTCGGTATTCATGAAAAAGTTCTTCAGATTGTTGAAATCGGAGGACTTCAAAAGAGTGCTAGATCAGAAACAGTGTGCCGGTAAGAATGATTCTTTCTCTGTCTACTTTGCTTCTAACCAGATGAATCATGCTCGCATCGGCATCTCCGTTTCTAGCAAAATCGGTAATGCTGTCGTTAGAGCTCGCATCCGTAGACAATTAAGAGCGATGGTCAATCTCTGTGATGTTCTCCAAAAGCCATTTGATATAGTGATCATCGCAAGAAGCGGTTTCCAAAAAAAGACCTTTAATGAAAACAGCATGTTGCTCATTCATTTTCTTCAACATCTATCATGTGAAAGGATAACGCATGAGAAAACATCACAATCATAAGTGGATCAAGCGCATCGTGATGGCCTTTGCAGCCTTCATCGCTATTTTCTCTTTATCTGGATGTACAAATTCATTCTGCACCAATCAAGATCAAGCCAATCAGCTCTTCGCAGCTCTCGGCAATATTTTTAATGACTCCGTAGATATCACTGAAGAAGAGAATTACGGAGATTATTACACTGAAGAGTTAGCAGAAGAGATGCCTTACGATATCGATACTCAAAACGAGAATCGTGAGACTATCTACACCTATTTAGAGAGCGCAGGATATAACCTACCTTCCAAGACTTTCTATTCCTTCATGGATACGAAAGCTAAGACTTTCGCTGATGATAACATCACCTACTTCATGGATGGAACTTTAGATGACATCGAAGATGAAGTTTTAGCTTGGCATGTCGCTTGGCATGTCGGTATCTATGCTGGTATCTCAACTGATGATGACGGAGAATTATATGTCTCTGAAATTTGGACTAACTACAACCAGTGGTATGAAGAAGCATTAGCTGAGTATGGAATCTTAGTCGTACCTTCTGAAAACTTCGTTTCTCTTTTCCAAAGTTATGCATCATCAATGGTCACTTCAACAGCTTGTATCACCCCTGAAAGTGGCGTCTTTACTCAAAGTGGATCCAGCATTTATATCCAAGGTAAGAGTTGGGGAGAAGCTTTCAGAGATTACGGATTCTTAGAAGGTCTCTTCGTCTATCCGTTCTCTTGGCTCGTTTATCAAATCTCAACTGGTATTCCTAACTCCAATGGATGGTCTTTGATTTTAGCGATCGTCGTCGTCACTTTAATCGCCAGAATCTTCACGATCATCTCCACTTTCTTACAGAGTAAACAAACAGCTAAACAACAGCTGATTCAACCTAAGATAAACGCTCTCCAAGCTAAGTATCCTAACGCTGCTACTGATAGAGAACAGAAACAAGCGTTAGCGATGGAACAAGCTAGATTGATGAAGGAAGCTAAAGTTCATCCTTTTATTCCTTTGATATTCATGATCTTGCAGTTCCCATTATTCATATGTGTCTGGTCAGCGCTGCAAGGTAGTGCGGTTTTAGCACAAGAGAGTTGGTTAGGATTATCACTGACTACGACTGTCTCTACTTGTTTCACATCCTTTAGTACGACACCAGGTGCGGTGACCGGTATCTGTATCTTCATCTTTATGACGCTTGCTAACATTCTCTCTTCTTGTACAGGTATGTGGCTTAACAACTGGAGAACCGCTAAGTTTGGCAATAACCTTAAACCGACTGATGGAGCACCAAATCCAGCTAAGACGATGAAGTATGTCACCTATTTCATGATGGTCGTCATCATTATCATGGGTTGGTCACTACCGGCTGGTATGGGTATCTATTGGTTCACCGGTGCTTTGATCTCAATCCTTCAATCTTTACTCAACGAATTCTTCCAGAAGAAACACCGTCATAAGATGCTCTCAATGACCGGAGATGGAACTAGCTTAGCCACCTTAAGAAGAAGTGCCCATCATCAAGGTTCTTCTAAAAAAGAAGCTGACAAGAAGGAAAAGAAGAGCAAATCTGACAAACCATTGTGGAGGTAACAACCCATGAATAAATACGAAGGTAAGACAGAAGAAGAAGCAGTTAGCAAAGCGTGTGAAGATCTCGGCATCGACAATCCTAAAGATCTCAAATATCAAGTCATCTCTATCAAGAAAACTCTCTTCTCTAAAACAGTCACTATCGGTATCTATACGATCAACGATGTCATCGTCTTTGCTGATGATTACATCAAACGCTGTCTTAAAGTCTTAGGTCTTTATGGATCTACTGAAGCTAAATATGAAGACGGAGTTATCAAACTCAATATCGTCTGCAATCACAACAAGAATGTCATCGGAAGAAACGGAGACACCCTCCGTTCGATCAATGAACTGACTCGCTCTGCTTGCTTCAATCGTTTCGGTGGTCATTATCGTATCTTACTTAATTGCGATGGCTATAAAGAGAATAAGTATGATAAATATGCTTCTATGGCTCGTCACTTCGCTAACGAAGTCTTAAGAACTCATATTACTGTCGTCATGGATCCGATGACCTCTGATGAGAGAAGAATCGTCCATCAAGCTCTCTCTAAATATGAGCACATCAAGACTCAGTCATTAGGTACTGGTCATAAAAGACACATCACCATTCAATACATCGAATAAAATCAAAGCGATATAAACTCGGTTCTTCAACAGACCGAGTTTTTCTTTTGTAATAAATATATGAATTTGTAAACAAAGCGACTGAATTAAAATCTGTGCAAGCGGTTTCAATCAAAAAGTTGATTTTCTTTACTTCCTTGTTTTATATGGTTTAACAAAGAAAATAGAGATGAAAGAAACTAAAACTAAAAACAAGGCTTCTAACCTTATTTATATATAGATTTCTTATTAATTTTTATGAACAAAGCAAGAAAATTTGTTAATTTTTAACCTTTTTGTGTGTTTGTTCTTTTTTCAGAGGTTTTAAAAGAGATGAAATTAATCAAAAAAAGACTTGCTTTCTTCTACTTTTTAGGCTGTTGCTTTTAGGGCATTGGGGGGGTATTCTTTTTGCAATGCACAAGGAGAACTACAAATGAAAAAAGCATCCCTTTTACCTCTGTTTAGTCTGTGCACAGTTGCCCTAGCGTTGACAAGCTGTCAAACCGGCCTAGTTAACAACAACGACAACCAACAGGCAGACAACACAGATGCCGTTTCTGAGACGTATCTCCCTACCACCATCCAAGAGTCACCTTATGGCTATGTTGTCCCTTCTGTGGCTTCAGCCTTACCTGACTCTGAGATCACGTACACCGTTTATTCTTACGACGATTTGTATGCACCAGCCAAGTTAGTTGTTAATGGTGAAACGCTTGATTTGGATGAAAACAATCAAGTTACGACAACGATGGCTGAAGAAGGAAACACAGTACAACCTCTCTTCGCCGCTGATCTATCTGATTTCTATGTCATCGCTGACTATTATTCAATGAAAGTCAAGGCAATTGATGGTTGTTTATATAAGATTGAAGAAGGCGATTGGCAGACTACTCCTACCTTCTCGGGAGAGTGGCAAGAATCACCTAACTTCTCCGAGACTCTCATCCCTAATCGTACTTATGTCGTCAGCATCTATATGCCTGGCGACGGAGATACTCTCCTTGATAGTGAAGTCTTCTCTAAGACTATCTTAGCATCACCTGTTAATGACACCGCTTTAGATAATATCGTCGATAATGATTTAGCTCTCAAAGGAACCTATACGATCAATGCTGATTACTATGGTTCCAATTATGGAAGTGGAAGCGGCGAGTTAGAAGTCGCTATCACTTCAAACCGTTACACTATGAATCTCACCTCTGGTGGTGAGACTGATTCACTTACCTATTACAAAGGAAGTGCAGATACGATCGTTCTTTACATGGTTGATCGTCAAAACACACTTTCTGAACAATATGTCGGTGATGGATTTTCTAGTTCTTTCTACAATCCATTCACCCAAGTTTTATCCACTTATTTCTCAGTCTCTTCTGATTATCGTTATTTAACACTCGATTTCGATAGAGTTACTTCACCTACTATTTTTACCAGCATGATTTTAGGTGATTCTGGAATCACTCCTTCTGAATTGGTGGTTGAAGTTGATAATGATTACAATCCTGTTTCTCTTCATTTAGAAGGATATTATTACGCAACTTCAACAGTCGGTCTTAAGTACACCATCACTTATGATGCTGATTTTGTCTCTGCCGATGAGGTTGAAGGAGATGTTGAATCTCCTTATGAGACGGAACCTGAGCACGAAGCTTTACAAGAGCTCTTCGATGGTTTAGCTGAGGGCAATTATGTCTCTAAAATCACTGTCAAACCCGCTAATGGAACAGCTGAAGAAACGACATTGATCGTCACTCCTGATACCGCTCTTGAGATCCTCTCTGATGGTACTGAGACCGGTATGTTACAAAACGAGAATGGGTTCTATCGTTTCACTGTCAATAAAACTGATCAAACTCTTGAGTATTCAAGTGGTTATCCGCTTCAAAATGTCACGCTTTCCCTTTATTCACCTACCTTTGATTTTGCTCCGGAAGTCTTTGAAGTCACCGGCACAAATTCCTATCACTTAAGAAATAGTTCACTCTTCTATAACTATGCTGATTACACCCTTCCTGATGTCTTAGCTCAAAACACCTCTCAAGCTTTATATATCGATGATGATTCTCTCGACATCGTCTTAACTGATGAGGGCGCTGTTTTCACCTACACATACACTGATTCTAGTTCTGGTACCTATGGAACAGTCACTGTTGATGTATCTGTTGGAACAGCAGAGTTCCCTTATAGTGACTACGCTTTAACAGAAGTATGAGAAAGAGAGGACATCGACAATGAAAAAGAAAAATTTATTTCTCGCTTTGGGTGCTTTAGCTCTTCTTTTGACTTCTTGCACCTCTAGCGAGTCTAGTTCTACGACACCTGATAGTTCGACAAATAATAGCAGTGTTCAAACTGGCACTGTCACCGACTCTTCTACTACCACTTCTTCAGATTCTTCTTCCGCTGATGACTCTTCAGTAACTGATTCTAGTTCTTCTCCTGATCAAGACTCTTCTTCAAGTCCTGAGACTCCTACTACTAACAACAATTATGGTGTCACTATCTTAACTTCTAGATATGGTTATGCCACTGTTGACGCTGATATCGCTAAAGCTGGAGAAACTATCAACATCTCTGTCACCTGCACAGCTGAAGATGGAGTTCTCTCCGCTGGTGTTAAAGTCAACGGAGTCGAACATTTAGGTTTAAATGGAGATGGTATCATCCAAGTTGAGATGGAAGAAGGTGGTTTACTGGTTGAACCTCTCTTCAAGAGCGTCTTGACTGAAGAAGTCACTTTCGCTTCCAGCGATGTTAAAGTCGTCGTCACTGAAGTTGAAAATGGTGAATATAGAATCGACGGAGGTCAGTGGCAAGATTCCAACACCTTCACTGGTCTTTCTGAAAACGAAGATCACACTGTTGAAGTCAGAATCAAAGCTCATGATGATCTTTATGCATCAGATGCTGTCAGTCTTGATGTTACAACTAAGAGTGAAAATAGCGTTCTTAGTAATATTCTCTATCAACTTCAAGATGGTATCGCCTTCAAGGGCACTTATACTGTCGCTCGTTGGTGGGGAGGAAGCTTCTATGATGAGACTATCTTCGATCAGGAGCTTTATGTCTCTAGTGATCAATATTTCTTAGATTCTTGCTTCGCTGATGATGGTACTGAAAAGAATCATGTTGATTATAGAAGAGGCAGTGACGGAAACGCCTACTCTGCCGTTTTGAACTATTCAAACGAAGTTGTTTTAACTGACACCGGTACCGATTTCTATGATAATTACTACAACCCGTTTGAAGACGTCACTGAAAGTGACTTTGAAAGAGTTGATGATGATAGATTCCTTCTTAACATCAAAGAGGACACTCTTTCTCAATACTTCACTTTATACTTCACTCGTTATTCAGCACCTGTCGATTATCTCTACATCAATGTTGATGCTGCTGGAGATGTCAGTGGTATCGATCTTTATTCCACTCACACTGGTACGATGAATGGTTCGACCACCGAGTATTATGAGCACGTCAGTTTAGAGACAGTCTCTTACGATGAAATCAGCGCTGTTCAACCTATCACTGCCAGCTTTGATACCAGCAGTTTAGATTGGGTTCTTAAGAGTCTTCAAAATCACAACTACACAGCTAATATTGAGATCACTCACAACTGGTATTCCAATGTTAATGCTACTTATGAAGCTTTTGGAAATGGTGTGATCATCACTGAAGAGGGTGGATATCCTTATGGTTATCTTGAGACTGATAACGGATTAACTCTCTTCGATGTCAATGTTGGTAGTGACGGAACCGCTACTTTAAAAGGTAGAAATGGTTATCCGATTGAAGGTCAGACTCTCGATGATGTTCTTCCTGCCTTCGATATCTCTGCTGATTTATTCAGCATTTATGGTTCTTCAACCTACACGCTCAGAGACATCTATAGCCTTTATGATTACGCCTATCGTTTAGCAGCGGATGCTATCATCGATGATTACTATATCGATTATATCGTTGATGGAAGTCTTGATATCACGATCAACACTGACAGTGTTGTCATCTCTTACGATTGGTATGACATCTATTCATTCCAAGGAACAGCTACTACTACTATCACCAACATCGGAATAACTCAAGCTTCCTATGACTTAAGCACATATGAGGACTTCTCTTCTTCTGCAATTACTAAATGGTCTGAATTCAATACCGGTTTCTATGATGCTCTTGCTACTAAATTCGATATCGATCCTGATGAAGTCATTCCTTTCTACTATGACGAAGATCATCCCTGGGGTGATTGGTATGAAAGTAATCTCTCTACCATTTACTTACCTGTTGCTGAGTATTTCTCTTCAAAAGCTGACATGGCTGAGTTTGGTAATACCTATGGTGATATGCTCATAGAAGCAGGATTCAATTGTACGACAAGTCGAGAAGATGATGGATTTGGTAGATATGTGAAAGACAATATAAATCTCACTATCAGTACCAACACTTATTACAACAGTCTTCAACTTATGTTCTTCCTATAAGGAATAGTGCGGAGGAAATGATAAATGAAAAACAAAGGTAAATTCTCATTACTCGCTTGTTTGCTTTTAACCTTAGGTCTTGCTACTGCCTGCTCTGGAACAAGCGATACTTCTTCTAGTCCGACATCAAGCACAACTTCTTCAACTACCGATTCTTCTACTGTTTCTTCAACAGTTGATAGTTCCTCTAGTAGTTCAGCTGAAGACAAATCTTCAGCTGAACCTGAAGAGGTTTTCTATGATTTAAGTTTCACTTTAGATGAAGGTATCACTGCGACTTTCACAGTTGGTGGTGAGACTGTCACTAGTGCAACTGAAGGTTCAATCGTCGTCATCTCCTATACCTTAGATTCTGAATATGAATTAGTCTCCTTCACTTCTGAACAAGTCACTATCTCTCAAACAGCGGGTCAATATCACTTCACTATGCCAGCTAGCGCTGTTGAAGTTGTAGCGACTACTTCTGCTAAACCCACTTATGGTATTGATGTCATCACAACTGAAGGCGTTGAAAGTGTTGTGTTGGCCGTCAACGGAACAGAAGTGACTTCAACATTAGCTGGAAGTACAGTTATGGTCACTATCACTATCGCTGATAGATATACGTTCAGTTCAATCAGCCTTGATAATGGGTCTTTAACTACTCTTAAATACGGAGTAAGTTACTCTTTCACAATGCCTGCTTCAAGCGTGACTTTAAATGTCGCTGCTGAGTTTGTTCCTAATGAACATAAACTGGCATCTTTGACTGTCATTGATCCTGACAACATCACCGATGTTTCTATTGAAGCAGGAGCGACTTTACTTGAAAGAGATGAAGTCACTTTCACTTTCAATGGAGCAGATGGTTTAGATTATCGTGCTGAAGTTACTGACGAAAATGGTGATCCTGTTGCTTCTACTATTGCTAAGACTAGCAGTGAAGAAACTGAGTACTTAGATAATGCACAGGAATATAAAGTTTCGTTCATCATGCCTGATGCTGATGTTGATATCACACTTTCTTCTTGGGCTTTCACTGCTAATGATGGAGCCACAATAACCATCAACGAGAGTGGAGCAGGACATTATCAGTACTATGGCATCACTTCTGGTCAAAAATATAATAGTGGTGTGACACTCTTTGTTGTCCCTGAATCTGGTTATCTTCCTACTGTTACATCTGATCAAGCTACTATTACTCAAAACGGAAACGCCTATACTATTGAATTTACTGATGCTACTGCAGTCACTATCAACATCACCTCTGAATACACTGGTGTTGCTGATATCACTTTAGCTGAAGGATCACATGCCACTTTAACTGGTCAAACTACTGGTATTACAGTTGGCTCAACTGTCAACTTAACAGCTGTTGCTGATGATGGATATCTTCTTAATGGAGCAACCGTTGCTGATACAAATGGAGCTCCAGTCGCTTCTACATTCGATACTGAAACTGGAAGTTTAAGTTTCACTATGCCTGAGGGCGGTGCTGTAGTTACTATCGAGACTCTTTCTATCATCGCACTTACTTATCAAGAAGCTGTTGGTGTCAGTGATGTTGTCATCACTAACACTGAAGGCGAAGAAATCACTCAGACAGTCACCGGTGCTGAAGTCTTGATTCACTTTAACTTTGATGAAGAAAACTACCGACTTGATTCTGTCTTACTTGGCGATGTTAAAGCTACGGATGTAACTACTAGTGCACACAGTGAAAAAGATAAAGTCTTTAAAGCTATTGTCATTGATACAGGTGAATTCACTTTCGATGTTTCAACTAAACACACAATCAGCTTTGATGATGATAGAGGTTACTATTACACCGTTTTAGAAGAACCCGATACTAAAGCTGCGGTTGGTGAGACTGTTAGATTCAGAATTAAACCTGAACTCGGTTATGCTATCGATCTTGTTTATACCAGCGGTCCTGATGTTGCCGATGAAGGTAGTGGTTGGTATAGCTTCACCATGCCTAATAGCAATGTACTCATCAATGTTGTAACAGAGACTAGTTCAACTACTACTCTTAACTTTACAGGCACAGGATATATCAACCTTAAGATCGTTGATGAATGGGGTGATGAATTAACTGCTGATGAGACAGTTAATGTCGGAACTGAGATTTCCTTTACCTTCGATGTTGAAGATGGTTATGGCCTTGATTCTGTCACTTATGGAGATACAACTTTAGAAGCAGATGCTGATGGCTGGTATACATTTACTGCCGCTGCTGATACTACCGTTACTATCACCGCAAGTGAGCAAGCATCAGATGATCGTTTTGCCAACCTTGAACCCGGAACAATCACGGTATACAACGAAACTAGTTATACTTGTGTATTTGGAACAGCTTCAAGTCTCATATACGGAAACACAGGTGCGGCACTTGCATCAGGCTCTTCTGTTACTGAGAATACAACCGTTTATGTTTACGCAAACTTAGGATACGATGATGGTGCTGTTAATGTTACCGTCGAAACCGCAAATGAAATAATCCTTGAGAAGGAGTTATCTTATTCAGGCAGTTATGGTCGCTATACAAGCTTCACGATGCCTGCTGATGCTGTGATAATCACATTTACTACCCCCACAGATGAGCAAGCATCAGATGATCCTCTTGCAAGCCTTGTAGATGGAACAGTCACGATTGACAATCAGACTTCTTATACTTGTCTTGTCGGTACAAACTACAATGTCGTATGGGGGGCTTCTAGTTATGGACTTGCCTCTGGATCCTCTGTTGACGAAGGTTCAACTGTATATGCGGCCGCTAGCTTAGGATATGGTGCATCTTGTTATGTCAAAGTGGAATCTAAGAATGGTGAAATTATTGAAGAAACACAATTAACTTATGGTTATGGCACCAATAACTGTGTTCAGTTTACAATGCCTGCTGAAGGCGTGTTGGTTACATTCTACGTTTAGTTTGTAGTTCTCCTTGCTATATGGACAGTCTTAGCTTCGTGCTGAGGCTGTCCTTTTCTTTTGGTTAAAAATATAAATAAAGACAACCACTTCTCTAGAAAAAAAAGGGGGGGGGAGTAGAACATTAGTAATTGATAATCCAAAAATGACCACATCAATTTATAGGACAATTATCTTTTCTTTTTAAAGCCACCAGAATTAAAATTAGTTAATAACAACTAATAGGGGGATGCAATTGTGAAGTGTCCAGCATGTTATACAGATAATCCTAGAGATGCAATCTTCTGTAAAAATTGCGGTTGTAGATTAGATGGTACAATTGTCTGTTCAGCTTGTCATAAAAATACGCCAGGAGATGGTAAGTTCTGTGTTTATTGCGGAAGCAATTTGGAAGTAACACAACAAAATAGAACTTTAACTGTTGAAGAAAATCAAAGAGTTATAGAGCCAATAAAGACCTCACCCACATTGCCACGTATGGCTTCAATTAGAAAAGAAAGTACAGTCTTTTCGTGGGTGTCGTTTGGATTATCTTGTGCTGTTATTTTTCTCAGTGTCTTGTTCTTTTTCTTAATTTCGGTAAATGCAACCACCTCTGCTTCTGGGGTTAGCATTTCAACCGGGGTAGATATCTATATTTATTACTTCTTCGGTGAAGCATATACTGCTCTTTTTGAATCGGGTGTAACAAACGCACTTATGAAATATGGGTATATAGGGCCGGTTATTGGAACCATCTCTGTTTGTTTGAGTTTGATAGCTATCATAGTTACTACTATTATTGGCGGGTTAGGTATTTATCGGTATTTACAATCTGACGAAAAAACATCACCAAATATGCAGCTAGAGCATATGCAGTGTTTTTAGCTAGTGTCATTCTTTTTAAATTAAATGTGAGCACCTCTATGGTGATTAGCTATGATTCTGTGATTTCTTTTTGGTATTCGTTATCTGGAGTGACGATTACTGGTATCGTGTTGGGAGCAATCTTATTAGTTGGCGTGATTGTTTTTGATAGATTGAATAGAGGCATTCCTAATCTTAAAGGCTTTCTTTTCCACACTATCTCCAACATAGTGCTTTTGCTTTTTGTTTTGATTGGTATTTCATTTCTTTCTAAAACGATGTTTTCTGTAACGACAGGATCATATACGATGGCTTTTGGAATCAGTTCGTATAGTGACATTCTGTTTAGTTATGCTACACAGTATTTCTATTACTCTACAAGCACATGGAACAATTTTATTTCAACCTATGCTCCTTCCGTCATTTGCATGGCACTAATAGCTATTTTAGCAATTGCTGTTTTGTTTGCTTTTATTCAAATTTTCATCTCATTTGTTTCTAACTTTGGTAAAAATCAAATAAATCACAAGCCAACTTATGAAATTCTATTGGGTGGCTTTTTACTTATTATTGGCATCCTTGAAATAACAATCGGAATGGTATCAGGAATCATGATTTATGAAAATTATGATATCAGCGTGGTAAACGGAATTGTTTTAATCATTATGGGCGTTTTGGTTGTTGGTGGGACTATTGTCGCTTCGGTATTAAGAAAAAAATTTCGTTTTTATTCGATAACGAGAAGAAGTTAATTAAGCGTTTTTAATTTAAAAACAACTAGCATTTGTCTAGTAAAGAAAGTAATTCTGAGGGTTCAATGGTATAATTTTCGAGCGAGGATTTTAAGGTGAGAACAGAAATTAATAGTGAGAATATAACCGTTTATAAATGGATAAAAATCATTGAATATATCATACTGATTGTTTTAGGTGCACTATTAGCTATCATCGGTTATTTTTCTGATGGAGTTAGCAATTCTTTAAGTTATGCTCTCGGTGTTATTTTGGTCGTTTTTGGAACGATGAATATCGTCTCTGGTTATCTTCTTTTTCGTTCCGCTTTATGTCAGGATGTCGCAACCGGAACCGTCTCTATCGGCTTTGCGGTCGTTCTCTTCTATTTGCCGGATTTATTACAGCAGATAATCTCAATTTTCTTAATCACTTGTATGTATGTGATCAGTGTCATGTTCATCCTCAACGGAATCGATCATTTAGGTGTGTTTAAAGATTCTAAGAAGAATGTTAGAACAAGCGTTCTTGACTTCATCTTATCCGCTTTCTTAGTAGCGTTAGCTTCTGTTTATCTCTATTTTCATATCACTCAAGCAGAACAGATTCAAAAGATCATGATCATCATCGTCGGCGGTATCCTTATCGTCGCTGGTATCGGATGTATCGTCAACCTTCTTAAGAAGGTGAAAAACACCAATGAGATGCTACTTGAACAAGAAGTCACTAAAGAAGAGACTTATAACACTTCTGATGAAGTTATGAATACTGATGTCAAAGTGGTTGATATCAATGATCTCAAAAAAGAAGATCGTAAAAAGAATAGAAAACGTCAAAATACACAAACTCAATTAGTACAGGTGGTTGAAGAAAAAACAGAAGTGAGTTCAGATCAAACAACCACTACCGATACTGCTGAAGAGGCTTAATACTTTTATGCAGAAAAGATGTTTAACCATACAAGATTACAGCTGTTTAGGACGTTGTTCTTTAACTGTCGCTCTGCCAGTTCTTTCAGCAGGTGGTATTGAAACTTGTGGTATTCCGACCGCTGTTTTATCAAACCATACTGCCGGTTTTAAAGATTGGACATTCAAAGATTTGACTTTAGAGATGAAGCCGATAGTTGAACACTGGCTTCCTTATAAACATGATTTTGATGCTATCTACACCGGTTATTTAGCTACTGATCAAATCGATATAGTTTCAGACATCATCTCAACTTTGAAAACTAAAGAGATTTTAGTAGTAGTTGATCCTGCTTTTGCTGATAACGGAAAGCTTTATGCGTCTTTTAAAGAAGATCACATCACTGAGATGAAAAAGCTTGTTTCAAAAGCGGATATCATACTTCCTAATTTGACTGAAGCTTGTTTTTTAACTGGTACAGATTATCCGAGTTCTTATGATGAAAAACTGATTAAAAAGACACTAGTTGAGCTGACTTCTTTAGGTCCTAAAAAAGCCGTCATCTCCGGTATATCTTTTAAAGAAGATGTCATCGGTTGTTTATATTATGATGCTGAAACAGAAAGATTCGGTTCTTATATGACTGAGTCTTATGATGGTGTTTATCATGGGACTGGCGACTTATTTGCGTCAGCGTTTGTCGCCTCTTTATTAAATGAGAAATCTTTTGAAGAAGCGGTTGAAATCGCCCATGATATCGTTCATATTTCCATCGAAAAAACATTAGAAGATGGAAAACCGGAAATCTATTATGGAGTCGAGTTTGAAAAGGCACTCCCTTCTTTGATCAAAAGATTAAATTTGAACTGATAAATATAATTACTGGAATAGATATTTCTTAGTGATATTCTCGTCAAACGGATAGACAATACCGAGTCTTTCTCTGATAGCATCAGTGAGTTTTAACATCTTTATTGTCTCTTCGTGAGGGAGAGACGAACATTCAAGTTTCTTCTCTTCTAAACACTTTGCACATTCGAATAATTCGTATTCATAACCGGAGAATTTCTCAACTATCTCCTCAGTTTTTATAAGCTGAAGATTTTGGTTATAAACTTTGATCAACAACGGATTATTGATGTTATCAACCTCTATGAAACCTTTAGTACCTTGAATGATACCTCTCCTATCTGAAAGAGAAGACATCGAACAAGTACAGGTGGCTGTGACACCTTTATCAAAATTGAGAACGAAGACATCAGTCTCATCTAATCTGTTTTCTGTATAAGTGCATTGAGCATGGAAGGAATGCGGATGGCTATTAGTGACCATACAAGCGAAAGTTAGCGGATAGACACCGACATCTAATAAAGCACCACCACCGAGTTTAGGATCTACCATCCTGCTTTTATCTTCGATGCTATAACTGAGATCGACTCTGATAGAGACTAACTCTCCGATAAGTTTAGACTCAATCAAGCTGTTTATTACCTTTCTAGAAGGCATATAACGAGTCCACATAGCCTCGGTGATAAAGACTTTGTTTTTCTTAGCCTGAGCGAAGATTCTTTGAGCTTTTAATGCGTCGGTAGTGAAGGGTTTTTCACAGAGAACCGGTTTTCTAGCATCGATACAAGCCATGCAGTTTTGATAATGGATAGCGTGAGGAGTAGCTATATAAACAAGATCTACTTTACGATCTTTAAGAAGTTCTTCATAGCTTCCATAAGCGATTTTGGCACCATGTTGTTTTCTGAAGCTTTCTGCTCTCTCAAAAGAACGAGAAGCAACCGCATAAAGGTTGATTCCATAAATTCCAAGATGTGAGATGGTGTCAGCCATCGTGGTTGCGATTCTTCCAAGACCTAGTATTCCTACATTCATGTGATGATCACCTCCTTAATAATTCAGGAGCTAATTTATCTTTCTCAGTAAGGTATCTGATAGGTTTAGCTGGAACTCCTACAGCTAAAGCATTTTCTGGTATATCAGAGACAACGACTGCACCAGCTCCGATAACAGCACCTTTATGAATGGTCACACCACCAGTGATGGTGACATTACCAGCGATCCAGTTATTACCTTTAATTATAATCGGTTTTGCATATTCTTTATCGGTATAGATTCCATTTTGCCCTAAATAAGCGTTTCTTTCTTCGGCTAATAGTGGATGAAGCGGAGTGAGAAGAGAGACATTAGGACCGATAAAGACATCATCACCGATTATGACTTTTGCACAATCTAAAACGGTAAAATTGAAATTGGCATAAAACATCTTTCCGATGTAAGTATTGATTCCATAATCAAACTGAATAGGGCCTTGAAGATAAGAAAGTTCACCAGCATTAGGAAGAAGCTCTTTAAGAATCTTATTTCTTTCTTCATCAGTCTCATCTAAAGAATTGTATTTTCGACATAGAGAGTGAGCTTTTGCTCTTAAAGCGAGCAGTTCAGACACATTAGGATCATAAATAAGACCGGCCAGCATGCGTTCTAGTTCAGTCATAAATTAGTAACCTCTTCATTTATTATAAATGAAAATCTTTTCTATATATATTGCATCAAGTAAACAGAAATTTCGGTTAGAAATAAACTCTATAAAATCTAATTAATCTTTCTAAAACTCTTTTTATACACATAAGCATTGTTAAAACAATATTCTAAATAAATAACAAGATGTTTCTGTGTTTGCTGAAGTTCTTGCAAATAATATTTAAAATCAGAAACTTTTTAAGATGAAATCCTGAGACAGAAATAATAAATATACACTTCTTGAAAACAGATAATTTTTTTAGTTTAATAAGAAAGTTGAAAACTCAACAAGTTAGGAGAAAATATGGACGATAGATTTCCAAAATTCGCTTTAGGAATCGCTGAAGCTTATTATTGCTGGCATCGTTTAGCTGCTAAAGAATTAAACAAATACGGATTAAAAGGACCTCACAGTCTTTATCTAATCGGGTTATATGGACACCCGGAAGGACTGACTATGTCTGATTTCTGCGCTTTCTTTTTCAAAGATAAATCCGATGTCTCTAGAATGATGAAAATTTTGATTGAAAAAGGGTTAGTCACTAGAGATAGAAAATACAGAGCTGCTTATAAGCTCACTGACGAGGGTATTAATATCGCTAAAAAAGTAGTCGATAAAACTGATGAGATAGTTGATATCGCTCGCAAGGATATCACTGAAGAAGAAGAGAAGATTTTTTATGCTTGTTTAGAAAACATCACTGAGAATCTTAGAACAATCTCAAGCAGATATAAGGAGAATGAAGAATGAACATTTTTAATAAGATATATTGTCGTATATATCAAACGGTCTTACATCTCGCTTTACCTCTTTTACCTTATCGTGAACCTGAGATTCACGATTCTATCGAAGCAGTTCCTGAGATTTTAAAGAAGAACAAAGTATCTAATGTCTTACTTGTCACTGACGAGTTTTTAGCGACAACAGATGGATTTATCGCTCTTAAAAAGACGATTGAGGAAGCAGGTTTAACACCCGTTTTATATACCAAGGTTCAACCTAATCCGACCATCCACAATGTTGATGATGCTAAAAAAAATTATATCGAGAATAAATGCCAAGGAATCATCGCTTTCGGTGGCGGTTCTTCGATGGACTGTGCTAAGGCAGTCGGTGCTTTAATCGCTTATCCCAAAAAACAGCTCAAACAATTAAAAGGTCTTTTAAAAGTCTTAAGAAAGATTCCTCCGCTTATCGCCATCCCAACAACGGCGGGTACAGGTAGTGAAGTTACCCTCGCAGCTGTTATCACTGATTCTGATAACAAGTATAAATACACGATGACTGATTTCACTCTCATTCCTCACTATGCGATTCTTGATTCAAAATTGACTATCTCTCTTCCTAAAGGTCTTACTTCTACTACCGGTATGGACGCTTTGACTCATGCGACCGAAGCTTATATCGGACGCTCCACTAGCAAAGAGACAAGAAGACTCGCTAAAGAAGCTGTCTCTTTGATCTTTAAAAACATTTTAACTGCATATAACGAGCCCACTAATTTAGATGCTAGAAGCAATATGCTCATCGCCTCTTATAAAGCTGGTATCTCCTTCTCTAAATCTTATGTCGGTTATATCCATGCCATCGCTCATTCTCTTGGGGGACAATACAATGTCCCTCATGGTTTAGCTAATGCAGTCATCATGCCTTATGTCTTAGAAGGTTATGGGAAATCAGCTTGGAAGAAACTTAAAGACTTAGCTGTTGTCGCTAAAGTTGCTTCTCCGTCTGATTCTAATGAGGTCGCAGCTAAGAAGTACATTGAAGCTATCAGAAAACTCAATGAAGAGATGAATATTCCTACTCATTTTGATTGCATCAAGAAAGAAGACATAAAGCTTATGGCCACTCATGCCGCTAAAGAGGCTAATCCTCTTTATCCGGTTCCTAAACTGATGAGTCGTAAACAATTAGAGAAGTTTTATCACATCTTAAGAGGTGAATGATGACTATCGAAGAGATATTACAAAAACAGAGAGAATATTTTAAAAGTGGAGCTACTTTATGTCCGAAGTTTCGTAAACATGCTCTTGAGAAATTATATGATGCTATAAAGAAGAATGAAAAAGAGATAAATGAAGCTTTGAAAGCTGATCTCTCTAAGAGTTCTTTTGAAACTTATATGTGTGAATCTGGTCTCTCTTTATCTGAGATTGCACACATGATTAAACATACTAAGAGGTATTCAAAACCTAAGAGAGTCAAAACTCCTCTAGCTCAGTATATTTCTAAGACTTATAAGATTCCTTCTCCCTATGGAAACGCTCTTATCATCAGCCCTTGGAACTATCCTTTCATGTTAGCTATTGAACCTCTTGCTGATGCTATCGCTGCTGGTAATACTGTTGTTCTTAAACCTAGCGAGTTTTCACCGCATACTAGCGCTATTTTAGAAAAGATAATCAAAGAGAATTTTGCCCCCGAATACATCGCTGTCATCAATGGTGGTGTTGATGTAGCTACTTCTCTACTTAATGAGAAGTTTGACATCATCTTTTTCACCGGTTCAACCAGAGTCGGCCAGATAGTGATGGAGAGTGCTGCTAAAAATCTCACACCTTGTGTTTTAGAACTAGGTGGAAAGAGCCCGTGTATCGTTGAGAAGAGTGCTGATATCAAACTTTCAGCGAGAAGAATCGTCTTCGGCAAGTATTTAAATGCAGGTCAAACCTGTGTCGCACCTGATTACATCCTTTGTGATAGAAGCATCAAAGATGAATTGATTAAAGCATTGAAAGTTGAAATCAAATGTCAGTATGGTGAAGATCCTCTCAACAATGAAAACTATGTAAAAATCATCAACGAAAAACATTATCAGAGGCTTTTAGATTTGATTGAACCCGAGAAAGTTGTCTGTGGTGGTAAAGGTTCACAAGAGACACATAGAATCGAACCTACCATCTTAGATAATGTCTCTCTTGATGATAAGGTGATGGAAACTGAAATCTTTGGCCCTATCCTTCCTATCGTCACTTATGACAAGTATGAAGAAGTCTATGACATCATCAGTAAGCATCCTACTCCTTTAGCTTTGTACATCTTCTCTTGTAATAAGAAGATCATCAATAAGACTTTAAGAGAGATCTCTTTTGGTGGCGGATGCGTCAACGATGTCGTCATCCACTTGGCTAATAGCTCTACTGGTTTTGGTGGTGTCGGAAATAGCGGTTTTGGTGCCTATCACGGAAAAGTTGGTTTTGATGCCTTCACGCACTATAAGAGCATCGTTGATAAGAAGAGAATCATCGATCTTCCTATCCGTTATGCCCCTTATGATAGCAAACTTAAAAACAAGCTTCTCAGAACCTTCTTACACTGAGAAACAATTTATTTCAGCAAATCCAAGATAGTTATCTAGCTGTTGTTTAATAGAGTGGTTAAGCAACAGCTTTTTTGATATATACAAATCCGTGTTATTGCTTTGTCATAGATTCTAATAGATATTCACATCATGTTTCTTATTTTGGACTTTATAAAAACTTAAGCAAAAAATTTAATTGCAAAGCTATTTGAAGAATTTACAATATTTTCAGGATTATCAAGCAACGAGGATTAAAGGTATGAATTCAATAATTTTGAGCAGTAAGGTGGAAGATTATCTTAAGAAGCATGGATTTAATTATTCATTCAATGAAGAACTCGATGTAAATTTTTATGGTGATGATCATCTACCTTATAAACGTTATATTTCCTTGGTTTTACGAACGATTACTGGAATTTCTCATGAGTATATTTTGCAAAACGAAAAGCTCCAGACGTGTCATGTTGATATGCAATTAGTAAATAAGATTACGGAATGTTTATGGAATTCTGGAGATGAAGAACTTAAAAATGTTGCCTGGAATACTTTCGAATATTGTGCTTTTTGTGTTCACAAAGAGGACTTCTACTTATTTAATGAAATATGGAATGCTCAGAAACAATACTATCAGATATTTATGAAAGACTTTACCCTTAGGGAGAATCACACGAAACCTATTAAGACTGAACGACTTGTAATAAAACCTTATCAATCTAAAAAGGACAAAAGTTTATATAAGTTCATTGATGAAGAGGACGAAGATCAGATAGCTTTTATTCGGTTAGCTTCAATCTCTTCTATGCTGGAAATTGTTTTCTATATTTATTTAAAAGACACAAATGAAGTAATAGGATGTATCGGACTTCAAACAAAAGAATATGTTCAGTACGATGACAAAGAAGGCGATTACTGTCCCTCTTACAATTTCTCATATTACATTCGAAAAGGATATCGTGGTCAGGGATATATAAAAGAAGCAGGGAAAGCTTTAATTGATGCTTTGAAGAATAGAAAATTGATAGTTTACGGCGACTGGCGTAGAAATTATGTATTAGAAGAGAAAACCCCTATCATTCAACTTTTAGAACTTGTTTGTGACGAAGATAATGTTGCTTCCTTTAATACTGCTAAAGCTTTAGGTTTTGAATACGAGGGAAAACAAACCACTCTTGAACAAGGAAATTATAAGATTCGTCATAGATTCTGTATGAGAATGGATAAATGATGAGTTTCTAAATGAATATATTAATTAAAATGTAAAACACAAAGAGTAGAGTTTAACTTTTCTTGCATTGATGTAGTAGTTATCTCAAAATCGAGTTTTACAAGAATTATGTGTTTTAAGCTGTAACTCTTTATGTGTATGTTTATCTATCAGGTCATGACCTGATAGATACAGAACTCTTTTACGCTATTGAGTTATCAAAGTATTGTTCTCTTTCGTTTTCCTCCATTTCACTGATGTTTTTGATTAGTCTTGATTGTCTGTTATAACGCTCACATATATCTGCGATGATTATGAACGCACTATTTTCACTATTCATCAGTATCTCTCTTGAATTGAACTCAATTGCTTTACTGAGAGTTTTGTTGATGGTTTTCCTGATAGTTTCTCTAGAGATTTTGCCATCTAACTGGTAAGTGATTTGATCGACTATTTCGTTCTCACTCATACCTTTAAAGTAAAGAGTTTGAATCATCTCATCGACTGATTCTAATCGTCTCTGATAAGGTTTAAGTATTTGTGTTTTGAAGAGATCAAATCTATCTCTAGGAATACGCAAATTAAGAGGACCTAAATCAGATAAAACAGTTCTTGAATAAAAACCATTTTTGATGTCACCTTGTCTCTCTTCTAAAGATTGTAAGAAGAAGTTTTCAATCTCATCTTTGAGCAGAGTGTTTATCAAGTCTTCGGCTTCTTGTCTGAAGAAAGCAGTGAAGTCTTTTTGAAAATTTCCTAAAAGGTTCTTTAGATTGATGTTGGTAGATGTTAAAATGCCCATGCTGTGATTCCTCCTTATAATGTGCAAATTTAAGTATAAAGAATCACAGCTTTTTTCATGCCGTTCTTTTCTTTGTCCGGACAAAGAAAAGAACAACTACTTACTACTCCACTTCTCTTATAAACACATAATTATTGTAAGTTCCAAAGAGAAATAACAGAGACCTTGTAGCGCAATTTTAGAAACCAAAATATTGTGGA